>JAQTST010000003.1 GCA_028711165.1 Candidatus Nanoarchaeia archaeon | reverse complement strand
GCGATGGCTGACCCATTCAACTAGCCACAATCACGAAATCACGTCAACTGGGACGTTTGGCCCCAGGCCGCGACAGCCATCATCATGGCTTCTTTTTCGCTCATCTTCTGTTGTCGGCCAATGAGACAGGCGAGCAAGAGAGCCAGCTGTATCGTTTGACGTGGGTCTTGGTCGACCTCCTCGTCTATGCGCTTCGCTATCGTGCGCGCGGTGATTGGCTCGCCGTCAGGGGCGCACCGAGGCATCGGATGCTGCTCGTTGGCGCTTCCCGCAACAGCTGCCAAGCCGCCTCCGATGAAACCCTCGACTGCTCTACTCAGGAATGTTTTCTCGACCATGTGCCACCTCGGGTAATGCCCTGCCGCCCGACGTCCCGAGGTGCAAATTCGAATCCGCGGGGCGGCGAGGGCGTCCCAAGGATAGCTCAGACCGTACGGGTGTTCACCTGGTTTCGCCCTGCCGCATTTCACGGGTTGCGGATCGCGGCATCTGTTTTCGTCTCTTCGACCTTCGGTCGACGGAAGGCCGCCCAGAGCGCCCAGATGATACCCACGCCCATTGCCACCGCTCCGACTACATCGATCGTCCGTCTGGTGGTCGCGATCGAAGTCTGGACCGTATCGACCTTGCCCTGCAGTTCGTCGAGTAGGGACATATGGTCACCGTCTCAAGAACAAGAACCCAAGCGCCAACACCCCGATCGCAACACCGACCGCGACTGCAGTCTTTGCCCCTTGCTTGACGTCACCGAGCGTTTCGCTCAAGGCGTCGAGAGGCTCGAGCGGCGCGTCCGGGCGTTGCACGGTGTCTGCGCTCGACTGGATCTCCTTGCCTGCAATCGTTGGCGAACCAATTCGGTCGGGCCAACCAATGGTTTCCGCGTTGGTCGAGAAAATCACGAAGTCGCGCGCGGTTTCCTCGCCGTCAGTCGCCTCGAACGACTCAGTGTGTTCGATGGTGAGCCGTCCAGCATGCTTCATCGCAGTCGACCAGATCTCCCAATACGCGCGGTTTGGCTGGAACACATCGATCCAGTATCGACCGGCAGGCAATGGACGGCGTCGTTCAATGGCCATGATCTAGACCTTTGCAACTGCCACGTAGGTCGGAGCCGCCCACGGGTAACCCTTATGGCGCGCTTCGATGGGGACTTCGAAAGGTAGGTCGCTACTGCGAATCAGCCGGATGATGCCCACACGGGCAAGCTCAGTCAATTGGTGGTCGATGTCGCTCTTGTGGAGTGCTTGCCTTTGCGAACGGATCGCCGCTATTAGAACCGGACCCTTGAAGTCCGGTTCGGCATAGAACGAATTGATCGTCGAGAGGACTGCATCAACGGGGATGCGTGGTTTCGTTCTGTCGATCTCAGTGGTCGTCATTTTCGCAGCTCGTTGCCACAACGTGAGGGGCTTGCGCTCGCGAGGGCGCTTCGTTGTGGATGCTTTCTTGTTCGACCGTTTCTTGGTTGCTTTGGTCTTCTCGCGTTTCGCTTTGGCACGAGCCTTTGCGGCAGCCACCAACGCCTTGGCCTTTGCTCGAGCGTCGGCCAGGATCTTCTTGGCCTTTGCTCGAGCGTCGGCCAGGATCTTCTTGGCCTTCGCTCGAGCGTCCGCAACGATCGCTCGAGCCTTGGCCTTGGGATCTGCGCGCTTGGTCATGACTAAGTAGTCGTGTCGACCCACCTACCCCAAGCTTGGAGCTGCGTGCACACGGATGCCAAAGCGGCGTTGCCGGCTTTGGCACCCGCGAGGACGAATCGCGGGTCTGCGGCTCCGCCAGCCAAGGTGACACCGTTGCGGAAATTGATCGGCGTCGAATCGCCTGAGACGTGCACGAGCGCACCGTTCAGGGTCAACATTCCCGCTACTGCGGAAGCTAGCCAAATCATGTCGCAGAAGTTGGCACCCACCGAATTGAGGGTCAGTGTGCCGTCGAGTTCCGTCGCCCGGAAATAGGTCGTTGCAGTCAGTCCGGCGGTCGCATTGAGCACGACGTTGGTGCCATTGACTCCCGAGCAGTTCATCACGTTGAAGTAGGTAAAGCCGTTCTGTGTAAAGCCCGAGAGTAAGCACGATCCAAGGGTGATCTGATTGTTGACCGTGCGCGCTGTGTACGTCCAGGCGTCTGCGAACCAAACGTTGATGAACGACAGCTTTCCTTGATCTGAAAGCGCCGCGTTGAAGTCGACGGGACCGCCGCCGCTGATGGTCATGTTCTGGAAGCCGCCACGGTGGTCGACGTTCGGCTGCCACTCGGCACCGAATGCGAAGCTCGCAAACGTCACTCGAGTTGCCTCCGTCTGGAAGCCCGAGATGAACGTCCAATCGCTCATGACGAGGTTCTCAGTGAATCGTCCAGCGCCGACTAGGATAGTATAACGGTTTGTCGTTGATGCGTTGCCGTAGCTTCGGACGAGTGTGCAAGCGCGGTTGATGCTCGCGAATGGCTTTGCGATCGATCCGTCGCCGGTCGTGTCGCTGCCCCCAAGGCTGACCCAGATGATATGCGAGGTAGCAGGTGGGATTGACGCGTCCGTCCAATCCGGAGGAAGGTTTGCGCCTTGCGACGTCCAGACACGTCCAGCGGTCGGCGTCCCGTCGCCTAGGTCGATGCCTTGTGCAAAGGGTTGGTCACTACCAAGTCGAAGTCGAAAGGGCATTATTGTTCACTAGCTTTCTGCTCAAACACTTGAGCCAGCACATCACCAAGGGGTCGCGGTGGATTCTCTTCGAGTTGCTGTGCAAGTTCCGGGGCTGCTTCTTTGAGTGCTCCGGTTGCTGTCTCTTCGATCTGTTTCTTGGTTTCGGGCGCGAACCTCGCGAGCCCGAGCATCCCGAGCGCAAACAGACCATCGAGGGCCAACATCTTACCAAGGGCGTTCATCCGAAGTCGTCGTCCTCGTCCTCGTCGTCTTCCTCTTCGGCTTCGTCTTGCTCATCTGTGAAGATGGGCGGCAGAGCTCCTTGCGCAAATGGCGCAGGCTCGTCGTCCTCGTCGTCGTCGTCGTCGTTGGGTTCAAGACCGATGGCATCGAGTTGCGCTGTCGATTCCGGTTCTGGTTCCGGTTCCGGTTCCGGTTCTACACCGAACAGAAAGTTGACTCTAGGCTCTGGCATTGCTCCTCGATTCTGCGCCGACCGTGCCTCGCCTATGCATCGGTCGGCGCGTGCTTATCCAATTCCTAGGGCAGTACTGGAAATGCTTGGATGTCAAAAACGATGTCGGCGCCAGTGGCCACGAGAGCCGCGGCTGACTGATTCGAGATTGTCAACGTGACTTGGTTCGCGGCGTTGACGAACGCAGTCACGCTCGGAACGCCACCAGCTGCCGTTGCCGGCAGCTGCGCTCGAGCAGTGGCAACAACGTTGGAGTTGGCCACGGCTGCGCCGTTGCAGGCAATAGCGGCTGGTGTGAAGACAGCACCGGCCGCAATGGCCTGATTCGCGATCGGCCACGTATAGGTTGCACGGGGGACGTCAGTTCCAGAAGTTGCTTCACGCATTGGTCGTCTCACTTTCCTGGGCGGGCTCCCC
>JAQTST010000002.1 GCA_028711165.1 Candidatus Nanoarchaeia archaeon | reverse complement strand
GATATTGGCAACGGGAATATTGTTAAGAAAAGCATTCCTGAAACAAAAAAATTGATACAGGAGCAGACGAAAAAATTAGAACTGATTAGGAAAGAACTTGAAAATAATCTTGAGCAGTTGGGCGAGGAAATTACGGGGATGATGAATTCTCAGGGACATTCGCATCATTGCGGGTGTGAAGAAGACGGCGAATGCAATTGCGGACATGACGAGAAATGTAATTGTAAGGAAAATTAATCTCCAGTATGAAGATATTTATGTGCAAACATTTTAACTGCATGTTTGAATGCATCAAATTTTGCTGATTGAGTATAAAGATTTTCAAAATTAGTGTTTTCTTTTATTCCTTTTCTTAAAGAATCAATTGACAATTTTTTTATGTCCAATTTAGTATAACTCCTTCCAATAACTTCTGCTGAATGTCCGTCGGTGAAAGCGCAGGCACCGATAGGAAAATTTTCTTTTATTATAGAATTATAAAAAAAGGAAGAATCTTGGTTTGCTTCAGAAGGAAGAAATCCAGGGATAGCAAGTTCTGATGAAGCATTGTAAACTTCCCAGCCATCAAATGAATATAATAAATGGGGGTGTTCAGAAATATAATTTCCGGTTCCACTCCATCCAAAAGGGTGAACAGCAATTTTTATCCCATTAAAATCTTCTGCAGATTTTAGAGCATCTTCCAAAGAAAGACTTTTATCATTTTTTTGAATTTTATTATAGGCAAGTGTGCCTGCGACAAGAAGATGTCCTTGTTTTGTTATGACTTCTTCAGTTCCGATGACATAAACCTGTTTTTCAGGAACAAAAAGAATTCTATTTTTATCTCCTACCCAAACTCTTTCATATTTCCCTGATTGTCTTACAAAATTTTCAAACCTGTAATCTTCAGAACTGCAATTAGTAAACCCAATAACAGAATCTTTCCCTAATTTTTTAGAAACTAAGTCAATTGTTTTATCAAATCCAGGATTCTTTCCGTTTCTTCCAAAATGATTATGTAAATCAACATTCATAAAATTCTGACATAATTTAAGGATTATAAATGTTCTTATTCCATTCTCCCGACAAACTTATCATACTTCATAATTCCGAATTCTGTCACAATCCCTGAAATATATTTCTTCGGAACAAACTCAAAAGCGGGATTTTTTATCTTTACATTTCTCGGGGCATTATTCCAGACTTCATTCAAACTTCTCTGCTCTATCGGAACTTTCTTTTTTGTAAATTTCCAGGAGTCAGCGACGATATAAAAAGGAATTTTATGAGCGTGGGCGAGTTCTGCAATCAGTCCGCTTCCGATTTTATTTATTATTCCATTCGGAAGCAAGGCATCAGCTCCGAGAAATATTTTGTCTGCATAAATTTTATCTTTCCTATTTTCTTTTTCAATCGCAAGTGCGACGGCAGAATCAACAAACATCGTGACTTTTATTCCGGCTTTTCTCAGTTCGTTTGCAGTTTTTCTTCCCTGAAATAGGGGGCGGGTTTCTGTATTGTAAACCTGAAATTTTTTTCCTTTCTTTTTTGCGTAAATCAAAGCGTTAGAGACATTTGTCGAATGGCAGTGAGTGAAAATAACATCTCCATTTTTTATTAATTTCAAAACTGAAAGATTTATTTTGTTTTGTGCAGAATTGAAATGTTCAAGAATTTCTTTGTAAGGTTTTTTCTCGACGAGGTTCAGAACTTTTTCAAGCATCGGTTCTGTCGGACGGAGTGATTTAAGTTTTTTTATTGAAGATTTGGTTGGAACAAGAGAATAAGCGAGCAGAGCAGATTTTGCGATATTTCTCGCGCCCTGAATTTTTATCTTTTTTATATCGCCGGCTATTTTATCAAACCTCTTTCTGTTCATTTATAAAATACAATATGAAAGTTTAAAAAATCTCTTTTTCTTAAAGGTATAATGTTAGAGTCATTGATTAATCCAAAAAGAGCTGAGAAGGGGCCGTGGAAAATGTTTTTCATCGGGATTTTATATGCGTCGCTGTCGCTGTTATTAGTTCACTTTTTATTCTCGGAAGATTCGGTTCTTGCAAAATTTTCAGGACTTATGGTAGTTCTTTTTTGTGTTATGTTTTCTATTCCTTTCATTTATTATTCAATCAAGAATGAAGAGATAGAAGATGAAGAAGTCGAGGGAATCCGCGGGGTTTGGAAAGTTCACGGCGACGCTATTTTTGCTTTTATGTGGCTTTTCCTTGGATTTATTGTTGCATTTGCTTTCTGGTATATAATATTGCAGGATTCTAATTTACTGAACGCACAGATAGAAACTTATTGCAACATAAACAGCCCGGGCAGTGTTTCAGATTGCATCTCAGAATATTCTTTTACGAGCAATACAATTTCAACAAGTGCATTGAGCAATGGCTCGAGATTTTTGTCAATAATAGGAAATAATTTTGGGGTAATGATTTTTACATTGATATTCTCCTTAATCTTTGGGGCAGGGGCGATTTTTATTCTGGCGTGGAATGCAAGTGTAATCTCTGCTGCAATAGGAATTTTTTCAAGATACAATTTAAGCGAAATTCCCCTCGGACTTCTCAGATATATGATTCACGGATTTCCTGAAATAGCAGCGTATTTTATAACTGCACTCGCTGGCGGGATATTCGGGGTTGGGGCGATAAGGCACGGAATTGCAAACAAGAAGTTTGTACATATTGTACTGAATGTAATAATTCTGATAACAAGTGCCTTAATTATATTGGTAGTAGCAGCATTGATAGAAGTATATATTACTCCGCTTCTATTTCGATAGATAAATTATAGAATTATAATTATAAGACAATAATAAATTTAAAGGAAAAAGCATCTCTGGAGAGATGGGAAAAAAAATATTATTAATAGAACCTCTGCATAAGGAAGTTGATAAAGGGTTGCCCTTGGGGATTGCTTACCTCGGAGCGGTATTAAGGAAAGAAGGACATGATGTTTCGATTATAGATGCAAATATTAATTCTTTGGATTATGAAAAGATAGTTGAAAAGATAAAAGACAGAGAAATAGATATATGCGGGATTTCTGCAACAACAGTTCAAATAAAGGAAGCATGGAGAATACTTGAATTATTAAAAAATAAAAGACCAGAGATAATAAGTATTTTAGGAGGAGTTCATCCAACTGCATTGCCTGAAGAAAGTTTAGAAAAACCTTATGTAGATTTTGTATTAAGAGGCGAAGGGGAAAAATCTATTTTGGATTTTATAAAATCAATTAGTGATAAAAGTTTTAGTAAGGTTAAAGGGCTTTCTTATAAAATAAAAAAGGGCGGAAAAATAAAAATTTTTCATAATGAGAACCCTCCCCAAATAGAAGATTTAGATAGTCTCCCTTTTCCTGCATGGGATTTATTTGAAGGGTTTCCCGAATGCTATACAACAGACATAAGGAAGAATTTTAAAGCAGATATTTTAACTTCACGAGGGTGTATTGGAGCTTGTAATTTTTGCAGCAGGAAAGTTCACGGATATAAAGTCAGAGCAAGAAGTCCTGAAAATGTAATACAGGAAATGGAGGAACTTTACCACAAGTATGGAATTGATTATTTTCATATAGTAGATGATTACTTTACTGCAGATATGGAAAGAGCTGAAAAAATATGTGATTTGATTATTGAAAGAAAATTAAACATAAAATGGATATGCTCTAATGGAATTAGGGTGGATAATATTAATCTAGATTTGCTGAAGAAAATGAAAAAAGCAGGATGTTTGAGGGTTGCATTTGGAGTTGAAAGCGGTTCTGATGAAATCTTGAAAAAAATAGGAAAGAACACAAGCTTGGAACAAATTAAGAGAGCATTTGATTTAGCTCAGGAAGCAAATCTGATAACAATAGCTTATTTTATGATTGGGAATATTTGGGAAAATGAGCAGACAATCAATCAGACAATAAAATTTGCTAAATCACTAAATACAGATTATGCCCAGTTTTTAATAGTCAAACCTTATCCGGGAACTGCCTTATATGACTTAATCGAAAAAAATGTAAATGAAGCAAAATTCCTGATAAAAGACTGGGACAAATATGCTATTTTTAATTCGCCGGTTGTCTTTACTACAAAAGATTTATCAGAAGAATTGATTATAAAAATGCATAAAAAGGCAAATGATTCTTTCTACCTAAGACCGAAACAAATTCTTTTTATTCTTTACAAGAGGATAATTACCCGGACATTAGAGTTAGATCAATTATTAAATCTAACAAAATATTTTTTTACCAATAAGAGATAAAGAGATGAAAAAGAAATATTTATATACTGGTGATTATTAGTGACTTTAAGTCACAATGGAGAAAGGGGGGAGCCAGGAATTACGGGGGGAGCAATTCAGAATTTATTGTCAGGCGGGAATTTTGTTATAATAATAGTCATCTTTACGGGATTATTTGCATTAGTTATTATATCAAAAACAATAATTAAATTAAAGAAGAAATAACTATTTCTTATAATAAAAATGAGGAAGAAATTATCTCTTCTAATATTTGTATGCCTAATATTTTTTTTATTTTTGAATTTTATTTTTGCTCAACCATATATAAACAGTTCTCTGGGTTTAGTTGAGAATTCTACATGGCAACAAAATTTAACAGCAGTGAGATTTTCTGCAACAGCTTTAGGAGATTTAGATGGGGATGGAGATTTGGATTTAGCCTTGAGCGGTTGTCTTAGTGCGGGGGCAAGTGATTGTGATAACGGAGCTATCTCCAAAATTTATATAAATAATGGTACAGCCTTAACAGAAAATCAGACATGGCAGAATAATTTGACAGGGGCAGGGTATGGCTCTCTTGCCTTGGGAGATGTTGATAATGATGGAGATTTGGATTTAGCCTTGAGCGGTTGTCTTAGTGGTACCGAAACATCCTGTGATAATATTTTTTCTAAAATCTACCTCAATAATGGTACAACATTTACTGAAAGTTCTCAATGGCAAGGAAATTTAACAGGGGTATATAGCGGAAGTACAAAATTAATCGACATTGATAATGATGGAGATTTGGATTTAGCTCTAGTCGGAAAATCGAGTAGTACTAGAATAGCTAAAATCTATCTTAATAATGGTACAACATTTACTGAAAGTTCTCAATGGCAAGGAAATTTAACAGGGGTGCGATATGGAATGACAGCATTTACTGATGTAAATGGGGATGGATATTTAGATATGGGACTACTTGGCGCAGATTTGAATAATAATAATTATATTGGTTTTTACATAAATAATAGGACAAGTTTAATTTATAATTCTATATGGAGTTCTGATTTAGTTCCAACAAATCTTGGGTCTTTAGTTTTTGGAGATTATAATAATGATGGAAAAATTGATTTAATAGAAACTGGGATTGGAGATTATTTGTATACATTCAATAATACCGGTTCAACATTTGTTATAAATCAAAAGAGTTCTGGAGAAGGGGGAAATCTCGGGGGGGGGGGGGAGGTTTGAAGGAGCAACACCTTGGGGGGATTATAATAATGATGGAATTTTGGTTTTTGTAGCAACAGGTTATGAAGAAGGAAGAAGTTCTCTTTATTATAATAATAATTCCATTTTTTTTATAATAGATAAAGGTGCAGGATCAGGAATACATGAAGATGATATGCATCAGAATAGCTTAGTATGGGGAGATCTA
>JAQTST010000001.1 GCA_028711165.1 Candidatus Nanoarchaeia archaeon | reverse complement strand
AAATTTTCCTATCGGTGCCTGCGCTTTCACCGACGGACATTCAGCAGAAGTTATTGGAAGGAGTTATACTAAATTGGACATAAAAAAATTGTCAATTGATTCTTTAAGAAAAGGAATAAAAGAAAATACTAATTTTGAAAATCTTTATACTCAATCAGCAAAATTTGATGCATTCAAACATGCAGTTAAAATGGTTGCACATAAATATCTTCATACTGGAGATTAATTTTCCTTACAATTACATTTCTCGTCATGTCCGCAATTGCATTCGCCGTCTTCTTCACATCCGCAATGATGCGAATGTCCCTGAGAATTCATCATTCCTGTAATTTCCTCGCCCAACTGCTCAAGATTATTTTCAAGTTCTTTCCTAATCAGCTCTAATTTTTTCGTCTGCTCCTGTATTAATTTTTTTGTTTCAGGAATGCTTTTCTTAACAATGTTCCCGTTGCCGATATCAACATTAAGCTCTTCAGAAATAAGTTTAGCCTTGACAAAAATTCCTTTTCCCATCGGTGCATAAATTTCCTTGTCTTTTGCTCCAACGAGTTCATCTAATCCAATATTCAGAGAATCAAGTTCAACTATTCCTCTGCTGATTGCTTCTATCTGCTGCTGCAGTTCCCTGATTTGTCTTTCATACATGCTGAACTTAAACAAAAGTTCCTGTTGATTTTCTTGTTCATTTTCCATAAAAATAGAATTATAATATGATTTTTAAAAGTTGTTATCAGCCGCCCCTAAACTACTTTCAGCCATTTTCTAAGAATTCCACTGAATATCATCATGACAATAAAATAAAACCAAAACCAGTTCAGAAATCCGAAAAATTGAGGATCTCCTGCTGCAATAAAATAGTCATTAAACCATCTGAAAAAAAGAATAAAAGGAACTCCTGTAAATAGAAAACTTCTGCTCATTAACTTGTAAGTTTTCGGAATAAAACTCAATTGTTTCTTCGATAATTCAGTAATTTTCTCAGGATGATTCTCATACTTTTTCATCTCTTCCTGCAATATCTTCTGCTCTGCTCTAAGTTCTCTGAGAGCTTTCTGGTCTGTTGTATATTTCTGAATTAAAGTAGTCATCAGTGTAATAATAAAAACAATCAGAATCATTCCTATTTCTAAATTCCAATCCAACAACCATCCTGCACTTGGATTAAGAACCGAATGAACAGAATCTTTTATTACAGGAAATTTATCCCACCAAAATGCAATTAATAATGACAATCCCATTATGATTATCACAGGCAGGAAACTTCCTTCCTTCTTTTTTCCCTGTTTATCTTTTTCTAAATCTAACTGTTGCGGTTGCCCCTCTTTTTTTTCTATATTTTCTTCATTAGCCATTTTAAGTTAAAATTAAAATTGTTTTTAAATTATCTCTATTCTTACTTAATGAATTTCCTGAATGCAGGGTTCATATCTTCCTGATGCTGCTGAACAATATTCTGATAGAACTGGAAGAAAATCATGATTACTAAAAGTATTGCTGTTCCTGAAATTAACGCTCCCATGAGGTTTGTTATCGACGCTAAAATTCCGATAGCAATTCCGCCCATGACTGTCAGTGGCATAATATATCTGTCGAGTATAGTTTCCAAAACTCTTTCATCCTGTCTGAATCCTGCTATCTGCAATCCTGATGATGCAATTTTGTGCGCCTGTGTTTTTGAATCCATTCCGGATGTTTTTACCCAGAATACAGAAAATATCGTCGATAATAAAACATAAAATAAAACATGCGTGAGTCCCTGGAGAAGATACCTCGGCAAAAATCCTCCTCTTATTGTAAGTTCAAGAAGATTGCTTGAACCCATCCAGAATGCAAGTCCTGAAATTGGCTGCCCGTTGGAGAAATGTCCAATCCATCCAAGGTACGACGCAAACTTTGCAAATCCTGCGCATTCTCCTCCTTCTATTAAACATGGGGCAGCAGCATTTTCAATCATCCCGCCGAAAACCTGGAAACTGACAAGCAGTGCAGCAGTTAAAATAACCGGCATGTTTGATGTATAGAAAAATGATAAAGGCCATTTCACAGAATATCCTCTCATTGCAAATCCTCTTGTGCCGCTGCTCATTGAAAGCGGAACTTCAACTTTAAGCGATTGAACCCAGACTACCGTGAGGAATATTATAATCGTAACAATAATCGCTCCGCCCGCAGAAATTAATTCTATCGGATATTTGTTGATTATCGACTGCACTATCACAAAAATTTTCCCTGGACAAGCTGTGTTTCCGAAATCAAGAAGACAATTTCTTCCCTGCTGATTCATGAATTGTAACGCACTTGTAATCAACTGCCACGAAGCACCTGCACCAATAAACAAACTTACTCCCGAACCAAATCCCCATTTGCTTACCAAATCATCCATGTAAAAAATTGCAAGTCCACCGATGATTAACTGAAAAATCAGCAACGGTGCAAGTCCCGGAGCTGCCTGAAGTCCCTGCATCAGAACATAAATCATTGCTTCAAAAATTATGAAAAAGAATGTGAGGATTCTCTGAATTCCCTGGAAAAATTTTCTTCCTTCCGGATTTGTCGTGTCAATGCTTAATATACCGCTTCCTGTTAATAATTGCAGAATTACCGACGCCATTACAATCGGCCCAATACCAAGAGAAATAATACTTCCAAAATCTGTTCCTAAAATTATAGCAAGATACTTGAATCTTTCAAGAGCATTATTCGACATTCCGAAAAGCGGAACATTTGCAAGAATGAAAAATGAAGCAAGAACTATCAGTGTCCATTTCAACTTGACATTAAAGCTAAGTTTCTTTTCCTCTGGTCTTTTTACCTCGGGAATAAACTGAAATATCTTCCTGAAATCCATTTAATTTATAGAGGAAAATGGTTTTTAAAGTTTGTTAGAATTCTTTCTACAAGTCATATAAACTTTTAGAATACTCGCTCATATTCCCCGAGTCAGAATTATTTGGTATAATCTCCGGAGATAAATAATCTAATGCTTCTATTAAATCCATCTTATGATTCTCTGTTATCTTCCCCTTTGTCCATGTAACGATTATCGGTTGCGTGTGATTTGAAGCATCATAATTTGTACAGCAAGTGTCATATTCAATATCATTTATATAACAAAAAAATCTCGCAAACTTCCCGTCAAATTTATTCTCAATGTTCCTTGCCATTAAATTAGATATCCCTTCCATATTTAAGCATTTATTTTCTAAGAAATATATTACTCTTCTTTCTCTTCGCTGAGGACTATCTGTCCGCCAGCGCCTTCAACTTTTTCAATCGCAGATTTAGATGCTTCCTTTGCCTGAATAAGCAATTTGTTCTTTACTGTTCCGTCACCGAGAATCTTGTAATTTTCTAAATTAATTATCCACTTGTCTCCTTCTTTCTTTCCGTAAGTCTCAAGATTTTTTTCTATTGATTTAAGATTTATTCTCTTCCTTGTGTCTCTTTCTGTTCCTCTGCTTGTTATTCCCTGTTTACCGAAATATGCGTTTCCGTATAATTTTATTACAAGAGTTTTTTTCTGGTCAGCTCTCTTTCCGCTTCCAGACATTCCTTTTCCTCCTCGGTGTCCTGACTTCTTGTGCTTCTTTCTCTCGCCCCAGCCATGACTGCCTCTGCCATGTCCGTGCATTCTGCTTGATTTTCTTCGTTTGTGAGTTGTTGCTGGCATTTTATTTTGCTATAAATTTATATTTAGTTTTTTCTTGTGCGATAAAAGCACTTAAGGTTTCACGAGGTAAATTTTCTTCTTTCGCTTGTGAAAATAATTTATCACTTTCTTCATTCCATAATCCAAGATTAGTTAATTGCTCTTTGCATTTATTGTATTCATTATATGCGATATCTCCTCGAGAGTCTCTATTTATTCCATGTAAAGATGATTCTAAGTTTTCTATTAACATTTCATAACAATTTTCTGCTAAGTTATTTTTCCATTCTTGTGGCATCTTTCCCAAATCAAAAGTTTTTTCTATTGGCATTTTATAACATCCTCAATAATAATTTACTTATATCATTTCCGTGATTTCCCAAAACTCCTTTTCCGACGCCAAAATGCTTTTTGCTGTCGATTCCTCCTCTTGGCGGATGAAGTCTGAAAAACTTTGTTCCCTGTTTTCCCCTCGCTGCAACTAATTTCTTGTAAGTCTCTTTGTCTATTTCGCCGTATGCAACAAAATCTTTTACATTCTCAATCATTCCCATTTCTATCTCAGTAGGTTTTTCAATGGCGATGCAGGTATATTTCTTTTTCAGGTTTAATCTGTTTAGAGTTTCAACTACTGCTTTTCTTATTTTAACTTCTCCATGTATCCTGATTACGCAAATCATTGTTTTCTATTCTCCGTATTTGTTTTCTTTAAAGCATCCATGCAAGCCTGAACAAGGTTGAAAGTTGTTCTCTGGTAACCGAATGTTTTGCTGTAAACATCTTTTATTCCTGCAAGTTTTAATATTTTTTTCAGTTCATTAGCGACGACAAGTCCTGTTCCCTGAGGTGCAGGAATTAATATAACTCTGACACTTCCTGATTTTCCTTCTACCTTGAATGGAACAGAGTGAGGTTCAGAACAGGCGCAGTCAAAACTTGCACAGCCTCTGATTATTTTTATAATATTCAACTTTGCTTTTCTTATTGCTTTGTCTCTCGCAGGAAGAGTTTCTTTTGCACTTCCCATGCTGACTCCAATATGCCCGTTCTCGTCGCCAACAACAGCCATAGTCGAGAATGTCGGAACATTTTTCTGTTTTGTTTTTCTCTGAGTCTGCTTCCATGCACGTCTTTTTCCTCCGCCGAATTTTCCTTTTGATTGTCCGATAGAAAGCAAATCCGATTTCAGATTAAGAAGAGAGTCAACAATCTGTTCTTCCAAAATTTTTCTTCCCGAGCTAAGTATATCGTCGATATTTTTTATCTTTCTCTCTTTCACTTCTTTCCCAAGTTTTGTCTTCGGAACCCACGATAAAATTGACCTTTCTTTTTCTTCTTCCTTTTCTCTTTCAATTCTCTGCTCTCTTGTTTCAACTAATTCTTTCTCAATTTCTTTTTCAAGCAATTCTTCGCTGATTTCCTCAGCTGTTTTTTCTTTAGCGATTGTTACCATTTTATTTTTTCTCTGATTTTTTATTTTTATTTGAATAATCTGCAATGATAAATTTATTATTTTCTAAATATAAACAACCATCTCTATTAAATTCAAAAACTTCATTAGGATTAAGAATTCTTTTTTTATCATCTATAACTATCTCATTATCTTCTAGATTCTGGAAAATCTTGCGTTTAATTGGAATTGCTTCATAATTGTTATTTCTCTTCTTCTCTTTAGAGTTTGAGTATTCTTTCATAACTTTTTGTAAAAGGCCATGATACCCTAATTTTAAACTTTCTTGAAGACTAATATTTTCAAAATTTGATGATTCTGTTTTAATATCAAATTTATATCTACAATTTATTCTATCTACTCTAATCTTAATTTCTAATTTTTCCATTTTATTTTTTCTTCTCCTTATCCTTAGTTGCTACTTTTTTAGTTGAGTGAGTTTTTTCACTTCCTTCAATTTTTGATTTAATCTCTACGAATTTCTTTGAAAAATCTTCTTTCATATTTTTTCCGATAATTCTTTCCTCGTCGGGGAAATGCTCTTCAGAACATTTTATTTCAACTCCGGCATCGATAAGTCCTTTGATGAATGCAAATGTTCTGTTCTTGCTCAAAACTCTTGTCATACCAAAATCAACTATTGGTGTTTTCATTTTGTTTTTCATAATTTCTTTTCCTAAAAGGAATCCTGTAAGGTAAGATGCAGGAACTGATTTCAAACTTCCGTCAAATTTATCAGGCCACCCATATTCCTTGAGTTTCTTCGACGTTATCCCAAGTTCAATTTTGTCCTGAGCTTCTTTGCTTGTAATATATTGTGCAATGACATATCTGTTTGTCTTTCTGAAAGTTACTCTCGGAACTCCGCTTTTAAGAAGCTTCAGTCTCTTAAGATAATCTGTCTTGTTCTCTATTCTTCGCTGTTTTGGTAGTCTCATTTTTTGATTCCTCCCATATAATCTTTCAAGTGAGATTGACTCTTAAAAAACCTATTCCTTATTTTTTTCCTTATGTCTTTTCTTTCTTTGTCTGTCATTTTGTCTCTATTCTTTGCAATATATTTTCTTAATTTTCTTGTGAGTTTTACATATTCCTGTTTTCTTTTGTTGACTTTTTTTCTCACATTTCCGACGGTTCTTTTTTTAGTTTTTCCTGCTATTACTTTCTTTCCTTTGACTGGCTTTACTCTGATTGCTCCGTCTTTGTACAAATCTCTTATGTCTTGTTTTGTAATCGCTTCCTTGATTTCTTCCAGTCTTGGCTTTACAAATTCAATTCTTTCAAGTCCGACGCCGAATGTCCTTGCTGCCAGTGCTTTTTTCTTTCCGAGATTCATTTTTTATTCTCCTGTTTCTTTTCGTGTTCTTTGTGAGTTTCTTTTTTCTCTGAAGATTTTTCCGCTTCTTTCTCTTTATTTGCCTTCTCAGTTTTCTTCATGAACTTCTTGACATTGATATTGTAAAGGTGAAGTTTCTTTGATTTTGCTTTGTTTACTAATTCCATTTTTTTCTTTGCTCCCATTTTACCGACGATGATTGTTGTTCCTTCTCTGAGATGTTCAAGTTCTTTCAGATTGTTTACCAAAACCATTCTCTTTTTCTCTTCCTGCTTGTATCCAATATTTACCGTCGCTGGATATCCTTTTCTCTTCAATCTCATCTTGTTATGTCTTCCATGCGGGCTTCTCCAGACTTGTTTTTTCTTCTTGTTTTTTCCAAGTCTTGAATATTTATCCCAGTTTCTTCGTAAAAATTTTGGCATTATATTTCCTCTCCGCATTTACTTGTGATGAAAATTCCATCCTGGAAAACTCTTCTGTCTCTTTTTGAAATTCTCGTCGCTGTTTCGAAATTTGCAGCTGCCTGTCCTGCAGTTTCCACGTCATTTGAAGTTATTGCAATAACATCTTTCTCAACTTTTACATTGGCCCCTGTCGGTATCTTGGCTTTTCTCGGAGTTTTTTCTCCAAGGAAATTTTTTATCAAAGCTTCATTTCCCTTCACTTCAACTGTTATCGGAAAGTGGCTGAAGCAGATTTTCAATTTGTATTCGAATTTTTCCTGAATTCCTTTTATCATATTTTTTATGTGGGCAGCAATTGAGTTCATTTTTCTCTTTTCCTTTTTTGATGCTTTTTTATTGCTGATAATTATTTCATTTCCTTTCTTTTCAAGTTCAAGATTTATGAGGTTGAATTCTCTTTCATTTTTTCCTTCTTTTCCCTCGACAATTACTCTGCCTCCGTCTACATCAACCTTAACTCCTTCAGGAATTTCAATTATTTGTGATAATGATCTTTTCATTGTAGTCTTCCTCCGCATCTTCCAATTAAATCTTTCTCAAACTTTTTCCAGTCTTCAGGAAGGTTTGTTTCCCCCTTGACTGCTCTATAACTCGAATATGTTTTTTCAATCTCGTCGATATTTCTAATTAAATTTGGATTTATTTCATAACTTCTGACTGCTGCATCAAAGTCTAAAAGTTTCTGATACAATTTTTCTGTTCCTTTTGGAACTGTTATTATTGGCTGATTAATTACTTCTGTCATTAGTAAAAAAATGCAATTAAGCATCCTCCTGTTCCTTCTTCTAATGCTTCCTCGTGAGTCATTAATCCCTTGTTCGTCGAGATTATCATTGTTCCAACTTCTCTTGCAGGAAGATATCTTCTTCGGTATTTGTCAATCTGTGAAACATCACACGTGAATCTTGGCTTAATTGCCTTGCACTTGATAATATCTCCGAGGGTAATTTCAACGCTTTTCTCCTTCGGATTAATTTTGTATTTCTTTATTGCATTCTTCTGTTTCATTATTTTCAGAATTTCAATTAAGAGATTCGAAATCCTTTTGACTTCTATGCTTTCCTTTCTGGATTTCTTCGCATTCTGTATCATGTTAAGTGCATCAGCAACTACATCGTGTGACATTTTATGAGTATTTTTGGAATCCGATTTCTGTCGCGATTTCTCTGAAACAGTGTCGGCATAAATTTAATCCGAATGATTTTATGTGAGCGCCAAATCTCCCGCATCTCTCGCATTTTTTCGATGCAACTCCGATTTTTCTGTCTTTCGGCTTGTTGTGTCTTATGAATTTTTCCATTTTTGCAGGTTTGTTCTTTAACTGCTTGAATATTTTTTTGTAATCTGATGCCGTCATTTGAAATGTTCTCCGTTTCGAATGAATGAAAATCTTTGATTTGACTTCATTTTATCTGAACTCCGTGTTGAAATTTTCTTCCATGAATTTAATTATTTCTCCCTTGGTGATTTTTTGTCTTGCAGGAATTTTTCCTCTCTTCATCTTTCTTAATTTAACTCTTCTTCCTGCTCTCTTGAAAACTACAGTAACATCGAGCCCCATCATTCCAAGTTCTCTCTGGTATTCCATTCCGGGAATTTCAATGTATTCTTTTATCCCGAATGAAAAATTATTCTCGCTGATTTGTTTTTTTCTAAGTTTATTTTCTATTGCTGAAAGCATTTTCTTAAGTGTCTCCTTTGCATTTATTCTTATTGTAACAACAGCTCCGACTTCAAGATTTGGCCTGACACCGAATGCAGGAATTCTCTTGTGCGATTTCATCTTCGCAGGAGTTCTGCCTGTTATTAATTTCAAAAGCTTGAATCCTTTTTCCAGCTCTTCTGCAGTTCCGCCTACGTGAAGAACTACTTTTTCTATTCTGACTTTTCTTGTTGGATTTTCTTTTGTCATTATACAAAACCTCCTTGGTTTTGTATTTGTGCTGAAACTTCTGTTTCTGTCATTTGTCTACCACCATAAGTTGTTTAATTAAAATATTCTTTTCTCCGTCTGAGTTTATCTTCGCTGTCTTTTCCTCGAGGCTGAGAGCGGTTATTTCCCCCTTGTCTCCGAGGTGCTTTCCTGCAAATACTACAACCTTCGCATTTTCTTTCAGAGGAATGCATTTTTCTATTTTTCCTTCCTTGAGATTTACCAAAACCGAATCATTTATTCCGCAGTGCATATCCGAAATAAAGTTTCTTCCATCGCTGAGGTTCAATTGCGTTTTCTTTCCTTTCAATACTTTCTTGCCGATTATCTTTGCAATTTTTTTGTTTGCTTCGCTTTCCTTTATTTCCTCAAAATAAAATTTGCCCTTGTCAGATAATTCAAGTCTGTAATATTTTTTCAGTGGAACAATGCTCAGGGTATCAAAAAGCAGAATGTTATTTTTCTCGTCGGTAACTGGTTTTTCATTAAGTAAAATTTGTCTCATGTGAACTGTCTGCTTTGCTTCTTTTCTGTTATTAACTAATCCTATCATGTCTCTCAATGCGATTAATACAGGAACTCCGTCGTTAATTCCAAAGTTTGAACTAACTACATAAACCGAGCCTTTTCTTCCAATCGGCCATTTCTTCGGAACTTGCTGTCTTTTTAGGTGTGACATTATTTCTTTTCCTCCGTCTTATTTTCTTTTGACTTTTCAGTTTTTTCTCTTGATTCTGTTTTCATGTTTTTAATTCGCTTTTTGTCATCTAAGTTTAATTCAGTTATTTGTAAATTTGACGGTTGCATCTTCACATTGACTTTGCTTCCGTCCTGTTTCTTTACCTGAATTCCTTCAATTGTTACTTTTTTTATCTTTGTGAAAACTTCGACGATTTTTCCTGTTTTCTTCTTGAATTTTCCTTTCATGATTTTTACTGTGTCGCCTTTTCTCACGACGATATTTCTGATTTTGTATTTCTTTCTTAAATCTTTTGAAATATTAACACTTAACATTTTTCTCTTGATGTGCAATGGAGCTTTCGCTGCATATTTTCTCTGCTTTCTAGGTTGAGAACTTCCCTTCCATGCTGTTGAAAATTTTTTATTCATTTTATTTAATATACACTTGAAGCGATTTTAGCTACTGAACTCCATCGCTCCATAACCTCCCTTGCAACTACTCCTTTAATCTGAGTTCCTTTTGGGTTTCCTTTTTCATCTTTCAAAAGCGCGACTGCGTTGTCCTCGAATGCAACTCTCTCGCCGTTTAGTCTTCTGTAAGGTTTTTTCTGTCTTACAACAACAGCGTCGAAAACTTTTCCTTTCATGTCAGGCAATCCTTTTCTTACACTGACTTTTACCCAGTCAGCTATCTTTGCATATTGCTGTCTTCCCTTGGTGCTCTTCCCCCTTTTCACCGAGACAAGTCTGACTATTTTTGCTCCGCTATTATCAGCGGCAATCATTTCTGCTCCAATGTTTAATCCTCGTGTTACTCTAGCACTAATTGCCTTCATTTTTCGTCTCCTGATTTTATTTTTTTGATTACGACAAAATGAATTATCTTGCTCAACGGACGGCATTCCTGAATCCATATCAAATCTCCGACTCTGATTTCATTCTCCATGCATTTCGGAAGATGAGCGTGAATCTTGGTTTTTGATCTGAAATATCTTTCATATTTTTTCTGGTAAATCATTCTTTCAAATTCAATAACTATTCTCGTCGGATGTTTCTTTGTGACTGTTCCTTCAAAGATTCTTCCTCTGGCTTTTATTTTTCCGTGAATGTGGCATTTCTCGTCGTCGCACCCAGCTCCGACTACTTTTTCTTCTTTCACTTTTTCCATTTTTGTTTCTGTTTTTTTCTTCATCTTTCTGTTTCTCCTCTTCGGTTCGGTGAGCGAATTTTTCGCGTAAGTGGATCGGAGGTATTAGGAACCTCAGGTTCTTATTAGTCTATCGTTTCAGGCTCGAACCCAAGTTTCACGAGGACGTCTTTTATCTTCTTCCTGTGATCTCCCTGAAGTTCAACTTCGTTGTCTTTGTAAGTTCCTCCGCAGGCAAGCTCGTTTTTCAGGGCTTTTGCGATTTCCCTCACGTCGACTCCACTTAGTCCGCTGACAACAGTGACGTATTTTCCGAATCTTCTCTTCTCGGCAGTCACTTTGATATTCTGCGAACCTTTCGCGATTTTTTCACACACACAGGCTTGTTTTGGCAAGCCGCATTTTGGACATATTTCCATGCTTTACTTGTGCTCAACAACCTCCGCGTTTTTATTTTGGTTGTTGAATGTCAATATTCTTGCAATTATCCTTTTGATTTCTTTTGCCTTCGAGCCAGCTTTTGTCGGGTTTGCTTTTGCCTTCACAAGTTCGAATTTCATTTCTTCAATTTTTTTCATTCTTTCATCTTTACTCATCTTCTGAATATCTTTCATTTTTAAGGTTGTCATTTTATTTCTTTGCCTTAGTTTTCTTTTGATTCAATTAATCTAACTAATCTCCCCCAAAATTTAGTTAATTCGATGTCATTTAATTTTTTTATACTTGCATCTTCATAAAATTTATCAAATTCGGAGTACCATAGATCTTTATCTTGTAATTCTTCTTTTGTTTGTTGATAGGAATCTTTGCAAACACTCTTAAAACCTTCATCTTCTGTTTTATTAATTTCTATTAAATTATGATATAATCTCATATGTAAATGAAAATAATATTCTCTTACAATTTCTTTTAGTTCATCTTTATTTTCATTTTTAGTTAATTCTTTAAATATTTCATCTATAGCTTTCATTTTTTCTTACTCCTTGTTTTTTTCTTTGGTTTCTCTTCCTTGACTTCGTCAGATTCAACAGCATTCATTTTTATTCTGCTGATAATTTCCGGCGTGAAAGTAATTTTGTCTTTCAATATTGCATAAGGTGAAAGTATGCTGACTTTTACTCCGATTGTTCCTGGTCCTGTCTGAGCAACTGCTTTTGCTTTGTCGACGACTTTGGCACTGTCTCCGACTTTGTTCAAATATCCCTGCTGGAATCTCCACGTCTTTGCCCTTGAACTTGGGAGCTTTCCTCCGAGGACAATTTCTACTCCGAGAGCACCTGCGTTCATTATTCTCTGAAGATTTTTATATGCAATAATTTTGAATTTTAACGGCCCCAATTTCTCAATGCTGAGTGCAATCTCGTCGGCAACTGTCTGCGCGTCGAACTCAGGATTTTTTATTTCCTCGATTTCAACTCTTGGATTTTCAAGTTTGAATTTTGTTTTCAAAACATTTGTAAGCTCTTCAATTTTTTCTCCTCTCTTGCCGATTACTAATCCTGGCTTGTTTGTCGAGACAATAACTTTCTCGCCGATAGGAGTGTATTCAATTCTTGCCTTGCTGATTTTCCCCTTTCCAAGTATGCTTTTGATGTATTCCTTGATAGCGAATTCATCTTTCTTGAATTTTACAGTGTTTCTTTCTTCCATTATGCAAAATCTCCTGATTTTGTATCCGCAGGTTTCCTGCCGAGGACAGGAGAAAAAATCTTCGATTTTTTCAAACCGCTTGCAAAACCTCCCTGGTTTTGTATTCGTGCTGAAAATTTATTTTCTGTCATCTCAATTTCTTCCTCCTGTTTCAGTCTTCCTCCTGTTTCAGTTTTGCCTATTGCTGCTGAACATATTTCTGGATAAGTTATTGCTCTAAGTTTATCTTTAGTAAGAGTAGCCAAATGCTTGCTAACAACTATATCATACCCCTCATAAATATTTCTAAACAAATACCCTTTATCATCTTCACATACAAATTCTTCAAGTACATATTCATCTTTTGGATAAAGTTGAATAAAATATTTTTTTCCCGATTTTAATCCTTTAATCATTTTTTCTTCTCCTTATTTTTCAATTTATTTTTTTCAACGACTCTTATTTTAACATGAGTTCTTTTTCTTTTGATTGCTCCGAATCTTCCGTAAGGACGTGATGCTTTGTTCGGAACAGCCTCGACGATTATCGGTTCTTCAACTCCGTTGACGTTTGCATTTGCTTTCAAAGTTTTAAGCATAGTTGTAAAATGTCCGATTGCTCTTATTGGATATCTTCCTGACATCATGCCTTTTCCTTTTCTGTGGGGAATTTCTCCAGTCATTGGAATTGCTCTCTTGAAATGCACAACGTCATCCAAATCAGCAAGTGCCTTGTCGATTGATTTTCTTTTTATGAAATTGCAGATTGCTATTGCATCTTTCGTCGAGATTGGAACACTCACACCGTTGACAATTGCCTCGTCCTTTTTCACAATTTGTTTTTTGACAATTGTCTTTTTCTCAGCTTTATCGTCGGCTTTTGTTTCTTTTTTAGCAGGAGCTTCAGCTTTCATTTTCGGAGTTTCCTGTTTCACAGTTTTTGCTTTTCCCTGTTCTGGATTATAATTTTTTTCTGTCATTTTTTTTATTTCTTAGCCTTAGCTTTGCTTCCTTTGGTTGCACCAATACCTGCACCGCTGTGTTTAATTTTAGCTCTCGTCATTGAAAATTCTCCAAGTCTGTGCCCGAGCATTTGGGTCGTTATATCGACGGGAATAAATTCCTTTCCGTTGTAAATCTGAAGTTTCATTCCAACCATTTGCGGGACAATTATTATTGTTCTCTTGTGAGTTCTTACTGGTTTGTTTCTTTCTGTTTTTATCTTTGCTCTGCTGACAAAATTTTCAATATCTTGGAATTGTCTGAGCACAGCTCTTCTTGTTCTTGATTTAAGGAACTTTGCAAATTCCCTTGTCTCAAGAGCTTTCAGCTCGTCGATTGTCTTGCCCCTAAAGGTGATTTGTTTTTTTGTTGTTTCTATTTTTTCTGCCATGTTAATTATCGTTTCTTCTTTCCTGTTCTTCTCGGCCTGATTAATCCAACTCTTGCTCCGGCAGGTGCGTTTCTCTTCGCAATCTTGCTCTTGATTCTCTTTCCTCTACCAGAACCAAACGGATGGTCAATGACGTTCATCTTGACTGCAGATGTTCTCGGCCATAATTTATTTCTTGATTTTTTAATATAAAAGCTCTTGCCTGCCTTGACTAAAGGCTTGTCCAATCTTCCTGCCCCTGCAATTGTTCCGACGATTGCTCTGCACTTTCCATTAAATTTCTTTTCTTTCTTCGACGGCATCATTACAAAAACTCCATTCTCAGTAATTCTTGTAACAATCGCAGAACTTCCTGCTGTCTTTATGAAAATTCCGCCATCGCCAGGACGAGATTCAATGCAGTATATCATTGTCTTTACAGGAATATTTTTCAGTTCCATTATGTTTCCGTCGTGAACTTCAGTTCCTCCGAAATTTATTTTCTGTCCTTCAATCATTCCTTTGAATGCGGGAACATAGAAAACTCCGTCACTGTATTTTATTTTTGCCAAAGGAGCAGAATGTCCGATTGAATTCAATAGATTGATAACAGTTCCTTCCCCAATCAAACTTCTCGGATATTTCAATTTATATTTGAAAGCAGTTCTTCGAACTCTGTAACTGAAACTTCCGTGCCCTCGTGCCTGTTGAATTATTCGTTTTCCCATATTACTACATTAATCCTAATTTTGTAGCTACGTCGATAGCTGGAAATTCCTTTTTTAATTTAGCATAAACATATTTTTTGTTTCCCTGAATTCTTGTTCTCAATTTTTCAACCTTGACTTTGAACAAATTTTCAATTTCATTTTTTATTTCTGTTCTTGTTTTTTCTTTCTCAGTTTCAAACGCCAAAACATTCTGGCTTTCAATAAGCATTACTGCTTTTTCTGTTACTAATGGTTTTATCATCATTTCAGTCTTTCCCCCAAATTTTTAATTGCGCTTTCAGTATAAATTGTCAATCTTCCTGCACCGCCGTTTGCCAAATCAGTTACATTCAATGCTTTTGCACCTTTAACGTCGATAACATTTGTTTTTAATTTCTCATCGTTTCCTGTAACTAAAAGAAGTCCTGCATTTTTCTTGTATTTTCTTCCTCTCAATTTTCCTTTTCCTGCTCTTACATCTCTCTGTTTCAATGCAACCTCAAACAAATCTTTTCCGAGAATTTTCTTCAAACTCTCAATTAAATCTTTTGTCTTTAATGAAATTATTTTCGATTCGACGACAATTGGCAATCCTGAAAGTTTTTTGCCTCTAAGTCTTTCATATCTCTGCTCGACAATTTTTTCATTTCCTGTCGCGCTCAGTGCAGATGCCAAAGCAAGAATCATTTCTTTCTTGTTTATTCTCTTGACATTAATCATAGAAATTATCTTCGGAGGATGAGCTCTTCTACCGCCTCTTGTGCCCGGAATTTCTGCACCAACCCAGTTGAACTGGCTTCCTCTTCTCGACATAATTTTTCTCGGAATTCTCGATGTTCCTCTTCCGTATCCGCTCTTCCAGACATGTCTAAGATGATGTATTTTTCCCGACGCTGAATGCTGCTTTCCTCCGACAGGCGACGGAGCATAAGGCTGTTTTGTTTTCTTTGCCTCGACAACTTTTGAAATAATATCATTTCTTACAACTGCAGAAAATTCTTTAGGCAAATCAATGCTTCCTTTTTCCTTCCCGTGAATGTCTAATATTTTTGCTTTCATATTCTATAAGAGTCTTTTAATTTATCTTCTAAATGTTCATTTAAATTATACATTATCTTTCCATCATCATTCATAAAGTTATATTTTTCATCTTTAGGTATAAAATGAATATCTGAAAAAAGAATATCTTCATTACAGGGGGGAATACAAAATCTCTCATTCCTGGCGTAGATTGGGCAATTTTTATTTTTACATCTATTTTCAACACTTTTATTTTGACTAACTTTTTTTGGTAAAGATATATCTTTGATTTCTATCTCTTCAAATATTCTATTCTCATTCTGTTTCATATTTACAGCTTTTGATTTGTCTATTTGTATTATTGTCATCTTATCTCCAATAGTTCGTAATTTTTTCTTAATTGTTTTTTAGTTGCTCTCAAGGGGGTTGTAATCAATAACTGCCTTTTTGCAGGACCCTGAACGCTTCCGTTAACGACGATATAATCTGTTTTAACGTCGCCGAAATTTTTTATTCCCCTGAATTTGTTTTCGGATTTTCCCATATCAATGATTTTGTTGTTGTATGTAACTCTTGTAAACATTCCGAGCTGTCCTGCTCTTGGAACTCTGAAAGTAACTCTTGTAGGATGGAAAGAACCGATTGCACCGACGCTTCTCTGTCCTTTTTCAGACTTGTGCGCTTTAAGTGTAATCCCAAATCTTTTGACAGGACCCTGAAGTCCCTTTCCGATTGTCAATCCTCTGATATCAACCAGTTTCCCTTTTTCAAAAATATTCAGAACAGAAATCTCTTTTCCCAAATTATCTTTTATGAATTTTATTTTATCGTCGTAACTTCCGCCAAGAGCAATCTCGCTCAAATCAGGAGTTTTTTTGATTCCTGTCTTTTTTACAACAGAGTAACACAAAACTTTCACTTCGTCAAATCCCTCAAATCCCTCAGCTTTCTTCGAAGTCTTTGGAAGTTTCAATTTTCTCTTCAATTCCTTGTCAATATTTTCTGCAAGAACTTCTTTGGCAACTTTCCCGTTTTTGTAAAGTCTTACTGAGAATATTTTCATAGTCGGGCATTCAATAATTGTAACAGGAACAATAATTTTCTTTCCCTTTGTCATAGAATTAGCGCTTTCATCCTTAACAAAAGCCGAAGCCATTCCGACTTTGTAGCAGATAAATCCCTTAAGTTTAGAATCAGATTTCAACGCACTCCAGTTAACACTAGGCAAAAACTTACTGGCTCGTTTTCTCGGCCAATACTGCAAACTTCCTTTTCTCGGTGATTTCGGTGCTGCCATATCTTATATTTTTCAATAATGCGGATATTATCATTTTACTTTCCCTGGATAAAATATGTAGAAAAAGTTCGTTTATAAATCTTCCCCAATTACGCAGCAAACTCAACTTCCTTCCTCGTTGCTTCCCCATCAATAACTGCTCTTCGGATTATTCTTCCTTTCCTCAGCGATTTCTCTCTCACCACTGCAAAATCTTTTTCATTTTTCAGCTCGTCAGGAACTACAATTGATTCAATCATAAAATCGTGGGCAATTTCTGCCAGTTTGAAATTCTGTTTTTCAAAAACAAAATCCTCTGCAATACTTTTCTCATTTGTAATCAGCTTGCAAAAATCGGGTGCAGGTGCCTCATCTTTATTTTTCGGTTTAGCGGATTTCGGCGCCTTTGCTTTTATTTTCAAAATATCGCCTTTCCCCGAATCAAAAGTCAGTGCAAAGAAAACCTTCGGAAATTTCTCAAGCATTTCTAATATCTCGGTTCCCGACATTTCTCTGTCAATGCCGTACTGCTTGATTCCCATGAATTGCTTCCTGCTCTGGAAACTAATTCCTCCTGCCAAATCCAACGTCGAAATCAAAGCACCCTTGACTTTTGCTTTTTCATCACCGAGTTTTCCGGCAACCAATCTGACAAATTCATTTGCAAATTCTGCTGTCGTCGAGATAGTGTATTTGTCCCCGGTTTTTTTTACTTTGATTATTGCCCTGTCTCTGAATTCCCCCCTGCTGAATTTTTGAAACTGTCCGTGAACTTCCTCGTCGATTTTTCTGTCAAAAACTTTCTTAATGAAATTCATAAAATATTTTTGCCAAATTTAACTTATAAATCTTTTCAATAATTTTCCTCTTAATCGAAGACTTTTTAAATTTCGTCGACATAAAAATAAAATGGATGACGCTTTTTTCAGGAAAGTTACTACGACGATAGTTTTGGCGGTTTTGATAGTTTTATCTTTCTTCCTGCTCAGACCAATTTTGCTCTCAATAATAATGGGATTTATTTTGACATTTATTTTTTCTCCGATATATAATCAGATTCTCAGATTAACCAAATCCAAAACTTTCTCGTCGATATTGATTTGTGTTCTTCTGATTGCGCTGATAATAGTTCCTCTCTGGTTTCTAACTCCCTTAATTATAGACGAGTCTATCAAACTTTTCGTTGCATCACAGCAGTTAGACGTGGTAACTCCATTAAAAACAATTTTCCCGTCGCTGTTTGCATCAGAAGTATTTTCTGAGCAGGTGGGAATTGCAATTCAGTCTTTTGTTACAAAAATGACAAGTTCTCTTATGACTTATCTTTCTGACCTTCTTCTTGATTTCCCGACGATAATCCTCCACATATTAATTGTATTTTTTACTCTTTTTTATACTCTGAAAGATAAAGAAGAAATAATTTCTTACATAAAGAGCATTCTTCCTTTTCCAAAAGATATAGAAAAAAAATTATTTGATTCAACAAAAAATATAACTTTCTCTGTACTTTACGGTTATATAATTATTGGAACTCTTCAGGGAATCATCCTCGGAATAGGACTTTTCATTTTTCAGGTTCCTAGTGCATTCATACTTTTCTTGCTTGCAATCGTCGCCGGAATACTTCCTATTCTCGGTCCTTCATTAATTGGAATTCCTACTGCAATATTTTTAATGATGGATGGGAATATCGTCGCTGCCTTCGGTATTCTTATTTTCACTATAGCCGCTTCTTTATCAGATTATTTTATCAGGCCGACACTTGTTTCAAAAAAAGCCAAACTTCCCACAGCATTAATCCTCGTCGGAATGATTGGTGGATTTTTAATGTTCGGAATTTTGGGATTCATTCTCGGCCCATTGATAATTGCCTACATGATTATTATCCTCGAGCTTTACAAAACAAAAAAAGCCCCTTCTGCCTTGGCACCTGAAAAAACCGAATAATATAAAAAATAATTTTCTTTATCTAATTAAAAGAGATGGAACTAAAAGTAAAAATTTTGAGATGGTCTGCAGGAATTCCTGTGGCAATGCTTAATGAAGATACTGCAAATCTTATTGGTGTAAAAACCAAAGGAAGAATTTTCATTAAAACTCTGTCTAAAAATCCCGACGGGATTTCTACAATTGTTGACATTGCAAAAACTCTCGTCAGAAAAAATGAAGTTGCAGTTTCCTCTGAATTAAAAGAAAGACTGAATCTTTCAGCAGGGCAGAGAGTTGATGTTGATTTATCTTCGACTCCCAAAAGTATGATATTCATAAAAAAGAAAATGAATGGCAAGGTTCTCTCTCAGGTTGAAGTTAATGAAATAATCAAAGATGTCGTCGACAATTCTCTTTCAGATGCAGAAATTGCTCTCTTTATTTCTTCAATGTATGAAAAAGGGATGAACATGAAAGAAACAATTTATTTGATAAATGCGATACTTCATTCAGGAAAAACATTGAGGCTGAATCTCAAACATAAATTAGTAGCAGACAAGCATTCAATAGGAGGAATTCCGGGAAATAGAACTACGCCGATAATTGTCTCAATCTGCGCTGCTGCAGGCTTGGTGATGCCAAAATCTTCGTCGAGAGCAATAACTGCTCCGGCAGGAACCGCCGACGTAATTGAAACAATTGCAAAAGTTGAATTCTCGTTAAAAGAACTTGAAAAAATTGTTAAAAAAACAGGAGCATGTTTAATTTGGGGCGGCTCTTTGGAAATTGTTCCTGCCGACGAGAAAATAATCTCGATAGAAAAAATGCTGAACATCGACCCCGAAGCGCAATTGCTTGCTTCAATAATGTCCAAGAAACTTGCGTCGGGAGCAAAATATATTTTGATTGATATTCCTTACGGAAAAACTGCAAAAGTCACAAGAGGAAAAGCTCTTGAGTTAAAGAAAAAATTTGAATATCTCGGGAAGCATTTTCACAAAATCCTGAAAGTTGTTCTTACAAGGGGCGATGAGCCGATAGGAAATGGGATAGGTCCTGTTCTTGAAATAATTGACATAAAAAAAGTTTTGTCCTGTTCTAAAGATGCCCCGCAGGATTTGAGAAAAAAATCTTTATTCTTGTCAGGAGAACTTTTGGAAATGACTGGCAAGGCGAAAAAAGGGCAGGGAATAAAAATGGCAGCGCAGATTTTAGATTCAGGAAAAGCTCTTGCAAAATTCAAGGAAATAATTAAGGCACAAAAAGGAAATTTGAATCATCTTAAACTTGCAAAGTTCAAGAAAGATATAACTGCAGCGAGAGATTCCAAAATAGTCGAGATAGATAATAAAAAAATAAATTCTCTTGGAAGAATTACAGGCTGTCCATTGGACAAGTCTGCAGGATTATATCTGTACAAGCATGTAGGGGGTAAATTCCAGAAAGGGGAAAAAATTATAACAATTTACACTGAATCAAAAACCCGCATGAGAGACGCGATAAAATTCTACAGCGAGCAGAAACCGATAATATTGAAAAACAACTAATTTTTTAAACTGATTTTTTATATATAATGCATGACAGAACAAAGTTCCGCACAAATACAAATCAGGAGATCTGCATAATGGTTGAGAATACTTACCGAGCAAGACTTGTCGAATACATTAAAAGAAATCTCAGAAAAAAATATCCTATTGAAACATTAAGAATTGCACTAATCAATCAGGGTTACATGAGAAACGCCGTCGACGAAGCAATCAAGGTTGCAGTCAATGAAATGGCGAAAGAAGCTCCTGTTATAAAAGAAAAACCGGAAATCGAGCATGAAGTAATCGTTGAAGAACCGCTTGTCGAGAAAAAATCTCTTTGGCAGAAAATTGTTGATTTCTTTAAAAAATAAAGATTACATAAAGTTTAAAACTAATTAATTAATCTATAATTTGTAAGCCTCCGTCGCATAATGGTATTGCACCGGTCTTGAGAACCGGGCCTTTACGGCTTCCAGGTTCGATTCCTGGCGGGGGCGTTTTTATCTTGCTGAAAGCAAAATTAATTATTCTGAATCGAACCGTTGGTGTCGATTCCCGAGAGTTTTCACAAGTGCCAGAAAAATTTTAGTTACAACGAGTGGGGGCTCGAGTTCGGCGGGGCGTTTAACTTTATTCCCAAACTTTTCTTCCTTTAACCATGTGATATTTTCCCCACTTAATCTTTTTCCAGATTCTTTCATGAACAAAAAATAACCCCATTTTTATCAAAGTCAGAACAAAAGCAAATACAACTGAACCTGTAAAATTTCCGTAGACAAGATAAACTGCTGCAGTAGTCAAAACAAATGCAATCAGTTCCCACGAAACCCCTTTTGTAAAACTTCTAGCACATGTTGAAGCCATATTAGTCATAAACAAATCTTATTATTAAATCTTATTATTCTCAAATGCCCGCAAAACCCTTTCATCAGGCGACAGGAGATAAACATGGTCTTCCTTGAATCTCAGTCCTCTGTAAATTCTCTGCAGCAATTCTCGCTGTGCTTTGTCTTTGTAAAAATCCCAGTAATAATTTGGACTTGTTCTCTTAAGAATATTCCAGAAAGGGGATTTCACGTCGGGATTTGGAAACTTTGTGAAAATAATGCTGTTGCACTGTTCCCCAGGAAAATCAATTCCCCTCGTGCATTTCGTAGAAAACAAAACATCAATTTCTTTTCTCTTGAATCTCTTCACATTCTCGTCAGTTTTGTCTTCCTGAATCTCCATCAATTTTTCTCTGCTGATTATATTTCTCAAATTAAATAATTTCATTTCTTTTTCATCAGGCAAATCATAAAAAGAATTTATGTGCACCAGCGTCGGCTTTTTTGAAATCTCAATGCTTTTTTCAAGTGCAAGAAGATAATCTTTTCTGGAAACTTTGCCGTTCAAAAAATTTTCATACTTGCAGTCTCTTTCCAACCCTGTTTTTTTTACTTCAATATTTCCCTGCTGTTTTGTTTCAGCGTCGAGAATTTTGAACTTGTCAAGCCCGAATATATTTCTTAAAACATTTTCAGAATGGATTGTCCCCGACATCATTATTATAACTTTATTTTTGTCGAGCATTTCTTTTAGTCTTTTCGCAAGATTCACAGTTACAACTTCTGCCATAAGATTATTCTCTTTCTTGCTGAATGTCAGATAAGTTTCGTTGAAAAACTCGTCAAACATCCTCGCTGTCTCAGCAACTTCATAGAGATAACTCTCATCATCAATATCATAAAGAAATTCCTTATTCTCAAGAATCAGTTTGAACAAATCATAAACCTCAGTTTCTTTTAGGGGAATTATCTCTTTTGACGACGTCGAATGTAATATTCTCGGATTGCTTTTTATCTCCTCAACAATCCTCCCTATTTTTTTTATTATTAATCCTGAATCTTCATACTCCACAACAATTTGGTTAAGAGAATTTTGCAGTCTTTCAATATTTATTGTTCTCTGGTTTGAAAAACTGTCGAGAAATTCGTCGCACTCGTCGATAATTTCTGCTTCTGTCTCTGGCTTTCTGTTCATGCTCGACTCAAGTTTGTATTTCAGAGAATTGAAAACCAAAACATCAGCGTCGATATAAGAATGAAACTGCTCATAGAATCCGCATCCGTGAGCTCTCTGGTAAAAGTTAAATTTTGTTCCTCCAAGTCCGTTGTAATTCCTTTTTTTAATATTTTCAAAATTTTTTCCGTTGAGTTCAAATCTGTCAGGAAAAACCGGACACCAAAAAGGGCAGATAGTTGCAATTGAAACTCTCTTGACATCTTTTATATCCAAAAAATCCGACGGGTTGATATTCTTATTTTGTTTCAGATATTCTTTTATCTTGTTCCAGTTTTTCTCTTTGATTTCTATCTTGCACGGAATATATGGATTGTCAGCAGACAAATCTTTGCTTTTATTGTCATCTCTTTTTTTGAAAATTTCATTCAGCAATAAATTTCGCTCTTCCTTGAAAATTGGTGCGTTAGCCATTTCAAGATATTTGCACTTGTGATTATTTCTTCCTGTGATTACAGAAATTTTTAACTTCTCGCCGTTTTTTTTCATCAGGTATTTTTTGTCCTCATAATCTTCTTTGTACTGATTCTGCAAAGTTTTCCCTGGAACAACAATGCAGGTTTTCCCAATTTCTTTTGCAATATTCAAGGCAATTGCACTTTTCCCTGTTCCGCAAACTCCTTTTATGAAAATTATTCTATATCCTTCTTTTACAGAATCCAAAACTTCTTTGACAACATCTTCCTGCGTTTTACCGTTGGAAAATTTTAACGGCCCAAGAAATTTATCTTCATTGTATAAGCTCCACATCTTTTATTTCACCAAAATTACATTTGAAGAATTAGTTATAAATGTTATTGTGATTAATATTTACTTTTGTATCTCTCTCGATAAAATTGGGTATTTTTTCCAAATGTAACGAAATTTGCAATTATCATCTTATAGCTATCAAAATTTTTCTCATTTATTTCATTTTTAAACATTTCATAGAAATATCCAAGTGCACAATTCATCTCCTCTTCATTATATCCGGACTTAGCAAAATTTTCCAGATTAGTATTATTGCTTATCTCTATTTCTTTTCCGCATCGGATAATAAAATCTTTTAATTCCATGATTATTTATCTTAGAAATCCTTTTTAAGAATTATTATACTAAAAGCCCAACTAGAAAAGTTAAGGGTTTGAGGTTTATTCCGACGTAATAAAAATAAGTTAATTATCCGAATAAAGCACTCAAACCTTCTGCTGCAGCTTCTTTCTTTTCTTCTACTGCTTTGTTTTCTTTCTTCTCTTCTTTAGGAGCTGTTCCAGAAGCAGGAGCTGCTGTCATTAAACTAGCGCTCTCTAATTCTTTGTCAATGTCTACTCCTTTAAGGCTTGCAACAAGAGACTTGATTTTAGAGTCGTCTGTTTGCCCGCCTGCAGCTGCAACAACACTTTTCAAATTCTTCTCGTCAACTTCTTTGCCGAGTTTGTGCAACAAAAGTGCTGCGTATACATTTTCCATTTATTTTTCCTCCCCCGAATTTATTTCAGGAGTATTTTCATATTTTTCCAAAGCCTTCGCGTTCATGCTTGCTTTTAGTAAAATAAATTTGATTGTGTCAGAACTTGGATAGCCAATACCGACGGCAAAAGGAAGTGATTTGCCAAATGCAGTCTTCAGATTTGCAATTGCTTTTTCTCTGTCTATTTCTATGTTAACATAAACTTTCTTGTCGTTAGCGTCGTATCCTGCAACAGGAACTAAACTGATTGTGAATGGTTTTATGTCGAGCTTACTCAAAACATCAGCAGCGCCCTGCGAGATTTTCTGTCCTTTCTTTGCAACAACCTTCGGTTCTTTAATTGCAATTTTTCCCTTATCAATTTGAATTTGAATCCCCAGCGCACCAAGTTCACTAATTGCTGGCCCCGGAATTAATTCTGTTGGCCCTGCCGGAATTTCCAAATCTTCAGGAGCTTCCTGCCCAGCCTTTGCTTTTGTCGGACTCTTGTTCTTGACAAGTTCCCCCGCGAGTTCAAAGCAATCCATGTCTGAAAATAAAACCGCAACATTCTCGTTAATCTGTTTTTCAATTTTTTTCACATGCTCGTCGCCAGAAGTTTCCAAAGCCCTTATCATCAAATTTTTCTTAGGAACTTTGACTATTGCCTTCCCCCTCAATTTCTTGACAATTTCCTGAAACTGCGAAGCAGGAATATTCTTGATAGATGCAATTAATATTGTCTTCTTTTTCTTTATCAAATCAGTTAATTCCTTTACTGATTCTTTCTTTATGTCAGATACGTGTGTTGTTGGTGTCATTATGCGAAACCTCCTTGGTTTTGTATCTGTGCTGAAAATTTCCTATTTTCTGTCATTTTATTTTGTCTTAATCTTTACAGGTTTAGTCATTGTGAATTTTACTTCAAGATTTTTTATGTTGTCTTTTCCCTTTGGAAGAATTTTCAGAACTGCATTGTAAACTGTAACTATATTTTCAACCAGTTCGTCATCTTTCATATTTTGCCTTCCGACAGAAACTTTTATGCTTGATTCTTTTGTCTTGATTTTGATGCTGCTGTTAATTTTATTTTTCAATTCAGAAATTACTTTATCGTCGGCATTAACCAGAATTCCAAGCTGAGGAGACGGCATTTTTCCTGCGGGTCCAAGAGCTCTACCGAAAGTTGTTGCAACCAACGGCATGACACTTGCCTGAGCAATAAAGAAATCATATTTGTTGACTAATTTTTTTATCTCTGTCTTTGATGAATATTTTTTGAATTCAGATTTTGTAATTGTATCGACGCTGTTGCTGGGTATTTCCAAAAACCCGCAGATTTTTTTGTCCTTAACTTTGTAAGGAACAGAAACAAAAAGATTCGCCTGACTTTTCTTCAAATCGAACTTTTGCAGATTTATAATTAAGTCTGCTGACTGGTTAAATTTTCTTTCTTTGCCTTTTCTAAGTTCAGCAAAAGCTTGTTTTAATTGTTCATTTAGTTCTGCCATTTTCTGTTCGTGATTAACGAAAATATTTATCGGAGGTATTAGGAACCTCGGTTCTTATTTGTCTCCCATTTTATGCGCCAACGCCATAGAATCTATGCGCCAACGATATGGTTCAATCGACAAGTTCTGAAGAAAAAATGTATTTATAAATATTCTGTTTCAGATTTATCACAATAATTCTTATAAATAAGATAAATTTTTCTGAAAGATGGAAGAGAGTTATCACAGCGCAGAAAGAAAAGAAGGAACGAATGTTGAAGTTGCTTTTTTTAAAGTTTTAGGAAATAAATTGGAACATATCGCAGGAGAACGTCTTATTACAAAAATGCTAGAATTAAAAGACGGAATTTTAAAACCCCGAGATATTGCCAAGTCAAAATATATTGTATTATCTTATGAAACTGAATTTCAATTTGAAGTGGCTGTGGAACAATATAAACACGCATTAGAAGGGGTGGCTATTAATTAATGGAACTAATCGCACTTTTATCGTCTGGGCAGGGAACTTGGGCGCAGGTTTCAGGTCTGATAAAGCACGGTGAATGGGACAAGATAATTCTCCTCGGAGACGATTTCTCGTCGCAGTTTCAGGTTCAGGAAAAAAAAGAAATAACTGAATTTATAAAAATAGATTTGAAAAAAAGAATAAAAGATTTGAAAGAGGAATTTTCACAAAAGCTGAAAGGAAAACTCGGCGGAACAGAAGTTGCATTATCAATTGCATCTGGAGACGGCAAAGAGCACATGGCTCTAATTTCTGCTTTGATTAATTTGCCCGTAGGAATCAGATTCGCTGCACTGACAAAAGACGGCGTGATTGATTTGTAATGGGAAGAGAAGAAATATGATTAGTTTAAGAAGAGAAAGATTATCTGAAAGAATTTGGAAGAGAGGAAATATTTCAAAATTAAAAGAAGAAGATATTAATCATGTATGTTCTTATTTGGAAAATCCGACTAAGACAGGAATTTGGGTTTTAAATTTTAAATGGAATGGATTAGAAGGTATCTCAAAATTTATAAAAACAGAATTAGAAGAAAAATCAAAAGATAACAAAAAGATAAGTATAGGAAAAAAAGAATGGACTGAAGATATAAAGAGGTTAACTTTTATTTTTCGATTATTTGATTATGTTTATTATTCCGAAAAAAGGGGGGAAGATAAATTATTTTATTTAGATAATATAGATACGGGGGATAGATTAATTTTAGAGAAAATAAATATAGAAGAGATAAAAAAAGAGTATTCAGAAGCATTTGAATATTTTATGGATAATATTCACTTAGAAAATTCTGATATGAAGATTGTTGGGGGAAAAATAACCCAAATTAAATCAGGTTTTTTTATTTATAGTGAAAATTTTATTGATGATGAAGATGAGGAATTAAAAGATGAGAATGACAAAATAGTGGATTTAATTTCTCTAAGTCCAAAGCCATTAGAAATAATAGAAACTTTTTATAAAATGATAAATAAAATATCTGATTCAAAAATTATCCCTATATATTCTCCTGAAGAGGAGGTATTTTCACCATATTTTTCTTTATTCCCCTTAGTATATAACTCTTTTGTTAATAATAAGAATATAAGACGTTTATTTGAAAAATCTATATCTGAATATGAGAGTAGAGAATATTCGAATTGTATTAATACTATTGGTCAGATAGCAGAGGATTATTTAATTCAAATTTATGAAACTTTATTTCGGAAAATTTGTCCTAAAGGATTAGGGTTAGGTCAAGTTTATGATTTAATTCATAGTGATATGACAAAACAATTCAAAGAAAATTTACCTATTGAACCAAAAATAGAAAAACTTTACAAATCTATCCAAAATTTTTCTGAAGAAAAAACTCCTATTAATTCTGAAGAAAATAAAGAAGTAGTTATATTACTAAGAGATATTGTTAATTTCATAAAAGAAAATAATTCTTATATCTATAAAAAAATAAAATCTATAAATAAAAAAGAAAGAATAACTTTTTCTGTCTTTCCATCATTATTAAGAGAAAATATATCCGAACTTATCAAAAAAAGAAATTCAACCTCTCATCGTTCGAGAATTCCTATTGGGGGTTATGAAGCTTTAAGAACCGTCTATTGTTGTGTAACTCTTATTTTATGGTGGAATAAAGAGAAACAAACAATTAAATGGAAAGAAAATTCAGAAGAGATATTAAAAGATGTGATTAATAGAAATGTGGGTATATTCAATTTATAATTACTTTTGAGTTTCCTTAATCTTCATTTCCCCTTTATCTTTTCCCAGCAATACAACTCTCGATTCAATTTTCTCGTCGAGGATATTATATTTTGGTGGCAAAAAGTTCAGCATCTTCTTTGAAAACTCAACAATGTCTTTATGGTAAGGCATTTTGTTATAAGGAATTCTTTCTCTCGCATATCCGACAGACATAACTCCTTTGACTTCAACAAACATCGGATTTGCTTTTTTAATTAGTCCAGCATATTGTTCCGCGTGTTCCTCATTCATGTTGACATTCAAAATTAAATTCATCCTGAAAACAGTTCTAGTTTTATTTCTCAACTTCGCCATTATCTCCAAACTTTTATTCAATAATTCCCACGCGTCTTTCTTAGAACTTCTGTGAATCTTTTCATATCTTTCTTTATTCGGGGCATTTACAGAAATATATAATTGCGTCGGTAATTGTTTTTTCTTTTCGAGTTCTTCAAGCTTTTCAGGATAAAGTCCGTTGGTAACTAAGAAACTTGTCTTTCCTCTTTTTCTGAGTTCTTCAATCAGTCCGCCAATATTTTCATAAACCATCGGCTCACCTGAAAGTGAAATTGCAAACTGCATCGGTTCCTGCGCCTCTGCAAATTTTTCTCTGTTTGCTCTGCTCAATTGTTTTTTCTTGCTTTTCTCGTCGATATTAAAACCTTGAAGTAATCTTCTCTGAGCTTCAATGCATCCGTCGATAATTTCTTTTGGTGAATCAACTTTTCCCTTAAGTTCGTCGCCAATTGTCATTTCAACAGCTCTCCAGCAATGCAGACACCGATTCGGGCACCACATAACTGCCGGCGTCATCTGACAGCAAAGATGAGATTTTATCCCGTAAAATTTTTCCTTGTAGCAAACTCCTTCGTTTCTGAGAGACTTCTTTGTCCATCGGCAAACTTGCACAGCAGAGTGATTTCCTACCAAAGCATAATGCTGCTTCTTCAAAATTTTCTTAACTTTTTCTGGTATCATAATTATGATTTTACATAAATCTTTATAAAATCTCTTAATCAAAAAAATTAATGGGACTCGAAGAAATATCTAAACAAATAGGAGTTGCCGTTTCTGAAATTTGTTCTATTATCTCACTGGAAGCTATTCGTTTATCTACTTTAAACAATAAATCTGTCATAAAAAACATTGTCACTTCAAAAGATTTTTCTCCAGCCAAATTCCAATATAGTCTGGGAGATTTAAATGTAATTCTTAATAAAGAGGAATTAATATTAAAATATGGCAATCTTGACGTAAAACATTATGGCGGTCAGGAAGTTGAAAACTTTTTCAATCAGTTAACTCCTTTAGTTCAGAAAGAGCGGGAAAATTATAACAAACACCTAAATGAATTCTTTTCTCCTGAAATAGATTTAGAGGAATATGATTTTTAATTCTTCTATTCTTTACTAATTACTTGAAAAAACTCAAACCCCAGAAAACCATCATCACTACGACTAATGCAATGAAAAGGTAAGTTAAAAATGTGAATAATCTTTTTGCGATTTTCTCGCTTTTGGTTAACCCCAAAATTGCAAGATAGAAAAATCTCCCGCCGTCGAAAATTCCTACAGGAAGCATGTTAACTAATGCGACGCTGAAACTTATAAGAGCAAGCCACCATAATAAATTGTAAATAAATTCGCTGGCTTCAAAATTAGGTTCATAATATATATTTGGTTCTTTGAAAGAAAGAAAATTAACTATGTTCCCCAAAATTCCTGGCTTCTGTTTCTGATTCAAAAATCCAATCCCCAGATAAGGCTTCTCATTTTCAGGATTTTTTCCCAAAACAATTTCATAATCTCTGAAAGCATCTCCTTCCAGTGTTGTGATTGTTATTTTCTCCCCCGGAGAATGCTTGAACAATTCTTCTTCAAGTTTTTCAATGCTGTCGATTCCAACCCCATTTATTTTGACTATTACATTGCTGAGATTTGCCCTAACTGCAGGAGCATCTTCATATAATGTGACGTAGTCTCCCCCACTTTGTTTCTCCAGAAAACTTTTTGTCGTGACATATTTTTCCCCGTCGGCAACTACTTCATTCATCCCGTCTCCCATCAGATTTTTTATCTCAGAATATGTTGCATTTTCTACTGTAAGGTTATTTATTGAAGTAATTGAAGCAACACCGACGATTGAATAGGTGTAAGTATTAAACACAACTCCCGATGGAGCAAATGCCAGAGAGAAAAATAATGCTAAAATTCCAAAAACTAAAACTGCTATAAGTATATTTGCAAAAGTCCCTGCGGATAAAACTGCCATCTGTTCTGAAATTTTTTTCTTTTGCATTTTTTTCTCGTCGAGTTCTACAAATGCTGCTAAAAATACAGGAAAGAAAAAAGGGAAGAAACCAAAGCCAGTGCTTTTTATTTTGACTTTTTTGTGCGCTGCGAAAATTCCGTGTGCAAACTCGTGGCTTATAGCGACGACAGCGAGAATTATTATCCAGTAAATAAAATAAAACGGCGGCAAAAAATTAAGTTTGAAAATCTGCGGAAGATAAGGAATCAACGGCATTATCGGAGGAACTTTTATTGCCTGGACTACGTCTGCCTGAAAAATATAGATAAAAATTATCTTGCCGAAGAAATAAATTACTCCTGCCATCAGCAAAAATCCAATCACAATCGAGACATAACCTAAGAGAGTTAATAATTTCTGATACTTGTTCCCTATCTTGTTTATTATCTTTATTCCGACGCTGGTTTTATACAAAAGTAAAAGCCCTTCTTTTTTGATATTTTTTCTTTTCCTGTACAGAAAAACAGAAGTAAAAACTAAAAAGATTGCTAATAGTATAATATCATATAATGTAAAATTCATTTCACCAACCTATTTTTTCCTAAGGGGCCTGAATGCATTCTTCTTGCACTTTCTGCATTTTACTTTTCCCTTAAGTATCTTGTCAGAACTAGCCTTTATCTTTGCATGACAGCTCTTGCATACAAAAACATTCTTGAACAATCTGTTTGTTGCTTCCGCGATTTTTGCCATTATATATTATTACAATTTACGTTTAATTACTTTTGTCCCCTCAATATCCCAGTATTCTACAGTTGAATTAATCTCAAGTTCTGATTTGACTTCATCAGGGCAGGCGACTTCCAATGTCTCGAAATTTTCCAAATCCATTACACTCACCTTGTCTCCTATCGACAAAACTTGTCCTTTTCTTTTGTCAACCAAAGGAACTTCAAGCCTCTCGTGTCCAGGAACAACGAAAACTTTTTTGTTCCCGCTTATTATCCCAACAGCTTCTATACGGCATTTTGCATGCCCGTGTTTTCCTGTCTTGCTTATATCCATTTTTTTTACAGTGCAAGGCTCACCATCAACCAGAACATTAGTGCCGACTTTCGCCTCAGTCGCATCAATTATTTTTAAAACCATAACCTATCCAAAAAAAGTATATTTATAAATATTTTCAAAACTTTTTTGCCTTGACGTAAATATATTCAATCCATCTTTTCCTGTAAAGATAGCCCAGCGCTCTCGAAATCAGAACAAAACCAATCGCCGCAGGAAGTCCCCTCTCTTTTTTTGATTCTTTCAGAGTTTTCATTCTTGAACAATAATTAGCATATCCTGGGAAAACTTTGTCTCCTATTTTTTTCAGAAGAACAACTTTCATCCCCGCATCTTCCAGTTGTTTTCTGTAAGTCTCTTCATTTATCCAGTTTGCTTTCGGAACAACCCAGCCCTTTGATGCGAGTCCCAAAAATGTTTCATGAAACTTCTTTCCCCGCCTGAACTTCTCTCCAAGAATTATATCTGTAAGAATTAATTCCCCATCTTTCTTCAAAACTTTGCCTGCTGCCTTGAAAAAATTTTCTCTCGTGTTAAAATTCGCAGGCCCCTCAATTCCAAAAACATGTGAAAAACTATTTTCAGGGAAATTTAAAACACAGGCATCTCCGTGGTGAAATACAACATTCTTGTCAACACCAAGCTGTTTTGCTTTGTCATTTGCATAATCAACTTCCAGTTTTGTAATGTCTATTCCTTCTATAAGTCTCGGCTTGAATTTTTCATAATAAGCAAATGTCTCGCTCCCATAACCACAGCAAACATTCAGAATCCTGTCTGCTTTTTTCACCTCGCTGTTTTCAATAAAAAAATTCAGCAGATTCCTCGCTGCCTCGAGATAGCTTTCTTTCTTGGTATTCCAATATCCGAATGAAAGAAATTTCCCATTATTCTCTTTTCCAATATCATATTTGTAATCTTCCCTGTCCAGCCCAGTCGAATAGAAATCTTCAACCTTCTTTTCGTGTGTTTTGATTTTAACCTTCCTGTTTACCTAGAATTATTTCTTATTATTTATAAATTTTTTTGAATTCATAAACTTTAAAAAAGCTTTTTCCAATGTTCTGTTATGGCATTGCAGAAAAAGGATTTTATTGAAATTGAATTCACCGGAAAGATAAAAGACGGAGAAATTTTCGACTCAAATGTTAAAAAAGATTTGGAAAAATTAAACCCCGAAGCAGATACCAAACCAATAATTTTTTCCCTCGGAGAAGGAATGTTTCTGAAAGGAATTGACGATTTTCTGATTGGAAAAGAAATTGGGAAATATGAAATCGAGCTTGTTCCAGAAAAAGCTTTCGGCCCGAGACTTCAGCAGTTTATTCAGATGGTTCCTGCTAAAATTTTCCAAGGGCAAAATATCAATCCATTTCCCGGCGCTGTATTCAACTTCGACGGCAGAATCGCAAAAGTTCTGACAGTTTCAGGCGGGAGAGTAATCGTCGATTTCAACCATCCTCTCGCAGGAAAAACAGTAATTTATAATATTAATATTCTGAGAAAAATCGAAGACACAAATGAAAAGATAAAATCTCTAATCTCATTCTTATTCCGAAGAGATTTCCCTTTCTCTGTTAAAGATAACAAGGTAACAATTGAAGTTGAAAAAACAATGTCGCAGTTTGTTGAAATGTTTAAAGAAAAATTCAAGGACATAATCGGGATGGAGTTGGAAGTTAAGGAAATAGAGAATCCTCCAAAAACACAATAATTCTTATAAATCCCCATTCATTTTTTTAATTGCATGACAATGCACAAATTTAGCGGGAAGATTAAGCGAAAGAAACCGGAGGTGTCGTCGCATGGCTGATTTAATCTATAAAAAAGGTGGAGTTCCTATGCCTGGTGTTTCTGAAGAAATCAGGGAAATTGATAAGGAATTAGAAGCATTAATCCAGAAACAATCTACAAAAATAAAAGTTATCGGTGTCGGCGGTGCAGGCGGAAATTCTCTCAGCAGAATGAAGGAAATTGGAATTAAAGGAGGAGAGCTGATTGCTGTAAATACCGACGCGCAGGATTTATTGTATGCAAATACAGACCATAAAATTCTTATCGGAAAAGATTTGACTCAGGGACTTGGTGCAGGAAGCAATCCAAAAGTTGGAGAGCAGGCAGCAAAAGAATCTGAATCAGAAATAAAGAAAAAAATTGCAAATTCAGATATGATTTTCATTACTTGCGGAATGGGTGGGGGAACAGGAACAGGTGCTGCGCCGTTTATCGCGGGCTTGGCAAAAAAACAGGGTTCACTTACAATTGGGATTATTACTTTGCCTTTTACAATTGAAGGAAAAAAAAGAATTGAAAATGCAATGGAAGGACTTGACAGAATGCAGTCTGTCGTCGATACTTTGATTGTAATTCCAAACGACAAGCTTCTTGAACTTGCTCCTGAATTGCCGCTGCACACAGCTTTCAAAATTGCCGACGAGATTCTTACAAATGCAGTAAAAGGAATTACTGAGTTAGTAACAACAACAGGATTAGTAAATCTTGATTTTGCAGATATCAGAACTGTGATGGTTGACGGCGGTGTTTCATTAATTGGAATGGGCGAATCTGACAGCGAACAGAGAGCAACCGAATCCGTCGAGAAAGCAATTCAAAATCCTCTTCTTGACGTCGACATTTCTGGAGCAACAGGAGCTTTGGTAAATATTGTCGGAGGTCCTGACATGAGCCTTGAAGAATGCAAAAGCATAATTGAAACTGTTGGAAACAAATTAAGCCCGGAAGCGAAATTAATTTGGGGAGCGCAGATTTCCGACGACATGGAAAAATCACTGAGAGTCCTTCTCGTAATTACTGGTGTCAAAAGCTCGCAGATTCTCGGAACTGCCGATTCAATTGATAACATGAAGCATAAAGAAATTGAAGAAGAACTTGGGATAGAATTCTTTGAATAATCTTAAAAACCCTTTTTATTTATCTAACATATGAAATTGAAATTATTTGAAAAAATAAAATCTTTTGTCGCTAAATGCAGGAGAGTCTGGACAGTTCTGAAAAAACCAACAAGAGATGAATTTTTGAAAATCGCGAAAGTTTCTGCAGTCGGAATTATGATAATCGGCGCTCTTGGTTTCCTGATTTCTATAGTTATGAAATTATTTATAGGATAAATTTAAATTCTGATTAAAATCGTTTTTTCTATGCATTACCATCTGATACTCACTGAAAATTGCAATTCAGACTGCCGATATTGTTGCGAAAAATCAATGAGCGAATTCGATAACGGGCTCGATAAAAAGTTTCAATTTGATTTTTCCGAATCTGAAAAATTTGAAGTCGGAATAAATGATCTGAAAAAATTTCTCGAAAAAGACAAAAATCCTGTTCTGATATTTTACGGGGGCGAGCCTCTTCTTGAAATTGAAAAAATAAAAAAAATAATTGATGAGATAAAAGTTCCTTTCAGGATGCAGACAAATGGGAAATTGCTGGATGAACTTCCGATAGATTATGTCAGACAAATTGGGAAAATTTTAGTTTCCCTCGACGGAGATAAGGGGAGAACTGATTTTAACAGAGGCAGGGGAACTTATGATAAAGTTGTAAGCAATATAAAAAAAATAAAAGAATCTGGTTACGATGGAGAGCTAATTGCAAGAATGACTGTCTCGCAGGATTTCCCTGATATTTACGAACAAGTCTTATCTTTAATCAACTCCGGATTTGATTCTGTTCACTGGCAATTAGATGCCGGATTTTACAGGTTTGATTTCGACGAGAATAAATTTCAGGATTTCGTTTTAAAATACAATAAATCAATTTCAAAATTAATTAATTACTGGATTGGAGAAATGAAAAAAGGGAAAGTTTTGAAGTTGTATCCTTTCCTCGGAATAATGGAAAGTATTTTGAAAAATGAGAAAACAAAATTGAGGTGCGGAGCAGGACATTCTGGTTATGCAATAACGCAGAGCGGAAAAATTGTCGTATGCCCGATAATGAATTGCATCAGAGATTTTTACGCGGGCGATATAAAAAATTCAAGTCCGGAAAATTTGAAAAAATTTTCCGTCTCAGAACCTTGCACAAATTGTGATTATCTTGATTTGTGCGGAGGGAGATGCCTCTACTGGAACAAATCAAAACTCTGGCCCCGAAAAGGAGATGAGTTAATCTGCTCGACAATAAAATATTTGATTGACGAATTGAAAAATAAAAAATCAGAAATTGAAAATTTAATTCGGCAGAAGATAATTTCCGAATCTGATTTTGAGTATGAAAAATACTTCGGCCCCGAGATTATACCCTGATAGTAACATTTTAATATATACTTTCTATTATATATATTAATGGGATTGGAAAAACATTTTACTAATAAGGGGAAAAATATCCCGAGTATTATTGCTGCTTTTTTTCTTGCTTCTCTTCTTTCTACTTGTCCTGTAGATGCAACTAAACCAACTACCAAATATAAAATCCCTTTAATTTCATATGCTACATCAAGAATAAATTCTCAAATCGCTGTCATGAATGAAGATGGTTCAGATTTTCAGGAAATAACTTCAGACTCTCCTGAAAAAAATTATCCGAGACTTTCCCCCGATAGAGACAAAATAATTTTTGAATTGCATAAGAGAAATGGAACTGATATATCCACACTTTACACAATAAATTTTGATGGCTCTGAACTTACTGAATTAGTCGGGAGTTCTGAAGCTACAAATCCCTCGTGGTCAAGTCAGGATAAAATTGCCTTTGTTGCTCAGTGGGGGCTTAAATTAATTTATCTCGCAGATTTGGATTTTTCCAGCAGGGAAAGATTGACGACAACGCAAATTTCGGAGTACACACCATCTTTCTCGCCCGACGGAAATGACTTAGTTTATTCTTCAGCCTATAAGGACATTGTTAAAATAAATCTAGCTTCCCGAGAGAAAACAATTCTTGTTCTCGGAGATAACAACACAACAAATGCTGAACCCGAATTCTCCTCCGACGGAAAAAAAATTGCATTTGCCTCTTATATTTATTCCTCTGGAAAACTTGTTGATGTAGATATATGTGTCTATGATGTTAATTCAAGCAACATAGAAAAAATAATTTACCCCGACTCTATTGAACGTTCACCGCATTTCTCTAAAGACGGCTCAAAAATACTTTTCAGTTCTAATGCCGACGGAACCTACCAGATATATTCTGTCAGCGTCGATGGTTCAGAGAAAAAGCAATTAACACAGGGCCCTAATAATCACACGTTCGGATATTACCGTTAGGTTGGAATAGATTTATAAATTATTTTTTTATTCAATCTTTATGGGTTTAGAAAAAACAATATTCAGTAAAAAATTTTCTAATGCAATTAAAACTTTTTCTTTAGTCGCTACTTTACTTTCTTCTTCATGCAATCTTCAAAAACAGGAAGATACCCCGAAATCTTATGAATATAAAACCACAATCACTTCTGTTGAATCTAAAGAAATAGACTCTGAAACAGGAGGACTAATTGAAATAACTAATCCTGAAAGTTTTATTTACGGGACAAAATTAAAAATTCCTGCAGGAGCTTTGCAGTCAGATACAACAATTTCCGTCGGTGAAGTCAACAATCCCCCCGCACTCCCCGCAGGTTTAAATTATGTCGGAACATCTGTTGATTTCGGACCCGATGGAATTAATTTCAATAATTCACTAACAATTCAAATTCCTTATTCCGATGAGTCTCTCAATGACGCCGGACTTTCCGACGACTCAAATTTAAAATTATACTCTTACAGCGAATCTTCCAAAAACTGGGAAGAGATAAACATCTTAACTGCAGACACAGAGAATAATATTATTACTGCCGGAATAAATCATTTTAGTCATTATACAATAACTGGCTTTAATTGCCCAATACCTGAAGACTTGGGAAATCCACAGCGAGGAGATTTATTATATTCTCTCGGTGCTGTTTGGGATGAAGGAAATCCTAATTTAAAAGACAACTGGATGCCGGGGCATGTTGGAATTTATGTCGGTGAAAGAATTTATTCTGGAGGTTTAGCTTCAGAGGATGTAAAAAAATTGGGGAAATATAACGTTGTTGAAGCTCTTCCCTGGGGGGTTCAATTTACTTATTATAATCCTATATCTGACTTTAGTGGGCTTAATGCTTATGCAGGAGCAAGAGAACCCAAAGATTTTACTCTAACTCTCAGTCAAAGGGATGATATTGTTGCTTACGTTGAAGACCAAGTTGGACAACCTTATGCTATGGGACCTATGATACGATCTATTTTTGGTTTGGCAGCCGGTTCAGTTGTAAAAGGTCCATATTCTTTCAATTGCGTTGGACTTGCAGAAGCAGCATATGAATTTGCGAAAGTTAATAATCGGGAAGGTTTGGTTCACAGGGTACATGAGATATATCTTCTTACGCCTGCAGAACAGTACAAAGAAACTAAACCTGCTAGAGGTTCATTTAAAATTCCCCTGGTTTCTTATACTACTAGACAAAATATTGATTCACAGATAGCAGTTATGAATGAAGATGGTTCAAATATTCAAGAAATAACTTCTAGTTCTCTTACAAAAAATTATCCCCGATTTTCCCCCGACAGAGATAAAATAATTTTTGAACAACATGAAAGAAATGAGGGGGGTGTTGATATATCCACACTCTACACAATAAATCTTGATGGCTCTGGACTCACTGAATTAGTTGGAAGTTCTCAGGCTACTGACCCTGCATGGTCAATCAATGATGAAATTGTTTACGTTACTCAATGGGGAGCTATAGAATTGTACATAACAGATATTAATTTTTCTAATAAAGAAAGATTAACTGCCACTCAGATTTCAGGATTTTCTCCTTCTTTTTCTCCCGATGGAAATGAGGTAGTCTATGCAAAATATTATCTCGGAGATCTTGCTAAAACTAATGTTACATCTAAGAATGAAACTCTTTTAATCACAGGGAATGATCTCTTTAGACATATGGATCCGGAATTTTCTCCTAATGGCGATAAAATTACATTTTCTTCATATACATATGAACGTGAATATATAGACGGCGGCCCTTCATTTAGAGATAGTTTAGTAAATGCAGATATTTATTTATACGATAACAATTCAACAAATATTCAGCAATTAACTTTTGATAATTATCTTGAACGCTCACCGCATTTCTCTAAAGACGGCTCAAAAATACTTTTCAGTTCTAATGCCGACGGAACCTACCAGATATATTCTGTCAACGTTGATGGTTCAGGAAAAAAGAAATTAACACAGGGCCCAAAAAATCATACTTTTGGAGAGTTTAATTATTAAAAATATTTTTAAATGAGGAAGATAATTATCTTTTATGAAAATCAACGGGGTGACATTAAATAAGAAAAATTTTTGGATTCCTTTTTTAGTTTCAGTCGGGATTCCTTTTTTTATTATCTTATTTACTCTAGCAATGTTAATTTCTAATGAGATTAAAAAAATAGGAACACTCTTGGTTACAATGCTACCCAGTTCAATACTCCCTCTTATTTTTGTGTCAATCCCCCCCTTTTTCATCATTAAACGATTATTATCTACAAAACCAAAAAAAGTTTTTTATTTTGAATTACCCATCTTGTCTTTAATTTATTCTTTACTTGGAGCATTAAATATGTTTACAGGATTAATGTTTGGCGGACCGATGGGAATGGGTAAATTATCTATTTTAATATTTATTCTTTCTCCAATTCCTTTTATTTTGTTATGGTTTTCCATACTAACAGTCTCTCTATATTTCTATTATAAGAAAAAATTTATGTTAAAGACTTCAATAGAAAAGATTAAAACTCCTAAATCAAATATCTCTCTCCAATCTTTTTGGATTCCATTATTCATCTTTTCAATATTATCTTTCTTTCTTTATTTCTTCGGGAATAGTTTCGCATTTGGTACGACAGAAAGAGTCTTGACTGGCGTAACTAATCCTTATTTGGATTATTTACCAACATATCCTCCATTTTTAATTCTCACAATTTTAATTTCTATTGTTCCCCTATTTTTTATAATCAGAAGACTACTTTCTAAAAATCCAAAAAAAGTTTTTTATTTTGAATTACCTGTATTAGTAATAATTTGTTCTTTTCTAAGCAACTATCTCGTTTTTATTAATTTTATCTTTGGCGAATTAGTAGACATCCCAATTTTACAGTTATTATTTGTTTTATTCTTTATTCCCCTATTTATCCTCCTCTGGCTTTCTCTTCTCACAATCTCTCTTTACTTTTACTACAAGAAAAATAATTTTTTCAGAAAATAATTCCTCACAAAAAATTTATAAACCCCATTTTTTAATTAATTATATCTACTTCTCAGATACTTGAGTGGTAGTCGAAGACAGATGATATTTATTATAAAAGTAACAACAAACAAAGAAGAGCGAGTCATCGACATGATTGCTGACAGAGCTCAGAAAAAAAACTTAAATGTTTTTTCAGTTCTTCGCCCTCACGGGCTCAGAGGTTATGTTCTCCTCGAGGCAGAAGACAGAGAATCTGCAGAGGAAGCCGCATTTGATTTGCCGTATGTAAAAGGTATAATCGGTAAGACAATTGCCTACGAAGAAATCAAGAATATGATAGAGCCTTCTATTGCAACTGTTTCAATCAAGGAAGGCGACATCGTTGAATTAATCGCAGAACCTTTCAAGAAAGAAAAAGCAAAAGTTTTAAGAATTGACAAACAGAAAGAAGAAGTTGTAGTAAGCTTGCTCGGAGCAGTTGTTCCGTTGCCAGTTACAGTTAAATTAGATAACGTCAAAGTTATCCGAAGAGAAGAAGGAGAAGAAATATGAAAAGAACTCAAAACCACTATAGAATAATATCCCTTTTGAAAGATGTTGAAAGATATAATGATGATTATATTAATTCTTTAAAAAAGATTAATGATGAATTACAAGAGATTACTAAAAAACTTCCTGCGGATGATCCAGTGATTAATGAACTCCAATGTTATATTCATGATTTTGAATCTTCAATATCTCATAAAACTCCGCAAGACAAGCTTGAAACAATTGCAAGAAATTCTCTTTTAACTAAATTAAGTGTCCCCCCTTTGCCTATATAAAATGATAATAAAATTACTTGTCGACGGTGGAGCAATGAAGCCCGGTCCTGCACTTAGTCAGAAGCTCGGTCCTCTCGGAATTCCAGTAAACAATGTTATCCAAAAAGTAAATGAAGCGACAAAATCTTTCGACGGAATTCAGGTTCCTGTTGAATTAAATGTTGAACCTTCTACAAGAGAATTTGACATAAAAGTTTTCTCGCCTCCTGTTTCAGGTTTATTGAAAAAAGAACTGAAAATCGAAAAAGGTTCAGGAGCTCAGAAGAAAGTTCTCGTCGGAAATGCTTCTATAGAACAGATAATCTCAGTGGCAAAAACAAAATTCCCGAATATGCTTTGCAAAGATTTGAAATCTGCAGTAAAGACAATCGCAGGAACTTGTGTCAGCCTCGGTATTTTGATTGAAAACAAGCCTGCTGCAGAAGTTGAACAGGAAATTATAGAAGGAAAATATGACAGGGAAATTAACAGCGAGAAAACAGAAACCTCTCCTGATAAAAAGAAACAGCTCGACGAATATTTTGCTAAGATAAAGAAAGAACAGGACAGAATATTACAGCAGGAAAAAGCTGCTAAGGAATCTGAAGAAGCTGCTAAGAAAGAAACAGCCGCTGTTCCCGCCGCAGCACCGCCGGCTCCCGCTAAAAAATAATAAGTTTATAAATTAAAATTGCTCCCCATTTTCATTGGGGCTGTGGGGTAGCCTGGTAGCCTTTCAGGTTTGGGACCTGACGACCCCGGTTCAAATCCGGGCAGCCCCATTTCATATTCAAACCATAACGGATTTGAACGTTCAAATCCCGAGAGTTTGCACGAGTGCCAAAAACACCGACGATAAAACAAAATGCCATCAAAATCAAAAAAAACAAAATCAACAGGAAGATTCGGAGCAAGATACGGAAGAGCTGTAAAAGTAAAAATCGTTAACATCGAATCAAAACAGCGAAAAAAACAAAAATGTCCGTACTGCAAAAAGCTCGGAGTTAAGAGAGTGTCAAAAGGAATCTGGCACTGCAAAAAATGCGGAAAAAAATTCGCTTCCGACGTATATTATTTAAATGAATAAGCACTAAAATCACAATGGTAACCTACAAATGTTTCAAATGCGAAAAGAAAGTTGTCAGCGCTAATTTGGACAAGAGATTTGTCTGCCCTTACTGCGGAAGCAAAATCTTTTACAAGCCAAGAAGCAAGGCAAAAAAAATCAAGGCGGAATAAATATTATAACATTCTACGATGGACGAAAATAAACTTCAGGAAATGCAGATTCTCGAGCAGAGATTGCAAAATTCACTTTTGCAGAAGCAGGCTTTTCAGATGGAATTGGCTGAAACTAATTCTGCTATGGAAGAATTGGAAAAATCAGGAGACGACGTTTTCAAGATTATCGGGCAATTAATGATAAAATCTGAGAAATCAAAAGTTGAAGAAGAGCTGAAAAACAAGCAAAAAATTCTTGAGATGAGGATGAGCTCTTTTGAGAAACAGGAAGAGATAATTGCAAAACAGCTCGACAAATTGCGTGACGAAATTACTAAAAAATAAATTTCTCGTCGATAAAATCTACATTTCTTAATATATAAAATAAAACTACGAAATCTTTATAAACAGATTATTTCTAAGACTAATATGTTTGACAAATTAAAAAAGGCACTGAAAGGAAAAGGCGAAGGTGCTCAGGAAGATTATCTTGAAATTGACCTCGAAAAAGAGGAAAGAGACAACAAAGTTCTTGTCAAGCTTTTTGTTCTGAAAAAATACGATGACGTTAACGTAATTCTTAACATTCTAAGGGAAGGATACACAATTGCAATAATTGATATCAAGCCTTTGAAACAAAAAGACCCTATTGAATTAAAGAGAGCTGTTGCAAAAGTAAAGAAAACAACAGAAGCTCTTGAAGGAAACATCGCAGGGTTCGGAGAGAACTTGCTGATTGTCACGCCTTCATTCGCACAAATTCAAAGAGACGTTTCAACTTCAAACCCCGAAGCTACAAAACAGCCAAACAGGTTTGAATAAATTATTTTTAAAATGAAAAAAGAGGATAAAAAATATTATCTTAAATGTAATGTTTACGACGGAATGTTTTCTAACGAAAAATTAATTCAGTTTGATGAAATAAACGGAAAAGGAATCTGCGGATTTTGGCCAGATGATTGTATTAAAAACGGCTTGTTAGAAGTCAGAGTTGTTGAACATGGAAAAGATAAATCTCTCATTCGCGGCCCATTTACTGCTTCTAGTGGTTACGGATTTTTTCAGGGAAATGGTTTTTACGTAAGTAATGATTTATTATCTTGCGAATAATTCTAATTCCAAACCTTTAAATCTCACTAATTTCTATTTTCTTCATGAAACAATTATTCATTCCCGCAAAAGTCAAATCAGAAATTAACACGAAAAAAATATCTGAGTTGAAACTCCCAAAGAATATCGCAATTGCTTATTCAATTCAATATCAAGAAACAGCGTCGGAGATAAAAGAAATTTTGTCTAAAAATCATAACATCACTAATTTCCTTCAAGTCCTGGGTTGTAGCAAACCAAAATTTTCAAAAGACACAAAAGCAGTTCTTCTGATTTCTTCAGGAAAATTCCACGCTGTTTCCCTCGCTGTTGAAAGCAATCTTCCTGTTTACATTCTCGAAGCAGACAAATTAAGAAAAATCTCCGAAGAGGAAATCAGTTCTTTGAAGAAAAGAAAAAAAGCTTCTTATATGAGATTCCTGAATGCAGACAAAATTGGAATTTTAATTTCAACAAAACCCGGACAGGAAAACCTGCAAAAAGCTCTCGCTCTGAAAGATAAAATCAAAAATAAAGAAATTTACCTATTTATTAGCAATGAGATAAATCCAAGAGAATTCGAAAACTTCCCCGAAATAAAATCATGGGTAAACACAGCCTGTCCAAGATTAGACTTTGATAGTTCTGTAATTAATATTTCTGACTTAAACTTTAGCCAACCCAAAAACGCTCTTTAATGCTACTATAACTGTTGCAGGCACAAATAATGCAAGCAGCGACGCGAATATCGACGAAACTAAATCTCCCACCCCAATTCCTATCAATGAACCGATAACGCTGTCCATTCCAAACCTGCTGACAATTACAATTATTGCTCCTGTTATCAAAAAAGTCTGGACATCTTTTCCCGCAGCATTTATCGAGATTCCTATGACAATTCCGAGAATTACAAGTATCAGATAAATAAAACTGCTGTATGTAGTAAGAACAGAAAGCGGAATCAATATCGTCGAAATTCCTATGATAACAGCGAGTATAACACCGATAAGAAACGCCCATGCACTTAGAGATTTCTCTTTTGCTATCATCACCATCATAAATAAGAGTGTAAAAAATATATAAACCTTCCGAAGATTTCAATATAATCTATATTTCACAAAATAAGAAAATTTATAAACCATCTTAACTGCGGAATGATTACACATGAAAAACAAAAGTTTGAGTTTATTGACTCTTGGTATCTTATTGGCGTTAGTTCTTACCTCTTTTGCAAGTGCTGCAATCGCATTTTCAACCGTCCCAACATTATCTATAACATCAGGTTCTCACACTGCTAATATAACTATTACTCCAACCGGAGAAGAAATAGATTCAGTAACAATCACAGATATAACTCAGAACAGTAAAACAATTGACTTATCTATTTCTCTAGTATCAGCTAATCTTTACGAGATAACTTACACAGTTCCTTCTGATTTCGGATTCTACTTTGGAAAAACATATTCTCCGACTATCACTGCAGCTGGAAATACTTCAGGAAATGTCGCACAAACAATTTCTTTTGAAGTTGCAGCACCAGACAAATACGAAAACTTTGACGGAAACTTGCAGGTAAACCTCGACGACATTACAGTTGAAGAAGGATTCGGTGAAGATACTGATTGGTATTTAATGGATAAAATTAATGCAGACGTAGAAGTCAGAAATGATGGAATTAAAGAAATCAGAGACATAGTTGTTGAATGGGGACTTTACGACGTTGAAAATGGAAACTGGATAATTAAAGACAAGGAAAAAAGTTTTGACTTGGACGATGACGAAGAGAAAACTTTTACATTAACTTTCCAGTTAGATAAAGACGCTCTTGATGAAATTGATGCAGGTGCTAATAATTACAAATTCTATGTATGGGCAACAGGAGAAGATGAAGATAACGACTGGAAAGAAACTTCTGAATATGATTCTTCAGAAATCGACCTTCAGATGGAAAACAATTTTGTCGTCGTTAATAATGTAGAAATCTCAGAGACAGTTGCCTGCGGAAGTGACGTTCAGATAACAGCTAAAGTTTGGAACATCGGCGACGAAGACCAGGATAATGTTTACGTAATAATCTACAACAAAGTATTGGGAATTAACAAAAAAGTTGAAATCGGAGATATTGATTCTTTCGAGGATTCGACTTTGGAAGTATCTCTCCCAATTCCCGCAAATGCCGACGAGAAATCATATGTTTTAGAATTTTCTGTTTATGATGAAGATGATGAAATTTATCAGAGTGAAAATGATGATGAATCTAAATTCTCTAAAATCATAACTCTTGAAGACTGTTCAACCACACCAAAAGTTTCTGTGGTTGCAAACTTGGAATCTGAATCTGTTGTTGCAGGAAAAGAAGTTACAATAAAAGCAACAATCACAAACACAGGAACAAAAACATCAACTTACATATTGAACATTGCAGGTTACGCTGATTGGGCTTCATCATTAAACGTCGATAAAACTTCTCTGACTCTCGATGCAGAAAAATCAGAAGAAGTCTTGATAACATTAACAATCAATAAAGATGTCTCAGGAGAGAAAGAACTTAACATAGAATTAGTCGAAGGAGATGATATCTTGACTCAGCCTGTAAAAGTTACAGTTGAAAAATCTTCTTTATTCCCAGGCATAACTGGATTATTTTCAGGAACCGGCGATAACTGGTACTTATGGGGAATCGGAGCATTGAATGTTCTTTTGATTTTCATCATAATTATTGTTGCAATGAAAGTTGCAAAGAAAAAAGAATAAAAATGAAACCATTACAAACTCTAGCTCTTCTTGGTATTCTCGGATTATCTGGATGTAAATTTCCGGAACCTTCTTATGGAGTTTATGGAGGTTATCCTTTCAGACTTCAACATTATTTAGGTGGGGGTAAAGAATTAACTCTTTATCTCAATCAAAAATCTGCTCAGTGTAATTGTAGTGATAATTCATCATATATACAATTTAGTGATCAAGATAATGACGGAAGATTTGATTCTATAATTCTTAACAAAATTCCAAAAGACGATTCCATAGAAAGATTTGCTAGTTTAGACGCAGGACAAAAAATACTTGCTCCATTACTCGACAAAAAAGAATAATTACTTCCTGAAAATCTTCTCATAAACTTTCTTTCCAAAATTATATTTCTTTTCTAATTTCATAATTATCATACCAATTAAATATCCTAAAATTCCTCCGGCAATAACGTCGCTGACAAAATGAACTCCGAAATAAACTCTCGAAAATGCGACGAGAACTGCGAATGCTAGCCAGAATTTTTTCAGTCGGGGAAACTGTTCAGACAAAATTGGTATTGCACAAAAAACCAGCGCGCTCTGAAAAGACGGGAATGAAAAATTCCAGATAGAATAACTTGCTTCCTGCAAATTTGAAATCAGTGAAACAATACCAAGCTGAAAAGGACGCTCTCTCTGAACTATTATTTTGAGAGTAAAATTTATTATCGCTGTAATTCCGAGCGTCAGCCAAAGCGGAAAAATCCATCTTCTTTTATTTTCTCTCCATAAAAATAAAGAAGTTAGAACAAAACAAATTATAATTTCAGAGCTTGCAAAAGTGATAAAAAGAAAAACATTATCGACGATACCATTCCTCAGAAAAGAGATTCCTTCCACAAGATTTTTGTCGAAATAAAAACTGGCAATCAGAAAAAATACCACCAAAATCCCCGCAAATATTGTCTTATTTCTCATTTTCTTTAGATGCCAAAATTATTTAAATATATTTCCACTGTCTATATTATGAAAAAAGATGTGAAATACGCATTAGATATAATCTCCCGATATTTTATACTGGTTGTATTGGGAATTCTCGGACTCAACATTTTTCATTTTATCTTCCTCCCCCTTACTATTTATCCTGTTTTTCTCCTCCTCAAATCTTTTTTTAACACGTCAATTATTTCAAATATAATTTTTGTAAATAACATTCCGATAGAAATAATCGGTGCCTGCGTAGCAGGTTCTGCATATTTCCTTTTGCTAATTTTAAATCTGTCAACTCCGAAGATAAATTTGAAAAAAAGAATGCTAATCTTGCTTTTTTCTTTTTCATCGCTTCTGTTACTAAATATATTAAGAATTTTCCTCCTTTCTATCTTGCTGGTTTCAGGAAATTCTTTTTTTGATATAACCCATAAAATATTCTGGTACGTCGGAAGCACAGTTTTTGTCGTCGGAATTTGGTTTTTGAGTGTCAAGTTTTTCAAGATAAAAGAGATTCCTTTTTATTCCGACATAATCAGTTTATATGACTCAAGAAAAAATTCCCATAAATCCAAGCGCTCCAGGAAACACTAGAATTCTCAAAGAAATATCAATCTCTTTTTTTATCCAAATTTTTATTAACTTCAATTAATGTTTCCAGCATGAATCTTTCTGTTCCTTCCAGAATTTCACAATCATTAATATAAATATTCTGGCAGGTTTCTTGTATTCCATAAGTATTAACAAAAGTTTCTTCACCGCCTTTTAGATTAAGGTACATATATCTTCCATAAAGCTCGTCGCATGTGGCATCTTCATCTTTTATTACTTTCACGCCGATTACTTCATACAGCTTCAGAATATTTGCTACAGCAATAATACCGTATCCATCGCAGTTAAAATCTTCTGTCATATTAATTACCATATTATCCCGCAAATTAATTTTCCCTTGAAAAGGAACTTTCTCTAATATTCTGGGGTCTGTTCTGAAATAAAAATTATAATCAGCAGATATAACTTTTCCGGTTGTTCCGTCTTTATATGATACCGGGATAGATGTTTTGTACAATATTTTTCCTGTCATTGTGGTTTTATCCATTTCGAATATAACTCCGCCGACATTAATCTGATTAAAATAGTTCACTGCCCAGACAACAACAAGAAACATTAAGATAAATCCTATCAGAGTTATTATAATTATTTTGAATATTTTATTTTCTTTTTTCCTTTGTACATCTGAAGCTGCCTTCGGTTCCTCAGTTCCGCAACTTTCAACTATTTTTTCTCTGCCTTCTTCTTTTTTAACTTCAAAAATCTCACAGACTTTTTCTCCCTCTGGCTTCGGCTCTTTTACTTCTTTTTTCTTTGTAGTTTTTCTCTCTTTTGGCATATTCTTAGATTTCCTCCTTGATTTATAAGTTTTATTGTATTCCAATTATCTTATACAAAAAAACATCGCTCAGTTCAACTAAATCTTCTCTTTTACCGTCGATAAACACACAATTCCCTTCCTGTTTTATCCCTGTTTCATTGCTTTCTCTCAGAATCACAAAATTATTTTCACAGGTTTTTACAGGCCAGCTTTCATCACATTTTTCTTCTTCGGGGCACGCGTTCTGCATTCTCTCGACGATTTGATTATAGTAAAATAAATTTTTATAAATCTCTGCTTCTGCTTCAGAATTTTCCGAATAAATATACACTGGTTTATCTAAATAATTTTTCAGTGGATTCAATACCCCGCCAATTTTCTCAACTTCATTAGGATTATATTCAAAGTAAAACTTCAAATTTTCCAAATCCAATATCCAAAAACCATTTTGTTTCAAAAAGCTAAATCCTCCATAATTAACTTTCTCTGTCTTTTCTTCTTCCTGGCTTCCAAGAGAATATCCAAGAACACTCAAAACCATTACTAATATCAAAATTCCTCCCACGAGTAACTGGCTTCCTTTTCTCTTTCTTTCCTCCTCTTCCCTTGAAATTATCTTTCTCATATATTATCAAATTATTTTTTCATATAAAAACTTTATCATGGTAACTTTCAGTAAGGATAAAAAATAAAGAAAAAGAAAAATAAAAAATAAATGCCTTTATGCTGTTGTTGTTACAAGTTCAGCAGATGTTGCAGAAGTACCTTTGTACTTCTTACCCACTGTTGTATCAACAATTTTAGTTCTTAAGTAAGTAGCAGCGTTTACAGTATCAGCAGCTTCATAACCAGCAACTACTAAAGCAATTTGACTTGCTGAGTAGGGACTTGTTAAACTTTGGATCAAGAATTGTCCTGAACCAATGCCTGTCTTGTCTGTGAAACTACTTCCACAAGTGCTTCCTAATATTGTAGCAGCAGCAGAGTTAATACAGCTTCCACCAACAACAATTAGATTCTTTGTGCTTACAGAACTAACTTCAGAGTCAGTTACTAGAACTTCTCCAAGTGAAGTTGTGCCTGATGCACCAGATGTAGTTATTGCAGCAGCTTCTTCAGCTATATATGTCAAAGCATATAACTGATCATCAGGATAGCTAATTGTAGCAGTCTTCTGATCTGAATCGGCTGAGTCTATAAGTGCAATTGTTCCCCATCTGTCAGCTTCTTTTGTCTTTTTGCTATCAGAATAAAGAGATATAGCATTCCATGTAGCATCTTTACTCCATGATCTTAATACATCACTTACTCCGATACCATCATCAGCTGAACTACCTTCTTCTGTAGTAATAATGAAAGTTTCATAACTGTTACCATCATCTTTCTCTTCTATAACAACTACAGCAGGGTTTGCAATATTACCATTTCTATCTTCGTCTTGAAGATGGATTCTTAATGTTGCATTTGAATTATCTCCACCAACTCTTGAGAAATTGAAACTAAGCCCAATACTTGTCATATTAACAACAGTAAAGTTCTTTTCGTTATAAAGTTCTATACTGTTCACAGTTAGATTCTCTCCAACTGGATCAACAGCAATAGTTTGGTATGAGTTTGCACCATTTGGAATCTTAATGTTTTCTAACTGATTGCCTGTCGCAGAACCAGTAGCTCCTGTAGCTCCTCTACCATCATCTGTAGCAGCATCCCACTGACTAATATTTATTGTCAATGGTTTGTAAAACATTACCTTTGCACCTTTAGCAGTACTTATTGTTGGGTAAATAATCATATCTCCCACAGCTGTACTATCTGGAGATTGTATAAATACTGTTCTTGCTTCTGAAGCAATTTCACTAGCGAAGTTATATACTACAGTGTAGTCATTTCCTCCGATAGTTACAGTTTTACTTCCTTCAGTACTTCCTGTAGCAGTATATGTCTCTCCTGAAAAGACATCTGTGAATACTATTGCATCTGTGGTAGTTGTAGCTGAATAGTTAGTTATTGTTGTTAACTTAACTAACCTTCCATCATCTTCATTACCAAGAACAACATAATCAGAATAGTTTACAGGACTTCTCTCCTTTACTACAATGTTACGTCCATTAGTATCCCATTGAAGTGCCATAGCTGACCCATTATATACATATTGGAAAGATTTTGTATATCCTCTATAATCAGTCATGGTAATTTGCATTTTATCATCTCCACTGTTTGCAATTTTAATATCTTCTCTGCTTGTACTATCATCAGCAATATTTAATCCTGAAAAGTCAACTTTGAATGTCCCAAATACAGGGTCCATAAAGATTTCTCCGGGAAGGATTGCATCCTTGTCCGATTCAGGAGCAAAAACACTAACTGTTAATTTTGTACATGCAGTTGTTCCTCCAAGAAGATCTACTTTTGTTCCATCAATAACTGTTCCGGCTTCACCAACTGTTACAGCAGTATCATCAGTAAGAGTTATCTTATTGCTACCTGCTACAATTGTTGCAGATAATTTTAAGTTTGTTTCATCTGCAGTTGTTATAGCAACTGTTATGCCGTTAACTGTCTTTGAAGCAGCTTCATTAATCTCTTTAGTTTCAGTTGTTCCAGCACTATCTGTTATAGCAACAGTAGCAGCTGTGTCTGAAGCTGAGATTAATTCAACTGTATAAACTTTTCCTTCAATAGTAACTGATGCTGTTGGAGCATCACTTGATAAACTTATTTTCTCAGCACTTTTTAGCAATACTAAATCTGTAGTATCTGTAGATGAACTAACTGTCCATGTTGTTCCAAACAAGTTTATGTCTTCACCTTCAGAATCTGCACTAGTAAAGTTTACAGCTTTGCTGAAACTTGCTGATGCATTATATAGATATTTTCCTGAAGTTGTACTAAAGCTCCACCCGAAATCAGGGTCATCTTCACTTGTTGGTTGCTTAGCAAATTGTAATACTGGGAGTGAACCCATAGTAATTGTTTGCGTTATGGTAGCATCAACATTTCCTGAGAAAGTTTGATCTGCAAGAATTGTAGGAAGATTTGATTTTGACAAACCTCCACTCTTTACAGAATTTAATGTATTATTGACGTATAGCTGTGATGATCCGCTTCCGAATAATCCAGCAGCTTCTCCACTAATACTTGTATCACCGCCTGTTGAACCAGTCATATATGACTGTAAATTACTCTGAATATTTCCTGCCTGAACTAAGTCAAGTGTAGAAACTCCAGAACCTGTACCATAAACAATTGCTACATCTGCAACTCCAGAAACCACGAAAGGGTTTGGATAATTTGCAGCAACAGCAGTTCCCATAGTAAGTCCAACCATCAATGCGCTAGCCGCGATTGCTGATACTTTTTTGAAAATTTTCCTCATCTTTTTTAACCTCCTTTCAACTCTCTTATAGAGCAAGTTCATTAATTTCTTACCCTACGCTTGATTGTCTATGACAACCCTCTCCCAACAGACAAGATAGGGTACTCATCCATTGTTTGAATATGATATCTAACACCCTATTAGACCACTCTTGTAAGTGTTATACTGAAAAATCAATTTTTCTTTAAAAAGCTTGTTGTAACTTCCTGCTGCAAGCTATAATTTTATGCTTTATTTAGGATTTTATTTATAAAAGTTATGATATCACTAATGTATGATTACACTAAAATCCATTAAATCTTCAGAGCCTTATTTTTCAACAATATATATCTATCATAAAAAAATATATAAATACAAGATATATATCTTACATATATAAATAAAAAGATAATACAATGACAACGACGAGGGAAATAACATTAAAGGAATCTAAGGGAGCATTTACTTTATTTAAAAAAGATGCAAAAGATAAGAAGGGTTATGATTTTTCAGGAATCTCTGCCATAAAGCAATTATTAACAAAAGAAAAAGCAAGAATGCTCGACGTAATCAAAAATGAAAAACCAGAATCTCTATATGACTTAGCTAAAAAACTCGATAGAAGTTTTAAGGCAGTTCATGATGATGTTAAACTCCTTGAGAGATTAGGATTTATTGAAATTACCGAGGAGAAAACAAAAAACAGGATAAGGCACAAGCCTAAGATAATAACTGACTTGGTGACAATTCATATTAAAATTTAATAATAAACATTTAAGGAAACTTTGTAATCCTTTCCGCTTCTTGCAAAATCCTGAAATGCTCCCTTGTAATTTGTCGTTTCATTTCCTTTTTGAATTTGTAATGCCTCTAAATCCTCGATATAGACATTTAATTTGTAGCCTTTTATTGCACTTTGTTCGCTGACAGGCCAGGAACTTTCTATAATTTCTTTCAGTGTTTCGTTAAGAACAACACAACTGTCGCTTTCATCAAGGCATTTTCCTCCTTCGTTGCAGGCAATTATCAAATTCTGCAGAGATAAAAATTCCACCTGCCCCTCGCAACTGGTTGTATATTGTAATGTCGTCTGGATAAAACTCTCAATCTCAAAATTTTCAACTGCTGATTCGCTCGGGCTATTTAGCAAAAACCACAGCAGGATTATCATTGCAACAGATACTATCACAATAATTACAACAAACCCAACTATTTCCTCTTGTCCTTTATTATTTACTTTTTTCATCTTTTGTCCTCTGAACTAACCATCAGCAAGGCTAATTCGCATTTATCATATACCATTCTCTCGGTTTTCTCTTTCCTGCATAATGAAATAAAATTTGAAGATGGCGGCAGAGCATTTACTTTCCTGTCTAAAATATTGACAATTTCACAGTTGGGGTAATTATCTAAACTGCAGGTAATATTTCCCGACGGAAAAATCTTTCTTATCTCTATCTTCGCTGTTCCCCAGAAATTTGAATATTCATCTAAATCTTTCAGTGCCATAACTTTGTCGAAATCAACACAACTTGTCTTTGCACCAAAAGCATTTTCGCAGGAAAATTCAGGGGAATTTGCAAGTTTTGACACGAGAAGTTTTGCACTTTCCTCCCCAATTGCCGTCGCTGTTTGCTTTAAAGTTGATAACCTTATTGCCAGAAAAAACACGCCGACTAAAATAAACAAAAAGGTAACTGCCAGTATCATAAACATCATCTGCTGAATTTTCATTTGGGCTTTTCTGTTGCGGTTAGCGAAAATATTCACCATAATCTGCATAATCTCCCTTCATTTCTGTTGTTAATATCCTCGGCTTTCTCTTTCACAAGGCTAATTTCTTCAGAATTTTCCATCCCGCCCGCAAGTTCGCTCAATACCCCCAAATCTCCTGCAAGAGATTCATCACTGCATCCGTTTTTTCTGCTGATTGTTTCTTTGTCTATGTACAAAAGCGAAAGCTCTTTGACTCTAAGCATGAGTCTTCTCAACTGGCATTCATAAACTGCTTTTTCTGCAAAAATTCCTGCATACATTAGTGCACTATCTCCGACGTCAAAATATACAAATTCTCCGCCCTTCCCAATCCTTCCGGCATTGTAATCTACCTCAACATCACAATTTTGATTATTGAAACAAACCTCAATTTCATTTCCAGAACAATTTTTTGTCAAAAGGTTTGCCTGATTCAGATTTGATATCTCTTCCTCGATTTCATCAGGAGCGTCGATAAAACAATATCTGTCGTCGGCAGTTGTCATGTAGATTAAATCAGCAACCTTGAAGGGAAAGTCAAACGGCTTTGAAAAAATGTAAAATTTTTTTCCTGTAAGTTCATCGTCGGAGAAAATATATTTATTGTAAAAAAATACATCGACATCTGTCTTTGTCCACTCATTAAAACTTCTCTGGTCCAGCTGAATTGTCTGCCTTCCGAATGTTCCTGTCAGCTCGCATTTATTATTTATCCTTGTGTCTACAGGGATTGTTATCGACGTTGTTTGTGCTGATTCAAAACCTGTCTCAAGAGGATTCAGCAGAGTCCCGATTTCTTTTCCGGTTTCAGCGCTTTTTGTTTCCTGTTCTGTTCCGATGATTTTTGAGCTGAAATAAATTGCAACAAAGATTATCACGATTCCTGCAACAATGGCAAATAACCATCCGAAAGAAATCTCCAAGGCACCTCTCTGGTTTTCCATTTTATTCTGTGACTGTAACCAGCACCTCTCCAAAGTTTTTTACAAGAGTCATGCTTACTTTCCCGTCGGCATTTTGGAAGCACAGAGAATCATCGCTCCCAATTGTCTTTTCAATATCTATGTGCTGAATCATTTTTCCTCTTATTATATTATTCGAACTGAACTGCAGATTTTCAAATTCGTCGTCTTTAAAACATACTGAAACAACATTTGACGGGAGCATATATTCAACTGTCTGGCTTCCCTGCGAACTCTTCCACATCTTATCTACATCACTCTGCAAATCACTGAGAAATTTTTCAATCTGTATTGTCTTCTGCAAATCAATAAATTTAGTAATTGCATAAAACCCAAATGCAAGAAAAACGATTATCAACACTACCGAAAAAATCATCCCGAATGATAATTCTATCGCCCCATTTTTTTGTTTCATATCTAAAAATGTAGAATATAATTTATAAGTTTTTTCTAATTTCAGTATCCACTGAAAGGCCTTGCAATAATACTGCATTCGTTAGGGAACGGTTCATTTGCAAACTTATCTTTGCACTTTATGTAGAAATCACTATTGGTATTCCAGTCTGTTGTGTGTTCTATCTTATTTGTCGTCGTCATTGCAACACCGTCTTCAAAGTTGTAAGTGCAGTCATTCAAGTCATAAACACATTCTGCTTCTTCATTTGTTATAATCTTCAGCTTCTTGTTATCGTTGTAAACTCTTGCAACTATAGGAGCATCTCTGTCTGTGTCGACGATGAAACTTATATCTTCAACAGCGCAGTTTCCTCCCAAATCACAGCATCTTATTGAATAGTCATATCCTCCTTCGGTAAACCACAAGTCTTGAGAATGCTCGAATGTATTTGTATTTGCAAACTGAACGTAACTTGTATCTGGCTTGGTTGCTTCCTTGAAATAACATATTGCCTTCCCGTCTTTATATCCTGCTGAGGTGTGTGCTCCAAGAGTTACTTGGACACTATCAGTTGCTCCTTTTATTGTTATTCCGTCGGGTTTAGCCCAGTCAATTACTAATGCTCTTGTTCCTACCAAGGTATAAACATATGATTCTTCATTCTTGTACCTCTCTTCTTCTGGATTTAATGGATAACTCTTGCATCTAAAATAGAACTTATTATCGACGCTGTCTAATAATCCTGTAAGTGTTGTCTGGCATTGATATAGCAAGTTTGCATTTACTTCTGTAATACTCTGATCGCAATCCATTGTTCCTGCCATTAAATCAAAATCCTCGTCGCTGTGACTCCATCTGCACTCAGCAGGCTTGTCTGTGTAAACATTTACATCTTCTGAAATCTGCCCGAACTTAATTGGCCAGCCATTTAATGGGTCTGTTAGCATTATTTCTGGAGCAGTTCTGTCGGGTTCATCATCAACGCAATATTTGAATACAAATGTTCCCTCGTTAGAATATCCGTTTCTGCTCTCACATCTTATGTAAACTTCATAATTTCCTCCATTTGGAATGTTGAATCCCTCTGCTTCTGACTCACTTGTTCCACCGTGGAAAGCAAGAAGTGTGTGGTTATATTTGTAAAGTCCGTTGCTGATTGGGAAAGACATGCTTGCATAATCATCTGTTCGTGAATTTACTTCCATTCTGCACCTTCCTGGTTTGTCTAATGAAATTCCATAAGTTAATTTTGTAAACGGAGGAATACATCCGCCTGTTGTTGTTATTTTAACTCCTTTGTCTGGTGGAAGTGTTGCAGTATCTGGTGTGTATGAATAACCGTCTGGCAATGGCCCGTTCCATGAAGTTATCGTCGGAGGAGCAATATCATTTTTGTTTACCCAATCACAAAGCTCAGTATTTGTTCCTGGATTTAATAATTCACAACCCTGCCCTAAACTTTGGCATTTGTAACTTGTGCAGGGGAATTGTCCCTGATTACATTTCTGGCAATCTGCTCCGCCTGTTGCTGGCTGCCAAGGATTACAGGTAAATGTGATTTGTTGATATTTAGCTTCTTTACAGAATAATAAACAGCCTAAAATTCCCAACCCCAATCCCACAATTCCTAACCAAGGAACTGCGAAAACTCCTACAGAAATACTTCCTCCAAGGATTGCTCCACCTTCAGTAAAAAGACTTCCTAAAATTGCTATTGTAGAACCAACACCATAACCTCCTGCTAGCCACCAAGCTGCCTGATCAGCTAATTGAGGATTCCATCCGGATAATAATGCTAATTGTTTTACTCCAAAGTAAAGTCCAACTGCAACAGCGAGATTAGCTGCAAGATTAAACCAGGCATTGTTTGCAGTGAATGCAAATTTGTCCCATGCAAGTCCTGTCTCTCCTGTTATTACTTGTTCTGCTACCTGCTTACCTGTTTCAGTAGCTGCAGCTGTTGTTGCTAAATTTTCTCCTGTTGCTCCTGCTGCTACTGCTTGTTTAGCAGTTTCTTTTGGAATTAAAGTTCCTCCAAGGAAAGGAAGTAATGAACTGCTAATATCATCTTTGGCAGTTGTATCTCCTGCTGTTTTGGTTGTGCATATGCAATTTCCCCATTTTCCTCCATTTAAACAGCTTCTTTCACAAACATCACAATTGCTCCCACATTTTTTATCACATCCCTCGGTTGTCTTGTCGTCTATATTAAAAGTTTTACTCAAATAAGTGCAGGTTGCTTTTCCAGTTGTTTTTTTCTCAGTTATACAAGTGCAAGTTTCCCATTCTCCATTTCTGCAATATTGCTGATACATTCCGCTTGGACATGAAGAAGCGCTTCGAACACAATTTCGAGGGTCATCCATGACAACTTTATGAATAATTCCACCTGCATCTTTATAATCAGCCCTGAATGAGCCTGATTTAATACCTTCACAACTTCCATCGTCGAGATTAGAAGCAGCACTCACTACTTTAAATTCATCACCGACAAAATAAGCAAAAGCAACTATTCCGGCAACTAACACGAAAATTTCAAATAAACTTATTGTCTTCTTCTCTATTTTTTTTGAATCTTTTCTTATCATCCTGTTCCTAGTTCTATTATTTCTGTAATAGCATTTTCAGTATTTCCTGCTTTTCCGATAAAGTTAGTTTTATCTCCGCAGTCTCCCAACCTTACACAAATATCATTTCTTGCTTTTACCCAGGCAGGATTTGCTGCTGATGAACTTGAATCTAAACATGAACAATTATTTCCGGGATTACTGCTGTCACATGTCCATCCTCCCCCAGTTAATCCTTTTTCAACTTTTACAAAACAGACTGAACTTGCCTGAGCACAACTTTCTCCACCGATAAGATTATCATTGCCATTTCTTTCAAATCCGGGAGGATATTTTGGAACACAATAACCTTCTCCGCCTGTCTGAAGTCCTGTGTCAACATCGAAATGATATCCTGATTTCCATTCACAATCTCTAAAATCAGTATCGCTGCAGGATACTTCTGTTGTCTGTGCAGTGCAATCCTGCCATTTATTCGCTCTGCAATTTCCTGTTCTGAATCCTGTATCAGTATCTACAATAACCTCTGAACAAATTTTCTGTCTTGTTGTATCACAAATTTCAGTAGTGACTTCCCCATTGTAGCACAATAATCTGTACTGAGTGCTTCCGGGAAGATATTTATCTGCAATTCCCGTCGCTGTATCTGTTGCACACCAGCTCTCTCCATGTTTTGGTTTTCCTGTTCCTGGGTAATATCCGGAATAACTATTGCAGTCCAAATCTTTGCAGATATAATTGCCATAATCTACAATTTCCCCAACACCTTTCTGCTTGCACATGCTTCCTGAATAATAATCGCAGTCACCACAGCTTGCAGAATTTTTGTTTCCATTTCCGTCGCTGCATATTGGTTCCTGAACAAGTGTCCAGTAAGTCTGATCATTTATTTTGTCAGAATCATAAATATTTGCCAAGTTCCCGCAGGTGTCTATGAAGTAAATATCATCTCCCTCACATCTTGTGCTCTGAGATTTTGCACAGACTGTTTCCAGCTCATTTGCACTGCACAAAAATCCTTCGTGGAATTCAATTCCTGAAAGTGTTGAACTTTTTTTCTTGTCATTGCATTCTTTTCTCGTCGTCATCTCGCAGGTTCTTGCAAGCTCTTTTTCATAAACGCAAGCTCCTTTTGCCGACGGATTTGAACTCGCCAAACATTCAAGTTCTGTTGTGATGTCTGCTCTGTAATTAATAGTAAGTCCGTATAAAGAGGACATTCTGTTGCACGCAACTTGTGTCACGAACGCGGTACTGTCTCCCAAAACACAGCATCCTAATTTACACTGTGCAATTTCTGCTTTTGGTTTATCACTCCAGAATCCATTGTTTGATTCGCAAACTATTTCAGCAGTATTCGGCATGCATATTCCGTCTCTGTTATTAATGCAAGTTCCTGGTCGGCAGTAAGAAGTTGCATCACAAAAAGCATTTATAACTCTATAAGGTTCTCCATTCACTGGATTAATTCCTGTGTTGCATTCAGTCTCGCTGTTTGCATTCTGGCACCAGGCTTCTGTCGTTGTTCTTTCACAGCAGGTGATTGCCGACGCAACTCCGATTAATAAAATTCCTAAAACTAATAAACTAAATATTTTCATCCTCATTTTATATTGTTGGTTTCACGTATCCTGCAGGCCAAACCTGACTTCTTGATGCGAACTGAAATTGACTATCCGTATTTCTGTCTGTTATAATATAAACTTTTGTCCCGCTGTCTCTTAATATTTTTTCAACTTTCAAATCATGATAATATGTCATGTAAGTCGATGTCTCAGCGTCGCCGTAAGTTGTCTCCCACTCGACTATGCTGTTAGCAATTGAAGTTAATTCATAAAGATTATTGTTTAGCAAAACAATGAAAGAATCATAATTCTGCACATCTCCGCCTTTTGTTAAAGTTACAGAATAATCAAATGTTGCAGCAATTCTCTTCGGAAGAAGTTCAATTATCTTTTCCCCTGACTTCATATCGACGCTGTAACCCTTTCCTTCATAGCTTTCCTGCAGAGAATTAAAACACGCATCAACAACATTATTTATTTCATTTTTTATTTCTGATTCAATATGTAAAGCCAGATTTGGCTGCTGAACATTGCACGTTGCGTAATATTCATTTGTGTAGCATAAATATTCAACAGGAATATCTTTGTAAAGAAGATAATTTTCAGGGGTTATACTTCCTCCCTGCAATGACAATTTGTCGACGGCATTTTGTATATCTTTCTCAATGCATGTCTGTATAAATGTCTGCGGTGTTACCTCTCCTCCGCCGAATGTTGTCTGAATCTGCGGGAAAAAACTGTAAACAAGCAATGCACCTGCGACGATAACAATTGCGATGATTATAAAAATAGTTACTTGTGCCTTTCTGTTCCACCTCTCATTCATATTTATTTTAAGAAATCTTTATTTATAAACTTTAAGAATTATTTCAATCCTCGGTTTCTACCCTCGGTGCCAGAAGAAAATTCAATTCCATATGTTCTGTCTTGATATCCATTTTCATCGGATGGTCATTTGCAAAAAATAAAATTGTTTTCTCGCAAAGTTTCATTCCTTTCATAAATTTTTGCAGATATTCCAGGCTGTATTTTGATTTGCATTCTTCTGCTTCTATTTTTGCCTCGTCGCTGGAAAACTCGCTTCTTGCAGAATTCAAACCTTTTGATTCAACGATAAATTTTTTTTCCTGATTCACCTTGAATGAACATGCGTCCGAAACAACAATGCAGTCTTCAATTGAAGAAATTAAATCAGGCGAAGAAATCTCAACTCGTGCGCTGTAATCCAGCGTCGGTATTTCTTTCTCAGCACTTTCAATCTCAATCAGATTCAGGCTGAAATTTCTCATTATCCTTCCGGTTACTTTTATCTCAAGGAAATTATCTTTCTTCTCGAGAATCAGCGAAGTCCCGTTAGAGCATCGTCTTAAAATTTTTTTCAGACTATCCAAATTAATTCCAAGAACTTCATCTCCTGTTTCAAATTGCGAGAACGCGCTCCTCGGAAGCTTGAACCTAACCATCGCAACATTCGCAGGGTCTATCGCAGTAATGCTCATGCCGAACTCGTTGATTTTTATCCTAACCTCAGTAACTAAATCAGAAATTACTTCAATCACTTTTGAGAATAAACTCGGGTCTTCAAGTTTCACAAGCATTTTTATGAAATGTATATTCCTTTTTTAAGTATTATTGTTTTTTAGCATGGGTTATTTATTTAAACTTTCCACGATTTCCATTTCGATGGATAATTCTCCGTCTGTAAGAGAGGAAAGAATAAGAAAAATAACTCATCTTTATTATTCAAATCCCGAAATTCAGAAAGCAATCTTTGACTTTTCTGTTAACAGAGAAATTTCTCCGAGATATTTTGAAGGTTTTGGAAAACGCCCTGATTCTTTTCAGTATGAGTCAGATGTTTTCGGGCTTGTAAAAAAAGGAGCAACATCATTTCATTGTTCAGAAGAACGCTGGAACAATCCCCTGAGTGTACAAACAGGAATGAAAGAAGAAGAATTAAACAAAATTCGGGAAGGCTGGGACTTGCTTATTGACATCGACAGCAAATATATTGATTACAGCAAAATTATGGCGAAGATTATAATCAATTTTCTCGAATTCAGCGGAGTAAAAAATATCGGAATAAAATTTTCGGGTAGCAAGGGATTTCACATGATAGTTCCGTGGAAAGCTTTTCCTAAAGAAATCAACGGCGTGAAAACTTCTGACATGTTCCCCGAATGGCCGAGAATACTGACAAAATATATTATGGAAAAAACAAAACCAAAATTAATCGAAGAGATTACAAAACTTACTACTCCTAATAAATATATAAGAGATTTTCAGGCGCCGAAAGAAGTTATGCCGGATTTGATTCTTGTTTCTCCTCGCCATCTATTTAGGATGCCTTACTCTCTCCACGAGAAAACCGCACTTGCAAGTGTTGTCCTCGATAAAAATAATCTTTCTGATTTCCAGCCAAAAGATGCAGACCCTTTCAAGATTAAAGTAAAAAATTTTATTCCCGAATGCAGGGAAGGCGAGGCGACAGAACTTTTGATGCAGGCGCTTGACTGGAGCCAAGAGAATTCTAATAAAGAGGAAAAGAAAACTTTTGAGTACAAGCCTATTAATATAACAGACCGCTCAGAAAAAAATTTCCCTCCCTGCGTGCAGAAAATCCTTCTCGGAGTTAACGACGGAAAAAAGCGTTCGCTGTTTGTGCTGATTAATTTTCTCCGCTCAATTGGAACAGAAAAAGACGAGCTTGAAAAAATAATTTATTCGTGGAACAAAAAAAATCCGCTCCCGTTAAAAGATGCGTATGTGAAAGCGCAGATTGATTGGGCACTGAAAAAAAAACCAATGCTTCCCCCCAACTGCATGGATTTTTACAAGGACATCGGCGTCTGCTCGTCGGACCCGTTATGCAAAACGACGAAGAACCCTGTGAATTATGTTGTCAGAAAAAATTTCCAGTCCGAGATGAATAAACCAAAAAAGAATAAAGATAATTTTAAAAATAACAATTAATTAGATAAGCTATGAAAAAAAAGGTGCTGTTAATTTTTCTGTTAGTGTTAGTTTCTTCTCTGCTTTTTGTCTCAGCACAAAATCAAACTCAATCAGACGTCGCAACAAAAGGTTACGATTGTCTTGAAAACAAAGTTGCAAATAAATGTTCTACTTTATCAACAGAAGAAAAAATATTTTCAGCGTTGGCTCTCGGAAGATGTAAAGCCGAGCTGAATTCAGATTCTTTAAACAGCAACGAGTGCTGGCCAAATTCTGGCTGTACAATAAAGACAACTGCTCAGGCAATTTTGGCAGTTGGTTCAGGAACTAAAAAAGCAGAAGACTGGTTATTATCTCAGGCAGTAAACTTCAACGATATATTCTGGTACTTGCAAATCGAAAGCCCGACGTCAAATGGAACAACAACTGCATGCCGTGCAACTTACGCAGGAGTTTCTTACGATTTCTCAATCAGCGCCGACAGAACATTAACAACAACAGCGGGCGGATGTCTTACAAGATATCAAAATTACTGGTTCACCATTTCCCCCTCATGTTACAATGAGCAGTTCCAGATAACCTGCGATAAATCTTTCCTTACTTCTTTATTATACAAAAAAAATCCTTCTGCTGGCTCAACATTTTACGTCTCTGAAGCAACTCATTCTGCTTCTGGAAGCGGGACAACAATAGAAAAAGTAAACTCTATGTGTTTCACCGAGGGAACTTCATGCTCTTACGAAGGAACATTATGGGCAGCATTAGTTTTGAAAAATAAAAAATATAACATCACAGCTTATCTTCCTTATCTTGTCTCACAGGCAGATGAAAATTCAAAATATATTCCGGAGGCTTTCTTATATTCATTAACTAACGGATTCAAGACAGCTTTACTTTCAAAACAAATTGGCAGTCAGTATTGGGATGCATCAGGAGATAAATTCTACGACACTGCTGCAGCTCTTCTTCCTTTCCAGAACGTCGAGCTTACTGAAAAAACAAATTCAAAGAACTGGCTTAAAGAAGTTCAGGATGCCGGGGGTTGCTGGCAGGACAACATAAGAAATACTGCTTTCATTCTTTATTCTTTATGGCCGAGAAAAGTTTCAGGAGAAATTCCAGACACAAGAGATTGCGAGGCTGCTGATTTCTACTGCATGTCTGCTGCTTCCTGTGAATCTTCAGAAGGAACTGTATTAGATAGTTACACAGGATGCTTTTCAGAAGTTTGCTGTAACAAGCCAAAAAAGTTAGAGAGTTGTGACGACCAGGGCGGAGAGTTATGCAACTCAAACGAGCAATGTCTCGACGGAATAATTGTAGAATCTCTTGATACAAACTCACAAAAATTCTGCTGTACAAAAGGAATTTGCGGACAGGCACAACTTACTCAGTGTGAAACAAACAAAGGAATTTGCAGAACAACCTGCACAAGCAAAGAAAAATTAGGCCCGTACACTTGTTCAAGTTCTGATATCTGCTGTGTTCCGAAAACATTCAACTGGATTGTATTAATAATAATTTTAGCCATATTAATCATCCTCGCTGTTATTGGGATAATTTACAGAAAACAGCTTAGAGTCCTTTTCATGAAATTCAAGACATGGCTTCAGTCTAAATTCAGGAGAAAAGGCAAGCCTTCTGCACCGTCGGGAAGAATGACAACTCCGTCGACAAGAGTTCCTCCTGGAGCAATTCCAAGAAGAATAATTCCTCAGCAGTCAAGAGCAACTGCAAAGACTGCTCCGAAAAAAACAGAGTTTGACGACGTTATCAAAAAATTAAGAGAAATTGGAAAATAATTATTTATCCAATTCAAAAATATTTATTAACTCATTTTATTTTTAATTAACATGATAAAAAAGAGTTTGACAATTTTATTTGTTTTAATTTTATCTTTCCAGTTAATTTCTGCGGTAGAGATAAATGTCCTGGCAGAAAATAAAACTCTGAGTTCAGGAGAAACACTGATAGCAAAAGTTTCAGCCAATTTTATTCAGCCAATCACAAAAGAAAATGTTTTCTTTTATCAGGGTTCTGTCCTCGACAGCAATTTTCAGATTTCTCTTGATTACGACGTGATAAAAATCGGCGACGAGTTTTACATTTACGCAATTCTTCTGAATAAACCCGAAGGAAATTATACTGTTACCGTCGAGAATGCAAGATACATGAAAGGCGCATCAATCAGCGAGGAGACAATAGTCGGAGAATTTTCAATCGATTCTCAGACAGCAGATTTCTACGTCAAGCCGGGAGTAATTTCAACCTCAGGAGATTTCTTTGTTGAAGTGCAAAATCTCAACGAGAATACAATAACTGTCAGCGTCGATACAGAGACAAATATTTCAGAAGCAAGGCAGATTTTCGTCGGCGGCTCAAAAACAGCGTCGGTATCTCTAAAATCGGGAGAAATTAAAAAAATATATTTTACATTAGGCACAGGGGAATCCGGACTGAGGTACATCGGACTTAAAACAGATAATTTGATTTACGAAATTCCAGTCTACATTCCTTTAAGTCTTGAAGGCGGGGCAACTTCGGATGCATCATCATTCAGCTTCGAGCCGTCAGAATTAAATATTTCCCTGCCGATAAATTCAGTCACAAAAAAAATCGTCTACCTTTACAATTCCGGAAACAAAAATTTCACAAATGTCTCCCTTTATTTTTCAAATTCGATTTCTCCTTTTGTCACATTATCTAAAACTTCGATTGAAAGTCTAAACGCGGATTCATACACTTTTGTTGAATTGTCTTTCTCATCTGCAGCCGAAGCAAACGTCGACGGAGAATTAAATGCAAAAATAGGCGATACAATAATTTCCTCTTCAGTGTACCTGCAGTTTCTCAGTAACTATACTTCCACAAATGAAAGCCAGTATTCATCAGCAAAAACCTGTGCAGAGCTTAACGGAAAAACTTTCAACAGGGGAACTGAAAAATGTGACAAAGACCCGATTTACGCAAAAGACAATGTCTGCTGTCTTGGAGCAGTTCAAAAAATAAAATCAAGCAGCACCGGAACTATCATCGCTGTAATCTTAATCGTCGTCGTAATTGGAGGATTAATCTGGTTCTATTTTGCAAAATACAGGAAGACAAAAAAGCCGATTAATTTTTTGAAAGCAGCACAGCCGAAAAAATTCTAAGCGAAAATATCTAAATGTTTTTCAGTGTTATAATCTTCTCTGTAATGTCCGTCAGGATTATATTCGCTGATTGCTCTCGAATCCATTTCTTTTATTGGAACGACTTCTTCTTTCTCGTCGTCAAATTTCTTTTTTATTTTATCCCCGTCTAATTTTTCTTCCAAATTTTTTGGCCTGATTCCATTGTTTAGAATTCCGGAATATTGCACACTCGTTACACTGCTCATTTTTTCTTTTTCTTTGGTTTTTCCTCTGTTGGAGCGCTTATCATTTCTTTGAGCCTATTCTCGAGAATCATTTTTTCTGTCTGCATAATTCTCGCAAGTTCCTCATAGCCGTGAAGTCTCCTCGTGAGTTCATTCAGAATATCATTCCATCCCGAATTCGGCAGAGAAATATTCTCAGGAGAAATAATCTCAATATTCGCAGGCATATATTTGAACATCAAAATCGCGAGATACAAAATTTCCTCGACTTCAACTTCAATCTCAGCAAAACTTGTGTAAAATTCTTTCTGTTCCTTCATTAAAACAGGAGGACTTATTTTGTTGCCGACAACTTTAACTCCTTTTTCTTCCCCCATTTTTTTTGCAATATCCTCGAGAGTTCCAACGAGATGTTCGGGAGGTCTCCCTAAAACTTCTACAATCATTACTGCTCTAATGTTTTTTTTATCGAAATTCATTTTTCTTTTTCCTTGTCTTTAATAAAAATAAAGCCCCGAACATGACGCAGAAAGTTACAATCCCGCCAAGAGCTAAATTCTTTCCTAAATTCTCGTTATCCTCCCCGCTTTTTATATTTTTTGAATTAAGAGAAATAGGTTCTAACGCCATTTCATTATCTAATTTCTGCGAGACATTTTCATAAATCAAATTTTCTTCTTCAACCTCTTTCTCAACCGAATTATTTTTTTCTTCCTCTTCCTGTTCAGAATTATCTTCATTTTCAATTTCCTCGTCGACACAAGCCAATCCCTGCTGTTTTATTTTCTCCAGTGTTGCAGGCCCAATTCCGTCGACATTTATCAAATCATCAACAGAATTAAACATCCTTTTTTCTATAATCCTCGACGCATATGCCTGTCCAATTCCTGTCAAATTGTCCAGTTCTTCAGCCGAGGCACTATTAATGTTAATCTGAGTCTCGTTGCATGAAGCAGTTATATTCCCTACCAGAAAAACAAAAACCAAAATGAGCAATAATCTCCTCATAAAAATCAAAATAAAAAAGCGTTTTTATTCTTTGTTGTGATACTTTTCCCTGAAATCAATATACTCAATCTCGCCCGGCTTCTTTCCCCGTCGGGCAATTAATATCTTCGAGAAAATTTTGTTTTCCAGAAGCCAGATGCACATTCCTTTTTCTATTTGGTCTAAGTAACCATTCCCCTTAACTTCAAGTCCAATAACGTCAAATTTTTCTCCATCCCGTTTGAAGCAAACAAAGTCAGGAAAACCAGTTCCAATTGTCAATGTTTTAAGAAAGGGATTAAATTTTCTTTTTGCCGGAACAACTTTATTTTTCTCATTATCGACGGTGTTTGTCCATTTGCTGACAACCCAGCCCATATTCTCGAGTTCTTGACGGACTTTTAATTCAAATCTCTGTCCTTTCGCGCGCGATTTTTTCCCAAGTTCAGATTTAGAAATCGGTTCCATGAAATTATTCAGAATAAGAAGTTTATATTTTTTCTTAATCTAGAGAGATAGCATGATGTTTGCATGCCTGAACACACGCCCCGCACCCAACACATTTTTCTTTGTCAATAATTAACTTATCTTTTCTCGACAACGCTTCCATCGGACATGCTTCAACACAACCGACACAAGCTCCACCGCAAGAACAGCTCGTGCATTTCCCGTCCTTCCAGCAGCATTTTTTATAATCAATTTTTATTGGCATGTTTTAATCTCGGTTTTATTCTTTTTAAATTTTACAAATCCCTCGATTGAAGTGTCCGTCGCTTATTTTCTTTAGCTCTCCAATTTGGCGCAAAGCGACGAATTGTATTTGAACGAAGTTCAAATCAGCGCTCTATAAGTCTCGTGCTTGAAGTGTTCTTCTTTTATTTTCCCGAGCGCGCTTGATTGCATCAATCAATAAATTTTCAACTTTCCTCTCGAGAGCAGTTTCAACCTCGTCAGCGACGCTGGAAATTGCTTTATCTTTATCAAGTTCTTTCACTAACGGGCGAATATTTGATTTGATTATTATTCCCATTTTATTCCTCTGGTTTCATGAACGGAAACAATATTACATCTCTTATCGACGGCTGATTTGTCAGAAGCATAACAAGTCTGTCAATTCCCAACCCAAACCCTGCTGTCGGAGGCATTCCTGTTTTGAGTGCAGCAAGAAAATCCTCGTCCATCGGCATCGCTTCAGTGTCTCCTTTTTGTTTTAATTTAACTTGTTCCACCAATCTGTTTTCCTGGTCAATCGGATCATTAAGTTCATCATACGCTTTTATTATTTCAGCGCCGTTGACAATTAACTGGAACGTGTTGATAAATCTCGGATTCTTTTCATTTCTCTTCGCCAGCGCAATCATCTCAACAGGATAGTTTGTCAAAAACACCGGCTGGATAATATTCGGCCTGACAACTCTTTTGTAAAGTTCATCAAGCAGCGCACCATAATGTTTCGCATGTTTTATATTAACCTCTCCGATTTTTTTCTTTTCAATTTCTTTTTTCAGTTTGTCAAAATCATCTGCTTTCTCGATGTCAATTCCTGTCTTGTCTTTAATAAGTTCCTGAAATTTCATTCTCTTTATCGTCCTGAAATTAAGTTTCGTCCCCTGATATTCAAATGAATCACTCAACCTCAATTTTTTGAAAAGTTCTTTAATCAGCTCTTCAGTCATTTTCATAAGCTCTTCATAATTTGCATAAGCACAATAAAATTCAAGCATCGTAAACTCGGGATTGTGCGCTTTGTCAATTCCTTCATTTCTGAAATTTTTGCAGATTGTGAAAACTCTGTCAAAACCTCCAACGACAAGTCTCTTCAGATACAACTCCGGAGAAATTGCTAAAAATAAATTCATGTCAAGAGCATTCAAATGCGTGATAAATGGCGTCGCTGACGCTCCGCCGTAAACTGACTGCAGAACAGGAGTCTCGACTTCAACAAAATCTTTTTTCTTAAGGAATTCTCTGATAGTATCGACGACGATTTCCCTTTTTTCAAAAATCTTTTTCACTTCAGGATTCATAACCAAATCAAGATATCTTTTTCTGTATCTTTCTTCTTTGTCCTGAAGCCCGTGCCATTTTTCAGGAAGAGGCAAAATCGCTTTTGAAAGCAATTCAATTTTTTTCACGAGAACAGAAATTTCTCCCGTCTTTGTTTTGATAATTTCTCCTTCAACTCCAGCAAAATCCCCTGCATCAATATATTTCTTGAAAAAGGAAAACATTTTCTCCGGCGTTCTCTCGTCCTGAAATACAATTTGAATTTCCCCTGTTGCATCTCTAAGTTTCGCAAAAGCAATTTTCCCCAGCTCTCTTTTAGTCATCAGTCTGCCCGCAGTTTTTACTTTCGCCCCGATTTTTGACTTCAGACATTCACTGACAGAATTTTTTTTCTCAAATTTATTCGGATAAGGATTAACGCCTTCCTTTTTTAATTCCTCAATTTTCCTCAGTCTCTCAGCAATTATCTGTCCTTCGCGTCCCATAAATAAAATAATCAGATTTAGTTTTTATATTTAACTTGAGTTATCTTTTCCTCTTTCCAAACTTTTTATCCATTTCGTCATTCAATAATTCGTCGGCAATTCGCTGAAATTTGTCCCAGCGTGAAACATGCTGGTATTTTATTTTCTTAAAATTTTCCTGAAGTTTCTGCACTTTCAAAAATAACGGAAGCAATTTAGGGTCTCTTACCTTGTATTCCCCCAAAAGCTGTTTTACAACTAACTCAGAATCGAGAAAACAAGTTATTTCGTCGTCGGTATGAATCGATGCAAGTTCAAGCGCTTTTATCAGTGCCTCATATTCTGCAATATTATTTGTTACAAACTTTCCGACTTCTCCGCTGTATTTTGTAAGAATCTGTCCGTCATCGCGAACAAGAACTCCAATTGCTCCTGGCCCAGGGTTCCCCCTCGCACCGCCATCAGAATTCGTATAAATCATTTTAAACCTCCGAAAAGGTGCGAATGAAAATTTTGTAATAAATTTGACTGCGCACCGCCATCAGAATTCGTATATATCATAGATAGAAAAAAGAACCAAGGTTTTTATAATTATTTTTTCTTTCTCATATTCAAATAGGAAACAGATAAAATCATACAAATTCCCTGTATCAGAATTATATATTCCATCTTCCCTTCCAGATGAATCAAACCCAAAGTTGTTAAGATAGAAATCAGCCACAAAAGCATAATGATGACAGATTCATTTTTGCAATTTTTAAACATAAATAGACATCGTAAAAATTGTTAATAAATCTTTTCAAATATGCAGAATCTTGAACTCCTTAAAATCCTGAATTTTTTCATCTTTAACTTCAACATTTCTTATCTGAGAATGTTTCGGCCCTTTCTTGCATGATTCAACAAATCTGTCGACATTTTCCGCTTCTCCTTCCGCAAAAATCTCAACTCTTCCGTCTTCAAGATTTCTCACAAATCCTCTTATATTAAATCTCTCTGCATTATCCTTGACAAACTGCCTGAAAAAAATTCCCTGAACAGTTCCGTCAACATATAACCTAACCGCTTTCTTCATCCAAAAAGAAAAGTCAAACATATTTTAAAGGTTTGCTAATCACGAAAATATTTTTAAGCCTTTATCTATTCCCAATTTTATGAATTTGTTAGGAAAAATTAACAAACCCCTGATTATAGTCAATCTTGAGGCAAATGAAAAAAGAGCATTTTATCATTGGAAAAAAACCGGAGCTCACCTAAGAAAACATGGAATTGAATCCGATGTGGAATTTACAAATAATCGGTTGGATTCGGTAAACTTAGTAAAAAAAGATAAGAAACACAAAATAATTTTAAGTTACAGCGGTGACGGCGGAATGAACGCGGTTTTAGAGGGAGCAATGCAAAATGATTCCGATAAAATTATAGGCACAATCCCGGGAGGCACAGCCAACGACATATCAAAAATTTTCAACATCACCAATCCAAAAAAATTATACTCTGCTCTGTTAAATGAAACCTCAAGATTAGTTGATGTTGGTGAGGTGAACGGAAAATATTTTTTAGCGCATGCCAGCATAGGATTCGACGCATTGGTATTGCACGAGAGAAATAAAAGGCGTTTTCTCAAGGGAAAATTAGCTTACTACCCTGCTGTTTTCCGTGCTCTTTCTAAATACAAATCGAGATGGATGCAGATTAAAACAGATGATGAAAAAACTGAGAGAGAAACTTTCATGGCTGTTGTTTCAAATATTCCTTATTATGCCGACGGAATGGAAATCGCACCAAAAGCAAAAACCGACGACCATCTTCTTGATTTATGTTTAATCGAGGGAAAATCCGGTCTGGGCTTGCTTCTTCACAGTTTATCTTTTTTATACTCCCAGCATCATCTGGATAATTCTTTAGTTTATTATTGCCAGACAAAAAAATTAGAAATTTCAAGTCCTGAACCTGTCTTTCTCCAAGCCGACGGTGATATAATTTGCGAAAATAATTATTTCAAATTCGGACTTGCTGGCAGAAAAATTCACATGTTATGCTGTGATTAAATTCCCCGATAATCTAATTCGTTATTGACGACAGCAACTGTCTGAGATGCAAAATACATTTTCTCTCCGACAGAAACAGGAGTTGCAATTTCCTTTAATCTTTTCAGTTCTTTTTTTGGCAAACCTTCCTGGTCCCCGAGGATAAAAACACAATTATCTTTTATCTTTGCTTTCCTGATATCTTCTCCTTTTTTGTCGAGGATAAAAATCTGTTTTCCTTCTTTGCCCAATTCTTCCGCAACATTAAGAAAGCTTTTCTTTTCAATCCAGCAACCAGAAAGCACTTCTGTCTTTTTTCCTGGCTTGTATTTGTATAAAATTTTCTTTATCAGATTCCCGACATCTTTCTTGCTGATTTCAAGTTCGTCGGTAATTCTTATTTCAATATGTTTCGGCGGGTCTGGCTGTCCGTAAAATACAAAATGAAAAACTGCATCTTTTCTGAATCCATGCGATAAAAAAACTCCCTGAATAAAACTGTGGATTGCAATGTCCATTCTTCCGGCTTCCATTAATTTACCGACGTCAAAATTCCCAGACGTCCTCGCACCTTGTGAGAAATAAATAAATTCACGCATTATTATTTTCAAGAATTGCTTTTTTTAAATTTTTGTCCAGCTCTGCCAGATTTTTCCTGCAGTAATATTCTATCTCACTTGAACTCTTATGAGCAGTATCATATTCCATTCCCCCAGCCATTAATGCCCTCTCATGCAATTCATGCAGCAGTACAAACTTAATTTCTCTCGGAGTCAAATCATCATCTATCCACACCTCATCTTTCGGCACAAATGGATAAACATACCCGTGCCCGCCCTCGGTAAAATCTACGTAAAACAAATCTCTAACTGCTTCTCCGTCGACAATCCAAACTTTAACTTTTTTATTGCTGTACTTTTCAAGTAAATTTTTATGAACAAACTCAATATCTTCCTTTGCTCTTTTTTGTGTTTCAATCCCTTTTTTCATGAGATAATCTTTTTTCCTTTCTTTCTTCTCGATGATATTTGCCTTATCTACTGCATTAGAATAACTAATCCCTTTCGCCATAAATCTGTTTTCAGCGAGGAGATAATTTATGTAAAATTTTTCCTCCCCAGGAACTCCCTCTCTATCTATCCATAATTCATCTTTCGGAATAAAATTAAATCTGTAATGCTGTCCAAAATTTGTAAACTCTTCGTCGATATTATCCCTTATATATTTCCCGTCGACAATCCAGACAGTAAAGTTTGCAATCTTGGAAAATTTTTTTACATAAGGTTTTTTCATTATTCTGCTAAGAACTTCAGAATTAAAAATCTATTCTTAATCAGGCGTGACCCAAATTTAAAGGAAAGTTTGATAAAGAGAAACTTGTTCTCTTTATTGCAGTACAAATTCAGCCCTCGCGAAGATAGTTCCCTCGTTGATTACTTTGTACATTCCAATAAATTTCTCGTCGTTAAAAATACAAATAACCTTGCCTCTTTCGACTTTTTCTTTTTTGATTAAGAATTTCTCGTCGATAGGAGCGCCGTGCAGAATCTTTTCAACGAATTCTTTTTTCACTTTCACAACAGGATAAACTTTTGTTATAACTTCTGCAGGCAAGATTATCTTTCTCAATTTTTCTTCTTTTCCCCTTTCGTATTCATCGACGGCAATTTCAAATTCTTCTTTGGTAACACTTTCAGATTCCTTGAAAATTCCAGCTCGAATTCTTCTTAATGCAATCATATGTGCACCGATTCCCATTTCTTCTCCTAAATCATGAACTAATTTTCTTATATAAGTTCCTCCCTGGCATTCAACAATAAAAGAGATATCTTTCCCGTTTTTCTCCAGCAATTTAAATTTTTTAATTTCCCTTTCTCTTTCCTGCCTTTTTACACTTGAACGAACAGGAGGCATCTGGATAATTTTCCCGATAAATTTCTTTTCTATAACTTTATTTATCTCGTCGATAGAAACATCGTCGTGCATTCTCATTGTTCCAGTGTATTCCTTATCCTCGCCGATAAAAAATCCTGTAAGTTTTACTGCACGGTTTAATGCCAAGGGCAAAACTCCTGTCACCATCGGGTCAAGAGTTCCAAAATGGCTTGCTTTTCTCAACCTTAATTTTCTTCTGACAAAATCCACGACGTCAAAACTCGTGCAGTTTTCTGGTTTGTCAAAAATTATAATTCCAAACTCTAGTAGTTCCTTAATTGACTTTTTTGCTTTTAGTTTTTCAATTTCCATTTTCTACCTCAAACAACTTCTCTTTTTTAAAATCATCTCTTGATTTCTCTTTCCTGATTTTTCTCAACTCAGTCATCTTTTCCGTCGCGTAAGAAAATGCAATTGGTTTCATGTCAATATGCATTAAAATGAAATCTTTAATCACTGCTCTGTTTTTCTTTCCTGCTTCTCTCAGCATCCAGCCAGCGCCCTTCTGAACATAAGTATTATCATCGTAAATTAGATTTTCAGCAAGTCGCAAAGTAAGTTCAATTTTATTTTTCTTAATCATTTTCATCGTCGATTCAATCGCCAATCTTCTTTCCCAAAAATTTCTCGAGTTTGCCATCTCTTTAATCTCGCTCATTAAAAATAAATTGTTCAGCAAAATTTCCCCAAAAATATCTGTCGCGAGATAATCAATATGGTCCCACGTTTTTGCCTTGTCCAGTCGCTGTTTCAAAAATTTCCAAGTCTCGACGCTGAATTGTTTCTTGTACTGCTGTAAAATATGAATTGCAAGACTTTTCTCCTCGTGAATATTTGAATCCCACAACTCGTCGAAAAGATTATACATATCGTAAATATTCAGATTTTTGTATCCCTTTGCAATCTCTCTCGAGTCAGGAGTCATTATTCCGATAACCTCAAACGGCGTCGCTAAAATCATTTTCAGAAACGGAATTTTCTCTGGCTTTGCTTTTTCTCTAAGTTTCTTTTTTATTTCTTCTATTTCGTTCATATTTCTTCTGATTCTATTTCAATCCTGTCTCTCGTCGGGAATTCCTCAACTCTCATTATTTTTCTTTTTCCTAATAATTTCTTTGCAACTTCTTCAGACAAAATTGTTCTCTTTTTTTCTTTATCATAAAAAGTATTTTTCATTTTTATTTTTCCGTCGGTAACAAGGTAAATTACATTTCCATCTTCTGTCCTTTTTCCATAAGGAAAAATTTTATGCCTCGCCAGCCTGTTTTTGAATTGATGTAAATTTTTCAATTCAGCCGTGCATAGATGAATATTCAGTTTCACTTTCTCTTTTTTCAGTTGTTCAAGAATCCATTTCCCTGCCTCAGCACTTCCTTTGACAACATAACCTCCTTCGTTCAATTTGTAGTTTTTTGTAACGATATCAAAGTTAGTTTCAGAAAGTTCAAACTCATTAAGATTAACAAATCCGACATAATCTTTTATTTTTAAAATAAAATTTAAAACATCTCTCTTTTTATTCGGTATAAGGGGAAGCTCAATTCCAATATTCGGTTTGTTCCAGAATAATCCTGCAAATCTTATTTTTTCGATGTCTTTATCGACGCTGTTCTCATCAATTAAGAACGCGGGATGGAAACGAACTTCGTCGACGTATTTAGATAACTTCTTCAGTTTCTCGGCTGTGATAAATTTCGTCGGCAAATAAATATGAATGTGGAAGTTCTTTCCGAATTTCTTTTTTAGTTTAGAAGCAAATTTTATTGTTCTGTCAAAAGCAATCAGCGGATCCCCGCCAGTAATTCCTGCCGACGTTGCCCTGCTGTCTTTTACTTCCTGAATTATGTCTTTGACATTTTTGCATTCACGTTCATTTGCAAAAATCAAATCTTTATTTTTTCGTTTATTGCTTAAGGAACAATACCAGCAATTTCTTTTGCAAACGCCAGTAACGAATAAAACTAATTTTTCTCCTCTGACACAATATTTGCAACCTTCTGCAATTCCGTTTAAGCAATATGAATCAAACTTTGTTTTCATGTTATTTAGAAAAATTTAACGAATATAAACCTAGTGTCCTCTGCCTGACTTGTTATAATCTGTCTGAAGATTTTTTTCCTGCTTCGGAGATTTAACCTTTGTAGTATGTTTTTCCTTTTTAGCCATTGTCTTTTCCATTTCCTTGCCAACTTCAACAACAGCTTCTTTCTTTTCCTCAACTTCTTTCTGTTTTTCTTCGCTGACTTCTTCTCTCTTAACTTCATCAACTTTCTCGTCGCTGACTTTTTCAGTTTTCTTTTTCTTTGCAACTTCCTTCGCAGAACTTTCTAATTTTTCTTCTCTCAATTTCTTGAATTTCAATCTTTCAGGAAGTTCAGCTCCTTCAACTCTGACAATATCTCCTTCCCTGATTGCCTTGACTTTGACTTTTGACGGCGGATTTTTTATTCCCCTCATCCAGATTAATTCATTCAAAGATTTCTCAATTCTTATTTTATCCAAATCTCTGTCTCTTATTTTCATATGTCTGACTAAAAATTCTTTGACAGTTCTGACAGCCTTGTTTGTTCTCTGATATCTCGGAACAATCTGCCATCTGTGTCTCAGTGGAATAACATATTCTCTCTCAATTTTGTCTTCTTTTTTATCTACCATTTTAATTTGAATCTCTCTTGAGGTATTTTAGTTAACTTTGACAAAAATGCTATCGTATCTTTAGCGTGTTTCGGATTTTCTGCACATATTTTTATCAGATTGCTTTTTGACTGAGTAGTAATTCCTGCTCCTTTTACAAGAAATAAATTATATTTATCGTCTGACTTAACTCCCTCTCTGAACATCCCAAGTTGTCCGATTTCTTTTTCTGGCGCAGCTATTAATCTATTTGTAAAATTAATATAATCCATTCTGTTTCCTAATTGGTAAAGTCTGTTTATCATTATCCCATGTGCCACTTTCTTATCTTTCGTGGCAATATATCTAATTTAGTTCTTCTCCAGTTTCTTCTGCGGGCAGTAACTGCCGACGGATGTATTCTCTTCCCAGCCCCGTATTTTCTTACAATAACCCAAACCGGAGCCCATTTTGTCTGCCTTCCAGCGACGGCAAGTCGAGATTTCTTTTCTCTCATTGCTTTCTGTTTCTTTGGAACTTTTACAGGTTTGAATTCTACAACTTTATGTTGAACTTGAACATTCTTTTTAGAAACTTTTTCTTTTTTTACCTTCACAGGTTTTACTTTTTTAACTTTAATTTCTTTAGCCATTTTATTCTATTGCCTCCAAAAATTCTTTTCCCTTAGAAGTAAGTTTTCTTCCCGGACGTTTCTCTTTTGTTTTTTTGACGTCTTTAACAACTTCAGTGAATCCTGCCTTGTCTGCTTGCTGAAGAATTGTTCTTATAATTTTCCCGCCAGCCTTGACAAATCTCTCAGGACGAACTCCTCTGTTAAGTTTGCTTCCGTATCTTGTCCTAAGTCTGTTGACTCCGACAATTCCTTTTTTGTAAATTTGTCTGAGAACACTTGCACTTCTCTTGTACCAGAAATCTAAATCATCAATAGGACGCTCTTTGCTCGGAGACGACTTAACGAACTTCGCCCATTCTGGTTCCCCGAACTCAGAAACTTTTTTCAGCGCCTCAGCTAACTTAAGATTATATTCCTGCGGACTCATTTCATAAACTGAATTTTTCTTTGCCATGTTTTAGTCACTCTTTGCAGAGTATTAGATAAGCACGTTAGTGCCTTATGATAAAATGTGGAGAAAAAGGGGATTTATAAATGTTCGGTTGAGCTTTGTAATTAATTTATCTTAATTAAATAGTTTATTTTAGAAAAGTCAAAAATAGAGTCAACCCTGAGAGAACTAAAGTTCCTATCGCTAAAACCCATGTAGCTAAAACTAATCTTCTCGTTGTCATTTCCGTTCTATACGCAATAAATAATTGTGGACTCTTTTTATCCCAATTTCTTTTTGTAAGAATATCCTGATATTCTCCAGGGTCAACTTCTCCAAAAAAATCTTCCATATCTTTCACAATTGAAGTCCTGAATACTTTTCCATAATCTTCAAGCCATTTACTAAAATCTTTCTTCATTATTTTATATCTCCTTCCTATACCCAACCGCAGTTGGAGCTTCCCCGCCGTGCCACGTGAATCTCGGGCGGATTCTTATCGGATAAATTCTTTCTGAATTGTCGTCGAGAATTATCGCGCTTCCTTTCAGCGACGGCAAATCATTCATATATCCTGCAATTCCCTGAAGAAGATAACTCTGCATAATATAATTCAGCGCGTCGATGTCGGGCTGTGAGGTTACTCTGTGGGACAAAACAATATCAGATTGCGTCATGACATCTCTGTGAATTTGTCCTGGCTGCTGCGTCGCGAGAACAACAGAAATACCCGGCTGTCTTCCTTCCCTCAGCAATTGCACAAGCGCATCTGTCGCCGCAGTCTTGACTCCGAGAGGAAGAAACTCGTGCGCCTCGTCGATAAAAAGCCAAACCAGTGGCTCTTCTTTTTTCTCAGACACAAATGAAATATCAATTCCCTTTGAAACAGATTTAATCTCCTCCTTTTTCCTCGACTCCATTCTCTGATTAAAAATTTTCCTTGAAACTAAACTAATTACCAGCGCCCGAATATTGTAAGCACCAACAGAATTGTAAACACTTAAATCCAAAACCGAAGTCATTCCCGCGCTTATCAAATCTTTAACTTCTGTCGGTTCTTCTCCCCCCTCGGCAAAAATCCCCCATTCCTCAGCCGCCTCGAAAAGTCCTATCGCTGCGTTCTTGGTTTCATTCGCTGTTTTCTCGTCCTGCTCAATCAGATAAATAATATCACTGACATCAAATTTTCCCTTGTCGCTGAGTTTCCCGATTATTCTCTGAATCAAAATCGAAACAGGATTTGTAATGTCGAGCCCGAATGTAATTATCCAGTCTTCAGGAGTCATTTCCCCGACGTCAAGTGCGAATCTCTCATCGATAGGAATTCCTTTTTCAAGATAAGAATCATAATGCCCGAACGGAACAAAAACTTTCACAGGAAGATTTTTCGCTTTCAGCCCCCAGTCGCGCAGAAGCATTCTGTCCTTCTCATTTTCAAATTTCATTGTCCAGTAAATTCCCATCGTGTCAAACATCAGCGACGCAATATTCTGGCTGACATCAGCAGGCAGGTTAGAAATTTCCTCTGCGATAACACCGAGAGTATAACTCTTTCCGCTTCCTCTTTTTCCTGCAACAAGAACAACGTGGCTCCTCGCAACGTCCATGAAAATTTTGTTGCTCAGCGAGGTGTACTGCCCCATCCTGACATAACCCTTCCCGATAAAAATAAGCCCCCTGTCACCAAACTTTTTTTTGTCCCCCTCATCACGCCCTATAATGATATCATACCCCATATATAAAAAAAAGAGAACAACTTTTTATATTTGTCGTAATTAATAGAGGTATTAGGAACCATTGGTTCTTATTTTATTATTTAATTGTAGAATATTTCACCATAAAGTTTTTAAAAGAAAATATCATCATCCTGATATGGAAGAAGAGAAAAAAGAGCACGAACATCATGAACATGAGCACCACAAGAAAAATAATCTTACAGAAAAAATAAGGGAAAACCCCTGGATTCTCACAACATTTGTCCTTGGTATCTTGGCAGTAATTCTCGTCGGCACAACTGTCCTCGGAGGTTTTACAGGGAATATTTCTGCAGACAGCGCAGGAACAAAAATTATGGATTTCTACAACACGATGGGAGTTAAAGGATTAACCCTCGAGTCTGTGACAGAAGTTTCAGGACTTTACCAGGTAAATCTAATTTACGACGGAGATGTAATTCCAGTCTATATGACTAAAGATGGAAAAAACCTAATTCCCGGAAGTGCAATAAGCCCATTGGAACCAACTTCTTCAGATACTAATACAGAAACAGAAGTTCCAAAATCAGACAAGCCAAAAGTTGAGCTTTATGTTTTCACTTACTGCCCTTACGGATTGCAGATGGAAAAAGCAATTCTTCCCGCTATAAATTTATTGAATAGTAAAATTGATTTCAGGATAAGACAAATCGGTGCAATGCACGGAGAATATGAAAAGATAGAAGCCGAGAGACAATTATGCGTTGAAAAAGAATACCCTGACAAATTCCTTAATTACATTTTAGCATTCGCAGAAGACACTGCAATCGGAAGCTGCAATGGCGACGCAACTTGCCTGACTCCAAAGTTAAATGCTTTATACGTCCAGTTAGGAATTGATGCTTCAAAGATAAATTCATGCATGACTGCCGACGGAGAAAAATTATATAATGCAGAGGTAAGCAATGCAAACACCAACGATGTTTCAGGAAGCCCGACATTAATGATTAACGGTGTCGTCGCATCAGCAAGCAGAAGCCCGGAAGGAATTAAAGGAGTTATCTGCTCAGCTTTCAACACTGTCCCTTCAGAATGTTCTCAGACATTAAGCACAGAACAGGCATCAGCAGGATTCGGAGCAGGAACAGGTTCTGGTTCAAGTTCAGCTAGTTGCTAATTATCTCTGCGCCTTGCGCCATTTCTTAAGAATTATTTTGAAACCAATTAATCTTGCAGTATAATTTTTTCCTAATTTATCTAGCATCTCTTCAGAATATTTCTTTGCTGTATTTTTTGTCCTGCCTTCTTTCCCGCCCGCGCTTTTCAGGACAGAAATTCTGACTGTCTCGTGCTTTTCAAAATTGCTTTTCAAAGTCTGAATAAAACTTTCTGTAAGCCCGTTTTTTCCCAACTGCATTTCTGTAAAACTCATAAGAAAATAAATTTTACTGACTTTTTATAAGTTTGGAAAATCTTTCAATTTCTTTCTTCTTCGCAACAATCGTGCTGAATTTTCTGACGCCAAACATTCCTGTTTTCATTCGCTTTTCTTTGTAGACATTTTTTCCGGTAAAAACATGAACAGCGACGTCGTTTTTGTTGTCTCGCCAGTCCTGACTTTTCGATGCGCAGAATATTGCAGTTTCCTGTAAATCTTTTTTATTCGGCTTCAAACTTTCTATAACACAAAAAGGGCTTCCTGGTTTTGCCGTATGAAAAATCTTGTTGCCCTTTCCGATGAACTGTTCTACCAGCTCGTCATTCTGTTCTGCATTTTTTCCTGCCAAAACTTTTTTCCCCGACGAGGTTTCAAATTCCCTAAGTTTCATAAATGACTAAAGAAATCCAAGTTTTTATTCTTTTTCTAAACTTTTTTTGCAATTTTGTCGTCGATAAAATAAATTTGGGGGAAAACTTTTTAAATAAAAAAAAATTCACATAGAGATGAAAAAAATAAATGTCTGTAAAATCAGAAAAGATTTTACTCACACCTTGAGGAAGTGAGATTTATGAAGAATGCCCCAAGGCGCTTATTCTAATAACCACGAGCTAGATTTTGATTCTCTGAAGAGAGAATATGCTGAAACAGATGCATGGGGGCTCGCATCGTCAATAGATTTGCATTCCTGCAATCACCAAACAATTCGGGATGCCAGCCAGATTGAAAAATTTGTTATCGAACTCTGTGATAAAATTGAAATGAAAAGATTTGGAGAATGCACCGTGGTTAACTTCGGCGAGGATGAAAAAGTTGCAGGTTTTTCTATGACTCAATTAATTGAGACTTCCCTAATCTCAGGACATTTTGCAAATAAAACAAATAACGCCTATCTTGATATCTTCTCCTGCAAAATTTACAACCCAAATGTCGTCGCTAAATTTGCACAAGAATTCTTCAACGCTGAAAACTATAAATTAAACTGCATTATTCGAAAATAAGGTGACGGAAAATTACAAATCTTCTGAGATAGGACATGAGATTACCTGCACTTTTAAAATCGAAGATAGAAATTTGTTAAATAATCAAGAGGGCAAACTTAGGGAACTTCTTCGAAGAGCATTATTAAAAGATAACTTTAACATTTTAAATCTGGCTGAATATCATTTTTCCCCAGAAGGATATTCCTGCATTTTTTTATTGGGAGAGTCTCATGCAGATGTCCACACTTATCCCGAACACGGATCATTAGTCTTTAACATGTACAGTTGCCGGGGAGAAAATGATGCAAAAAATACTTTTGAATATCTTAAAAAAGAGTTGAATAATCCAAAAATTATATTCTACAAAGAAGATAAAGTTCCTGTAACCGAAAAAGCTGCTAAGAAATTATCTTCTAATTAATTTTTATTCCCTGTTTTTTCAATTCTTCTGTCTTTCTCTTTGAACATTCCTCGCATCTGAACTTTGGTGCTTTGTCGTCGCTCATATCATAATTTGAACTTTTCACAAGCCTGTATCCTCTCGCAATTTTCCCGCAGTCCGAGCATTTTATGTTGTCTTTTATTTCCCACTGAGCAGATAATGTCTTCGAAGTAAAAATAAATCTGTCAACCCAGAAAAATATCAAACCCCCGATAAGATTGGCAATTACCGTCGCTGTCCATTGATTCCACGTCGAAAGCCAGATAAGAACAATTGCAAGTATCGGCGTGCTCAACTGCCACCTCACAAGATAAAGAAAATATCTCTTAAAATTAATCTTCATATATTTCTCAAATTTTTTGTCTTCTTAACCTTTTCTCTTCAAAAATTCATCTACTGCTTCCAGGCATTTTTTCTGATTATCCCACGTAAGTTTTTTTATCGCTCCTTTGAAATCAGCCCATTTGTAACCTGAATGTTCTAGCTTATCAATTTTGACTTTTCCTTTTTCAACTTCTGCAGCATACAGATAAAATTTCTGCCCGACAATTCCTTTCCTGTCAGGAAGCTTTTTCCGATATTTGTATTTCCCCCAGATATCAAATTTTTTTATCTTCAAAATTTTCAAACCTGTCTCTTCTCTCAATTCTCTTCTGACAGCATCCATCTTCGTCTCAATAAAAAAAGGCTTGGTTCCTCCCTTCGGAAATTCCCACCCGTTCCAGTGAAGTTTTCTTTTCAGAATCAGATAGTAGGTTTTGTAATTTTCTTTTGCATATACGACGACAAAAACAGCATTTCTATATTTTCCTTTTTTCATTATGAAAATTCTCCACGCAGATTTATTTGTGTGATACGAAAATTTCCTATTTTCAGTTCTGAATTTTTATTTGTGCTGTCCGCATTTCTGTGCGGAACGGCTGACTTCCTGTCTGAAGTGAATTTCTGTTCAGTCATTTTCCCCACAATTCCAGCGCTTTTTCTAATTCAACATGTGTTCTCGCATATTCATTCAGAGAAATTTTTTTCATCGTAGCATCAACTGCCTGTCTCATCGCTATTGCTCCTGCTTCTGTTCCAAACGGATGTCCGTGAATTCCCCCGCCCGCCTGAATTACTAAATCTCTCCCGAGATGTTTCATTAGAAAAGGAACATGTCCCGGATGCAATCCTCCCGAAGAAACTCCCATAACAGGTTTAATATTCTGCCATCTCTGTTCAAGTCTTTTTTTTGTCTCTTCAACTTTCATCTTTTCAATTTCTTCCTGCAGTTCTTCAATGTCCTTTACATCTCCCTCAAGTTTTCCGATTCCTGTTCCAATATGCAGAGTGTCAACTCCGATTAATCTTGCAAAATCAGCGACGACAAGCATGTCAATTCCGTGTTCAGGATTTCTGTCAAATGCTGCATGCATTGCTCTGTGCGCATGAATCGCGAGTTTAAAATTCGCCTCTCTCAAGGTTTGCATCGCAGCCCATCCAGCCGTAAGAATGTCAATCATCATGTATTTCCCTCCCTGCTTTTCAACAAACTGCGCCCGCTTAATCATTTCTTTCGTTTCAGCAGTTACATTAACGAGATACGCTTTTTTCTCTCCTGTCTCGCTCTCTGCTTTGTCAGCCATCTCCAAAGTTTTCACAACCCTTTTTTCAAATTCATTAAATTTCTGCGAAGCAAGATTCTCGTCGTCTTTAACAATATCGCATCCTCCTCTCCAGGACTCGTAAGCACTCTGACTGTGCTGTTCTGCATTCAGCCCAAGTTTTGGTTTTATTATAGTTCCAATAAGCGGGCGATTTTTAACTTTCATAAACTTTCTTATCCCTTCAATTCCATATCTCGGCCCATTAAAACTTTTCAAAATTGCCGTCGGAAAAGAAACATCTTCCAGCCTGATTGCCCTGACCGCCTTCATCCCAAAAATATTTCCTGCAATCGAAGAAAGCATATTCGGGACATTGTCTTTTTCAAAAAGTTCTTCAGGGTAAGCAATTTTAACATAATTATTTTTTATGGAAAAAACTTTGGCTTTCAATTTTCCAGCATCTTTTTGTCTGGCAACTTTTGTCCATGTTCCGACGCTACTTTCCAGCGCGACTGTATTCGCAGCTTTTTCAACAGACATTTTGTTCGGAGAAATTTTAAATAAACAGACTAAATCTCTGCCGTGCGGTTTATATCTTAAATTCAAAAAATCCAATCCCTCTTTTTTCATATCTTTCTTATTTTATATCCCTCTTTAGTATCATCAACAGCAAATCCAAGTTTTTTAATTTTTTCTCTGAGCTCGTCGGATTTTTTCCATTCCTGGTTCTTTCGCGCATCCTCTCTTTCTTTAACAATTCTCTTAACCTCGTCGGGGATTTTTATTTTTTCTTCCTTGCCTAAATCCAATCCAAGAACTTTGTCAAATTCAAGAGCAAGTTCATATTTTTCAAAATCACTAAGTCTTTCATCACGCAAGATTTCCCACAGGAAAGATAATGCCTTGGTGAAATTCAAATCATCATCCATAATTTTTATAAATTGCTCTCTGGCTCCGTCAATATTTTTCTTGTTTTTTTTCTGGTTCTTGTCAAGATTTAAAATTATATTTTTCAATCTCTCAAGAGAGTTTTTCGAATTGTCCAGATTTTCCAGCGTGAAATTTAATTGCTGTCTGTAATTTTTTGAAAGATAAAAATACCTCAAATCCGTCGGAGAATAATCTTTCTCTGTTAAATCTCTTAGTGTATAAAAATTCCCGAGGGACTTTGACATCTTCTTTCCGTCCACCAAAATCCATTCATTGTGGAGCCAGTAATTTACAAATTTTTTTCCTGTAAATGCTTCGCTCTGTGCAATTTCATTTTCGTGGTGAGGAAAAATTAAATCAACTCCGCCGACGTGAATATCAAAAGTTTCACCAAGGTATTTCATCGACATTGCAGAACATTCAATGTGCCAGCCAGGGCGCCCCTTGCCAATTTCTGTCTCCCAGAAAACATCGCCGTCTTCTTTGTCATAAAATTTCCACAAAGCAAAATCATTCGCGCTTTCTTTGTCATATTCGTCTTTCTCAACTCTCTCGCTTGCGCCCGCTTTCAACTCTTTAATTTTCACTCCTGAAAGTTTCCCGTAATTTTTGAATTTCCGTATAGAAAAATAAATCCCGTCTTTTGCCTCGTAAGCAATTCCTTCCTTCAGAAGTTTTTTTATAATTGCAACCATCTCCTTAATATGTTCTGTCGCGCGGGGCATAATCTCGGGTTTTTCAACATTCATTGATTTCAAATCTTCCAAAAAAGCTTTCTCATATTTTTCAGTAAACTTCCTCAGGCTTTCCCCTGCCTTCTGACTTCCCCTTATTGTCTTGTCCTCAACATCTGTAAGGTTCATTACTTCTTTTATTTTATATCCTGAAAATTCCAAATACCTTCTCAAGATGTCAGAAAAAACATAAGCCCTCAAATTTCCTATATGAGCATAATTGTAAATTGTCGGCCCGCAGACATATATCTCAGCAAAACCTTTCTTAATCGGTTTGAAAACTTCTTTTTTTCTTGTTAGTGTATTATATAACTTCAAAACCATAAACTCTCTAAGAAATAATAATTTTTAAATCCTTATCATTAACTATTTAGCTAAAATCTTGACATCGAAGAAATCACTTGCATAAGCACTTCCGCCTGCCTGAACTTCTACTTTGTATCTTGCTATGCACAATGGAGAACCAAGAGGAATCTGGAACATTACTTTTCTGACAATATTTCCTCCGATAGGTATTGCAATGTCGTCCTCTGCTTTTCCGACGATAATCCAGCTTTCAGCAACTGCCTCGCTTACTCCGCAGTTTCCAACATCAGATGCAGAAACCTGATATGAAAAAGTTGTCTCTCCTGCAGCTCCCTGCTGAAGATTTCTTATACCAAAACCAACTCCGTCGGTTGCTTCCTGTTTTATCTCGACATATCTTGTCCCCGGATAAATTGCAATTGCATTCTCTTCGGAAAATAATTTATTGACTTCATCTCTTAACTGCTGGTCTGTCAAATCAACAACTCCTTTCGCACTTGCAAAAATATTCCTTATCAAAACAATTCCGAGAATCAGCATCGTAACCATCAGGACAATTGTAACAATCGTTCCTATAGACATTTCTATAGCGCCTTTTTTATTAGATAGAATATTTTTCATTTTAAGCTGCCGGGAAAGTTCCGTTTTGCACCAATGAATTAACATAAGGAATTATATATACAATAAGAGTATAAATAAAAATAATCAAATTGACAATCAATCCAATTATATTTAGGATAATCCCTTTTTTTCCCTTTTTCGTAGGGTGCCTCTTTTGTTGTTTTAAACAAAAAATAAGACCTACTATTGAAATTATTGTTGCAGTTAAAAATCCCCCCAATAAAATCATGGAGATACTAACAGTTAAACCAATAATTCCTAATGTGAAACCAGCAATGCCTAATTCCTCTCTATCTTTTATTTTTTCTTCTGTCATTTTCTCTTTTATATTTTAATCAATCTTTTTACTTTTATAAATGTTTTTAAAAAAAGAAAGTGGGACCTTCGAACTCGCGATCTCAATGCATCCTGATAATTAAATGGGACCTCCGGGAGTCGAACCCGGCACACCTACGTCTTCAGCGTAGTGCTCTCCCGCTGAGCTAAGATCCCTTACTAAGAAAATAATAAATTGTTAACTTTTAAATGTTTAGAATTAAAAAAATTTGAAAATAAAAAAGAAATCACCTCTTTTAGAAATTAAAATAAAAAATAAAATTACTCTGTTAAACTCTTAACTGAATCTTTTTGTTTTGGAGGCAAATTAGAATTTCTAATTATGCTCTTTAAAGAAGTTCCAAGATTTTCTGTACCAGGATATTTGTCTAAAGAGGTTATAACTTCCCCAATATTTTTACAACCATAATCACACCTTAAAGAAGTCACTTTCATTTCTCCCCTATTAAGATAAATTGTTCCTGCAGGATCACTATCAAATCCGTCTGGAAATATTATCTCTAATGTAGTATCAATTTTTCCCCGATAATTTTTTAGATTGTAAACATCTCTCTCAGGAAAATTTCTTAAATCTAAATAAACTTGAAAATTAGAACTTCCCTCTACTCCTTTCCAGTTTTTATTCTCTTGTATTAAGCCTAAACTCCATCTTTCTTCTTTGATAGGAAAAGTTTCTGTTTCATTACTCCAATTATATTCTTCTCTCATTTTATTCACACCTCCTTTCAGTTATATAAAATATATTTTTCATAATTCCGTAAGTTTAATCTTTATTTATAAATCTTATATATCATTCCTATAGAAATTGTAAGTTGGGATAGGCCACCTTCTGTAGTTCGTCGTAAATTAATACGAACCGAACTTGTTAACATTCAACTATGCGGCGTTTTAGCCTTGCGCCAGTCAAGATGCTCGTTTCATCAAATCTTTCGTTTCGAAGTTCCACGCATGTTTCATTACTCGACGAAAGCTGTGCCGTTTCTGTACCAGTCGATGATTTTTCAATCACCGCTATTTCGTTTTCTTTCGAAACCAAAATAGAGCTTTGCATCACTGCAATCCATTTTCACGGATGACTTTAATATGGCGGGCGGACCTTCCTCAGAACTTAGAAATCATTTTTATTTCTCGACAATTTAATGTCAAAGTCCCGAAAGTTAACTGCCCAACTTACAAAATATCTGGGAAGAAATAGTTTTTAAATCTTCTTGAATATAATATTTAATGAAAAAGGGGTTTAAATTTCCAAAGGTAAATTGGAAACTTTTGTTAATCAGTTTTCTCGCTGTTTATCTCACTGCTCTCATCGGAAGCATTTTTACCTATCAAAATGTAAACAGTGCATGGTATGAATCAATCCGCCTTCCGATAACTCCGCCGAATTGGGTTTTTCCTGTTGTCTGGAATATTTTATTTTTCTTAATTGCATTATCGTTATATTTCGCTTTATCGTCGATAAAAAACAAAAAACTTCAGCTAAATTTAAAAATAGTCTTCGGGATTAATCTCCTGCTGAATGCTTTATGGAGTTTCATTTTCTTCTCACTGCAAAGTCCAACTCTCGCTTTTTTTGAACTGATTATTTTTTGGTTTTCAATAACTATCATGATTTATACAACTTGGGAAATAAACAAAAAATCTTCATTGCTTTTGATTCCTTATTTGCTGTGGGTAAATTTTGCAGGAATCTTAAACTATTTTATCGCATTTGGTTAAAAAGAGGTTTGGACACAGGGGAAGTCCCCTGTATCCGAGGGGTTGATGAGGTTAAAATTCGTTTGAATATCAAACCTTTTTTACAATTATCATAATAAAAACCTATTTATAAGCAGTCAGAAAGAAAAATATATAGGAATGATATATGTTTTGAAATGCTGTATATAAAACTTTAAATAAGCTAAATCGATGGAATTTTTATGGATTTATACTCTGTAGTGACAGAACATAAATGGATACTAGAAGCTCTTTACACATTAATTATCTTCTCTATCTGTATGGTGATTGTCCTGAAAACAGACAGGTTTTTCAGATTAAGTTTTCATAACGGAATAAGATATTTCAGGAATGCATTTTTATTTTTCGGCTTCGGCTTTCTGGCGAGATATTTATTTGGCTTCTCTGAACAATTTTCTATCGCAGTAAAAATCATGTTTGAATACTTCCTGATAATGGCGGGATTTTTTCTCTTCTATAGTCTGATATGGAAAAAATTCGCATCAACAGAGGAGCACAGCTCGTTGTTCAATTCAAAAATAATAATCTTCCATCTTATGGCAATTACCCTCGCAGTAATCGACGGTTTATGGCAGACTTACAATCTAATGTTTTTCTCGCAGATAATAATCTTTGCTTACACGTCGATAATCTCTTTTGTAAATTACATAAAAAAATCAGGAAAATACAAATTCCTTAAATTTTATTTCATCGGAATGCTGCTCGTGCTTTCTGCATGGGTGTTAAATTTCCTCGCAGCATCAGTTTTCAACTGGAACCCTATAATCCTGATAAACATCGGAATTATCAACGTAATATTTTTCTTTTTATTTCTTTACGGAGTTATAAAAGCGACAAAATAAAATGACATCTAAAAAACGTGAAAGGCTTGAAGTTATAAGAGATATTCTTAATACTATTAAGCAGAACCGCGAGATAAAACCGACGAGACTGCTTTACGCTTCAAACCTGTCCCCGCAAATGTTCAAGGAATACATCAATGAATTAATCGCGAAAGAATTTATCAAACTCGAAATAAGCGATAACGAAAAGAAGACTTTTACACTGACAAAAAAAGGAAACGATTTTCTTCAGGAATACAAGATAATAGAAAACTTCGTCGAGAATTTCGGATTATAAGTCAAATCCCATTTTTATTTTCCCCAGATATCCGCAGTCACAGAAATAAAATAAATTTTTGTATTCTTTTTCATTTTTCTCTCTCGTAATTTCTTCCCCCACCCTTTTCAAATGCCTCTTACACTCTTTGCATCTCGGGGTAAGAAGATTGGGGGAATTAAGCTTCCCAAATTTTTCAGATTTTATAATCTTAACTTCAATAATTGAAGGGTCCTTTTTTAATTCACTAATCTCTTCAGCAATTGCCTTATGGAATCTTGCTCCGGAAAGGGTGTCGTAGCCTTTGCTAAAATCTTCATATTGCTCCAGCGAAATTTTCATTATTTTTCTCCCCGAGTATAAAAGATTCTGTGATATCAATTCAAGATTTCCCTTTTTCTTTTCTTTGTTCCTATTCATATGAAATATAATTCTATCATACATACATTTCCAATTATACAAACCTTTAAAAACATATTTTATTAGGAATATTTATGTCAGTTAAATATTTCGGAGCACGATTTCTTTCAATATAATTGTAAGGAGGAATAAGTAAGATGAAGTTACACGTAGGAAATTTGCCTTTTGCTGTCGGCGAGGAAGAGTTAAAAGCACTTTTTGCTGAATATAATCCAGAAGAAGTTACTCTAATCAAGGACAAGTTTTCAGGAAGATCAAAAGGTTTCGGTTTTGTAACAATTTCCGATGATGAAGTTGCAAATAAAGCAGTTTCAGAATTGAACGGAAAAGACATGCAAGGACGAGAGCTTAAGGTTTCTGAAGCAAGACCAATGGAAGAAAGACCCGAAAGACCAAGAAGAAGCTTCGGTGACAGAGGTGGTGGAAGAAGTTTCGGTGGCGGTAGTTCCAGAGGCGGCGGAAGTTTCAACAGCAGAAGAAGATTCTAAATTTTCTTTTGAAAATTTTTATTTTTTAAATTTATTTTAATTTTGAACAGGAGTTAACTTTTTATACTCCTTTTGCATATTTTATTTATGGCAAAGAGGGTGGTGAAAGGGAATAATCATAGTCGTCTTCTCGTGATGAAGAAAGAAGATGAATTCAAATCAAGGGCTGCAAAAAGAATTTTTTTTATTTTCCTTGATATAATAATTTTAGTTTCTTTTTCACTTACTATCTATTTCACATTAATAATGGATTACACGAAAGTTATTCTATTCCTTGTCCTGGGAAGTTTATTGCTGCTTTATTTCGTAATGAGAAAACTTGTGAAGCAAAAAAAATAATTCTGTGTAGAAAACATTAAAAATTAGCAACCAATTATTCCTGCATGGAGATTAATCTCGGAAATACAATTCCCATATTTGCGCACGATGTTGCAATGTCGACGGTTACAAAAGCAAAGAAAACCAAGAAAGGGAAAGCAAAAAAAGAATCCTTTACAGAACTTGTTTTTATCGACGCTGTCAGAAAATCCGCGATAGCAAGAATAATTCTTCCGATGAGTGTTCTCGAGGGAATGCCTGAAATGATTGAAGAGAATCTGAAAAAAATTAAAACAGATTTGAAAGATAATGAAATGCCGAAGGAAAAAGAGAAAGTCGAAATTAAAAAAGAAAATTCTTATCTCGGATAATCAGTAAATATCAAAGCCTAAAATTATATTAATTTTATTTTTTCTTCTTGCTGGATAACGCAATAAAGATAACAGTTCCGACGGTAATTCCTATCATTGTTCCTGTAGATGATGCGGTTGTTCCGTCGATATTTCTAAAGACAAGACTTAATCCAAATCCGCCTAATGAACCGGCAAGTGCTAGAATTCCAACCCAGTATGCAGGATTTTTTGATAATATAGATGAAACAATAAAACCCATAGTAAATCCAACTATTATTCCTATCCATATCCATATTGCAGTAGAATTAAATACATCATGAAAAATAATTCCTAAAATAATTCCAATCATCGCACCAATCATCGATAAAATCCCAATCCAATAACCTGGTTTAATTTTTATTTTCATAACACTGCTAAATCATACTCGTTTATAAATTTGTCGAAACATAAGTATAAAAATGATAAATTTATCTTCGTTCTATGCTAACTGAAATAATAATCGGAATCGTTGCAGTATTAATCGTCGTCGCTGTTGCTTATTGGCTCGGACATAAATCCGGAGCATCAAAACAGGATAAATACTGGGAAGAGCAAATTCCCGATTACAGAAAAGATGCAATCATGAAATCACGCGCAGTTTTGGGCGGGCAATTTTCAGAACAGCTCGCTCCTTATCTTCCTGATTTTGAATATTTGCCGACGGAATGCAGGTTTATCGGAAAGCCGATTGATTTCATTGTGTTCAGGGGAATGGACGAAAAGAAAATTGACGAAGTTGTTTTTGTCGAGGTGAAAAGCGGAAATTCCAAACTAAATCAGCATGAAAAAAATCTGAAGGACGCAATAGAAAAGAAGAAAGTAAAATGGATGGAATACAGAATTCCCGAAGAGCTGACAAAAAAAGGAGATGTCGAAGATAGAATAAAAGATATTGTTAATGATAAGGATTAAATAATCTTTTTTTATTATATTAATATGAAAAAACAATTTAGAAAAGATTGGTGGCTGGGATTTTTTGGTTTCATGGCTTTCCAAGGGTTTAATTATATTAACACTATGAACTGGCTTGATGCATTATGGTTTGTCTGGATTGTATGGTTTATTTATTTTATTCCATTAAAAAGAAAATGAAACTTCCAAAAAAATTTAATTTGAAGATAGTTATTTTCTCACTAATCGCACTCGGTTTTATCGCGCTGACATTTTTGGTTAATCCGTGGTTTATCGTCGGTGCTGTTGTGTTTATGCTGTTGAATCAGAGAGAAATTATGGGGAAGAAATAATTATTTCAGCAATCTGTATTTTGAAGTAGCAATCAATCCGATTCCAACAATTCCTATAACTATTGCAATACCCGTATTATTTTCTCCGAAAAAATTCCCCTGAAACATTATGCCTGCTCCCGCTAACGCAATTATAATTCCTATAATAAATTGAACAAGTCCTTTTTTCATAAAATAAATAATTAAAAAGAATATAAAAATGTTTACAGAAAAAAAGAACAATAATTCTTATAAATTATAGATTATTAATTTCTAATGGGTGGGGATTATATTACTTGGTTTAAAGATGAGAATAGTGAATCAAGGGCACTTCTTTACAAACTTGAAACTGCTGGCATCGTAAAACTTTTTAGTGAAAAGAAAGAAGGAGGATTTTATAATCATAAATGGGAATTAACAAAAAAAGGAAAGGATATCGTCGATAAAGACAAACTACTTCAAGAGTTATGGAAAAAAGGAGATATCGTGAAATTTTATGATTTAATATCTAAAAAGATATAACGCTCGCGCTAACACGCTCGCTAAAATTCCACTCGTTCATTTCATTTCACTCGGATTTCTGGCTCAAAACCAAACTCTGTTAAGGTTTTTCACTAATACAATAAATTATCGTCGGTAAAATCAATATTAATTAACTTCTAAATTTACACCCTTAACTATTTCTTCCGTGGAGAAATCTGGCAGAGCCGATTTCGGAACAATAAATTTGCGAGCGTTAGCGAGCAGTATATTTTTAAATAACTAATTTTTTATTTCCCTATGAAAAAACCCACCATAATATTTATAATAGCAATTTTAGTTTTAATTTCAGGAGCCGTAATATTTAACATGACAGGAAATTCAATAAATCAAAATACAAAAGTAAAACTTGAAACAAATCACGGAGACATAGTTATAGAACTTTACAGCGATATGCCGATAACAGCAGGAAATTTCAAAAAATTAGTTGAGCAAGGATTTTACGACGGCACAATTTTTCACAGAATTATCGACGGATTTATGATTCAGGGAGGAGACCCGACAGGAACAGGAATGGGCGGGCCGGGATATGAAATAAAAGATGAGTTCAAGGGAAACCAAAAAAATGCCAGGGGCACAATTGCAATGGCGAACGCAGGCCCTAACACAGGAGGCTCGCAATTTTTCATAAACCTCGTGAATAATAATTTTCTCGACGGAAAACATCCTGTTTTCGGAAAAGTAATTGAGGGCATGGACGTCGTCGACGAAATTGCAAAGGTGAAAACCAACGCACAGGATAAACCTGTGAGTGATGTGGTGATTGAGCGGGCGAGCGTAATAGGATAAAATATGAATAAGAAAGGATTTTTTATAATTTTTAATAAGTGGTATTTTATTATTGTCGGAATTTTATTACTACTATTTCTTGCATATTCCTCTCTAAACAATAGTGGATATATTAAAGAAGACTCAACGGCGTATACTATTGGTAAGACTCTTGGACTACAATCTCCAGATTCCGTTTTAATAGAACAAAAAATATTTGAATCAGTTAATCAAGAAAGGATTAATCATGGATTAAATGCTCTAGTTTGGGATAATCAATTAGCTTTAATTGCAAGAGAACATAGCGAAGATATGTATAAAAGAGATTTTTTTGATCATAACAATCCTGATGGAGATGGTCCCACAGAAAGAGCAGAAAATAATGGGATTAGAATTACCAATGGAAACTGGATAGGAATTGCAGAGAATATAGGGCAAACCCCTATCGGTGATGTAATTGGTTGTGGTTATACTCATAGTGAAGAAGAAATTACTAATTGTGCTATGGATGGTTGGATGAATAGTCCTGGACATAGAGAAAATATTCTCAATTCAAATTATGATGTAATTGGTATTGGAACTTATTGTACTACTTCTGCTTGTTGGAATACTCAAGATTTTAGGTAATATCCTTTCTTCATAAGATTTATAAATTATATCTCTTTAATTAATAAAATGGGAGAAATCTGGGAAAATAGTTCTAAGAACATAGAGATGGGAAACAAAGAAATGAGTTGTAATGTATCTATCTTAAATGAGAAAATGAAAAATAAAACAGTTTATATTGCAAGATGTGAAGAATTAAACATGAGTGATTTTGGAGATACCCCCGAAGAAGCTATAGATAATTTAACTTTAGGTATTAGATTACTTTTAAAAGTAGACTCATCCAAAAAGAGTTTTTTAATGAAAGAAAAACCTCTTTTAACAACAAGAATCTTTCTCTAATAATATTTAAAAAATTCTTCTCTTGATATCCCCGCTTGATTATTTAAAATATCTGTCATTGTACCATTAGGAATTTCTTTTTTATGTATGGGAATAACAAATGTTTTTTTCTGTCCATTTAAAATTCCAGTAATAACTACATGTGTTCCAGTTTGAGCCTTTTTTTCCATACCCATCTTAATAAAAGCCCTTAAAACTTTTTTTGAATTTAAATTACCTAATTTCATTTTATCAATCTCTTTTATAAAATTTCTTTATTCGTCGTCGGGTAAATAGTTTTTATTAAAAGATAATAAGGAAGGTAATTCTTCTTTGGTTATTTTATCTAATTGCTTTTTGGTTTTTGCTTCAAATACGGTGGTAGCTTTCCCCCGAACAATAATCCTTATAATATTATCTTTAATCTCTCCAGATTCCAAGTCTTGATTGATATTTATTATCTCTTCTCTTTTTTTTGACTTTAAAGTTGTAGGAATATTTTTAGAATGTCTCTCTTTTATTTTAACTTCTTTATTTTTTTCTTGCAATTCCGTAGGAAGATTAATTCCAGATAAATCACAAAGAAAGATAAAAATTAAAGATGCTCTTTCTGCTTGAACTCCACTGAAATTATATTTATGTGTGAAATAATCTTTTAAATCATCAAAATTCATTTTCTGGATATCTACATCATTAAATAAATTTTTGTAGGATTCTTCAATAATTTTTTTCAATTCTTCTTTTTTCTTTTCTTCAGAATATGAAAATATCTTATATTTCTCTTGATTGATTTCTCCATCATCATTGATTATCCCAAGAAATTTTATAGCATTAATTAATTTAGATTCATTTCCTGGCGAAGTTATATTAAAATTTCTTATTGTTTCTCTTTTTATTTTATCTAATCTTGTTTTTCCAAACTTTTCAAATGCTTTTAGAATCCAAGGTTTTGCAACCAAATAGGGTGGGTTTGTTGATTTTTCTTCTTCCATTAAAATCTTAACTGAACCTCTTATATAAATGTTTCGGTTTCGCTCCTAGAGGGTTTTATTTTATTAAAACCCATAATAAATATACGACGATAACTATGTTAAATATGAGTTAGGAACTGATTATAATATTTTTATTTTAAAACTCAACAAAAAAATAAGCACTGGAAGTATCTCGCTATCTTCAGATAGCGTTGTATTCTAGAAAAACATTAATTAAAGCTTTTAGTAGTTGTCTGCTGAAATTCTCGACGAATCTTGAATCTTACACAGCAACTCTATCAACGTCTTCTTCTTAGACGGCCTTAGTTGAGTCGTTTTGCGGGTGGCTTCGAGCTTAGATGCATTCAGCTCTTATCCATACAATGCGTAGCTATGCAGCCTGCCATATGACAACTGCTCACCAGAGGCATCCGAATCCCGTTCCTCTCGTACTAGAGATTCGTTCCACTCACTCAACAACACACCTAGTAGATATCATACAAACTGTCTCGCGACGTTCTTAACCCAGCTAACGATACCTTTTAATACGTGAACTCCGGCACCCTTAGTCGCTTCTGCACGACTAGGATAGGTAGAGCCGACAGCGATGTACCAAACCGCGCCGTCAATGTGGACTATCGGGCGCGACAAGCCTGTTATCCTTGGGGTAACTTTTCTATCAGACACGGCTCCTATTAAAAGAGCACGTGGGTTCACTAGGCCCGAATTTCTTCTCTGCATTTTTTGCTTTTCAAAATACAGTCAGATGAGCTTTTGCCCTCGCACTCAACTCCAGATTTCCAAGCTGGATGAGCTCATCGTTGGGTCCTATCGATACATTTTCGACAGGGCACCGCCCCAGTCAAACTGCCCGCCTGCTGCTGTCCCCATAAAGAGTAAGAAATCCTAAGAAAAGTGGGTAGTATTACAAGTTCGCTCCTCTGCCACCAAAATGACAGAATCGACGCTCCTACCTATGCTATGCATTTCTCTTAAGACCACAACAACAAGTTGCAGTAAAGTTCCACAAGGTCTCCGCTTCCCACTAGGCGTCCGTGGCATTTTCGCCACAAAGTATTTTCAGAAGGTTCCAATTAGGGACAGTGACAACCTCGTTAAACCATTCATGCAAGTCGCCATTCAGACGACAAGGTATTACGCTACCTTAAGAGGGTCATAGTTACCCCCGCCGTTTCACGGACCTTAGCTCCCTTGAAAAGGAGTTTGAGAAACCGCGACTGGGCAGGTCTCACCAGTTATACAAGTCTTTTCAGATTAGCAACTGGCTACGTTTTTGGTAAACAGTCGGGCCATCCTTGTTACTGAGATCTAACTATGCTTTTACATTTCTGAAAAAACAAAGATAGACATCCCTTAAGCCGAAGCTACAGGACTAATATGCCGAATTCCCTTAATTGGTTTCGCCTTTCATGTCTTAGCCTTTTCAGCCAGAGCACCAGTGTCGGTTGTGGGTACAGTTGATTAAATTAAGAGTATAATTTTTTCACTGGCTCCTGGAATCAACAATTTTGTCCGTCGGATTCACTTAGGTCTGTGCATTACGCTCGCTAAATTTCTCCGATAGAACATTCTTCCGAATGCTTATTTATCCGAAAGCATACCATACTATATAAAATTCAATCAGTGCAGAAATATTAATCTGCCATCCATCATCATACTCGATTAAGATATGACTAAGGTACTGACTAACCCTTGGCTAACGTATATTGCCAAGGAAACCTTGCTCTTGCGACATCTTCCATTCTCAGGAAGATCACATCCTACTATTACCAGGATCATCATTCCTTTCCGCTCCACACCTTCTCTCGAAGATGCTTCGGCGCAGAAAAGACGCCTGCTTACCCAGCCACTCATCTGAGTGCTGCCAAAGTATCGGTACTATGCTTGAGCCCCGTCCATTTTCAGGGCCTTGTATCTCAATAGGTGAGCTGTTACGCTTTCTTTAAATGATAGCTGCTTCTAAGCTTACATCCCTAGTGTCTCAGATTCAAGACGCCTTTCGTTACACTTAGCATAATTTAGGGACCTTAACTTTGGTCTCCGTTGTTCCGGTCTCGGAAGTGTATCTTACATACACACCCTGTTTCTCATGTTACGCAGTCGACAGCTTCTGAGTTGGAAAGACCTCCGTAAGCGTTTGCTCCTGCGAGTTCTATCCGTACTTTACCCCGTCGACAAACTACATAAGACTATACGTAGGCATATTTCAGCAGGAACCAGCCATCGCCAGATTAGATAGGCTTTTCACCCCTATTCACAGATCATCTAAGCATATGTACGTAGCACTAGTTCAGACCTCCATCCACCTTTCGGTAGACTTCATCTTGTCCATGAATAGATCATCTGGCTTCAAGTCAAATCCGCGTGACTGACGCATTTTCATACTTGCTTTCGCTCTGGCTTCCCATTATAGGTTAGCCTCGCCACACGAAAAAACTCCCTGGCTCGTTCTTCAAAACGCACGCTGCAACTCTCAATAATAAATTACGGGAGCAGCAGCCATCTGTAACTGTTAGATTTCAAGTCTTTTAACTCTCGGTTAAGAGTACTTTTCAGCTTTCCCTCGCGGTACTAGTTCGCTATCGGACTTTGGTTATATTTAGGGTTAGCGGTTAATCCCGCCATATTCAGACCTCCAATCCAGGAGGCCCTACTCTTTGAAGAGCGACATAGAATTTACGAGTACAGGACTATCACCTTCTGAGGTATGTCTTTCCAGACAACTTTCTCTCAATTCCTTAGCCACTTATCTTCACCACATCTCTGCCATCGTTTCCGACGGAGATTCAGTTTGCCCTCTTCCCCTTTCGCTCGCTGCTAATCAGGGAATCATTATTTATTTTCTTTTCCTGCGGTTACTAAGATGTTTCAATTCACCGCGTACTTCCACATTTCTGTGCATTCAGAAATCTCGGGATCAATGCCTGCATGCGGCTCCCCCAAGCTTATCGCAGCTTGCCACGTCCTTCATCATCTACCAAAACCAAGCTATCCGCCTAACAGCGTTGTAGAATGTTTTCTAAAATACTAATTACTAATTGCGAAATTATTAAATTTCTAATTAAGTGGGAATACTTCCAGTGCTTATTTCATTGAGTATAAACTCTCAAAGCGATAAGAGATTTTGTTCTCTCACCGACGATGGTGACGACTTTGTCGTCGTGATTTTTTACTTCATCTCTGAAGTTCATTATCACCCCTGAGGCAATCTCAAGGGAGATGTCGTAAGAAGAACGATTAGTTCTTTTTACAATGAATATGATGTGTGATTTATTTTACAACAGAACAAATGGACTCGCCGGGAATTGAACCCGGAACTCCTGTGTGCAAGACAGGTGTTCTGCCGTTGGACTACGAGCCCTTAATTATTTGGAGCCCATAATCGTTTTTAATATTTTCTATTTATTTTTTCTTGGTGATTTTATAATTTCACCGACGATGAAATATAAATAGAATAGTATGTAGAAGAATCATTTAGTTATAATTCAAAAGATTATCAAAGAAAATAAAATAGGAGGTGATCCATCTGCAGGTTCCCCTACAGATACCTTGTGACGACTTAACCTACCTTGTCTACCCAAGATTCTCCTTCGAAAAGTTTCATCATGAATAAACTCGGTTGGTTTGACGGGCAGTGTGTGCAAGAGACAGGGACATATTCACCGTTCGCTGCTAACAAACGATTACTACAGATTCCATCGTCATGAAGTTGGGTTTCAAACTTCAATCTGGACTGAGATGAACTTTATGGGATTAGCTTCACCTTTCGGTGTTGCATCTCACTGTATTCACCATTGACGCGCGCGTGTCGCCCAGGGCATTCAGGCTGTACTCACCTAACGTAGCCCACACTTTCATCTTTGTTACCAAAGCAATCTACATATAGTACAAAGTAAATATGTATGTGGGTCTTGCCTGTTACCTGATTTAACAGGTCACTTCACAGCACAGGCTGACGTCGGCCATGCAACTCCTCTCAGCGTGTCAGGTAAGCCCTTCAGACTGACCTTCATTCTGCTGTCGGTCCTGGTGAGGTTCACGGTGTAGAATCTAATTGAACCGCACGCGTCACCTGTTGTAGTGTCTCCCCGCCAATTCCTTTAAGTTTCGGCCTTGCGGCTATACTTCCCAGGTAGCGCACTCTTCGGCTTCCCTTCAGCACCAATACCTCCCGAAGAGGTACTAATGTTTAGTGCGCAGTGTTTACTGCTAGGACTACAAGGGTATCTAATCCTTTTTGCGCCCCTAGCCTTCATCCTTAACTGTCAGAACTGTCCTCGCAAGATGCCTTCGCTGTTGTGAGTCTGCTCAAGATTAACACATTTTACCGTTACTTTGAACATACTTCTTGCGTCTTCCAGTCTCTAGCTTAACAGTATTCCCCGCACGCCCTGCCCTTAAGAGACAGGATTTCACAAGGAACTTATCAAACAAGCTACGGATGTTTTAGACCCAATAATGATGGCTGCGACTTGGACCGCGAGGATTACCGCGGCGGCTGGCACTCGTCTTACCCAGTCCTTATTCGCCAAACTTTTTACATTTGGCAAAAGCTTTTCATTGAAAAGCACTCTGGCTCGCTTTGTCACGCTTGCGCGCATTGCAAAAGATTCCTACCTGCTGCACCCCGTAGGGCTGGGAATAGTGTCTCAGATTCCCTCTCAGGGCCTCTCCGCTAAGAGCCCTTACGGATCACAGGCTTGGTGGGCTATTACCCCGCCAACTACCTAATCCGCCGCAGCCCCATCCTTAAGCTCGAGTTTTGGAAATAAATCTTTCCAGGGTATATTTCCTATCAAGTATTATCCTCAGTTTCCCGAGGTTATCCTTGACTTAAGGGCAGGTTAGCTACGTGTTACTGAGCAGTTCGCCTTCTCTCGAAAGACTTGCATGTCTAAGTGTGAACCAGAGAGCCGCAGCCGCCAGCAGGATCAACTGGATTTAAATAACTCTATTAGTTTTTTCTACCACTGTAGTTTCTTTTTTCTAAAAAAGAAACCCACCGTCGATAAATTAACAAATATTATTACGCATTTTCTTATGTAAGAAAGAAAACACTTCACACAAATTCCTAATCCTTTTATTGGCTTTGACTATCAATTATCAGAACTACAACTAAAATGACTACTTCTACATACATCATACTTTAATGTTACAATGTGCATATCTTAAAGTACTCATTCTAATTATAAGTTGTTCACAAAAAAGAGATTTATAAATGTTTCTGAGAAATAAATTACCGACGGAGATTAATCTAAATAGGTTAAAATATTTTTGTTAAAGATTATATCATATTCTGCAATTTTATCTTTTCGGTTAAAAGGAATTTTTTTTATTTTTTCTCTTGCTTTTTCATACACTATTTTTATAGCCCCTATATAACCTTCTTTACATTCATTTTGTTTCTGCACTAATTCATTTGTAGAATTAATAACAACATTTTCTAAATGTTTTTCGTCTCTAATCTCAGCAATATAAGTCATTCCATTAGGCATATCAAATGCGTAGATATGAGTCTCTTTTTTCATTCATCTCTAAATCTCTTTTCATTTAAATCAATTTCTGCATTTCAAAATATATTTAATCTTTAGTTTCTTAAATTAATTATGTCCCTCGGAGAATACAAAAAAAAGAGGAATTTGTCGTCGAGCAAAGAGCCACCAGGCGTGACCACAAATTCAAGGGGAAGATTAAGCGAAGGAAACCGATTAGGTGTCCTCGCAGCGTCGATAAAAAAATCTCCTGGAAAAAAATTAATTTATTTAATTCACGAGCATCACGCGTCGCATTTGCATTGGGATTTGCGTCTTGAAATGAACGGCGTTCTGAAATCTTGGGCAGTTCCAAAATCACCACCTACTGCAAAAGGAACAAAACGACTTGCAATTAACGTCGAGGACCACCCGCTTGCTTATGCAAAATTCCACGGAACAATCCCTGAAGGAAATTACGGAGCAGGGAAAGTTTTAATCTGGGACAGCGGAAAATATAATCTGATTGAAAAAAATCCTACCAAGATTATCGTCGACATTCACGGAAAAAAGCTGAAAGGAAAATACGCGTTAATCAAAACTTCCTACGGCGGAAAGAAGAATGGATGGTTATTTTTTAAAATCGATTAGTTATACAATTGACTATAATATACATCAATAATCTTTTTATACGAATTTTTTCTTAGAACGTTGGATGGCAAAAAAAGAGGATAAAGAAAAGGAACTAAAACAAGACATATCCAAATTAGAACACGAACTCAGTTATCTCCAAAGAGAAAATAAATCCCTTAAGGGAAAAAGACTTGATGAAGAGAAATTAATTGCACAGTTTAAGGATTCTTTAATAAGACTAAAACCAGAAAAACCATATGTTCCTAAAAAAATAAATTATTCACAGCATTCTGGACAGGAGTTAGTGTTGCTGTTTTCAGATTGCCAAATCGGAGAAAAAATAGACTATGAAGAAACTCCTTTCGGTGAATATAATTCTGATATCTTCAGAAAAAGATTAAATCTTCTTTATGATGGAGTTATTGGAATAACAGAGAGACATAGAAAAGACACACCGATAAATAAATTAAACATTTTCATGCTTGGAGATATTGTCGACGGAGAAAAGATATTTCGAGGGCAATCTGCAAGAGTTGACAGCAATGTTGTTGACCAGTTTTTTACTGGAGCAGAATCTATATCGAATTTCCTGCATAGTCTTGAAAACCATTACCAAAAAATCCATGTCTCCTGCGTTGCAGGTAATCACGGAAGAGTTGACGAGAAAAAAGATTCAAATAAATTTTATGTTAACTGGGATTATCTTATCTACAAAACAATACAAGAAAAATTTAAGGGACACAAAAATATAACTTTCCATGTTCCAAAAACTTGGTTTAACATTGAAGAAGTAAGCGGATGGAAATTTTATATTACGCATGGAGACGACATTCAACGATATATGCAAATTCCTTGGTACGGACTTGAAAGATACGACGGGAAAGAGATGAAATTAATGCAAAGCATAGACAAAACTTATGATTATTTATGTGTCGGACATTTGCATGTTCCTTTCCAGTGGGATGCTGCTGTCGGGGAAAGATTCTGCAACGGAAGTTTTAGTTCAGGTAATCATTTTGCTGCAAAAAAACTCCAGGCTTCAACAAGACCAACCCAATTAATGTTTGGAGTTCATCCTGAAAGAGGAGTTAGTTTCAGGTATTTATTAAGATTAGATTCTAAAAAAAGATTAGATACTTTTTAACAATAAGATTTAAAAATTAAAATTTTTTATTATCATTATTGGAGGTAAAAAAGATGGATGCAAATTCTTTACAGCAAAGAATGAATGAGATTCAGAAAGAAGCTTCTTTTTCAAATGCATTGGGAAAATTGCTTTCAGGACGCCCGGGCTACAAACCAGTTATAGAAACTAAACAGGTAGTTGTCAAATGCCACCACTGCGGGAAAATAATGGATGATTCTCAGAAATTCTGCGACGAGTGCGGAGCAAAAGTTGAGAGGCCACAGAAGAAATAATTTTTATTTTTTAATTATCAGGCGTGACCCAAATTTAAAGGGAAGATTAAGCGAAAGAAACCGATTAGGTGTCTGCGCTTAAACACCAAACTCTGCTTCAACTCTTTCTAATTTTTCTTCAGTAGATTCTTTAATTTCTTCCTCGCTTGTCCACCATTCCATATCAGGAATGTCTGCTTCAATTCCTCTGGCTTTGCAGTAACCTCTTGCAAGAAGATAGAAAATCAATCCCAGACTTTTTGGACTTTTGTTGTTTCCGATAACTATTTTGTCAGCGCCTCTTGCGAAATTGTTTGTGTCGCAAATCATCAAAACTTTTTTATGAACATTCAATGTGTCATTGAGTGCGTTTTTGTCAAGCCACGAGTCGCAGACAATTGTAAGCTCGTTCTCGAAAAAATCAGGAAGTCTTGTGTTTGTCAAAATTCCGGCAGGATATTTTTTTGTGAAAACTTTTATTCCGGTAAGTTTTGAAAACATCTGTGCAGTCTTCCAGCCAGATTGTCTTCTGCATACAAGAATAATATCTTCAGGAGCAAAATTTGCAAGATATTCAATTCCTTCTTTCAATTTCTCGTCGATAATATCTGTGTTGAAGATAGCAAGCCCGTCAGCTCTTCTTCTGTAAACGAACGGCTTCATGCTCGGAGTAACAACTCTGGTTCCAAGGTAAATTCCTGCTTTGACATATTCCTCGAGCGGAACAAGCATGTCAGTTCTTTTTTTGACTTTAACTTTTTCCTTAAGTTCTTCTGTGCTAACTTCCTCCTCAGAAATCTTTTCTTTTAATTTTTTAACTTTTTCAAGAAGTTTTTTCTTTTTCTCTTCAAGTTCTTTTTCTTCAGTAGTAGATTCAGCTTCAGCTTTCTTTTCAAATTCTTCTTCTGCCTTTTCATCAAGCTTCTCTTCTTCCTTCGCAATTTTTTCAGGAACTCCACTTTCTTCAATATCTTCGAGTATTTCTTCTTCTGTTTCTTCGGTTTCTGATTTCTTTTTTCCAGCCATAATATTTCAGAGAAAAAGTATATTTTTAAAGGTTTAGTTCGATTTGTTCAGCAGTGATTTATAATTTTCGAACTCTTCTTTAGTCGGTTCTCTCCTATAATGATTGCTGCATTTTTTACAGAAATCATAAACATACAATCTGTTATTGCTGCTATCTACCGTCACAACCCCGCCTGTAGAAACATGCCCAAGTTTTTCACATAGCTTATTCATTTTCTTCCGAGAATTATATGGTTTATAAACTATTTTATTTCTTTTTCAATCTCAATCAGTCGGTTTATTTTTACTTCTCGTTCACTGCCTGTAATCCCGCATTTCAAAAAATCTGCCTGAAATCCGAAAGCCAAATCTGCAAGAATACTTTCTTCAGTTTCCCCGCTTCGGTGAGAGAAAACAATTTTGATATTATTCTTTTTCGCGAGCTCACAGACTTCCTTCACTTTCATTAAAGAGCCAATCTGATTTGGTTTTACAATTATCGCGTTTATGCTTTTCATCTTGATTGCTTTTTTCAGTCTCTCAGGATTTGTCGTCGTCAAATCATCACCGACAATTAATATGTCAGGAAATCTCGCGTGGAGTTCAGCAAAATTTTCAAAATCATCTTCCTCAAACGGGTCTTCAACATAATACAAATCAAAATTTCTTATCAGGTTGCTGATGTAATCAAGCTGTTCTGCTTTGCTTCGTTTTAATTTTGGATTTTCATAATAGTAATGCCATCTTTTGTAAAACCCCGACGCTGCGATGTCAACTCCAAGAGGAATCTTTGTTTTTTTCAGAACTTCCAGAACTTCTTTTTCATTCAGCGAAACCGCCCACGCATCCTCGTCGTTTTTCTTCCCGCTGAATTTTTTGTCTACTTTCCCCAGCATTTCCTTTGTTTCTTTTTTTGCTTTGTTATTTATCTTCGCACATTCTCCAACTGTTTTGCCGTCGGGAATAAGTTCAAATTCCTGAAAATCTGGTTTTCTTTCGAGAATAGAATGTTTCCCCCCGCCAACACAATTTCCAACAAGGCGCGGAAATCTCCCACCCGCATTTGCAATTTTAGAATCAATTAATTCCCAAATTTCTTTTCCGTCTTCTTCTGCCAGTGCTTTCAGAATTGCAGACTCCATCGCGAAAATTGTATTCGCTCCGAGGTGTTTGTCGACGATATCATCAACTTTTCTCAGATCATCAAATTCTTCAATTTCATCAGAAAAATAATCGCTGAGCTGTTCTATTTTTTCTATGTCTCCCTCAATATTTTTTTTGTAGGGCTTGGCTTCAAATTTTCCTGTTGATTTTCCCGACGGTGACGACGCAGAAAACTCCCCGACATTTGTTTTAATTGTTACAAGAATGGTTTTTTCCCCTCGCGAATCCAAAATACTTTTCGCCGACACGCTCTTTATTTTCATACATAAAAAATGAATCAAGAATTAATAAACTTTTATTCCTGCTCAGAACTGGATTCTTCTTCCATGTCATCAACTTCGTCGACAGGAGTAGCAAGTTCCATGATTTCTCCGCCTTCGGCGATTTCAGATTCCTCTTCTGACTCTCTGGTTTGAATCTTTTGCTCGGAAATCTGGTTTCCCCTTACCCTTCTTAATCTTTCTTCTCTTTTTATTGGGAAAGGACGCTTCACAGAAATCGGAAGAATCTCAGAATTCAATTCAACTTCTGCAATTTTAATAGCATCATAATTAATTTTCTCCAAATCTTCTTTGTCAATCTTAATCAGCAACGGAGCATTCATTGAAATCTGCAAAGCTCTTGCTCCCAAAATTCTTGCAGTCTCGTATTTTGAAAATCCTTCTAACATTTTATTTTTTATAACTCCCGCAAATTATGGAACCTTCCTTTACTCTTCTGTTTAAATCATATGCTACGCATTCCTTATAATTATGGTATTTATTTTCTCCATGGCAGATTGTTCTGTTCTCTTGATCATAGTAAGATTTACATTTATTTATCAAGGGACATATTTCTGTTTTCTTATCTAATGTTATTGTCATTTTATTTTAAACTTTTTTCTATTCTTTTAAATATTTCTTTTTCTGACTTTTCTATTATATCCAGAATTTTCTTAAACTCCTCAACAGATAATTCCTTCGCGTTTCCTTTTTGCATTGAATGAATTGTTCCGTCGTGGCTTGCTATTGTAATTCTTGTCTCGCTGATATCTTCCTCTTCTCTCGTAGGGTCAATAATTAAGTTGTTTCCGATTTTATGAACAGTTAAAGAAATTGGAACATCTTTTTGCAGAGGAACGCTTTCTTTTGTCCATTCACCAAATAAAGTTTTTTCATTTTCCTCGTCGTATTTTGGAATCTTCGCAGATTTCAAAGCAGCGATTGCCCCGATTCCTGCAGCATCCAAAAGATTTCCGTCGTCGTTAATTGTATAAATGTCTATGAAAACAGTCCAGACTTTTTCTCCTTCCTTGATGCAAAGCTTTTCAAGTTCTATGAATTTGCTTTCTCTTATTCCTCTGTCGATTACTCTTGCAAGTTCTATTGAATCGAATTGCGGAGGTCCTGCTTCGAATCTTGGTGAACTTAACGGAAGGAATTCTGCAGTAACCATAAGATTTCCCTTGTCCTGAGAATCTGGGTAAGGAGCACCAACATCCATTTTAACTCCGACGATAACTTCTGTTTTTCCAAGTCTGACTCTCGCACTTCCCTCAGCTTTTTTTGAAATTCCTGTTTCGATTGTCAAGTCTCTGAAATCATCAAGTCCTCTTCCGTCGAATCTCTTCCCTTTCTCCATATATTCGATTATTCTCTCAGCTGTCAGGTTTGATGTTGTTATCATTATTGTCTTTCTCCGTAATTTTTATTTTCTTCTTTATATTGAATATTTTTTTCTATATAATTTGCTATCTTATAAAAAAAATCTGTCTTCTGTGACTTTGCAAGTTCTACTAATCCTTTACTCATTTTTCTCCCCCATCGCCTTCAAAGCTTTTTCCTGTGCTTCGTGAATTTGTTTTCCTGCTTCTTTTGCAAGTTCAACTGCTTCTTCAAGTTGTTTTCTTCCAATCTTTCCGTCTAATTGAATATGACTGATTTTTCCATCGCCAGTTAATGTAATTGGAATATCTGTTGGTCCTTCTCCTTCTTCCCAGTCTTCTTCTTCTTTTATCAAATCAGTAACTAACTGCTTGTCTAATTTCCCGATTGAAACACTTGTAACAAGACTTTTCATTGGGATTCCTGCGTGAGCAAGAGCCATTGCAGCAGCGTTAATTCCTGCGCATCTTGTAGAAGCATTTGCCTGTAGAATATTTATGTGAACATCAACAACTTGTCCTGCAAAATCATCAATCATTACAACTGGCTTCAAAGCCCATTCAGTTATCTTGCTGATTTCAGTGCTTCTTCTCGACGGTCCAGGTCTAATTCTTTCAGTTACAGAAAAACTAAGCATGTTGTAATTGCATCTCAATGTTCCTTTTTCAGGATCCTGTGCATGTTGCGGATGCATTTTTTTTGGCCCATAAACTGCAGCGATTGCAATAGTATCTCCGAATGCAAACATCGCGCTTCCGTCGGCATTTGGCACAACTCCAACTTTGGCAGTTATCTTTCTAAGTTCGTTAACTTTTCTTCCGTCTGGTCTTTTAAAATCTTTTGTCATTTTATTCTTTTAAATTCTCTAATTATCCTAGTTAAATTTTTATTTGAATCAAGTTCTAACATATTTATTTTTATAAATTTATCAATATCATGGAAATATTCAGGATTTATAATCCGAGTATATTTTTCTTTTTCCCCTATCTTCTCAACAGTCTCTAAAACATGCATATAACCTAATGTTCTCTTATCACTTGTTAATCTATACTTCATTTTTTCTTCTCCTTATCTCTTAGAGTTAATTCTATTTCTAATTTACTAACAACCGACTTATTTGGAAAATAATCTGAAACTATTTTCATTTGTTTTTGATAAGCAAAATTAATTGCATTATATATCTGAGCACTAAGTAAAGGAGGTAATCCTTCATTATCTATACCAGTATTATCTGTTTCTTTCAATGTTCTGTTATTATATTCTAATTTTATTTTCATTTTTTCTTCTCCTTGTCAAACCAATTTTTCATTTCGTCTGTTAATCCTGTCATTAAAGAATGTTCAGCGATGTATAAAATTGCTTTCTTTGCGAACAATTCATCTTCAATCTTGTTTCCTTTTATCCAGATTAATCCGTTTTGTCCGACGGTGATTTGGCATCCAGTCTCATCTTTTATCAGCGAAACCATGCTTCCTTCTTTGCCGATTATTCTCGGAACTTTGTTTGGATTTATATTTATTATCATTCCGCCTTCAAGTTTTCCAAGTCCCTTAAGCTTGAAAGTCAAGTCTATTCCTCTCTTGTTTATTGAATATATTTTAGCAACAGCCATGTCCCCAATGTCCATTACTTCTTTCAAATCATCTTTGTTGACATATCTCGGAACTTCCATCAATGACAAGAAAGCACCGTCTGCTGTGTTGATGTCGATAACCCATCCGTTGAATGTCACGTTCTCAACTTTTCCGATTACAACATTTCCTCTTCTTGGAATATAAACTCCTGACAAGGGGATTACTTTGATAAGTTTATTAGACTCTTCTGCTAAACCGAATTTTATAGAAACAATTTCTTTTCCTCTTCTTTCTGTTCCTTCTCCAGGCAGGTAGTCATCTCCGCTAGAAATAACTTCACCAGGTATTACAATTTTTCTGTCTGTCATTTTAATTTGCTCTCTAAATCATTTAATCTATCTTGACAATCATTAAATCCATATTTCAATCGGTCTATATCTCTTTTTGATAAATCCATCTTATCATAATTAATCTCTGCTAAATATAATGCATAAGTATAATCTCCTTCTTTTAGTGCTTCTCCAAATTTATTCCTTATTACTTTACAATTATAATTTTTATATGCTTCTTTAATCTTATCAAATATATTTTTTCTTTCGCTTGTCATTTTATTCTTTAATCTCTTGTGTAAGAGCACTTCCGTGAGTGGCTGAATTTAATTTGTCATAAAAGTCCATAATCATTCCCGACGGGATGCTTACAACAACTTCCAAACTTCCGTCATTCATCCAGTTCTCTTGCTCTTTATACTGAGAAATGAGGTTATAAATCTTTCCAGTGTGAATTGCAGGAATTGTAACCTTGACTTTTTTCATCTCAAGTTTTATCGGAAGAATTCTGCTTAGTGCTTCAAGAATATCCTTAACCTGATTTTCTACAGGAATATTTTTGATATTAACACGCGCTTCCTCAAGAGCTTTTTCTATTCTGTCAGGAGTGTGGGGATTTCCTGTCTGAGGATTAATTGCATTTCTTGCGAAAAAGTCAACAACCTGCCTGAACTTTTTTTCCTGTTCAGCATCTCTGTGCTCCTGCGTCGTCAAAACCTCACCGTCCTTGACAATTTTTTTCCCGATTTCAGTAGCGTTTGTTGTCCCGAAAACTTCTTTCAAATCTTTTTCAGAAGCAGCATCGCCTTTTTTCACGTCGGTAAAAATTCTGTCTCCCCCGACTTCCAGCCAGTCAGACTCGCCTTTCCTGAATTTCAAAGCCTCGTCCAAATCAACGACAATTTCAAAATGTTTTCCTTTTGATTTTATTCTCGCAGTCGTCTGTGTCATTTTATTATTAAATTCGTATCTTTTTTAATATGAAAAGTGCATATTTTCTCGACATCTCTATCAATAGATTTTTTTAATATCTCTGCAATAATTTTTTCTGCAGATTTCAGATTTATCCTTTTTGTAAACTCATCATTTTCCAAAAGTATTCTGTTCCCGTCTATAACTCCGGGAATTTCCAAGTCATATTTTACAGAATATTTGTAATTAATTTTTCCCTTTCCGACTGTTGCTTCAATTATGTATTCCATTATTTTACAAATCTCTCCAAGTCTTCACCATAAACTCTTTTTAATTCTCCGTTGCTGGTAATATAAACTAATTCAAATCTTCCGAGATTAAATTTCTTTTCATTTGTGTCTTTCAGTATTTCAATTGCAAGTTTTACTCCGTCTTTTATTGCCAAATCAGAATTATATTTTTCTCTTAATTTTTCTTTGATTTTGTCGTCGTTTTCACCGATTGCATTTGCGTGGTAAGCAAGATAATTTCCTGTTGTGTCGCTTGTGTAAAGTTCTGGTTTTCCGTTGTTGATTCCTGCAATCATCAGAGAAACTCCGAAAGGACGAGCTCCGCCGTATTGGGTGAATTGCTGTTTCAAATTTGAAATGTCCTTGATTATTAATTCTGGTTCTATCGGAGAATCATAAGTAACTCTGTTCTGCTGAGCCAAAACCTGTGCTCTTTCAATCAGAACTCTCGCGTCAGAAACAATTCCAGCGACGCTCGAAATAATATGAGAATCAATTTCGTAAATTTTGTTTGCTGATTTTGGAACAATAAGTTTGTCCTCAATTCTCAAATCAGCGATTATGAAAACCCCGTCAGAACAAGTCATGCCGATGCTTGAACTCCCGAGTCTCACTGTCTTTTCAGCGTATTCTACCTGAAGCAAGTGCCCCTGAGGCGAGAACATCGTCGCAGTTCTGTCGTAACCCATTTGCTGGTGTTGTAAATCTAATGGTATGTCCATCTTAATATGTGAGAAATTATAATTTAAATGTAATTTTTTTCTCTATTCGATTTTCATAAGAAATTGCAGTTTTTAAATTTTTCTTAAGCTTTTCAGCGTCCCGCTGACTTTCCTGACTTCCATCTTTTTCGGCGCGACGCATAAAGAAGCTCGGACAGAATCAACCATTTCCCTGTTCACAGAAATAACTGCAGAATTATTATTTGTCTTGATAAAATCCAGTCCGACTTTTGACATTCCTAAAACCCCTATAAAATCAAGAATTGCTCTCTCAATATTTCCTTTCAGATTTTCCCCGTAGACAAGAAGATACCTTTTGTTTTCTCTCATTGTTGGTTTCAGTGACTTCATAATTCTGATAAGGTAAAAGAATTTTTAAACTATTCTTTTGTTAATAATAAATGGAAGATAATGAATGCTGTCCGAAATTTAATCCCGAAAAATGGGACGGAAAAACCCACAATTGGGAAGATAAACCTTTCATTAAAGAATCAATTCCCCAATTATTTCACATCCCTTTCCCTCCGATGATTGGAGCGAAAATTACTAAACTAATGAGACTCGCTGAAGAATCTAACAAACTCCTTCCAAATAAAGAAGATACTTTAATTCTATTTTATGACCCCAGTGCTTTCCGCTCGGAAATTTATATGTCTGTACTCGACGAGGTTCCCAACGCTAAAAATGTAAAACTCTCAGGCACATTTATCTCGAAAGTTTTCGAAGGCGGTTACAATGCAATTCCAAAATTCATAAAACAGATGAATGAGTTTTTAGCAGGCAAAGATAAAAAAGCCAAGAAATATTACATTCACTATGCCTATTGCCCGAAATGCGCAAAAAAAGCAGGACATAATTATATTCTTCTCTTCGCAGAAATCTGAATCTAAAATCATCTGAAAGAATTTTTAAACTTCTATTTCTAAATTATATCACAAAAAGATGGACATTTTTACAATTGGTGGGTTTGATGAAGTCGGGAAAAATATGACTGTCGTGAGAACAGGAGAAGATGCTTTTATTTTTGATGCGGGAGTTTTTTTGCCAGCAATCGTCGAGCTTCAGGAGCAGGAAACAGAACAGCAGGCTTATACTGAAAAAAAATTGAGAAGCATTGGCGCTCTCCCTGACGATTTAATCATCGACAAATTCGGACTCAGAGATAAAGTCCGCGCGATTTTTCTCGGGCACGCACACCTCGACCACGTCGGTGCAATTCCTTACATGTCTTACAGATACAACGCCCCCATCGTCGGAACTCCTTTCACAATTGAAGTGTTAAAAAAAATAATGGAAGACGTGAGAATCCCAAACCCGTTAAAGACAGTGAACCCAAACGCATCTTTTTTCATACGGGGGAAAAGTTCAAACTACCAGATTGATTTCATAAATATAACTCACTCGACAATCCAGACTTCGATGATGGCACTTCACACACCCGAAGGAGTTGTCCTTTACGCAAATGATTTCAAACTTGACAACAATCCTATTCTCGGTTTGCCTCCGAATTACGACTTGCTGAAAAAAATTGCAAAAGAAGGAATCAAAGTACTGATAGTTGACTCGCTTTATTCTGGGGTTGACAGAAAAACTCCGAGCGAAAAAATTGCAAGAGCATTGCTCGAGGAAGTTATGCTGACAGTGAAAAATGAAGACGCCGCAGTTTTTGTAACGACATTCTCATCTCACATTGCACGGCTGAAGAGCATTGTTGATTTCGGGAAAAAATTAAACAGAAAAATTTATTTCGTCGGAAGAAGCATGAAAAAATATGTCTCGTCTGCAATTGACGTCGGTATGTGCCCGTTCCAGAAAGATATTCAGCTGGTTACTTACAAAAAACAACTTGAGTCCGTTTTCAAGAGAGTTGAGAAAGACAGGGAAAATTCTCTTGTCGTCTGCACAGGACATCAGGGAGAACCCGGAAGTATTATGGACAGGCTCTCGCGCGGAAAACTTCCTTTTACATTTCGTCCTCGTGATAATGTTATTTTTTCTTCAAAAACAATTCCTGCTCCTGCAAATGTCGCGAACAAAGAGCAAATGGACAAGAGATTAAAAAAATACGGAGTCAGACTTTTCGACAACATCCACGTTTCAGGACATCCCGGAAGAGAAGACTTGCGTGATTTGATTTCTTTAATCCAGCCCCAAAATATAATTCCTGCCCACGGTTCCTTAATGCATCTCACGCCGATGGTTGAACTCGCAAAAGAAATGGGATACAAGTCAGGAAAAGAATGTCATCTCATGCAGAACGGACAAAGGCTGAGATTATAAAAATTTTATAAACATAATTCTCTTCTATATTTCATGGTGAACGAAGAAATTCTCGGCGGATTAATATCTGCTATGGAGCGCGGGCAGTCCATGGAAAGTGCAATGAATTCTTTTTTTAATGCAGGATATAATCGGGCAGAAATTGAAGAAGCTGCGAGAGTCGCGTCAGAACAGCCAATTGTTCCAATAAAAATTTCTGAAACGTCACCTGTCAAAATTCCTAAACCTGTTAAAGAATCATTCTTCAGGAAATTATTTTCCAAAAAAGAAAAAAAACCTGCTGTTCCAATTCCCGCTTCAGTTCCCACCCCAACGCCATCAGCATCGGCAAATCAGAAAGTTTCATATTACGGAAAAGAAAAACCAAAAACAAATTTCAAAATATTCATAATAATCTTATCTGTTATTCTTGCATTAATAGGAATAGGAATTTTGCTCCTTTTCTTATTTGTCCTGTAAAATGAAAACCATCTACGAACCTGCCGAAGATTCTTTTTTCTTGTCAGAGATTTTAAAAAATATTCTCGAAAAATCAAATAAAAAATCAGAGATTAAAATTCTTGAAATCGGCTGCGGAAGCGGAATACAATTGCAGACAATAAAAAAAGCAGGAGTAAAAAAAGGAAACATTCTTTCCTGTGACATAAATTCAGAAGCAGTTAGTCATTGCAAAAAATTAGGTTTCTCGTCGGTAAAATCAGATTTGTTTGAAAAGATAAAAGGCAAGTTTGACATCATAACTTTCAATCCTCCCTATCTCCCAGAAGACAAAAGAGAGCCGAAAGATTCCAAAACAGCGACGACAGGCGGAAAAAAAGGCGGAGAATTAATTAACAAATTTTTGAAGCAGGCAAAATCTCATCTCGCGAAAAACGGGAAAATTATTCTTCTCACCAGCAGTTTGACACAAGGAATCAAATGGCAGAATTACAAAAAGAAATTGCTGGGGAAAAAGAAATTTTTCTTCGAAGAATTAAGGGTGTGGGAATTAAAAATTATTTAGAACTTTTTTTGTAAGGACATTTTTTCATCTCTTCTACATCAACAGAAGAATCCATGCTTGAATGTCCTGTTGAATAAAAACTAGTCCCTAAACAAACTTCTCCTTTGTTGACATCCATAAATTGAATCCCGCTTGGAGGATTTCCCCCCTTTGCTTCTTCACAAAATACCGCATCTCCTCGGTGTAAATTTCTAAACTGCGCACAAGAACAAATTTCTCTTACTGTTTTATCACTTAAATTCATAAAATGTTAGAACTTTTTCTATTTATAAAAATAATCTCAATGTAAAATATACTATCTCTTCAAGTCTCTCCAGCTCATTTTCTTTTTTTTCAGTTCAACAAGCTGTGGCCATAAGTCTTCAAACATCGGCTTTTCTTTTTGATAGAAAATTCCTGTCGGAATTTTTTTCACGACGTTATAATCAAATTCGTCTGCCTTTTTCCACGCTGCATCAAAATTAGTTTTGTCGTGTCCTTCTTTTTGAAGTGAGTAAAATTTTTGCATATAATTTTTATCCTGGTGAAAAATCACTGACGGCTGAATAATTTCAACGAATGTAAACCCTTTGTGTTTCAGTGCCTCTTTGAAAACCCATTCAATCTGTTCTTTCTCTGCAAAAACTCTCGCAACAAAACCGCAGCCGGCAGCGAGCATTAATTTTATCGGATTCATCGGATAAAGCTTGACACCAAGAGGAGTTGTCTTGTCCTTGTAGCCGATTTCTGTCGTCGGTGTCGGCTGTCCTGCTGTCAAAGCAAAAACCTGATTGTTGTGGACAAAATATTTCACGTCAGGATTATATCTCGCGGTGTGAATCAAGTGCTCCATTCCTTCGGCATAACAATCTCCGTCTCCTGAAAAACCAAGAACAGTAAGATTAGGATTTCCAACTCTGATTCCCATGCACGTCGGCAAAACTCTTCCGTGCAAAGTGTTTATTCCGTTCAAATTAATATAATCAAAAATTTTCCCGTGGCATCCAATTCCTGAAACAAGTGCAAAATCATTTTTTGTTTTCCCCTTTTTCAGTTCCTCATTTATTACGTTTTTTATTGCTGCAAGTATTATGAAATTGTAGCATCCCGGACACCACGTCGGAATTGTTGGAGTGTTAATGTTTTCGTTTGTCATTTCAACCTCCCTCCCAATTCCTCTCTCAACTCGTCAGCCAAAAATGGCCTGCCGTCATATCTTAAAATTTTATTTTTGTCGTCGATAAAAATTCCTGTTTTTTCTGCAACCAATTTCCCCAACTGTCCTGTCGCATTATTTTCAACTAAGATAATATTTTTGCCTTCAATTTCTTTTTTGATTCTCATCGGGAAAGGTTCAAGATATAAAACCTGAACAAACTTTGCATCAAGATTTTCCATTGCATCAATAATGGCTCCTTTCGTGCTTCCCCAAAACAAAACAACATTTTTTGAAGTTCGATTTCCGTAAACGTTAAACTGAGAAAACTTCTCTGCTTCTTTCTCAATTTCTTTTCCCATTTTCATTCGAGCATCAACATTCTTTATTATTTTTTCTGCATCTTCTGTCGCACAGCCGAATTCATCTGTCTCATAACTATTGTATCTTTTCAGCGAAGTCATTTTTTTCGAAGGAGTTATGACAGAATTTTTATCCATTGTATAAAGTCCCTCAGCAAGATGCTTGTCTGAAAGAATTATCGTCGGTATTCCAAATTTCTGTGAAAAGTAAAACGCCTGGCTCGTAAGTTCCTCGCATTCTTTCGGGTCTCCTGGAGCAATTACTAATCTGTTAAATTCTCCATGTCCAGAATGTCTGGCTAAATCTAAATCTCCCTGCCCAGTGTAAGTTGCAACTCCTGTCGACGGCCCGGGACGAGAAGCAAGATAAATTACCAACGGCACTTCTGCAACTCCTGTCAAACTCAGCGCCTCTGTCATTAAATCAAATCCTCCGCCAGAAGTTCCTATCATCGTCTTTGCTCCTGTTATCGCGCTTCCAATCGCAGCATTAATAACAGCAACCTCGCTTTCAAGTTCAATTACAATATTATTATTTTCAATCTGTTTTTCAGCAAGCTCGCCCATGACATTCGTCGCTGGCGTCATCGGATAAGCATAATAAATATCTACTCCCGATTTAACAGCTCCTTCAGAAATACCCTGATTGCCGTTAACAAATTTCAATTTATTTTTATTAAGAGAAACTTTGCACGCAACCTCGCTTGTCTCATTATATCCTTCCTTCGCATCTTTAATATTTTCTTCAAAAAATTTCAGCTCTCTCAATTCTTCTTCAAGAACAGAAAACTCAACACACAGCAACTTGAAAATCCTTCCTGCAAAATACATATTTCCTTTTCCCTCTTTCTCAATAATTTTTCCGCCTTTTTTCAATTCGCTTCTGTGGAGATTTATTGTATTTTCGTCGAGAGCAATTATCATGTCAATTTGCGAATCATTGCTTGCTACTGGTTTGTCAGAAAAAGTCAGGACATTAAAATTGTGCCCGCCCCTTATCAGCGACTGGTAATCTCTCGAAACAAAAACATATTGCCCTTTTTTTGTCAGAGCATTTCCGAGGATATTTGACAGAACATTGACTCCCTGCCCTGCCTTCCCGCCGAACAGAATACTAAATCTCATTTTTTTACCACAATCATTTTTATATATCTCTTATTTTTCCAAAGATTATAAACTTTATTGAGGTAAAATATGAAATTTGCGCATATTTCTGATGTCCATTTGGGAGGCTGGAAACAGCAGCCGCTCCAGAATTTAAACTTCCAGTCTTTCAGAAAAGCAATTGATATCTGCATAGAAAAAAAACTCGATTTTGTTCTTATAGCAGGAGATTTATTTGACTCCGCATACCCTCCGATAGAAATTTTGAAAGATGCATTCGGTGAGTTCAAAAGATTAAAAGAGGCAAAAATTCCGTGCTTCATAATCGCAGGAAGTCATGACTATTCTGTTTCAGGAAAAACTTTTTTAGATGTTTTGGAAAAAGCAGGATTCTGCAAAAACGTAGTCAATGTTGAAGAAAGCAACGACAAAATAATTCTTAGTCCGGTGATTCATAACGGAATTGCAATCTATGGATATCCCGGAAAAAAATCAGGACTGGAAATTGAAGATTTGAGAAAAATAACTTTCAACGATGCTCCCGGGTTATTCAAAATATTTATGCTTCACACGACGATAGACAAAGCAAAAGGCAGTCTTCCAATCGACGCACTTGAAACCGAGCTTCTCCCTCCGGCAGATTACTATGCTCTCGGACATTTGCATATAGATTTTCAGTACCAAAACTTTGTTTACCCCGGCCCGATTTTCCCAAACAATTTTCAGGAGCTCGAAGATTTGCAGAACGGAAGTTTTTACATCGTCGATACAGATAACAAAAATTCTCTCCAAAAAATAGAATTGAAAATAAAAGAGGTTCTGCTTTTTGAAATCGAAATAAAAACTGCAATAAATGCTACTGACTTGATAATTTCCGAACTGGAAAAAAAAGACATCGGGGATAAAATCATCCTTCTCCGGCTAAGAGGCGAACTCGAATCAGGAAGTAACTCTGACATAAAATTTCCCCAGATAGAAGATTATATTTCCAGAAAAAAAGCATATTTCCTTCTGAAAAATACTCACGAGCTAAAAACAAAAGAAGTTGAAATGGTTTCAATGGAAGTGAAAAATATTGACAACATCGAGGAAGAAACAATCAAGGTTTATTCCCAGCAGAATCAGGTTGACTTCAACAAATTTATTCCTCAGCTGATGAATTCTCTTTCAATTGAAAAACAGGAAGGTGAAAAAATAGAAAGTTTCACAAACCGCTTGCTCGACGAAACTAAAAAACTTTTAGGATTTTAAATGAAGATTAAACAAATCACTTTAGAAAATATTCGAAGTTACGAAAGTCAGGAAATCAATTTCAGCGACGGCTCTACACTGCTTTCAGGAGATATTGGTTCAGGAAAAACTTCTGTTCTTCTTGCAATAGAATTTGCATTGTTCGGACTTCAGCCAGGACAGCGTGGTTCTGCTCTTCTGAGAAATGGGAAAAAAGACGGAAAAGTAAAAATAACTTTTGAAGTTGATAACGATGAAATTACAATTGAAAGAAACCTGAAAAAAGGAAAAACAATTTCTCAGGAATCCTGTTTTATCACGATTAATAATGAGAAAAAAGAATTTTCTGTTACAGAGCTCAAGAGCAAGATTCTTGAAATTCTGAGTTATCCGTCGGAGTTTGCAAAAAAACAGAACATCCTCTACAAGTTCACAGTTTATACTCCGCAGGAAGAAATGAAGCAGATTATTCTTGAAGATTCTGAGACGAGGATAAATACTCTGAGGCATGTTTTTGGAATTGACAAATACAAAACAATTCTGGAAAATGTTTCCATCCTCGCGACAAAACTTAGAGAGGAAAAAAGAATGAAAGAAGGCATGACAGCAAATCTTGAACAGAACAAATCTAATCTTGTGACAAAGCAAAATGAATTAATCATAAAACAGCAGAATATTTTCCCTCTTGAAAATGAACTTTTTGGAAAGAAAGAAGCCAGAAAAAGAATTCAGGAAGAAAAGGAAGAAGTTTCTAAAAAGATAGAAGAAAAAAACAAGCTCCAGAGCGAGATTGAAAAAACAAAAATCATGACTATCAATAAGAGAGATTCTATCATGTCAAATAACAAGACGATTGAACTTTTGAAAAAGCAGATTGCAGACTTGCAGGAATTAAAATTCGACGAATCACAAATCAGTCACCTTGAAAATTCAATCTCCTGGAATAAAAGAGAAAAAGAAAATCTAAACATGATAAGCATCGAAATAAGTTCCAAAATAAATTCGCTTAATCTGAAAACTGATGACAACAAGAAACTTGAGAAAAAAATTTCCAGTTTAGAAATATGCCCGACTTGCCTCCAAAATGTTGATTCAGTTTACAAGGCAAATGTTCTAAATAAGATAAATGCCGACGATGTTGAAATCAGCAAACAGCTCCAGACTCTTCAGTTGGAAAAAAAAGAAATCAACGAAAAAATAAGAAATATCGACGCTGAAATTTCCCTTGCAGAAAAACAGGCTACAGATTTGAAAATCTTGAAAATAAAATTGCAGGATGTTGGGGAGAAACAAAAGCAATTGGAAGTGATTGAGAAAAATAATGTTTCTCTTGAAAAAGATATTGAACTTCTAAAAGAACATTTAGACTTGCTTACGAATTCCGCGCTGAATCTTGCGAGGTTTGTGAACTTGCTTGAGGTAAAACAAAAAGAACTTGACAGTGCATTAAGAGAAGAACGGCTCGCTGATATTAAAGTTGCAGAACTGAAAAAAGAGACAGAAGTTTTCTCGACGCAGATTGAAGAGCTGAAAAGAGAAATTGAAAGAACCGAAATTGTAAAACTCCAGTTAAATTATATTGCAGAACTTGAAAACTGGCTGTCTAAGCAATTCACGTCGCTGATTTCTTTCATTGAGAAAAATGTTATGCTGAAGCTTAAAGTTGAATTCTCAAAACTTTTTGCCGAGTGGTTTTACATCCTCGTCTCAGACAATTTTAATGTCCGTCTCAGCGACGATTTCACGCCGATAATTGAACAGAGCGATTATGAAATTGATTACGCGCATTTGTCAGGAGGAGAAAGAACAGCCATAGCATTAGCTTATCGTCTTGCTTTGAATCAGGTAATTAATTCTCTGATGAGCAAGATAAAAACCCGCGACTTGGTAATTCTCGATGAGCCCACCGACGGATTCAGCGAACAGCAATTAGACAAAATGCGGGATGTTTTACAGCAGTTAAATATCAAGCAATTAATTATCGTCAGCCACGAGCAGAAGATTGAAGGATTTGTTTCAAATGTAATAAAGTTCAGAAAAGAAAACGGGATAACAAGAGTGGGATAAAATGGTAGAACAAGAAACAACATTTAGAAGATTAAAATATGCCTTACTTGAACTTCTAAGAGGATATCCTATTTACCGATTTTTTGGAAAAATAGAATCTTATATAAGAGAAAGTAATTCTTCTTTAGAAGTGTTAAAGAAAGATGGAATCATAGAATTTGCTTCTAAAACCGAATCTGGTGAATTAAATAAAAAACTTACTCCGGAACAATGGGAGATGCTAAAAGCAGAAGGAAAAGAAGAACCTGTTTGGTATCGTCTTGCACCAAGGGGGATAGATTTAGCGATTTCTATGATTAATTTAGAATATAGCAAAAAAATTAATGCATATAGTGAACAAACATTATGTTATAATGAAAGAATGGAAATACTTACCTTTGCAATGATTATTTTTGCAGCAGCAAGTACTATCTTATCTATATTAGCTTTATTTTTACAATCCTTAAAATAAATATTCCCAATAAAAAAATTTATAAACCCCACTTCCCCCAAAATATCATAAATTATTCTATGAATTTAACATGGATGCTGAATTAAAAAATTCAATACTTAAAACAGGGACAACTATTCTGGGAATTGTCTGCAAAGACGGAGTTGTAATCGCTTCTGACAGGCAAACTTCTGCAGGAACTTTGGTGATGGACAAAAAGGCGCAAAAGAGTGTCAAGATTAATGATTACCTCGTGATTTCTGGATGCGGAATTGCTTCAGACATAAGAAAAGTTGAAAAAATTCTCCCAGCAGAATTGAAACTGAAAGAGCTTCGTTCAAAAACTCGCCCTTCTGTCAGACAGGCAGCAAATTTGCTTTCAACAATTTTATATTCGGGAATAAGACAGCCCTCGATGATTCCAATGCAGGCAGGATTTTTAATCGGAGGTTTTAACGAAGACGGAGCTGTTGAATTGTACACAATCGAACCGGCAGGAACTTTGAATTTAGTCGAAGATTACGACGCTAATTTCGGTTCAGGTATGCCTTTTGTCTTGGGATTTTTAGAAAGACAATATAAAAAAGGAATTTCCTTAGATGAAGGAATTAAATTAGCAACAGAATCAATAAAATCTTCAACTCAAAGAGATATGGGAAGCGGTTTCGGAATCGATGTTTTTACAATAACTAAACAGGGGATAAAAAAAGTGGTGTCGCAGGAAATTCAACCTTCATTCAGAGAAGACTAATTCTACTAAAATAAAAATAATAAAGATGGATATTTTAAAACAAATTACAGACCAGTTGCACGAGAGTATAACTGACGCAAGTTTCGAAGGAGCAAACATAGTTCTTTACACTGACAACGCCAAATTTTTCAGGGAAGGCGAATCAAAAATAAAAGGAATCGTCGACCAGGTGAAAAAAAGAATCGAACTTCGTGCCGACGAGAAAATACTTCTCACGCAGGAAGCAACTGATAAAGAGATAAGAAAAATCGTTCCAGAAGAAGCAGAAATCACAAACATAATTTTTGATGTTCAGCGAAGTATCGTCGTCGTCGAAGCAAAACGTCCTGGAATGGTTATCGGAAAGCAGGGAAGCATCCTCGATGAAATTAAAAAAACAACCTTGTGGACTCCTCAGGTTCAGCGAAGTTCTGCAATAAAAAGCAAAATCACAGAAAACATTCGTGAAGTTCTTTATGCAAATAATAATTACAGAAGAAAATTCCTTAACTCTATCGGGCAGAAAATTTACAAGGAATGGAACCCTGAAAAAGTCGACGAGTGGGTAAGATTAACTTTCCTCGGTGGCGGAAGACAGGTTGGAAGAAGCTGTATCCTTTTGCAGACGCCAAATTCAAAAATTCTCCTCGATTGCGGAATTGATGTCGCATCGCAGGGCTCAGACAAATTTCCTTACCTTGATGTTCCAGAATTTAATTTAAACCAATTGGATGCGATAATAATTTCCCACGCTCACCTCGACCACGTCGGACTTTTGCCTTATCTTTACAAAATGGGTTACAAAGGCCCGGTTTACATGACTCCTCCGTCGAGAGATATCGCTGCATTGCTTTCTTTGGATTTCATCGGCGTCGCATACAAGCAGGCAACAAAACCTCTCTTTGATTCTACAGACATTAAAGAAATGGTAAAGCACAGCATTTGCCTGAATTACAACGAAGTCACAGACATAACTCCCGACGTGAGATTGACATTTTACAATTCAGGACACGTTTTGGGCGGAGCACAGGTTCATCTCAACATCGGAAACGGACTGCACAATCTTCTTTACACAGGAGATTTCAAATACGCGCGTTCAAGACTTCTCGACCCTGCAATCGCGTCTTACCCGAGAATAGAAACTGTAATCACAGAATCAACTTACGGAGCAAAGACAGATATTTTCCCACCGAGAGCAGAGACAGAAGAAAAACTGCTTGATTTAGTAAACAAGACAATCGAGAGAAACGGAAAAGTTTTGATTCCGGAATTAGGGCTTGGAAGAGCGCAGGAAACAATGTTAGTCCTCGAGGATGCAATGGCTTCAGGAAAATTAAAACCTGTCCCGATTTATATCGACGGAATGATTTGGGATATCAACGCAATTCACACAGCCTACCCAGACTTTTTGAGCAGCCAGGTTAAGTCAAATGTTTTCGCAGACAAAAATCCTTTTGTATCAGAATATTTTCAGAGAGTCGGTTCTTCTCAGGAAAGAAGAGCAGTCATCGAGGGAGGCCCCTGCATCGTCCTCGCAACTTCTGGTATGTTAATGGGCGGAGCATCAGTAGAATATTTCAGGGAATTTGCATCAAATAAAAACAACTCAATAATCTTCGTATGTTATCAGGGAGTCGGCTCTCTCGGAAGAAATGTTCAGGATGGAATTAGAGAAACGCGAATGATTATCGACGGAAAAGAAGAAGTAGTGAAAATAGAAATGGAAGTAAACACGATAACAGGCTTCAGTGCCCACGCAGGAAGAAACGAGCTGATTTCTTTTTTCAACAACATGCGTCCAAAAACAAAACGTGCAATTATCAATCACGGAGAAGTTTCAAAATGCCTCGACTTGGCTTCTGCACTTTACAAGCTGAATAGGATTGAAACTAATGTTCCGAGAGTTTTAGAGACTTTGAGGTTAAGATAATTATTTCAGAATTTATCAGCCTTGAGCGAATTTTAAAGGAAAGTTGAATGTCAAGGAAACCTTGGTTGCCTTACAATTGAAACTAATGTTCCAAGAGTGTTGGAAACTTTAAGATTGAGATAAATCTTTTAGTCTAGATAAATTTATAATTATCAAATTATTTATTTCTGTATGAAAAAGAGTGTCTATGTGATAATAGGATTGATGATAACTATTGTAGGAATTCTTTTTGTTACTGCTGTTGTTGATAAGACAGCTAAATGGCACTCAGATTCTGACGTTTCAGTTAATGTCGACGGAACTGTAAGAGATATGACATATGCTGTTGAAAATAATTTACTAAAAGGCTGGTCTCACACTTATGGTGTTTCTCTGCCTATGGACCCAGGACATAACGTGAGTGAAATCTGGGTTTCTGTTCAGGATGGGGAAATGAGTTTGCTTCAGGCTTTGTCGTCGGCAAATAGACTATGCCCTGCAAGTTTAAAACAAAAAGGATACACTGGCCCGACTAACAAGAGCAATGCTTACCATTATGCAACTGAACTTGAAGTCGTAATTACTAGTGTTAACATGAGTTTGCAGGATGCGATTGATGCAGGAAGATTATGCTACTCTTGGAGTAACTGGACTCAGAAATCAGCCTACAAAGAATGGAGAGCAATAACAATGTCTTCCGACGGCAGATATCAGACAGCAGTTGGAGCTTATGGTTCTTATAGCACCAATCCCAATAGGACTTATGTTTCTTCAGATTATGGAAATACTTGGGTAGGTAAACCTTCTGCTGAATATTGGATAGGGCAGGATGTTGCAATGTCTTCCGACGGTAGATATCAGACAACAGCAGGTAGTGGAGGCGCTTATCAATATATTTATGTTTCTACAGATTACGGAAATACATGGACTGTCAAATTCAATGGCGGAACTTCGCTTACTCCCTCAAGAATAACAATGTCTCCAACCGGAATAAATCAATTTGCAGTTGTATATGAAAGCAGCGGAAATTACAGAATTTATGCTTCTACTGATTATGGGAATAACTGGGCTGTTAGAAACATAAGTAAAAATTCCTGGAATGGAATTGCAATGTCTTCCGACGGGGCAATTATGACTGCAGTTGCCAGCGGCGCTAATAATGGAATTTATGTTTCTAAAAATTTAGGAGCAACTTGGACTAAAAAGTATTCCAACTCAACAGCAGCATATTATCTTTCAGGAATTGCAATGTCTTCCGACGGCAAATATCAAACTGCAATTGTTGGTACCTCTACCTCTACCGGTAAAATTTATATTTCTTCAGACTCTGGAGAAACATGGACAGCAAAAGAAAGCAATAGAAATTGGATGGATGTTGCAATGTCTTCCGACGGCAGAATTCAGACAGCAGTAGATTCAGGCACTGTATCTGTTCCGGGAAGAATTTATATTTCTACTGATTACGGAAATACCTGGACTCCAAAAAGCACCAACAGGCTTTGGTATGCTATAGCAATGTCTTCCGACGGGATAACTCAAACGGCAGCTGTTTATAGCGGATATCTTTACCTTTCCCGCGGTGATTGATTGATATAATTTAAAAACTTCTTTTGCATTTTTCTGTAATGAAATTGGTGATAATCAGCCGTGAGCACAAATTTAGTGGGAAATTGAGTGTCAAGAAACCGGAGGTGTCTTACAAATGAAGCATAATATTCCTATGACAATTCTGTTGCTGGCAATGTTCGTAGCCACGCAATTAATCGGATTATACATTATAACATCAGACCCGTTTAGCATTTCACAAACATTATCCAACGGAACAATCGAGACAACAGAAAATTCAGCGCTGTCATGGATTCAGCCTCCCGAAGTTGAAGAAGAATCTGATTTCGGTGTTTATTTCAGTTCAATTGTTCTTGCATTTATTTTTGCAGTGATAATATTATTCCTTCTGACAAAATTTAAAGTTGCTTTTATTCTTAGAATCTGGTTCTTTGCCGTCGTCGCGATTGCATTAACTTTGTCTTTCACTGCGCTTCTTCCGGAATTTATTTATTTTCTTAATCCGATTATTTACTATACTATCCCCGCAATCATTTCAATTTCTCTGGCTTTTCTTAAGGTGTTTGGAAAAAATTTCATTGTTCACAACTTTACAGAACTTTTGATATATCCAGGAATTGCAACCATTTTTGTTCCAATATTAAACTTCTGGTCTATACTTGTTTTATTGCTTCTTATCTCAATTTATGACATATGGGCAGTCTGGCATTCAGGAATCATGCAAAAAATGGCAAAATATCAAATCAATAATATGAAAGTCTTCTCAGGATTTTTTGTCCCCTATATTTCCAGAAAAATAAGAATGAGAATCAAGAAAATGAAAAAATTAAAAGTTAAACATAAAAAGATAAAAGTCAATGTTGCAATCCTCGGCGGCGGAGACGTTGTATTCCCGTTAATCACTGCAGGAGTTATTTTAAAAACAGCGTCGGTAAATCTTCCTTTTGGTTTGATTTTCACGGGAGGATTGATTCCCGCTATCTTTGTTATCGTCGGGGCAACTTTGGGGTTGGCATTATTATTCATGTTTTCAGAAAAAAAGAAATTCTACCCCGCAATGCCTTTCATAACAGGCGGAATTTTATTTGGATTAGTTCTTGGCTATTTTTTCTAATTTGTACCAATTGCTTAGTAACAACAAAACATAAGATTTATAAATAATCTTTTTCTTGGCATTTTATGGAAGAATATAACAATTATAACACTGAAGGGGAATTGGATTTGCTAAAGATAAATCAAGAAGTATTTAGAAGTCTTGAAGAAACTCTTAAATCAGATAAACCCAATAAAGGACTAATTGAATCATACAATGATATTTTGGATTCTATTTTTTCTGAAATTAATGCAGCAAGTGTTGGAGTTTACAGATAAAATGATTTTGCCTCCCGATTTAACAAATAGGATAAGGGACCACTTTGACCTTAATCTCTATGAAACAAAAGTTTGGCTAGCTTTGCTCAGCAAGGGAATTGCCTCTGTTGGTGAAGTCGCGACTCTGTCAAGAGTTCCGAGAAGCAGGACTTATGACGTTCTTGAAAGCCTCGAGAAAAAAGGATTTGCAATTATAAGAATGGGAAAGCCAGTAAAATATCTTGGAGTAAAACCCCACATGATTCTCGAAAGAATGAAAGAAGATGTAAGAAAAACTGCAGAAGAAAGAGTAAAAGATTTGTCAAAATTAAAAGATACAGAAGAATTTGTGAAGCTTGATGAATTGTATAAAGAAGGATTAAACCCAGTAAAAAAAGAAGAGCTTTCTGCATCTCTTAAAGGAAAAATGAACATCTCAAATTTCCTTAAAGAAGTAATAAAAAATGCAAAGAAAGAAGTAATAATTTGTGCAAATGCCGAAGACATAAAATCAAAAACAAAACTTTTTGTCCAGACTCTTGAACCTCTTCAGAAATCAAGAGTAAAAATCAAGATTGCCTTGTCAGGAGATTCTGAATTAATCAAGGAACTTGAAAATAAGTTATCTTTGAAAATAAAAAAGACAGAAATTGATTCAAAATTTTTCATAATTGACAGAAAAGAAATTGTCTTCTATCTTTCAAGAAACGGAAATGACAGCGACGATGTTGCAGTCTGGCTTAACACAGATTTCTTCGCAGAATCTTTTGCTTCTCTTTTCGAGATGGCAGTTGGTAATAATTAATCCTCAATCTTCAGCTCACTGATGCTCATTTCTAAAATCTTCTGAGAATTTTCATTCATCCAGTCTTTGACAAATTCCCTAATCTTCTTGTCAACTTTTTCCCTTGCGTAGAATCTTCCATTCTTTTCAAAAACATTCTTGTGCCTCATTCTGAACTTTTTTATATTATCTTTCCTGTCCCTTGTTTCTGGCCCCGAGATTATTATTTCTTTTCTCTTCCTGACCGCAAAAAAATATTTTGCTTCTTTTTTCCCGTTATATTCAAATCCCTTATTTTTTATCTCATAAAATTCCCCAAGCTCGTCGGTAAAATGCCTGTAAAATTTTACAAGCTTGCTTCCTGCAACATCGCCTTCCTGTTTGCTTGTTTCTGCTCCCAGCAAAATAAATTCAAAATTATTCTTCTGTGCTTTTTTCTTTTCTTTTTCAAAATCCATTTCTTTTAATTCAAACATTTCTGCCGAAGGATTTTTCAGAAATTTCCTGCATACTTCACGTGAGTTTTCAAAAGTCTCTCTTGAAAGAGCAGCCAGTGCATTTCTTTCCTTAAACGTCGGATCAATAATAACAATCGGGGAAGTCATCTTCGCGCTGTTCATATTCATGTTCAGCTCATATTTATTCCTGTATAATTTTTCAATGTCAATTATCTCTTTCTCTTTCATCTTCGTTATTGCCTTCACAAAATTCAGGAAATTTTTGTAATGAATAATTAGCAATTCCAAAGCGTATCCTGAAAATCCGCTGATATAACTTTCAGCCCCATAACATTTATTCGCGTGGCAGAATGCTTTTGCAATTCTTATCTCGTCGAGAATCTTCTCTGTTTTCAGTTTTCTTCTTACATAATTAACATGAAAATAAGACAAGTCTGTTATATTCTCTGCTTCCTTCGGATTTTTCACTTTTATCACAGGAATAATCTCCATGAAAAAATTCTGGTTTTCTGGTTCAACTTTGAAATAATCCCTCGAACCATGCACTCTGGATATTTTGCTTTTCTTTATTCCCTTAACCAATTTTTCAACTATTCCCGAAATATTTTCCCCTCTGTATTTTTCATTAAATCTTACAAAAATATCGACGTCATAAACTCCTTTTTTTATCATGGTTCTCTTCGCAAAACTCCCGCCGACAAAAACTTCAGCATCTATCCTCGCTGTTTTAATTTTTCTCTCAAGCTCGGCAATAAAACCCCTGACAATTTTATCGATAGAATTCAATTCTTCTTTCAACGGGTCTATCTTCGTCAAAACTTCTTTTAGAATTTGATTAATACTCTGTTTCATATATTAGAAAATATCTTTTGTTATATAAAAGTTACTTCTCGTCAGGATTTTTTATCTCTTTCAAATCTTTTACATTTTGCTGAAGTGTCGACGCTAAATCAATTATATATTTTCCTTCTTCAACTTTATAGATTAACGGGCGTTTCTTATTGAATAGATTTACCAAATCAATTTCAAATTTACCGTCGCCGGTTACTCGAACAGATTCAATATCCAATATAACAGGAACATCCTCCTCGATAATTCCTGCCATTTCTCTTATTTCTTTCTCGACGTGTTTTATTTCTTCAGTAGGAATCTCTACCAAATTCTCCCGTATTTCTTTTAACTGCTCGTCTCTTATGTAAAAAAAGAAATGTCCTCCGCATTCACTGCATCCTTCAAGTAATTCCTTGCTTCCGGCAGGATACATTCTTCCGCAGTGTACACATCTATGTGGCATTTTATTTTAGATTATTTTTAAAATTAGGAATCATCTCACGAATTAAAAAAGTTAAGGATTAATAAATTTATTGATTGTTCAGAATAATTATTGTTATCTATTCAACAGCAATTCTATCTTTTTAGGATTCCGTTTCATTTCCTTTACAATGCTTGCTGGCCCTATGATTGTTATCGCACTGAAATCTCCGCCTGCTAAAACATTAGCAACTCCCTTCGCCATTTTTCCTAAAAGACTATCACTTCCGCCCCCTGAAATTACTGCAAGTTCAATTCCCTTGAAACCCTTGACATGTCCTATCATTGCCATTGTGTCTCCAATAAGTCTCGCTTCTTCATTTGAACTCAGTCTCCCCTGCAGAATTAAAATATTATTCCCAAAAACTATATTAAGTATTTTTCTTATTCTCCCGTCGCTGTCAAGCCCTTTCATTTCTGAATACGGAAAGAACTGGATAGAAAATCCTTTTATCTGCCCTAAACTTTTTCCCCCTCTTTTGTGTGACATTCTAATATAAACCTTTTTTGCTTTTTAAACTTTTTTCGATAATTTGAAAATCGACTCGTAAAACTCTTCAAGATTATCTCCAAATTTAGCGCTTATCCCTATGACATCATATTCAGGAAATGCTGCCTCAACTTTTTTTATGTCTGCTTTCTTCAAATCAATTTTATTTGTGACAATTAAAACAGGAATCTTCCTCGCAACTAGGTTCCCGATTATTGTAATATTTACCTGATTGTAGGGATTTTCAGTACCGTCGAGAACAACAACAACTATGTCCATATCATCAAGCCATTTGATACTTTCGATAACTCCCTGCGTTGCTTCTTTTGCTCTTTCCTTTGCTTCTTTTTTCGGCATTTTATATTTCAAAAAATCTTCATAATCTATCTTTGTAGCAATTCCCGGCGTGTCTATCATTTTGAAAGTCATTTTTTTTCCTTTGTAGCTTATTTCAACTTTTTCCTTGAACTGAACCTTTCTTGTTTCGTGCGGAACTTTGCTTATTGTTCCTATTTCTTCTCCTGTAAAATCTTTGCATATTCTGTTTGCAAGACTGGTCTTTCCTGCATTCGGAGGCCCGTAAAATCCCAATTTTATCTCTTTCTTATTTTTGAATAAGTTGCCAAGAATCCTTTTGAAGAAATTTTTAAAAATTTTTATCGCCATTATGCAAAACTCCTATTTTGTATTTTGAAAGAATTTCCTATTCGCATCATGGTATAAAACCGTCATTTCTCTTTATAAATATTTCAGTAATGAAATGATAATTTCGTCGTCGTGGTTAACGAAAATATCAATAGGAAGTATTAGGAACCATTGGTTCTTATGTTTGTCGTCGTAGATTTTTTCTGGAGAGGAAGTTTTTTGAATCCTTCTAAAAGTTTTCTTATTGGAATTATCTCGGGGAGCCCTGTATTTTTCTGTTCATATTTTCTGAGTGAATACCTAACCTGCTCAGAACTCCATCCTGCCTTTTTAAGTTTAGAAGAAATCACACTATCGCTTTCCCCTTTTTTCTTTGCATCATTGATATAGCTAACCAGATTATAAAGATGATTTCTGTCCTTGAACAAATAACTTTCATATTTCCTTATGTACCAAACCTGCAATATCACCCAAATAACTCCTGCAATTAAAATAATCATAACTGCAATAATGATTGGGACAGTCCATTTTATTTTCTCAGGGGGAGTGATATCTAACACTGCAAGATTGTCCAGTGAAGGAGAAATAAACATAGGGACATCTACAAAATCAACTTCTTCTGTTGTTGAAAACCTGATACTTTTTTTACCATTTAAACCAGTATAAAAATATCCGGTTTTTTCTGAATATTCATCTTCATTCTGCAGATAAATATCCTCCATATTCTTTATTATAAAATATGCAGAGTCTGCACTTGACTTTGTTACATTCATTTCGAAAATTCTCAGTAATTCTTTTCTGTCGCTGTAAAATAAAGAAATCTCGCTGTATGATAAATCGTTTGTGGTATAAACATCATTCCACGCCAGAACTGCTTCTCTGTATTGTTCTTCTCTCCCGGCTGTATAATCTCCCCCGCCAATTTCCTTTAACACATTAAGGTCAATATTTTCTGTCGCAGGATAAAAAGAAAGTCCCTTGCTCGTCGCAGTTTTTGCAATTGTCTCAGGAAGATTTATTGTCAATAATTCTGCAAGTATTGCTTCATAATCACTTTCAAGAACTGCACTAAGAACCGCATCATTCATTTCATCTATAGTTGCTTCCGCTGAACTTAATCCTAATGTGCTGTCAATACTTTCCTGTTCAAACAGCGAAAAACTATTCATCTGATTTTTTATATTGCTTATGCTCGAACTTGCATCACTCAAAAGAGATGGAACTATCTCTGAAGCAGGACCGACTGTTATATTAAAATTTTTGGAAGAACTTCCTTTCAGACTGTTGATTGTAATCTTGAGTGTGTATGTGCCTGTAGCAGCATATGTGTGCGTAACTGAATTTACCGAAGTGGTTTCACTAACCCCATCACCAAAATTCCAATTATAGCCGGTTATATTTTTGCCTCCAACCTCAGCAGAAAAAATTGTCGGATATTTCACAGCAGTTTTCGTCGGTGTCAGCGATTTAATCTGAGCAACTTCCCCGACAGAAATTGTTTTCGTTAACAAATTTGCATCATTAAGTTCAACAGAGAAAGTGTGATTTCCATAACTTGTTGGGACACTAAAATTCGCGTCGTCAAAAAATAATTTCTGATATGAAGAAGAAATCTCTGCTGGGGTTTCCTCGACGTCATAGATATTTGTATTCTCAGTGTAAGTATCTGCTATGTAAGACATAAAGAAATTTGAGACATCTACTTGCTGATTATTTATTCCCGAATAAACCTTTATTGGAATCACGCATCCTTTTGAGCAGTTATTTTTATAATTGTCAGTTATATATTCGTCGATGTAATTTTCAACATTGAGTATCGGACTGTCTGCTCTTGCCAATTCTGCGTCATTGAGCTTTATGTTAATTGATGCTGCATATTCTTTCGGCCTTGCAAAAATTTCAAAATCATAACTATAATCTCCTTCGTATGTTCCTGTAAAACCGCAGGGAGTTTTCTGCTCAGAATTAATTTTGTATTTTCCGTTATCTGCAGCGAGTTTTGTTTTTATGCACACATAATAATCTCCGTCTTCCTTAACTGAAAAATCCGTCGGAGTGCAGAAAATTCTCTTCAAGCCTGTTCCTGAAGTTGATACTGTGCACACTTTTTTCTCACCTGTCTCACTGTTCTCAATGCTCATTTCAAAATTTACAGTTCCTGTTCCTTTTTCGTAAGCAACATAAGCTCCCAATTCAATTTCCGGAGTTTTTGAAAGTTCTACTCTCTCGCAATACTGCGGAGCATTTGCAATTAATTGTGTTGCTGTATCCATTCCGACGTAACATCCAAAATTTTCCGCCCCAAATTCTCCAGAGGCAGCATATGCCTGCCATTCCACTTGCCCGTCATTTAAAATATCAATTGAAAGTGGCATTGCTACTGTTCCAGGATTATTGCTCGATAAGTTGAAATAAAAATCTGAAATGTCCCCCACACTTTTTGTTGCTGTAATTTTCATCCCGAATAAAACACTTTCCTCTTCGTCGAGATTAAAAGTTTTTGAGACGTCTGAGTTTGTTGCTAAATAATTTGATTCACAGGTTGTAGGAATACAGCTGTAAATAAATGCAGAATTTGAAGGAGTTTTTCTTACTAAATCAATTAATCTTATGCTCCCGCCAAGTGAACTTTCAAGAAGCGATGTCGCATCTTCGCTTGTTAAACTGACATTTATCCATCCTCTGATTTTTTCTCCTGGCCCATAAGAACTTTCTATTCCGTTGCTTGCATTCCCGACAGAAAAACTTGCCGAGGCAAAACTCATAAAAAAAATTATGAGAACAAAATATGTAAAACCTCTTATACCTCTCATTAATATTTTAAGCTAAAATGATTTATAAATTTATAGAATTATTTTCAAATTTTTTTATTCTTGAATTTCTTTTTTAGAATCATTGAAACATAAATTCCTGCAACTGCTAAAATTGTTGCAATTATTCCGATGTAATCGAAAAATGGAAGCTGGACTTGTGCGGGGCATGAAATTCTTACATTCTCTCCGTTCTTTGCAATGCAGTCTTCATATTGTTCTCCTGATTGTTCTCCTGTCCATTCAGTTGTTAATGTTGCTATTTTATATCCAACAGGTTCTTCATCACAATCTTTTGTAATACTCTGTGAAATTTCACAATTCCCCAGGTTTAAAGTTATTGGCGGAAGAACAGATGAACATTTTCCCGACATACAATAATATCCAGAAGCGCATGTGTCTTGTTCTCCATCCTGGCACTCAGCAAAAGAAACACAACCCTCGCCAAAATCACAAATTCCGTCGCTGTTAGTTAAAGGATTCTCTCCTACCGGACAAGTTGAACCTACATGGCAATAATTTGATGTTGCATTATGACAGAGTGTACATCCATAATTGCACCCTTCCCCTACAACAGGATTTCCGCAGGTTCCTTCAGTTATTTCACTATATCCAAAACCACAAGTATTTGTTTCATTATTCCATCCGCACCCACAGATAAAAGATTCACTCTCGCAGTTAATTCCAGGAATACCTTCGATAGGAACATCGCAGATATCACTTTCACAATCTAACTGACTTGTATAATCATCGCACGAGGTTACCTCAGTACAATAACCCTCAGACATTTCAAGAATTAATAATTCCGGAAGATTACTTGTTCTGACAACTAAAGGATTTCTTAAAAGTGAAGCATTAAAATAATAATCACAACTTGTACCTAATACCCCGCATTTTCCTACTAACGGAGTGTCGGTGTGATATTCTGCTTCCCACACACCTATCCCTTCTGTTCCTGTAAATGTAATTGAAATTGGCTGTTCCTGAACTTCCTGTCCTGCTGTTGCACTTCCACCGCTTACATCAAATGCAATAGTCTTGCCGGAACATGCTTCATTCCCCTGTACAATTAAATGAACATCTTGTCCTGCTATTATTTCTCCTTCAGGACTCCATCTCGCAGAATTTATTGAACATCCTGCAAAAGTCGCACTCCCGCAGCATATTTTTACTGGGTAATCACTTACGTTTCCAATATGTGCATTTGTAACAGAAGAAAGAGAAGCAATTCCAAGTGGAAAATTTAATGCAGCTCCTGTCCCACAATTATCTGAAAAATCCTCACATACCAAGTCTTCATAACAGACTTTTACTAAGTTATAAGCTGTTCCTTGTGGAGATTCAGCGTGAGCATTTGTGTAAGAAGAAAGTTTAAAGAGAGTATTTGTTCCTATGCTGCATTCAGTTTCATTGACTCCATCGCCAAAAGCACAGCACAGAACATAACCATAAGTTCCTAAATCAGGAAACTCTCCGTGGCTATTTGTTGCCGACGACAATCCCATTATAATGTGGTTTGTGCCAGAGCAGTCTGCCCGTGTTGTAATTCCGCATGTTCCTGGAGCAGGCGCAGCCAAAATACCCGACGATAAAAATACAAATAAGAATAATATTATTGCAGATTTTACTATCACATTCTTTTTCATATCTATCTCAGGTAATTTAGTTTTATAAATATTATTGTTAAGTTAAGGATTTACTATTTGATTAAGAGAATAATTAATAACTTTAAACTCTCTATCAAGTTCTATAAACGTTACTGAACCAAAATCAAATTTTAATTTTTCTTCAGGTAAATTTAAAAGTAGTTTTATGACTGCTCGTATAAATCCGGCATGGGTTGATATTAAAATATTTTCTGCCTTTTCTTTCTTTAGAGAATATAAAAATTTTTTTGCTCTTTCTATTAAATCATAATAATTTTCTCCCCCTTCGGGCCTAAAATTTTTTTTGTCTAATCCAGATTTTTCAATTGCATTTCTATATTCAGTTCCAGATTTTCCTCTTAAACTTCCCATTTCTTGTTCATTAACCAAACTTGTAACCTCCACCGAGAGATTTTTTAAAAAAGGCTCAATTGTCTTTATTGCTCTTTTAGTATTAGCACAAATAATTTTATCTATATGCAATGTCTCTAAATAAGGGACGATTTTTCTTGATTGTTTAATGCCTTTTAAGGTTAGGGTGTCTTGCTCTTTTCCGTGTCCCCTTTCAGCATGACGTAATAAGTAGAGTTTCATTCTTTTAGATATTCAACACTTTTTTCTAATAAAACTTCAAAATCTTTTTCTTTTTTCCATTTATCAGAGATAAATTTTCTTAATTCTCTATGAACATCATATCCGTTATCTTCTGCAAACCATAAGTCCTTAAATTCTAGATTAAGTAAAACAGTTAATGCTTCTTTTAAATCAGCAGTTTTTTCCTTTCCAATCTGCTTTTCTATTTCATTCCAATAAGTATTGTGAAACTGTATATGCATTATTTCATGTCCGCAAGTCTTAAGAGCAGATAAAATATCTCTGAAAAATGAAACCATAAATGAAGGTTCTTTATAATCATAAGGGCACCTGATGTTCGTAGTTATATAAGCAATAAATTCTTTATTGTATATAGGTTTCTTCATCACTTTTTCTAATCTTCTAAAATATTCATCATTTATCTTATTCCATGCTTCTTGCAAAGATTGAGTAAATATTTCAACAAAGCCAGAATCATATAATCTCTTTTTCTGTTTTTCTAATTCTTCTCTACACTCACTAAATTTTTTTCCCTTGCAGATTTCTAATAACTTTGGATGAACTGTATTTTTAAAATCATACCAAGATGAATCTTTGTTGCAAGTATCCCAAATATTCCATAAATCTTTTTCTTTATCAAATCTAAAAATTACTTTTGGTTTATTCATATTTTTTAATAACTTCTTCTGGTTTAAATAATCTCCAAATTAAAGGACATCCTCCACTACAAGGTTCTTTACAATTCTCATCTTCACATTTCTCTGAAGGGAATTTTGAAACCATCTTTCTAAATTTAAAAGGAGTTCCTTCGGAATTAAAGTATTTTCCAATAAAATCTTCTGCAGAGATAACCTTTTCTTTTTCAAAAATATTCATCATTGGAAAACCATTAAAATGTGTGCAGGGAATTATATTTCCATTATATTCTATAACAAAATTTTTTCCATGAGCTAATTGACATGGACCTCCAGAGATAATATCATTTTTCTTAAATATTTCCAGATAATCATTATCAAAAACACAAAAAGGCATGGGGGTTACTACTTTTATCTTTACATTTCTCTTTTTCGTATAATTATAAATTCTTTGAATAGCTTTTGCAGTTTCTTTTGGAGATAATACGGATTTATTATTTGAATCCTCTGAAAGACAAGTCCCACAAAAATTCCAAGTCATTATATCCACTCTTTTTCCTAAAAGATTAACAATTTTTTCAAGATCTTCGACATTATTTTTATTTATTACTGTATTGCTTGAAACCTTTAATCCAACAGATAAAGCATTCTCCAATCCCCCAATAGCTTCATCAAAACTACCAACAATCTTTGTTATCTTATCCTGTATTTTCCCAGAGTAACTACCAAAAGATATTGACATTGCTTTTAACCCATTTTCTTTTAACTCCTTTGCAAAAAAATAATCCTTTAATTTTCTACCATTTGATACTAAACCAACACTAATTTCATAATTAGTAATTTTCTCTATTATCCCATGAATATTTGGATAGAGAGTAGGTTCTCCACCAATTAGAATAGTCCTTTTTATTCCCAAAGATGTTAATAAATTGATAGTTCCATTTTCATATCGCTGAGGAAATATTTGTTTCTGTGTTAAATTGTTTGAATTCGCATAACACCAATTACATTTATTATTACAATTATAAGTTAAGGCTAACCAAGTCGTGCTAAAATTTTGTTTGGGCATATTAAAAATAAAGAAAGATTATTTTAATCGTCATTCCCACATTCATTACAATGGGTGCAAACACAATCTCCACTCGGAGTGCAATCACAGTTATCGCTTGAACAATCTCCACAATCGCAGGAATTATCATAACTTCTTTTTAGCGAATTTCTTGGAGAATACAAATTATATTCTCTACCTTTAAGAGGAAGTACTTCAGCAATTTCTAAAAGTGTTTTTACCATAATTTTTTACCTTTTTTATATTTATAAATATTCCGATTTAGATTTTTATCATCAGATTTAAATAAATTCCATTCATCTATTTCATATGCAACTAAAAATTATCACCCTTAATGTATGGAGATATTATGAATGGGAAACTAGAAAGCAAAAATTATTAAATTTCTTAAGAAAAGAAAATGCAGATATTATATTTTTTCAAGAAGTTGCATCAAGTGAAAAATCAAAATGGGAAAATCAGATAGATGAGATTAATGAAAAATTGAAGTATCCTTATTCTTCTTATTCTAATATGGCACATATGACTAAATGGCACGAAAAACCTATTAATTATCTAATGTTTTATGGATTAGGATTTATTTCTAAATATAGAATAAAGAAATCTGAATTTGTAAAATTGAAACCTGTTCTTAAAAATAAGGATTTTGGATTTTTACATCTCGTTATAGAAACCTCCAAGGGAGATATAGACTTGATAGATGTTCATTTTGAAAATACAGATAAAGGAGCAAAAAAACAATTAAAAGAAACTATCAAATGGATTAAACAAAAAAATATTTCTCCAATTATTGCAGGAGACTTTAATATGAAAAACATCAATGATTTAATAAAGATTTTAGGAAAAGATTATGAAATTTCTTGTTTAATAAAACCCTATTTTTCATTTATGCCAACTGAATTTTCAAATAACAAGGAACCAATCACATTAGATTATATCGTCGTTAAAAAAAATAAATTTAAAATCGAAGAAATTAAATGCATAGAAGATAGCCCTTCTGATCATAAACCTATTATTGCTGAAATTAAAACTCTCTAACTAACTTACCAACTTTCCATCCCCAAAATATTATTCCAGCTTTCTCCGGCATTGTATGTATTTTCATAAACAACTTTTGCTGCTTTTTCGTCTGCAATTTTAGGAACTGCTCCATTTGGGTAAGCTTTCAGAATTGTATCTCCATCTTCAAGAATTATAGCTTCACCATCAAAAGCATTAAATGCATGTCCGCCTTCATGGGTAATAACTGTATTACTAGTATCTGGAATAATCCCCGCGGGATCTATTTCAATTCTTACTTTATATACAACCTTATTGGTTGTTTTCTGTCTATAAGTAACTCCAGCATTGTCTCCAGGGATATTATTATTTGGAACAACATAAATACAGTTATCTTCCCAAGGCTCTGGTGGGATACCATCAACTACTTCAATATAACTATCTAATTCTTTTCCATCGACAAATTTTTCAATATCATTAGCATCCTTGAATTTGTTTGATATTAATGTGACTTGTGTATCATTAAATTCTCCGTCGTTGCCATGCTTGAAAATTTTTATCTTATATAAATTATCCAAATCCCACTTGGAGTTAGTACAATTTATCTCATACATATGCTGTCTGAATTCTTCTGGCGTGCAAAAAGTTGGATAAGGAACTGCTCTTACTGTTACATCTTTATTTTCAATAACATCTTCGAAAGAAACTGTTCTGACATAACTTCCAAGTCCCCCGTTTATTTTTCCTTTTATCTTGACATCTGAATTGTAAGGAACAAGGAAATCAAAATTTTCTCCATCATCATAGAGAACATCTTCAGCAATTCCGTCGTTATTTGTATCAACATATGCTCTTACTTCTCCTGATTTCAAAACTCCGTCTTCTTCATTGCTTTCTAATCTTCCCGTAATATGTTTTGCTGGAAGAGGGGTAGGTTCTGGTGTTGGTTGTGAAAGAGTTATGTAAGCATTTTTTGCTCCCCTTAATCCTGTTGAATCAGTGCATTGTCCATAAATTTTTACATTTCCGTCGCTGAATGTTCTTGTTATATCTATTGGTGTTGATTGAACTATTGTTTCTTCTACAGAGCCGTTAGCTCCTTCATCTATTTCCAATTTATACTCTGCGATGTCTCCGTCGGGATCTTCTCCGTTTAAGGTTATTCTGCTTTCCAAAGGAGCTTCTCCAGAGTTAGGATTTGCATAGACAATTGCTCTTGGAGATTGAGGAATATAGGGATCTGGACATCCAAATAAAAGAAATGTAGTGCCTAAAAAAACTGCTTTTCTAAATACATTTCCCGCTTTTGTTTTTAGTTTGTTTATCAGGTGTTTTACCATGATTTATCTATAGCATTAAACTATTTAAACATTATGGTTGTTACTACGCAATAGGGGAAAATTACCCTTTCACAACAGCCATTGGCTTCATTTTTGCTACCTTCTTTGAAATGCCAAGCTCGTCGACAACCTTCACAACTTCATCAATATCTTTGTAAACTTCAGGCGCTTCCTCTGCCAGACTTTTCCAGCTTCCAGCCTTAACTTCTATTCCTTTTTCACTAAGTCCTTCTTTGATTTCCTCTCCTCTTATTTCTCTCATTGCCTTGCTTCTGCTGGACAATCTTCCTGCCCCATGAACAGTGCTTCCAAAAGTAAGTTCTTCTGTTTTCTTAGTTCCAATAAGTAAATATGACGCTGTTCCCATGCTTCCGGGAATTAAAACTGGCTGTCCGATTTTTCTGTAATCTCCAGGAATTTCCTTTCTGCCAGGCCCAAATGCTCTCGTCGCTCCTTTCCTGTGTATGCAGACAATTTTATTTTTCCCGTCGATAACATGTTCCTCAAATTTTGCAATATTGTGGCAGATATCATAAACAACATCCATTTTTACCGTCGGAAAAATTGTTTTCATTTCTTCTCTTATCCAGTGAGTTATTAACTGCTTGTTTGCAAAAGCAAAATTTGCAGCCGCGCACATCGCGGCATAATAATCTTTTCCCAATTTACTTTTTATCGGCGCATTAATCAGTTCTCTGTCAGGAAGATTTGCAAAACCATATTCTGTTTCCATTAACTGAATGTAATCACTTGCAACCTGATGCCCCAACCCACGAGAACCGCAGTGAATCATAATTGTAACTTGATTTTTTTTAATTCCCAAAACTTTTGCAACCTTTTCGTCAAAAATCTCGTCGACAAACTGAACTTCAAGAAAATGATTTCCTGCCCCTAAAGTTCCCAACTGCCCAATTCCTCTTTTTATCGCTCTCTCAGAAACTTTGCTCGAATCAGCATCTTTCAAACAGCCTTCTTCTTCCATGTGCAGATAATCTTCCTTAGTTCCAAAACCTTTGTCAACAAAATATTTTGCTCCGCTTTCAAGCAACTTATTCAGCTCACTTCTTGTAATGTTAAATTTGCTTCCTCTCCCAACTCCCGACGGAATTTTTCTGTAAAGTGCCTCGACAACTTCTTTCTGTTTTTCCAGAATGTCTTTTTTTGTCAGATTTGTTTTCAGCAGTCGAACTGAACAATTAATATCATAGCCAACTCCTCCCGGAGAAATTATTCCTTTATCGACGTCAAATATTGCAACTCCCCCGATAGGAAAACCATAGCCTTGGTGTGCGTCAGGAAGTGCAATCGCGTATTTCAAAATTCCCGGAAGCATTGCAACATTTTTTATCTGTTCAAGTGTCTTGTCTTTTTTTATATTTTCAAGAATGCTCTCGCTGGCAAAAACTCTTGCAGGAACATTCATCTTTCCTTCTTGAGGAATTTCATAAATGTCCCTTGAAATTTTTTTCAATTCAGGCATATAAAATTAAATCAGAAAGAGTATTTATAATTTCTTAAACATCAAGCACAACCTGCGTTCTCCAGGATTCAATTTTCTTTTTTTGATTCCTTGGATCAGGTTCTTTTTCCATTCTCACAAACATATCATTATAAGTGACAGCTTTAACTTGATTTGTAAACTCATACTCTGATGCCCTATCTCCCATAATCGTTGCCTTCAAATTAAATTTATTGTCTATTTTTATTTTGCTAACTTTTGAAATCAAAAAATCCTCTGCATCAAGCAGGTAAAGAATCTCTTCCAAGAAACTATAAAGCAGAGATTCAAAATCTTTTTGCTTTATGCTTATAATTTTCTTTTTCTTTTCTTTCACTTCTATCTCGTCGCAGATTGTCTCTTTCAGTGCAAGTGCAGAATTCCTGAATGCTTCTTCAATTGTATTTCCAAATGCCTGAAATTTTACATCTGCAGTATGCTCGAGGAATTTGAATCTTTTCATGTTCTTTTGTCTCTCATTTGGTTTTTAAAAGATTCGGGTTCCGAGCAGAGGAATTTAAACCTTACCATATTTATTTCATCCAGCAGAATAAATTTAATTTCCTAAAAACAAGTTCTTTCAGCGTCGATGATATGGTAGCTGATTCTGAATAAATATCTTTTTCTTGTTGCTCACTTAAGGTACAAATTTCTGTCATATTGCATATTTGTCCAACGCAGTTCAGAGAAGAAGGTGTCCTTTCAATTATTTTCTTTTTGACACTGTCAGGAAAATTTGGATTGTCCCACTCGACAGGCAAATCCTTTCCAGGGATTCCGCTCGTTGCGGCAGTAATATCTGCCCTAAGAGTATCGTTGGTTTGTATCTCTCTTAAAATTGAAATCTGAACATTGTAAATCTCGTCTGAAAGATCTGACCCTTTGAAATATCCTTTATTTAGCAATATTAGGATAACTGCAGCAATAAGCAGGACTGCAAAAAATGCCTCGACAATTTCTATCCATCCTCTATTATTTCTCATTATATTCATTCTATTTACCATACTTTTGCATTTATAAATCCAGACAGGAGATTAGCATTTTCGTCAATGTATTGAATTGGAATTTCTGATGCGTGAACACTTACAGTCTGTGGCGGTTCTCCGAGGCTGATTATCGTGCCGTTATTTTGCACAAAATCAAAACCAAACTCAGTTCCCGGCGGAATATTGAGCGCTGTTTTAAGTTTTTCATAACCAGTTCTATAACCATTTATCATTTGATACATTTTATTTTCAAATACATATCCTCCTGTAGTAACAGAGCCAATAGTATAACTTGTTAATTCTTCACATTTAGGGAGAGGCAGAGTTTCAATAACATTAAATTCAGGAGAACTGTAAACTCTAAAAAATCTATGTTCTTTATCATCTCTATTTATTTCTAAATCAGGAACCACTTCGTCAAACAGATAAACTTCTTTTTCTATTTTATTCTTCTCATTTTTTACAATTACTCGCGGCGGTAAAGATAGTTCTAAAAAACCAAGAAAATTAACTAATTGAACACATTCTGTTTTCGGGTTCACATCTGCTGACCATATAACCGTTGCACTGGTAAAGTTTGATGAAATATTTTCTATAATCCGCATCTGAATATAACTTAGTGTCGCTGTTTTATCTTCTCCGACATTTATAACTGGTTTCACAACAGAATATAAAAAAACTACGAATGTAATAAACACTACAAAAGAAACAATCATTCCGACATGTGAACTTTTTTTATTTTTTATTTTCATTTATCCTCCGAAAAATATATTCGCTGCTGCTGCAATCATAAATGATAAAACAACAAGAGCAAATGAATGTTTTAATCCTGCTTTTATATCCCCTTCCGAAAGTTTCCCTATTGTCAGTCCGCTGAAAAGTCCCTGAATTAAAAGCAAATATAAAAATGCCTGCGATACTTCCCCTGCTTCAAACGGAGTTCCACCCCCACCAGGAATTCCTCCCACCCCCAAAGTTTCTGTAGTGGCAATTCCTGATATCATCGGGATTATGTAAAACTGCATGACTAAAACTATCACAATAAATACAATAAAAATTATGTAACCCTGCACAGTCAGCGTCGATATAGCTGCTTTTCTTTCTTTCTTCAGCTTGTCTGTCATTGCAACTGCCTTCGCAACAGATTCAAGAATTTCCCCAATATTCCCGCCACCTTTTTCTGCCTGTCCTATCAATGTAATCGTCCTCGATACTGTATTATTATTTATGTCATGAGCAAAAGTCTGCAATGCTGTTCCGAGAGGAATTCCCAATGATATTTGGTTTGCTAATTTTTCTACGTGTTTGCTCAAGACGCCAAAAGGCTTTTTTTTCATGTTGACAATGCTCTTGCTTATTGGAGTTCCTGTCCTGACACTTTCAACAAGATTTCTTGTGAATTCCAAAAACATTTCTTCTTTTTCTGTCGTAACTCTTGTCTGCTGAATTGTTGTGAGAACAAATGGAGCCACGCCGATAATAATTCCAAACCATAAAATAAAAAAGAAAAATCTTGAACCTTGAAATAGGAAAGAAAGTCCGGATACAACTAACCCTGCGATAATTCCTATCCAATGAATTTTTTTTATCTCCATACTATAAGTTTTCTGGTTGTTTTAATTGAAGGAAAATTAAGAAAAGTACATTCACCGATGAAACTGCACCGACGACAAGAAAGGTTATTGTTCCTGTGCTGAGTGCAAGTCCAAGCCCGCTTATTCTCATCATCATTAAGAGAAGCATTAAAATCATTGGTGCAGCTATGACGACGCTGATATAAATATCCATAAAAGTTTCTGAAGATTTTGTTTTCTTTTCTTTGTCAAGTCTGTATTCAAAAAGAAGGCTCTGTGCACGCTTGTCAAAAAATTCAAAAAAATCTCCTCCCGAAGTTATCGTCGTTACCAGTCCGTTGAAAATTTCTGAAAGTTTTTGGCTCGGGCAGTTAGTTGCAGAATCTTTCAGTGCAGTTACCAAGTCATATCCGTAAATATTTATCTTGTTGAGAAGTTTGTTGAATTCTTTTTCGAGGTTGGGATATTCTTTCGTCGAGACAATTATGCTGAATACTTTTGCAGGTTCAATTCCTGAACCAGAGATAGCCGCCATATTTATCGTCGCGAAAGGGATTTCCTGATTTATCTTTGCTTCGAGAGCTTTTTTTTCAAGTGACGGATAAAAATACATGAACATAAAAGTTCCTATCGGAAAAATTAAAATAATCCAGAAAGTCTGTAAAATTCTCACTCCAAATTCCCCTGTTGCAGGGATTATTATCGGCAGTTCTGCACTAATGCTGAAAAAGAGAAAAAATAAAAAAATAAAGACAGAGGCAATTGCTGAAAAAATTGTGGTGAGAATTAACATGGAAATATAAGTTATCGACGTATAATTAAGGTTCGATTTTATCAAATCTTTTTCCAGAACTGCTAATCTCTTTTCTTTTACAATTTTTTTAACATACTCTGCGAAAAAATTATTTGCCATTCTCACATACGGACTTGGCTTTTCCTCTTTTTTCTTCTCAACTTTTTCTTTTTTCTTCCTCAGTCTTTTCAGGACTTCTCTTTCCATCTCAGACATCTTTCCAGTTTTTTCCAGTGCAGAAGTTGAAATCTTTTTTTCAGTTTTTTTTGCTTCCGGAATTTCAGGAACAGGAATTATTTCTCTTTTCAAAGGCCTTTCTATATTTATCGCTTCAATACTCCTCAGAAGTTCATCATTAATTTTTTTAAATTCCGCTTTTGTTTTTTCTATCTGCCCGCTGATAAGTTTTTTCTCTCCTTCATCAGCATTATCCAAATAATTGTTCAGCGAAACAAATTCCTTTATCAATTTTTTCTCTCTTAAAACTGTCTCAGCTATTCTCATTACATTATTTTCTATCGTCATATTATCCCCACTTTATCATTTCAGAAATTTCTTTTTGTATCCTGATTATCATTTTTTTTGATTTATTGAATTTATCATAATCTCTTTTTTCATAGCTTTTTCTGAAATTTCTCTCCGCATCTTCAAGTGATTTCACAAGCTGATTCAAGAATTGTATTTCCTCTTTTTTCATATCGAAAAAAAGCATCTCATATTTATTAATATTCCTTTATTTAAAAAATCAATCAGTCTTATATTAGATATTCTTAATTATTCCTGGATTCCCAACTGCCTCAGAACTTCTCCGGGTTTTTTATAATATCTGTTTATCAATTCCTGTACTTCCTCAAATTTGGATATTCCCTTCTTATACATCTGATATAAAATCTCAACTCTCTTTCTGAATTCTTCATTAATTTCTTCCATACTTATACCATACCTTTTTGAAATTTTTTCAAATATTTTGCTGTTTTTTCTGAAGTAAAACTTGTCATCACTTGGATTCCACGAATAAGGCGTGTTTACTATTGCTGTTCCATCAGAATTTATATTGACTATTTCTATAATTTCTCTCAATTTTCTTGTTTCCTGATTGTTGACAACTGCATGAGTCATGATGCAGATACAATCGAGCATGTTCAACAGCGTCGGTGAAAGTTCTATCGGAGGAGTTTCAAGTCTTTTCATAAGAGTATCAACAGACTCCGAGTGCATTGTGCTTATAGATGAGTGCCCCGATGCCATTCCCTGAAACAGGACAAAAGCCTCTTTTCCTCTTACTTCCCCGACTATTACATAATCCGGATTTTGTCTGAAAGAATTTCTCAAAAGTGTAAACAGAGTTATCTCATTTTCCCTTCTGTTCCCTGTAGAACTTCTTGCAACACTTGGCAGCCAGTTTTCCCTCGGCAAATTTAATTCTCTGGTATCTTCAATGCTGACAACTCTTGCTTCGGGTTTTATGAAAAAAGCAGCAGCATTCAGCAAAGTCGTTTTTCCCGACGCTGTTCCTCCGGTTATAAGAATATTCATTCTGTATTCTACAAGAAGCCAGATATATGCCAGCATCTCAGGACTCAATGTTCTGAACGAGAGAAGTTGTATCGGAGTCCACGGAGTTTTTGTAAATTTTCTTATTGTAAATGTCGGCCCTCTGCTGGTAATGTCTACGGTATAAGTTGCATTGACTCTGTTTCCGTCAGGCAAAGTTCCGTCGAGGATTGGCTCGGCATAAGAAATATGTTTTCCGCACCTCTGCGCAAGTTTTTCAACAAGACTTTCAAGCCTGTCCATACTCGGAAAAAGAAGATTAGTCTTTACACTTCTGTATAATCTATGAATTACATAAATCGGACTGTTGACTCCATTGCATTCTATATCTTCAACATAATAATCACGAAGTATCGGTTCAATTTCATTAATCCCGACAAAATCTCTGCAGAGGTAATAATAAATTTTCTTATAAGAATCATAAGGAATATCAAAACCGAATTCTATCGCCAGAATTTTCAGTCTCTTATCTATATAATCAAGGAGAGTTTCCTCATTCCTCTCAATAACTTCTTCGAAATTTATCAGGTCTCTTATCGCCGACGTTAACTGTTCCCTGTACATTTTTTCCTGCTCTGTCAAAATTGGCTCTTCAATTTCATAGACTAATTCATAAATTTGGTCATCCCAATAAATATGCACAAATGCAAACGGAGAAATAACTGGATATCTCACATCTATTTTTGTTTTATCTGCAGCTCTTTCAAGTCGGGGAATCTTCGGGTGAAAATCAATTTTTACTTTTTCGTAGCTTTCAATATTCATCATTTTAAATTACAGACATATTCAGAATTATTCTGCTGTCTGTTCCTGCCCCCTCATTTAATATAGTTAATTTATAAGAAGTTGAAGAACTGCTGATTATTTTCTGTTCATTTTTCCCTTCAAATCTTAAATCATAATCTGCACTGTAATTTCTTGTCAGAGTCACTAAATTGTATCCGCTTTTTTTCTCTGTCAAAACTATTATATTTCCGTCGCTGATTTCTCTTCCGGGTTCGCTGTAAACACTTTGGCTTTCAAGTTCAAAAATTATCTCGTCTGCTGCCCCGTCAATTTTTAAGTCTCCTTCTTTTATTCCTATTTCAAGAATTCTTTGGTTTCCTGCTGCCCCCATTGTAAGAATTGTTGTGTCTATCTGTTTCATCATTTCTGTTGATTGTTTCAGAAGTGCCTGATCCTGAAGTTCTTCTATTTTCGGTTTTGCAAAACTCAGAATAAGTCCTATCATAACAAAAGCAATAAGAGTGTAAATCACCGTCTCTATCCATACCTGTCCTTTACAATTCTGATTAAAGTTTTTCCTTCTCCTCTTTTGCATACCTATACAAATAAATTTTGATTTAAATAATTTTGTTATCAGACTAATAAACTGCAGTCTTCAATTTGAGAAAGAGTATCTGCAACTTCACATTGATTTCCCCCAATTACAGGAGCAATTTTTATCAAATCTGCTTCAGAGTCAAATCCTGTTGCACGATAAGTTAACCCTGAATTTTTTTCCGGCAGAACTATATTGCTGTCTCCCGACGGATACATTGTAAGAGTTGAAATATTTTCTGGAGTATTTGTTATCTCATAACTTTTTACAGCACTTTCAGAAGAGACAGACACAACTATTTTATCAATCTCAATATCTCCAACCATTAGTGAAAATCTAATTTCATCAGAAGAACTATTGTAGCAGGTATACTGTTTATTAATCTGAACCTTGTCATAATTTCCAAAACATGACTCACTGCTTCCGATTTGATTTTTTATCACAGCATTTACCGAAGCCCATACAATAACAACTGCCGCCATACTCAATGAAATTAGAATTACTGTAATGACAATTGTTGATATTCCTCTTTTATTCATAATTAAATTAGCAAAAACAAGTTTTTAAGTTTTTTTAAATCTCGTACGTATCAAGAACATTTCCAACATTCTCTTCTCCTTTGCCGGAACCTAAAACTGGTGCAATTGAAATTCTTGTTATATTTGTGACGTTTGTTTCTAGATGGAAAACAAAATTCTTTTGCGCGAACTGTTCAAGATTGATATCTTGTGTGATGATTTCATTATCATTTTCACTGTAAAAAATAAATTTCATCTTGGTAACATTTCCTTCCCCAGAATTTCTCTTGACTAAAATACTCATATTATTTGACGAATTATCGACGAGAACTCTATTAATCTCTGCACTAAAAGTTAATCTTCCCAAATTAATATCTTCTGTTCCTCCTTTGATTAAATTATTTACAACAACCCAGAAAACTCCAATTGCGACTAATGAAATAAGAATCAAAATCATCGTTATGATAATCGTCGATAAACCTCTTTTATTACTCATTATTAAAATAATAAGAATGAGTTTTTATATTTTATCTTATAATTTTTTATGACGTTATGGATCTGTTATAAATTTTAAACTCATCAACCTGCCCGTTGAAATATGTTCCGCTCCATGCAATCGGCTGATTTCCAATTAAAAGCTCCTGCCATTGAGAATCATCAACATTCCCCGTTGCAATTTCTGAATCAATCTCAGTTCCATCAACATAAATTTTTAATGCTGTACCGTTATAATTCAAGGTATATTGATGCCAGTTAGTATTATCTATATTTGCTATTCCAGCAACCTCTGTGACATTTCCTCCGATATAAATTTGACCAGTTACATAATTCTGGGAGATTATAATTCTATACTGAACATGTTTGTAGAATAAATCTCCTCCCTGACTAGCCACATTTTTCTTTGCATAAACTGAAATTGTCATTTGAGATAAATTTCCAATTTTAGAACCTACATTTCCTGTTATTCCATTAACCCCTGCAAAATCTGCTGCTTGTCCGCTGAAACCAGTTACAAAAGTTCCTGTTCCATTTGTCCAGGCACCATCCATTGCCGGCGCGACTCCCGAATCTAATAAATTACCGTCGAACTTATACCACAAGATTGGAGTTATATTCAGTTGACAATGTCCTGCAATACATACATCTTCCCCCATACAACCTCCGCAACTAAATGTTCCAAAACAAGTTCCGTTGTTGTAAGGTCCTCCGCATTCATAACCTAATAAACCGCATGATGATGGGACACAAGGAGTAGAACATTGCCCTGTTGAATTACATTCCTGTCCTCCTGTACAGGTTCCGCAGCTGATGCTTCCGCAAGTTCCGTTTGTAACACTTCCGCAAACTCTTGTTCCGCAAGGATTAATAGCAGGCACACACGGTGGAACAGGAGGTTGTTCTTCAACATTATAAGTATCAAGAACATTTCCAACACTTTCTTCACCCTCGCTGGAACTGAAAATTGGTGCAATTGAAATCTTTGTTATATCACCGACGTTCATTAACAAATGAAAAGTAAACTGTGCTTCTTTTAATTGTTCGAGTTCAATATCTTCAGTAATTATTTCTGTATCAGTATCGCTGTAAAAAATAAATTTGATTCCTGTCATCTCTCCTGCTCCAACTTTTCTTTCTACAGTTAAAGTAACATTATTTGATGAGTTATCGATGCTGACACTTTTAATTTCTGCATTAAGTGTCAATCTCCCCAGACCAATACCTTCTGTCCCGCTTTTTATTAAATTGTTTATAACAACCCAAAAAATTCCAATTGCAACTAACGAGACAAGAATTAAAATCAAAGTTATAATAATCGTCGATAAACCCTTTTTATTTTTATACAGGAAGCTCTTTACCATATTGCCCCCCGCATATATAAGTTTTTTGACCGCTGCTTGATGTTCCCACTAAGATTGGGGATACTATCATCTCACTTGCACTTCCAACTTCTCCCGCAATATTTCCCGCAAAAGAACCTCCCTGTGCCAATCCTGTTTCAGGCCAATCTACTCCGGAAATTTCTGATATCTCTCTTGTCTCGAAATTTCCTCCGCTGGATATTCTTAAATTCAAATTATATATCGGAATGTTTCCATTATTTACGACGCTTAATGTTCCTGCATTATATTCTGCTTTGAAATCAACATCGTCGCAGACGAGCTTTATATTTTTCCCGAATTTTGTAACTCCTTCTTCAACCATTCCACGGAACCATAAAAAAACTATCGACGTGCTTACAACTACAAGTGCAATTAATAACACCGTTGTAATTACCGGAGAAAGCCCCCTCTTATTTTTTATCCTGAATTTCTTTACCATCTTTTATTATAATACATTTTTATTATTTTTAAATTATTCGCACACCAGTGTTTCTTCAATCTTTGCACCGCCGCAGCTCACGAGCCTTTTTTTATTGTCAATTTCCTGAATCCTCGTCGGAATTATCTCAATTTTGACAAGATTTCCTCCGTAGCTCGAAACATTAAATGTCAAACTTTTAACATTGCTTGAAACCGTCGGAGTAAGAGAATTCTCGCAGTCTGAAACACAGGTTTCATTTGAAAAGGAGATTGAATTTGTATTTCCATAAATACTCCCGCCGTATCCTCCGAGAATATTTAGAGAAAGATCAATCGTCGCTAATCCCTCGCTGTTATTTGAAGCACGGATGAAATATCCATTCACGCTGAACTTTCCATTATTTCTCGTCGTCACTTCAAGATTTCCTGCAGTGCAATCGTAAGAAACGTCGTTGATAAAAATAGAAACTCCTTCGTCGCATTCGACAGATTCCGTCGGAACATAAGTTCTCAGCCATTGGTAGACGATAACACTCATAACTACTGAAATAGCTATCAGCAAAATATATCCTATGACTAAACTAAGTCCTCGCTTATCCCGAAGAGCTTGTGACAACATGTTTCTCCCCGCCGATTTCCTGCCAGATTACAAAATAGAAATTTTCTCCATAATTTAATGGGAACTCATATCCTATTCCCCCAATTTTAACTTCTACTTTATCTATCTCCTGGAGATTTTTTTCTGTGAACTGCTGTGTTTCTCCGATAGTAAGATAAGGGTCACAATCGTCCTCTCCGGTAATCTTAATATCTTCTACTGCACCTGCAATCTTAAGGCAGACAAGAACTTCTTCTTTTTGAATATCCTGATATCCTACAACATTAACCTTGTCTTTATTTCCGAATACAAAATAAATATTCTTGTCGTCCTCGATATAGCTTACATAATTATTAATAAAATTTTCTATCAAACCTTTCATTTCTTCTTCGTTTAATTCGCTGTATGTTCCGTAATCCAAAACCTGTTGGCTTTCAATTCCTAATTCTTCTCCCAAATCATAAAGTCTTACAACATCTCTTTTTTGCGTATAATTCGTTATCGTTACGATGCTTACAATTACTGCAATTATAATAACAGCAGCGATGAGAAAAAATTGTCCATGCTTATCTACCCTTTTTTTCATATCTAATAAAATAAAAAAGACTTTATTAACTTTTTGAAAATTATATTTTTATCTTGAAGAATTTCATTATTTCAAAGAAGATAAATCCCAGCGAAGATGCTGCTACTGCAATTAATAATTCTCCGGCAGAAATTGCCTTTAATCCAAAGAATCCGGCGAGAGGTGTATAGACTGCAATGATTTGCAATGCTCCCGCAGCAATTATAGAAAACAGCATAAATTTATTGCTGAACAATCCAACTTTCCATATGTTCTTGGTATCAGAACGGCAGGCAAGTGCAATGAATAATTCACAGAACACAGAGACAGTGAGCGCCATCGTCCTTGCTTTCTCCAAATCTGCCTGATAAATTATAAATAAAATTATTGTTGCAAGGAATGAAATAAATCCTGCGATAAGAACAAACTTTAAAACTCCATTGAGAATATTATTGCTGTGATTTATCGGCCCTCTCTTCATAATGTTATCTTCTTCTTTCTCGACGGCAAGCGCAAGACTTGGAAGTGAATCTGTGATTAAGTTCATCCAGAGAATTGCAAGAGGAAGAAAAGGCAAAGGCATCGCAAATAAAATTGCAGCAATGACAACAAATAGTTCATCGATATTTGCAGATAAATGAAGCTTGATTGATTTTTTCATGTTGTCATAAACTCTCCTGCCCTCGCGTATTGCGTGCACTATTGTGCTGAAATTGTCGTCGAGAAGAATAATATCTGAGACATCTCTTGCCATATCTGTTCCTCTGATTCCCATCGCAATTCCTATGTGTGCTTCTTTGAGAGCGAGAATATCATTGACTCCGTCGCCAGTAACAGCAACTATTTCCCTCTGTTCTCTGAGTGTCCTGATTATTCTGAGTTTAATTTCAGGAGTTATCCTTGCAAAAATAGTAATCTTCTGAACTGCTTCGCCAAAGTCCTTGTCAGAAAGTTTCTCGAGTTCAACTCCTTCGATTGATTCTCCCTGAAGATTAATCATTTTTGAAATTGCCTTCGCTGTGATTTCAGAATCTCCTGTAAGCATTTTGACTTTTATTCCCGCATTCCTGCAGTCTCTGATTGCATCCTTGACTTCTTTTCTCGGAATATCAAGCATTCCCTGAAATCCCAAAAATATCAAATCACTCTCTGCAGTTTCCTGATTAAATCTTGCAGTAATTTCTTTGTATGCAAATCCCAAAACTCTCAGTGCATCAGAAGCCATTTTGGAATAAACATTCAGAAGTTCTTTTTTTCTGTCCGAAGTTAGATTCACAAATTTTCCGTTAACTAATTCTTTTGAGCATTTTTTTAAAATTATATCAGGAGCGCCTTTCACATAACTGACAAATTCCCCATTTCTTTTTCTTATGATTGACATCATTTTTCTGCTGGAAGAAAAAGAATATTCTTTCACTCTTTTCTCTTTTTCAAGTTCTGTTTTCTTGACAAATCCGGAATTATATGCCGACATTACAAGAGCTTTTTCCGTCGGATCTCCAAAGATTTCTATTTTTCTTCCTTTCATTTCCAGCCTGGCATTGTTGCACATTATTCCTGCCCTTAACAATTCTAATAATTCTTTATTTTTCTCGGGGGAAGTTTTCCTGCCGTCAAGATAAAAAGAATGGTCTTCAATCTTAAAAAAATTATTATTGCAGTATGTTGTTGTCACAAACATTTCTTCTTCTGTCAGTGTTCCTGTTTTGTCTGTGCAGATTACAGTTGTTCTTCCGAGGGTTTCTCCTGCAGGCAGTTTTCTGATTAATGCATTATACTTTTGCATTCGCTTGATTGCAAATGCAAGTGTTATAGAAATTACTGCCGGCAGTCCTTCGGGGATAACGCTCACTGCAAGGACAATTCCCGCGAGAATCATCTGGAAAATTTCCTCCCCGTTGTATATCCCTGCAATTACAATTAAAATTGTTATAATCAAAACAATTGCAGCAATTCTTTTTGAGAAAGCATCCAGTTTTATTTCAAGCGGAGTTTTTTTCTGTTTTATTGTCTGAACTTTTTCAGCAATATTTCCAAATTCTGTTCTCATTCCCGTCGAGACGACAACTGCTTTTGCATTTCCCCTCACAATTGTTGTTCCTGCATAAAGCATATTTTCTCTGTCAGCAAGCTGAACTTTCAATAATAATTTTTCAGAAGATTTGTCCTGAGGAAAACTTTCTCCTGTAAGAACAGCCTCATTTGCCTGCAATTCATTTACATAGAGAATTCTGCAGTCAGCAGTTATCTTGTCTCCTTCTGAAATAACTATAATGTCCCCGGGAACAATCTCCGACGATAAAACTTCAGATAATTTACCATTTCGCAAAACTTTAACTTTCGGAACAATGAACTCTTTCATTTTTGCAATTATTTTCTCTGCCTTGTATTGCTGGAAAAATCCTATCGTGGAATTTAGAACTATTATAGCCATTATAACTCCAAAATCAATATAATGCTCGATAAAAAAAGAAAAAATCGCAGCAGCAAATAAAATTAATATAAAAACAGATTTAAATTGTGAAAGAAAAATAAAAAAAGGATTTATTTTGTGAATCTGTTTCAGTTCGTTCTTCCCGTATTCTTTCAGTCTCTTCAGAGCTTCCTCATCGCTAAGTCCATTCTCGCTCGTCTTTAACTTTTCAAGAACCTCTTTCTTATCAAGGCTGTGCCACATAAAAATATTAAGAAAAAGTGATTAATAAGTTTTGTTGAAAATAGAATTATTTCTGAGTTGTTATATAATATTCTAAATTCCCCAAGAGAGTAATATCTTTGGTTGCAACTATCTTGTCGTCATCTTTTATCTTTAATCTTAATTGAAGAGGTGAAGTTCCTGTTGATGCTCCCAATCTCAACCAATGTCCTGTGCAATCAGTGTAAGTTTCAGATTCCCAAGGTAATGAAACAGAACCTGTAGTGCTGTAAAATCCATCAACCCAATCTCCATCTTGCCCGTCTATTCTTCCGTAAGTAATATTACTCGCTGAAGGAGTTCCATTTCTTCCTTCTACAATATAAGTAATATCTGCCCAATGTCTTTTATCGTCGACGGGTTTGTCAGGATTTGGGAGATTTGGACATCCGCTCAAAGCAAAAGCCATTCCAATTCCAACCACTAAATTTCTTAATGTCTTCATTTTCTTACAATAAAATTATTATTTTTAAATATTTATATTGTAGACTCGAAGGTTTGCCTGTAAAGAACTAAAATGCTACCCTTATTCTTCCTCAGCCTTGCACTCTGCTAAGCACCTTGTCAAATGTTTAGGGCTGCTCCGATCAAGGCCTGACCCGTTTCGCATCTGCAAGATCAAAACAGACAAAGCGTCAACGTCGGAATAAAGACATTTTAACACTTCACTCACTTACCTTCTTGCAGTCTGCCATAAAGCCCGTTTGCAAACGGCGTAGGGCTAATCCGCCAACCTAGTCTACAAAATATATGAAGAATTAGGATATTTAAGCCTTGCCGTCGTCGTTATCTTCTTCTTTTTTCTCAGAATTTTCTGTTTTATTTTCAACACTTTCAACAGGCTTTTTCTTTCTTGCAACTATAACTGTAACTCCCAAAACAAGAAGTGTTATTCCCCCGATAATTGCATAAATTACATTTCCCGATGTCATAAAATCAGATATCGCAAATCCTGTTAATGGTGAATTGCTTTTTGATTCTGTTTCTGTTTTATTTTCCAAAACTATTGGAGTATTATTTGTATTCTTCGACGACGATGTTGAAGTTGAATGGCTAATGCTTCCGCCGCCACCTCCGCCTCCTCCACCACCGCCAGAGCCTCCACCAGAAGAACTTCCTCCTGATGAACCGCCACTAGATGGCGGGTTATAAACACAATTTGAATAACTTATAGTACAAGAAGAAGTACATGAAATTGTTCCCTGCCAGTTTGTTCCACAGTCACTTGGACTTCTGCCATCAAAATTTGTTCCCTCACATTCCTCACTTGGCTCAACAATATTATTGCCGCAAGTTGCAAATGGTTGTGAGTTTATTGTTAAGTCTAAATTCTTTTCTACATCCCAGTCAGAAATTCCCGCATAAGAACCTTGTTCATTTGCTTTTACTCCCCCAATGTAAAATGAAAAAGCTCCATTAAAACAAGGAGTAACTTCAATAGAATATTCTCCATCAATTACTTCTCCAATCCCAATAACTTCATTACTCATCGAAGCTCTTATTTCATAAGTTCCTGTTAAACTTTCATCATTATATGAAACTGTTCCAGAATAAATTTTCGGAAGATTATTTGGAGCACAATTTGCTGCAAGGACAAATGAACTAAGAAATATCAAGGTAAAAATAAACAATCCAACTTTTTTCATATCACTTAATTCTCGTTTCTGTTTAAAAGCATTATTATTCTCAATAAATATCTTTGTGATATATTAATAAAAACTATCCAGTACTGACGGTAAAATAAAAAAGAAAGAAAAAGAAAAATAAAAAATTAAAATTGAACTTAATCTGCCAAGATATAATTTATAACACTCTGTGATGGAGTGTAAAGTTCAGATGTATCTGGCAGGAATTTAGCAGTTAAGAAATAACCTTGATAAGCATCGAATGTTGAGCTGCTTGATAGAATACTATCATAGAACTTAACATCTCCCAAAGTTAAACTTGTCAAAGCATCATCTATTGATACAGAATTAATTCCGTAATGTCCAATAGCATTCCAGCCATTTACAACTGGAACCTGACTTCCTTCAATGTTTCCGAAACCTTTCAAAGTGTCAGTAGCTTTCATCTTTACTCTGTATGCATATCCTGGAACAATCTTTGTTGTCTTCTTCCATTTCTGTGCAGTTGCATCATATTGCCATACATTATCGCTATCCATATTATCTTTTATATTAGCTAATACAGAATCGCTGTCAGTATCTGCAGGCATCATTGGAATTGAAAACATATTCCATCCGTAGTTCTCATTTGTTACAACAAGAGGAGCCATCCAAGTGTAAACTGTTATGTCTACCTTGAAGTACTTTGGTGTAGCAGCTTCAGTGCTACTTACCCTTATAGATAATTCATGCAATCCTCGGTAAGAATAAGGAATATTTGTCCAGTCAAAAGTACAATTGCTTCCAGATTCACCTAAGACGAGTCCGTCTATAGGAAGACTAGAAGGCAATACACTACATTCTATTGTTCCTGTTAAACCAGTATCAATTGAACTGTGTAAGTCTAACATTTCTCTTATTCCAGCTTCAAAAACTGTGCTTGGTTCTTCATAAGGAATATCTGCTATAGTAATAGACTTTGTTGCAGAATCTTTGTTTCCTGCTGAATCAGTTACTGTTAGTTTAACAGTATAATCATCTACTACTAAATAAGAGTGAGTTGGATTCATCTCAGTACTTGTACTTCCATCACCAAATTCCCATAAGTAACTTGCAATTCCATTATTATCTGTAGAACCATTTCCATAAAAGTTCAATTTTTCGTATTGAATTTTATTTCCAGTTACTGCAATTTTTGCAATAGGTTTTTCATTATCTACAGTTACTGCCACAGAATCTTCAGTTAGAAGGCTAGCAGTTTGAAGTCTCAAACAATAGTTTCCATCATCTAATCCTGCAGTATTCCAAGAGGAACTTAATTTGGTTGAAGGCATATTTTCAGAACCAATACTTGTCCATCCTTCGCTTGCATTACATTCTCCTTGAACATATTGCAAAGTTAAAGTTGGATAACTATGTACATTTGTCCACTGCACATTTATTGTACTATGAACATAACTACTTAATGCGGGTGAAGTAAATACAACACCATCTGCAATAGTAGCACTAACTCCACCAATCATGACGAAAGCCATTACGAATGCTAAAATACCTAAAATATTTTTTCTCATTTTTTTAAACCTCCTTTCATCTGTATTTCAAATCTTCTGCGAAACAGATTTGTTATATCGATATTGTTACACGTATAACCATGAAATTGTAAATAGAAAATTGTACCCTTTTTAGCACCCATAAAATATAATTAAGGTTTTTATTTAAAAGCATTATTATGATTGATAAATATATTTACAATCACTAAGCAAGAGTTTCGGATAATTTTTTCCACTCTTTGTAATCAGAATAATTGCAGTCCGGAATTTCATCACCGTTCAAATCTATAAAAATTTCATCATCTTCCATCTCGAAATTTTCATTTTTGTCCCACCAGTAAATTTCTATTTTCCCATCCCCATCAATATCTAAATGATAGCATTCTGTCCCCTTCGGGATAAATTTATATGGGTCTTCTGCAGGTTTTATTTCCTGAGAAAACAATGGGCTCGTTAAAAATACCAATCCTCCGACGAGAGAGATTAATTTTCTCATTATCTCTCTAAACGTTTGAAGTTTATTAGTTTTATTGTGCTAATATTTCTTCCACAAAACCAGCTTCCCCCCTTTATCTCGCAAAAATAAAGTGTCTCCTGTTTCTGTCCAGACATAATCTTCATTCTTCCAGTACAAAATGCCGTTGCTGTTTGTCTTGTTGCCGACGATGATTTTCACTTCTTTATTTTTTTCAAGAACAAAATCCCCAAAAATAAATTTCTTCCTCCCTTCATCTTTAATGCTCCAGCCGGTTAAATCACATTCAAAATTGCAATTATTTCCGAAGATAACTTCCTGATTTTCAAATTCTTCCAACTCAACGCAGTCAGCACATTTGTCGTCGGATTTTTCGCAGAGATATTTGTTATTTGAAATGCAGTGCTCCCAATTTTTTACAGCCCTGTCATAATATTCATCTTTTCCCGACGGAAAATAAAAATTCGCATAGCCCTCGTCGACTAATTCCAGATTTACATTTGCATCATTATAAAACACGTAAGCAAGTTCTCTTCCGTATCTGTCATATCTCTCTTTTCCAAACCTTAATTCAACTGTCTTGTTGAGAATTACCATCGATAAAAAATTTTTCGCTTCATTGTAATATTTCTCCCCTTTTTCAGGCGTGTTAATTCCCAGCAGTCTCACATGGGTGTCATTCCCGACGACAATCGTGTCACCGTCGATAACTCTTTCCACAATCGTTGTTTCATAATCGTCAAGAAATTCAACAACCGCATTATCAACAAAGCTGTAATTTATAACAAACATCAGCAATATCAAAATACCCAGCAAAATAATTTCTCTTTTTCTTTTCATTTTCTTCTGAAATATTGAAAGATTATATTCTTTATTACGATAAAATTTATATATCTATTCTAATCTAAATTTCAATGACAAATAAAAAAGGACTGCAGATTCTTGCATTATCAGGATTTCTTCTTGGCTCTGCTAAACTGCCTGCAGATGAATCTATCCCAAATCCCGTTCCAGTTTACAAACCACTTTCAGAAAAAATTATTTCAAATGGCATTCTTAATCCAAAACAAAATGTTTCATTCAAAGGTGTCGGATATGCTGGTGTTGGAATTTCAGTTAACAGTATGATAAAATCATTTTTGCCTTATTTGAATAAACCAACTTTTAATATCGATTCGGGGTTTGAGTTAAGACTCACCCCTGATTTATCTTTGAAAGCCGAATGCAATCCTTTTAATCACATTTATTTTGAAAGCCAGAATAATTCAATAGGATTTGGAATTTACTTGAGATTTCCTTTAAATTATTAAAATCTCGGTTTCCAGATTAGAAAAACAGGATTGTGGCCATCGCCGATATCTTCTTCAAATGTTTGATAATAATGCATTTTTCCCTGCGAATCTGTTCCTCTCCAGTCAAATAATTCTGCAATTTTATTCTTCTTGTCTTTCCACCCCATAAAAATTACACTGTGTCCTGTTTTGCCGTCGAAAACATATGACAAAATGTCTCCTGGAGAAATATAATCTAATTTTTTTCTTGCGTCTGTACTAAGGCATCTTGAGGGAGAAATTGGTTCAATAACCAGTCTGCCGTTTATTCTTGTCTCTCCGACAGTTATATGCTCATATTGATTCATAGTTTCTTTATTCTTGAATTTATAGCTTTCCCCCCCGCTGACTGCATAAACGCAATTCATCAAAACTCCTGCACTGTCATAAACATGTTTGACTGCAGTCCAGCAGCATATATCTTCTCCTCTTGGTACTTTGGTGCCTATTAATTTTCTGGTTCTCGCCAAAACTCTTTCATCAGGACAAATATATTCTTTAAGTCCTTGCGGTGTTGCAAGTTTTTCTTCAATTGTCGTCGGAGGATAAGGAATATAAGGATATTTTTTCGGCATTTCATCTACAGATAATTTCACTTGTGCGAATGACATTAACGAAAAAGCCAGAACTGCCTTCAAACTTTTGCTCAATATTTTCTCTAATTTTGTCATAAAGTTCCCCAGAAAAAATCGTTTATAAAACTTTGTTTTAAAATTTTAGAATATTGATGCGGATGAAGTCAAATTTTCAATTTTCATTCACCCTTATTTATGCGGGTGAAAGGATTCGAACCTTCGAAGGCACTAAGCCATAGGATCTTAAGTCCTACCCATTTGACCACTCTGGCACACCCGCCTATATATTTATCAAAAACGAACTATATAAAAACTTTTAGAATTCTAATAAAAGGAAGATTAAGCGAAAGAAACCTTGGTGTCTTCGCGCCTCAGTAGCTCAGTTGGCAGAGCGCCAGTTTCGTAAACTGGAGGTCATGAGTTCAATCCTCATCTGAGGCTTGTGTTGTTGTTAAACAAATTAATTTTTGGATTGACTACATTTAATTTTAGAATTATTCTTTCCCTGTCTTAATCTTCACACCTAGTTCTTCAAGTCTCTTAATGTGCGCCTGCATGACTTGTTCAATCTGCTGAATCATTCTTATCATCTCATTTCTCTCGTTAACTAAAGTATTCAAAGCTCCTTGGTGAAAACCAATTTCCATGTCTTTGCTGACTTTTGGCTGTTCAGTTCTCTCGCTGTTCAGCGCATCTTCAAGTTTGTCTTTTTTTATTTCTGTCATAAATATTTCATAAAAGAATCAGTTATAAATGTTTTTATTTATGGTGTCTCTTCGCCCATCTTCTGCTTTTAATCTTTCTGGAAAAACTTTCTTTAATTTTTTGTTTTCTTTCGGCATTTATTTCTTTAACAATATTTTTCATAATCCTATTTTCTAATCTATTTTTTGGAATCGCCGTGCATCTGCTGTTGCATTTTCTTTCCTGATTTCTCATCAGCAAATAATCTCTGTTAAGATAAAGATTCTGGGAAACATTTTTTTTCTGGAATCCTGCTTTTCCCGAGGAATATCCCGAGATATTTATTTGGTTATTATTCATAATGTAATCATAAATCCTCATCATTCTTCCCATATCATATCTGCTGTCAAAATATTTCAACAGACAACCAAAAAAACTCATTGCAAAAATTCCTCGGCATTTTTCGCAGCAATTGCTCCCTGCGCCGATGAAGTCAGAACTCCTTTTATTGTAGAATTTATCACGTCTCCTGCAGCAAAAATTCCCTTGACAGAAGTTTCCATCCCTTCATTAACGACGATAAAATTTTCTTTGTTCATCTTCAGTTTCAGTTTTTTTGCAAACTCAGTAATTGGAGTTGCGCCAATTACGATAAAAACTCCGTCGACATTTATTTCTTTTTCTCCTTTCCTGTCTTTTATCATCAGGCCTTGAACCTTGTCTTCTCCCTTTATTTCTGTAAGAACAGAATTGTTCATAATCTCAATTTTTTTCTTAACTTTCTTCAATTCTCTTTTAGCCTTAAATTTCTTGTCGCATACCACATAAACTTTCTGCGCGAGATTTGCGAGGGTAATAATTTCTTCAGCACTGGAATCTTCCCAGACAACGATTGCTATTGTCTTATCCTTGAAAAAAAATGCATCACACGTTGCGCAGTAGCTAACTCCTTTTCCAACGAATTTTTCCTCACCAGGAATTTTGTTTTCCCTTTTTGTTCCTGTCGCTAAAATTAATGTTTTTGTTCCAAATTCTTTGCTCGAAGTTTTTATAACAAATCCCTCTCCCTTTTTCTCAACGCTCTGAACATCGTCGACGATAACTTCAATAGGATACGATTTCAATTGTTCATAAAAATTTTTCATTAGTTCAATTCCTGTTCCCTTGTATCCTGGCCAGTTTTCTAATTTCAAAATTGAATTTGCAGTCCCCCCGAGAGTTCTCGCAACTACCAGCGTCTTAAGTCCGTCACGGACAGAAAATAATGCAGATGTCAGTCCCGCAGGCCCAGCCCCGACGATTATAACGTCATAGATATTTTTTTCCTCTTCCATAAATATTGATAATACATATTCATTTTTATACTTTGCTAACATTTTTATAGTATCTTTTCTTAAAAATTAAATGGCTGGGAAAAATATTCCAATCGGTGTTAAAATAATTTCTATTTTATACTACATCGGTGCAGGCAGTGCAGCTTTATTCGGATTGTTATTTTTATTTAGCGGTGGCATAATTGGCTCTCTTGAAATTCCTATTCTTAGTGAATTAGGAAGTGGTTTTTTTGCTTTTATGGGAATATTTGTATTAATCGTCGGGGGATTGGCTTTCCTCGTCGGAAGAGGTTTATGGAAGATAAAAAACTGGGCAAAAATTGTTGCAATAATCATTTCAGCATTAGGAGTTCTTGCGGGAGTTTCTATAATTGCATCTCATATTGCGAACGGCATAATCTATCTTGCAATAAATGGCGCTACCATCGGATATTTATTATTCAACAAAGAAGCGAAAAGAGCATTTTCTAAGAAATAATTTCAATACATATAAAAATAAATCTTTCTTTAGAAAATTATGAAAGAGATAATTATTCAAATTCTGAAAAAATCAGGGATAACTTTGAAAGATAGTGAAATTGAAAAATTAATTGAAGTTCCCCCTTCTTCAGATTTTGGCGATTATTCTTTTCCCTGTTTTATCCTGTCAAAAAAAGAAAAAAAATCTCCTGACAAAATTGCAGAACATTTAACAGAAAAAATAAAACTTCCCGGAGAAATAGAAAAAGTGGAAAGCAAAGGCCCCTATCTGAACTTTTTTGTAAACAAGAAAATTCTGGCAGAACAGATTATAAAAATAAATTCTAATTTTGGAAAATCGCCGATAGGAAAAAATAAAAAAATTGTGATTGATTTTTCAGCGCCGAATATTGGGAAGCCAATGCATATCGGACATATTCGTTCGACAATCCTCGGAGATTCCCTGATGAGAATTTACAGCTTTTTAGGTTATGATTCAATTGGTGTGAATTATCTCGGTGATATTGGACTTCACATCGGAAAATTGATTGTCGCTTATGAATTGTGGCTGGATAAAGATGCGCTGAAAAAAAATCCTGTCCAGGAATTGCTGAGGCTTTATGTAAAATTCTGTGCGAAAGAAAAATCCAAACTTACCGAGGGAGTTGAAGAAGAATTTCAGGATAATGAATGGACAAACAGAGCAAAAGAAAAATTAAAATTATTGGAACTCGGAGACAAGAACACAGAAAAAATTTGGCACGATATAAGAAAATCTTCAGAAAAAGGTTTCAACAAAGTTTACGAAATGCTGAATGTAGATTTTAATGAAACCGTCGGGCAAAGCGAATTTTCAGAGCACGGGAAAAAAATCGTAACAAATGCTTTGCTGAAAAATATTGCCAGGTCAGAAAAAGACGGAGCAGTTTACGTAGAAATTGACAGACAGAAAAAATTCATACTCCGTTCAAATCAGACAGCGTCGTATATAACTTATGATATCGGCGCAGCAGTCGAGCGATACAAAAAATATAATTTCGAAAAAATGATTTATGTAACAGATTTCAGGCAAAAAGACCACTTCGATAAATTATTCAAAATCTTAAAATTATTTGGTTATGACTTCTCAGACAAGCTTGTTCATCTTCCTTTCGGAACAATAAGATTTGGAAAAGAAATAATTGCGACGAGAACAGGAGATATTATTTTACTGGAAGATGTTTTGAAAAAGACAATCGAAAAAGCAGAAAAAGAAATCAGGAAAAGAAAAACAAAAGGCGATGCTGAGAAAGTTGGCGTCGGTGCAGTGAAATATGTTGTTTTAAAATCTTCTCCGTCGGCAGATGTCCAGTTTTCATGGGAGCAGGCTTTGAACTTCGAGGGAGATTCTGGCCCTTACATCCAGTATAGTTATGCCCGTGCGTCATCAATAATAAAAAAAGCAGGAAAATTTAACAAGTCAAAAATAAAAATTCTCAATTTGACTCCAGCAGAAAATAATCTTGTAAAAAAAATTTCAATGTTCCCGGAAATTGTAATCAACTCCGAACAATCACTTAATCCCGGCTTGATTGCAAATTATTCTTTTGAACTTGCACAAATTTTTAATGAGTTCTATCACACCTGTCCTGTCATCGGCGACAAATCAGAAGCATTTCGGTTATTACTTGTCGACGCATTCAGAACAACAATAAAAAATTCTCTTTATCTCTTGGGAATAGAAGTTGCAGAAGAAATGTGAATAGCAAAAATTATTTAAACTATTTTTTATTAATATTATCATAGGGCTCGAATAAAAAGGAGGTGAAAATGGGAAAACAAGTTAAGAATGTTTTGAATCTGGTTGCATGGGCTACAGGTATTCTTGTATCTCTAGCAGTAGGATTTGGAATGACGGGGGGAACACTCACGGTGACATACGTACCCTTGGTTGTGACTCAGGTAGCCGGCTGGGTTGTTGTTATAACAACAATAGTCAGTGCTGTAATGGCTGTCCTCAAACAATAAAAATCCTTTTTATTTTTTTATTTTTTTTATTATATTTCTAGAATTCTTTTTTAATTATACATTAGAATTATTTTGTGTGTTTCAAATCTTTCTGTAATCTTGATTAGACTACTATCTAACTGCTTTCAAATCCTTCCACATTATGTCAAACATCTGCTCGAGTGCCTGAGAAAAAAATTCAGTATTAATCCAGATTCCTACATCGTAATTCGGATGGAATTTCTCGTCGTCAAGAAGCATGAACATTAATTGATTTCCGTCAATGATTACAAACCTTGCTTTCATTTTTCCTTCAATATCTTTTATCTCTGCAACTTTCTTGAATTCTTTTGCAACACTTATGTTACTGCTGTCAACAGGCGCAGCAATTCTTATTTTAACTCCCCTCTTTTTGCATTTATCCAGCGTCGGCATAAGAACTTCCATCTTTCTGTTAAGCCCGTCTCTGGTTGTTACAATTGTGATTGATCTTTCAGCTCCCCTAATCATCATGTCCATATGATTGTACAAGTTCTGTCTTCCTTTCAGGCTTCCTGACAAATCAGAAGGTTCAACAAATTTGATTCCTTTTGTAAACAATTGATTTAATTCACCAAGAACTTCGTCATCATGAAGTTTCTCAAGTCTCTCTGTTCTTTCTTTTGCATATTTAACTAAATTCTTTTTTACTCTTTCAATAACTTCCTCAGGTTTCAGTGCAACAAATTTTATCGGCTTGCCAAGTTTCATTAAAATAAATCCTTTCTTTTCAAGACTTTCAAGAATATCATAAGTTCTGCTTCTTGGGACATCAGAAATACTGCTCAATTCCCCTGCAGTTGATGTTCCCCGTGAGAGAAGTGCGGTCCATACTTTGACTTCATAAAGATTTAAGTCAAAAATTTTTCTTAATCTGCTCAAAAATTCGTCCTTTACAATCATTTTATTTTCTGTTTGATTTTCTTTTTAAATATTGTTATGATAAAAGAGTAAATGATAAGTCTTACTTGCCGGTAGCTATTTTTTTACAATCACTATCAGCCCTCTTTTATCTTTAATTTTGAACTCAATATTGTTTTTAAATCTTTCCTTACCAGTTGTAACATTTTCAGAAAAAAATTCTAATTTCACAGAATTTGTTCTTTCCATAATAAAATTTTTCCAGCCGTCAAGAATTTTTTTCAATTCTCCGTCGGTAAAAATAGAAAGTTCAATTTTATTTTCTTTTTTCAGCCCAAGTTCTTTTCTGTAAGCCTGAACAGCTCTCGACATTTCTCTCGCGTAGCCTTCTGCTTCAAGTTCAGGAGTGAGTTTTGTGTCAAGTTCAATTTTTAATTCATCCGATTTCTTCCAGACAATTTTTTTTACATTCAACTGCGATTTTATTACCTCTTCAATGTCCTCTGTTTTGCTCGGAGAAAAAATTGTTGCTGATGCTAAAGGCCATTTTAATCCAATCTGCGCTTTATCCCTTTCTCTTAATCCGGTTTCAATAATTTTCATAACACCTGCAAATGCTTCTTCTAATTTTTTATCAATTTTTTTCTTGTCTGCTTTTGGCCAAGATGATAAATGGACAGACTCTTTCGAAAAATTCTGATAAATAAATTCAGAAATGTAAGGAGCAAAAGGTGCTATCAATAACGAAACCTTTTCTAAAATCTCTCCCATTATTTTCTTGTTATCATCTCTGTCTCTAGTCATCTTAATATACTGTCTTGAAAAATCACTAACAACAAATTTTGAAATTATCTCGAAAGGTTTGTTCAGAGAAAATTTATTCAGTTCATCAGTAACCTCAACAACGACAGAATTTAATCTGCTCAAAATCCACTTGTCTTCTGTTTTTAGTTTGCGGTTGCTGGAGTTGTGAAGAACCCGCTGGAGGTTCCCATCGTCGAGCTGATTGTAATAATTATGGCAATTGTAAAGAACAGTGAGGAATGGAAGAACTTCTTCTTTCATTAAATCGTATGAAAATCTTTTCTGATTCCCCATATCTGTTGTGCAGAACTGAAGTCGCACTGCATCAACTCCTGTCTTGTCAATTATTTCTCTCGGCTTGATTATATTTCCTTTTGACTTTGACATTTTTTCTCCTTTCTCGTCGACAACGTGCCCCGCGCAGATTACATTTTTGTATGCGGGTTTTTTGAATAAAAGCGTCGCAATGACGTGCAGTGTGTAAAACCATCCTCTCGTCTGGTCTATTGCTTCAGAAATAAAATCGTAAGGAAATCTTTTTTCAAATTCTTTTTTATTTTCAAATGGATAATGGAACTGAGCAAAACTCGCGCTTCCGGAATCATACCAGCAGTCAATCACGTCGGGAATTCTCGACATTTCTTTACCGCATTTGCATTTTAGTTTTATGCCATCTATCCACGGTTTGTGCAAATCAATTTCTCCGCTGATTTTTTTCGTCGCATTTTCTTTCAATTCAGCGACGCTGCCAATAATTTTTCTCTCCCCGCATTCACATTTCCAAATCGGCAACGGTGTTCCCCAGAATTTGAATCTTGAAATTGCCCAATCTTTTGCCCCTTCCAGCCATTTTCCAAATCTTCCGTCTTTGATGTGTTCAGGCTCCCAATTTATTTCTTTATTCAATTTCATAAGTCTGTCTCTTACCTCGCTGACTTTGATAAACCAGGAATTAACGCCGTAGTAAAGCAATGTCGAATTGCATCTCCAGCAAAAAGGATATGCGTGAGTTATTTTTTCAACTTTGAACAGCAAGTGCCTTTTTTTCAAATCTTCTTTGATATCTTTTTCTGCCTCTTTTACAAATCTCCCCCGTAAAAATTCAGGAGCAATATTCAAAAATTTTCCGTCCTGTCCGACAGTGTGAACTTGCGGAAGTGAAAATCTTTTGCCGACGTTATAATCGTCTTCCCCGTACATCACTGCAGTATGAACGACTCCTGTTCCGTCCTCGGTTGTTACAAAATCTGCAGGAATTATTCTGTAAGATTTTTCACTTTTCAATTCTTTAATTTCATACAAAGGTTCATATTCAATTCCAACCAAATCTTTCCCCTTGATTTGTTTTTCAATTTTATAATTTCCTTTTATAAGATTTGTTTTTGCTTTTCCGAGAATTAAACTATCGCCGTCTTCGAGTTTTACTTTTACATAATCTATCTCGGGATTTACTGCCAATGCAACATTTCCCGGAAGAGTCCACGGCGTTGTTGTCCACGCAAGAATGTACTCATTATTTTTTCCTTTCACTTTGAATGCAATGTAAACTGATTCTTCTGTAACATCCTGATAGCCCTGAGCAACTTCGTGGCTGGACAATGGAGTTCCGCACCTCGGACAAAACGGCACAACTTTATGCCCTTCGTAAAGCATTTTCTGATTGTAAAGTTCCTTCAGGCTCCACCAGACACTTTCAATGTAATCATTTTCCAAAGTCACATACGGATTTTTCAAATCAACCCAGTAAGCCAGTTCTTCTGTCGACGCGTTCCAGTCTTTGATATTGCTCCAGACACTTTCTCTGCATTCTTTTATGAATTTATCGACGCCATATTTTACAATTGCTTTTTTGTCTTCCAGTCCTAATTTTTTTTCAACCTGAACTTCAACAGGCAAGCCGTGGCAATCCCACCCGCCTTTTCTCGGAACAGAAAAACCATTCATGTATTTGAATTTGCAGATTATATCCTTGAAAGTTCTGACTTCAAGATGATGCAAAGCAGGAGGCGCGTTTGCCGTCGGTGGCCCCTCTAAAAAAGAAAACAATGGCTTTTTCGGATTGTCCTGAATCGCTTTTTCAATTTCCTTCTTATTCTTCTTCCATACTTCTCTCGCTTTCTCTTCTATCTCCTTAAATTCATACATACTATTCCTTATTATCCGATATTTTTAAAATTACTCATAGGCAGATTTAGGAAACTATTCCCCATTCTTCAAACTTCTTCCTACGACATTGAAGATGAAGTTAAGAAAGGTTCTTTAGAACTGCCTCTTACGACATTGGAAATGGAGTCAAGAAAGGTTCTTTAGAACTGCCTCTTCTATAAAATGCAACTTCCCCGGAATAATTATGCAGTAAGGTTTTTTCATCTCGATACTTCTCATTTTGTTAAATCCCCCATAAAATATTTTTTTGTCTTTAGTTCCAAGTCTTGAACAAATTATAATATCTCCTAATTTTAGTCTTTCTTTTTTTGCAGATTCTTCGAGTTCTCTGATTGCGTTTTTCAAATCAAGATTAATGTCGACGAGGATTAAACTATGCGCACCAACTTTCTGATTTTCTTTTACAATTTTCACGAAACTCGTCGGCTTGAAACTTTCCTGCCATTTTGGCATGCTCGTGATTTTTCCAAACTTGTAAATCTGCAAACCGGTTTCAGCAATCGCGTCGAATACAGAAGCCCCGTAAATTATTTCATATTTTATATTTCTCCGTCGGGCTTCTTCAATTAATGAAATGTGCGTCGTCGCTGTCAGCGGACTTCCGTAAATCAGCAGAGCAACATTTTTTTCTTTCGCTTCATTAAGCAAAACTTTCATATCCTCGACAAAATCCCTGTCAGCAGAAATTATTTTTTTACCAATGATTTTTTCAAGCGTTTCAAAAGAATAAGGGAAATCAACTGTATAATTTTCAAGATAAATTTTTTTGCATTTCTTCAGCGCCCCAATGCCCTCGACAGAAATTCCTTTTTCATTCAAACCAAGTCCGATTAAATATATCATTTCTTTCTCAGACTCCTGCTGGTTACAATCGCGATAAAAAGCAATCCAAAAAGCAGCGCATCATTTTCCAAAAATAAAAAAATAACTGCGCCGATGGAACTCAATATTATCAGAGTCTTGAACAGATTTTTCCTTTTTTTCAGCTCTTCTTTTGTAGCCCTCGCAAGCAAATCTCCGAGAGGAATTCCTATTGCTAAAATCATAATCCCGATGATTATTTGATATAATTCTTCCATATAATTATTAAGAAATCTTATTTATAATCCTTGTCTCTTTTTATGAAGCTGATATTCACAAAAACCATTAACTGCTCCAAAGACAACTGCACCAATCAATCCGCCATATTCTTTATTAATTCCGTCGCCGATGAGATAACCCCCGGCAATGCAAGTTAATTCCATCGTCATCATTCGTGTAAACTCATACGGATTTTTTTCTGACGGCTCTATAACTTTTTTTATTTTTATATTCGAGAAGCCAGATTTTTTCTTTATTTCTTCCCAACTTATTTTTCCAATCTTACTTTCTATTATTTCTCTTTCAGTAGAATCCATAAAATCTGCATTATCAAAGGGAATTTTCATTCTGTCTTCTTCAATTAAATTTTGAATATTTCTCATTTTACAAATCTATTTAGTAGTTTAATTTATAAATATTATTATATAAAAAAATTTAAACTGATATCCCTCTTTCTTTTTATGTACAAAAATTATCTCATCGTCGCCAGCAAGATTGACAAAGCAGGGATAAACATCACAACTCAGCTGAGTCAGTTTGGAAATATGAATTTTTATCTCGTCGAGAATGAAGTCATCTTTACAGAAAATCTCAACACAGAAAAATTCAGCCATTATGACTTTATCATTTTCGCTTCGCGCCACGTGTCTGAAAAAGCAGAAAAAACAATCTCAATTCACGCTCCGGGAAACTGGGCTGAAGCTAAATTCGGCGGGCAGGCGGGAAGAATATGCAAAACTTCTGCGCTGTTTCAAAAACAATTATTTGAAAAATTAAAAAAGAATATAGAAAAATTTGATTTAAGAAAATATGACTTGACTTTAGAATGCACTCACCACGGCCCGCTGATAAACAAGCCGTGCATTTTTGTCGAAATCGGAGCAACAGAAGAAGAATGGAAAGACCGGCGCGCAGGTTTTGTCGTCGCTAAATCTATCCTGGAAACTATGGAAGAATTCAAAGAGAACCCTTACAATGAAATTGCAATCGGAATCGGCGGTCCGCATTATTGTCCAAACTTTAACAAAATCCAGCTGAATTCAAACATCGCAATCTCTCACATAATTCCCCAATATGCCCTCCCCCTTACAGAAGAAATGGTTCAGGAAGCAATTGCAGGAACAGAAGAAGATATCGACATGATTCTCCTCGACTGGAAAGGACTTGGAAATTCTGAACAAAGACAGCAGGCAATGGAAGTTCTAAATAAGTTTTACATTCAGAAGAGAAAAACGAGCGATTTCACGAGCAAGTAATTTTGATTCGATTTAAACCGAGTGGGGTCGCGAGCAGAGTGAGATTTCTAAATAGCTAATTTTATATATATTTCCTGCTTGTATAATTGATGGATAGAAAAATTAAAAAGAAACTTTCGGCACTCGACCCGAGGTTCAGGAAAAAAATAGAAGAATTATTTGAATCTATGAGCGAATCTGTCTCGATGCTTTACGAAGTTGCAACCCACGACGAGAAAACAGGATTGTACAACAACAAATTTTTCGAAACGCTTCTTGATATGGAAATCGAGAAAGCAAAACGAGGACAGCAAAAACTTTCTATGATAATAATTGACATAGATTTTTTCAAAAAGGTAAATGATAAATACGGGCATATGAAAGCCGACGAGCTGCTGAAAAAACTTGCAGACGTAATAAGAAAAAATGTAAGAAAATCAGACATCGCAGCGAGGTTCGGCGGAGAAGAATTTATCATCCTGCTTCCGGAAACAGATTTGGAAAAAGCAAAATCTTTTTCTCTGAAATTAAGAAGATTAGTCCACGCAGATAAAACTTTAAAAAAACATAAACTGACTGTCAGCGGCGGAGTTACTCAATTCAGGACAAAAGAAGATAGCAAAAAGAAATTCAAGGAGAGAGTCGATAAAGCATTATACAACGCAAAAAGTATTGGCAGAGACAAATTCGTCGCGGTTAAATAACTAATCTATTTCTAAAGAAAGTTTTTCGTTGGCGTATCCTACAAGTCTGCTGTATTCTTCTCGGGAAATTGTTATATTATTTTCATTTTCTTCTTCACTTACATAAAATAGAAATCCTTTTTCACCGTCTCCTTTAGCTTTCCCAATTAATTCTTTTTCAAGAGTTCTTCCCAAATCTCCCAATATAAACCTGCTTCCTTTTGCATCTCGAAAATATACTTTTTTATTATCTATTTCTGTCCTCAAAATATTTTCCATAATCTCCCTTAGAAAAATTTATTTTTAAATATTATTGTGATAAAAATCAAGCGTGACCACAAATTTAAAGGGAAGATTAAGCCGAGAATTTTCACGAGATGGAATCACGAAGTCAAATTTGAAAAATTCGAGTGGGGGTTCGAGTTAAGGAAACCGATTAGGTGTCCTCGCACGCCCACAGACAACTCGCGACCCCGCTCATTCAACACTGACCCTACTTTCGCAAAGTCGCTCGGGAATCGTACCTGTTCCAGGTTCGATAATAACGCCCACAGCAGGAATCGAACCTGCGAGCCCCGAAGGGCGCGGATATTTGCTCGAAAGCAAGGCTTCTCAACCCGAAGGGAGAAGCAAATCTCTCAACCCCGAAGGGGAAAGACAAAACCTTAATTGAGCTTCCATAAATGGAATCTCGAGGTGGACTCTCAACCCGAAGGGAAAGTCGCTTGATAGCAATCCGCTGCAATACCACTATGCGATGTGGGCACAGTTTTACACCCACATTGTATTCGCGAAGCGAGAGGGTTACTCCCGAACTATGCATGTGGGCTAGATAATTATTCTTATTTCTAAGAGAATTTAAAGTTTGTTATTCTAAAAATTTAAATACTAATTTTGATTATAATTTAAAAGAGGGAAGATGAAAAAGAAATTTAATTTGCATAAAAAGTGGAAACTGTTTAGTGCAGATTTGAAAATGAATAAGACATTAAGAATATTAATCCTGTCTGATATTTTTATCCTTGGAGGATTTGGATTAATTACTCCAATTCTGGCTATTTTTATTGAAGGCGGACTTCCCGATGGTACTGTATTCGCTGCTGGTATGGCAAGCATGATTTGGTTTTTCACATATTCAATTCTTCAGATAGTATTCTCTTACAAATTCAATCCTAAAGACAGATTATGGATGCTAAAACTCGGAACTATTATCATTGCACTGGTTCCATTTGCTTATATTTTTATGACTTCAGTGTATCATCTTTATGTAATCGAATTTCTATACGGACTTGGCGCGGCATTTGCTTATCCGTCGTGGTCAAGTTTATTTACAGCTCATCTCGAAAAAGGAGCAAGAGGTTTCCAGTATTCTCTTCATTCTTCCGGAGTAGGATTCGCAGCGGCAATAACTGCCGGCGTCGGCGGATGGCTCGCAGATAATGTAAGCCTTGATTTAGGATTTATTTACCTGACGGGTTTTAAAGTTGTATTCCTGTTAACAGGGATAATTTCTGTGATTGGTTTATTATTCCTTCTTTACATACAAAAAAGCGCATTGAGAAAAATATGAAAAAAATTTCTATAGGGTACATCTTCAACGAGATTCACCCAAAAAAAGAAGATAGGCTGTTCAGAGAAGTCGCCAAAGAGAAAGGTATAAACCTAATCATGATTAACACGAATAAATATCTCACCGAAGAGGATATAGAAGAAGATGTAAAAAAATGCGACCTTTTTTTTAACAACAGCACAGAAGATATTTCTATGGAACTCACGAAAACAATTGAAGAGCTCGGAGATAAAGTGATAGAGCCATCGAATAAATTTTACTACTTCGAGGACAAATGGATGTTTTTTATGAAATGCTTCAAGCACAAAATTCCAACCTTGAAGACAATATTATTATCTGAAAATATTCCTGTCGCAAAAAAAGAATTAATCGGATTTAATCACTGGCCTGTAATCCTGAAAAGAATTCAGGGAAATAATGGCGAGTATGTTGCCATGGCTAAAAATACAAAAGAAGCAGAACAAATCATGAAACGATTCTGGAAAAAAGGTTCTGAAAGATTGGCAATAATTGCTCAGGAATTTGTAAGTTCATTAAGTTATAGAGTTACTGTCGTCGGAGATAAAATTGTTCAGACTGCAATTCGTCCTGGAAAGGGCTGGAAGAAAACAGGGAATCATTCAAATCATATTGGAAAATTTAAAGTCGATAAAGAACTTGAAAAGACAATCAAAAAAACAATCAAGGTTTTTGGAATAAGTGTCTGCGGAATAGATTTTCTAAAAAAAGACGGCAAATGGCTCGTCCTCGAAATTAACGCCCAGCCGGGATTGGACTTTTTCATCAACGACAGGAAAAGATTAGTCGGAGAAATTCTGGATTTTCTGAAGAAAAAAGCAAGATAATCAATTTATATTCTCGTCGGAATAAAGCTTCTCAATCTTTTTTATTTCTTTTAAATCTATTTTTGAAATTATCAACCCTTCTTTGTTTATAATCTCTTTCAGAATTCTCTGCGGAGAAACAATTGCCGAATATGAAACTCTGTCTGCTCTTTTTGTTACGGGATTTATCAGCCCCACAAAATAAATATTTTCAAAAGCCCGCGTTCTGATCAACGCCCTAAGTAAATCAGTTTCTTCTTTCCTGTGATTTTTATCATAAGCTTTTTCTTCATAGCACCAAAACGCAGGACAAAAAACAATTTCGGCTCCGTGCTGTTTCATTTTCTTAAACAAATCAGCAAATGCCAAATCCCAGCAAACTGCAATTCCAATTTTCGCAAAATCCGTCTGAAGAACTTTTATTCTTTTCCCCGGATAAATTCCGTCGCTGTCCCCATAAAGATTTATTTTTTTATAACTGCCTCTTATTTTTCCACACCTGTCAATTAAAATCGTAAGGTTGTAAGGTTTGCCTTTCAGGATAAAATCTTCAGTTATTATACACCAGATAGAATTCTCTTTGCATTCCTGTTTTATTTCTTTGACAAATTTATCGTCGAAATGAAGAGTTTTTGTTCGGGTTACAACAGATTCTGGGAAGCAAATAATGTCTGCATTTTTTTTCTTCGCCAGCCGAATATACTTTTTTATCTTCTCAACATTATTATTTTTATTTATATCATAATATTTAATTTGAGCAAGAGCTATTATCGGATTTTTTCTCCTCTTTTTTTTCATTATCTAATCAGTCAAAAGCAATTTAAATATTTTCTGAACACCGACGAAACGTTTAAAAGATTACAAACGTCTTAATATTTTATAGCGGGGTGGAGCAGCCTGGAGTGCTCGTCGGGCCCATAAGCAAATCGGGAAGATTTCCATTCCCACACATACGCATGGGAAACCCGAAGGTCGTGTGGTTCAAATCCCACCCCCGCTATTCTATTTTGGGATTTGAATTCAAATCCCGAGTTGTTTCACGAGTGCCAGAAAAATTTAATTGCAACGAGTGGGGCAAGGAGTAACCCCCGCTACTTTCTAAACATCCTTTCATCAAATAAATCCTTAAAAGTCTCTTTAGTTTTCTGGGAGAATGGGTGAAAGAGAGATATGGACTCCGGAAAAAAGACTTGCATACTTGCCTATTTTTCCAAGAAAAAATTTTATTGAAGAAGCAGAATTCCTGTATAATGATTTGTTAAACAACAGACTTAAAGTGGTTTTAATTCCCGCACCAATTCCAAAACATTCCGACCATAAAATAAGATTTGCTGAATCATATAATCCGTTTTGGTATTCTGGAATTTATCATTCTCATAATCGGGGAAGAAGAAAAGATTTTGAAAAATCTCTTTGGAGAATAGTCAATTCTTTAGATGAGAATTTTAATCCAAGAAATAATAAATATGCTTATGACACAGAATTCAGAGATTTAATTTATTCAAGACTTGTTGAAGGTTATGTTGATGAATGTGGTTCAAGAGTACTCCCTAATAATCAAATCAGGACTTTCTTCAAATTAGACAAACTTATTGATTCTAATTAATTTTAAAAACCATTCATTCTGTATAAGGTTATGTTAATACTTGGAATAGACGATGCCGGAAGAGGCCCTGTAATCGGCCCAATGGTTCTCGCGGGATGTTTAATCGACGATACAGTCGAGAGTGAATTAAAAAATCTCGGAGTGAAAGACTCCAAACAGTTAACTCAGAAGAGAAGAGAATTCTTGTCTGAAAAAATAAAAGGACTCGCAGAAACTTTCGAAATCGTCCTCGCCCATCCCGAGGAAATCGACAGGAAAAACCACGACGGAATAAATCTGAATGCACTGGAAGCTATAAAAATGGCAGAAGTAATTAACAGAATAAACAAAGGTTTCAGCAGGATAAAAGTGATAATTGACTGCCCGTCTGTCAGCATAGAAAAATGGAAAGATTATCTCAAAACAAAAATTAATAATTTATCTAACCTGGAAATTGTCTGCGAGCATAAGGCAGATGTAAATCATATTTCAGTTTCCGCAGCATCAATTCTCGCAAAATGCGTCAGAGAAATTGAGATGGGAAAATTAAAAGAGCAGTACGGAAGCGAAATTGGTTCAGGATATTGTTCAGACCCGCTGACGACAAAATTCCTGCAAAAACATGCTCAGACTTACGGCGACAAAGGAATATTCAGAAAAACCTGGAGCACTTGGAAGGATGTCTGCTCTATGGCTGAACAGCAAAAATTGATTTAAATTAATTTATAGAATCTTCTGTATAATCCTCTGAAAGAATTATTTTCAATAAAATTATTTTTGTTACAAAATTTTATCATATAATCTGTTGTTGCGGCAAGATTTATTCCTCTAATTTCTCTTTCTTTCAAATCCTTCAAAACAAAATCTAAAACTATACTTCCAACTCCCTTTCTCATATTTTCCTCCTCTCCCGGAAATCCATTCGGATAAAAATGGGAAATATACACAACTAAATCTTTTTTTCCAACCCCCAATTTATAGAATATTTCTCTGTCTGGCTTATGTTCTGCTAAAAGCGGTTCTGCAATAACAAATCCACTACCTTTTCTTCCTTCTATAAAAATGTTATAACCCAGTTTATCCGGAGAAGAATATTTTTCTATTCTAATTTTTAGTTTTCTATCTTTCATTAATTTACTTCAAACTTTCTATTTTTAAACTTTTAATTGACGCTTAACCTTTAAAAAATCCCCTTTCTTCCTATTAAAATGATGTACATTAAAAAATTAGTGATGTATGGATTCAAGAGTTTTGTAAGGAAAACAGAAATTCCATTATCTCCGGGAATTAATGTTATCGTCGGTGCAAACGGAAGCGGGAAAAGCAATGTTTCTGACGCGCTCTGTTTTGTTCTCGGAAGATTGTCTATAAAATCTATGCGTGCAGCAAAAGCAGGAAACTTAATTTTCCTTGGAAGTAAGGCAGCAGCTCCGGCAAAAGAGGCAATGGTTGAAATGGTTCTTGACAACTCCGACGGAATTTTTTCTATCGACAAAAATGAAATTTCTGTAAAAAGAATTGTCCGAAGAAATGGACAGAGTATTTACAAAATTAACGACGCTGTCAGCACAAGACAGGAAGTCTTGTCATTGCTGGCACAGGGAGGAATAGACCCGAACGGATTTAATATTGTTCTTCAGGGGGAAATCCAGAATTTTGCAAGAATGCAGCCGGAAGAAAGAAGAAAAGTCATCGAGGAAGTCTCAGGAATTTCCATCTACGAAATGCGAAAAGAAAAATCTCTTTCTGAACTTGAAAAAACAGAAGAGAAGTTAAAAGAAGTTTTGGCGATTCTGAGAGAGAGAACAATTTATCTTAACAATCTTGAAAAAGAAAGACAGCAGGCACTGAAGTTCAAAAAACTCGAATCCGACGTGAAAAAATTCAAAGCCAGCATTATTTATTCTGACATAAACCAAAAGAAAAAAATTTCCGACGAGGTTAACTCAAAAATTTCCCAGAAAAACAAGGAGATAGAAAAAGAAAAAAAATCAATTTCTGAACTAAGAGCCCTTATAGAAAATCTTGAATCAAAAATATCAACAATAAACTCAACAATCCAAAAATCGACAGGACTGGAGCAGGAAAGACTTAATCAGGAAATTGCAAATATCAGGGCAGAACTTGCAGGCATGAATGTTCGTCTTGAAAATTATGAAAATAAAATTTCTTCAATCTCAAAAGAAAAGCAGGAACTTCAGGAATCTCTGAGAAATCTTGACTTGGGTATGAAAGACTTGCAAAAGCCTTTGTCGACGGCAAAAAATCAAAAAGAGATAGAATCTAAAAAACAGGAGCTTGAAAAACTCGAAGAGCAGAGAAAAAAATTCTACACTTTGAAATCTGAACTTAAATCATTAAAAGAGAGAATTCAGGACAAAAAAACAACGCTGAACTCTTACATAAATGAATCCGAGTTTTTGCTGAAGCAGGTAAAATCAATTTCTCAGGAATTGTCTAATCCAAAAACAACGCAGGAGAAAATTGATTCTCTAAAAATGGCGATTGCAGAAAAGAAAAATCTTCTCGATAATCTTTCCAAAAAAGAAATCAGTTTGGAAAAACTTTCAGGAGCAAATGAATATGAAATTGACAAGCAGAAAAAACTGGTTGAAAAAATTTCAAAGATGGATATTTGCCCTCTCTGCAAGAGCACGATTACAAAAGAGCACATCGATTCTATGCATTCAGAAATTCACCAGAAGATAACTTCCCTGAACAAAGAGATAGAAAATTCTGACAGAGAACTCAAAGATATTCTCCAGAAAAAATCTCTTTTGAATCAGGAAATAGAAGAAATAACCTCTGAGATTTCAAGAGGAAATTCTGATTTGGCAAAACTTTCGAATATTCATGAAAAGCAGAATCAGATAAAAACTGTTCAGGAAAAAATTGATTATCTTAAAGGAGAACTGTCAGAACTTTTGAAAAGAGAAAAGAATCTCGAAAACTCTTTTGATGAAAATTCAAACATTGAGCAAAAATATGAAACGCTGAAAATTGAAGTTCAGGAAATTTCCCTGAGAAGTCAGGAGAATATGGATTCAGAAATTTCCTTTAAACAGAGGGAACTTGAAAGGGGAAAAATTTCTTTTAAACAATTGTCGAGGGAAGAGGAAGATTTGAGCTCAGAACTTGTCGAGATAAAAAAGAAAATAAAAGAAAAAAATGAGTTGCTCGAGAAAAAGAAAAAACAGGAAAGCGAACTTGTTGAAAAATTCCAGAAGATGATTTCTGAACGTGATTCTCTCCAGAGAAAAATCAGAGACAACGAAATTGAAATCTCAAAAAAGCAGAATATCGTCTATAATTTTGAACAGGAATTAAACAACCTAAAGATTGATATCGCAAGAATAAACGCAGAAATTGAAAATCTCGAAACAGAAATGCTTGATTTCCCCGACGTTGAGATAATAAAAACAAATAGAAATTTCCTCACAGAAAAACTCGCAAAAACTCAGGAACTTCTCTCGCAGATAGGAAATGTAAATCTCCGCTCGCTTGAAGTTTATGACTCAATCAAAAATGAATACGATTCAATAAAAGAAAAAACAGAAATCATCGCAAAAGAAAAAGAAGGAATTTTAAAAATAATCCACGAGATTGACGTGAAAAAGAAAAAAACATTTTTGCAGACGCTTAATTCTGTGAATGAAATATTCTCGAGAAACTTCTCCCAGCTCAGCCAGAAAGGGCACGTCTATCTTGAACTTGAAGACAAGAAAGAGCCATTCAACGGCGGAGTTAATATAATCGTGAAAACAGGACACGGAAAATATTTCGATGTCAAATCTCTTTCAGGAGGAGAACAAACTTTGGTTGCTCTTTCGCTGATTTTTGCAATTCAGGAATTAAAGCCGTATTATTTTTATATCCTCGACGAAATCGACGCTGCACTTGACAAGAGAAACTCCGAGCGCCTTGCAGAACTTTTGAAAAAATATATGCAGAGAGGGCAATACATAGTTATCTCCCACAATGATGAAGTCATCGCAAACGCCACAAATCTCTACGGAATCAGCATGCACGACGGAATCAGTAAGATAATAAGTTTGAAGATGTAATTAAATTTCCCCGCCAAGCAAACCATAAATTTCTTCAAATAATCTGTCCCCGCCAAATTCAATCTGCCTCGCGACAAAAACTGAGATATTATTCGGATTGAACCTAAACTTGTCAATTACTTCATTCAATTTGCTGTCTTCGAAATAATAAGTTTTCTTTTCCTTTTTGGAAAATTTGTCAATTCTCTTCGGTTTGTAATCTTCAATTTCTAATGTGACTTTGTCATCTAAACTTATCTTGTAGAATAAATGTTTGTCTATTTTCCTGTCATATCTGTTGTCAAATATTCCCATCGCAGTATCATTTTCAGATTCAATTTTTTTACTCCTTGTATCTATTATTTTTTTAATCTCTTTATATTCCCCATTAGTTAATTCAAATAAGATATCATAAATGCATTTCTTTAATCTTTTTTCATCGCTTTCCATCAAAAGTTTTGGTGCGTCATATAAAATCTTGAAACTCGGATAAATTCCCCTCTCTTCAAATTTATAATCATACACAATTTCAAACCCTTTTTCAATTTTCGGAAGTTTATACCCTTCAAACATTATAATTTTTTTATTCCTGTTTTTCCTTCCCATTATTTCCCTCAAAAATATCTATTATATTATTTTTCCTCCTCGACAAATGGAGTTCAACCTCTCCTTCTAAATCAATAATTCTCTTAATTTGCCTCCCCGCCATTCCCTGTCCTTCACTGACAAGAGATTTCCAATACATATCAAAAAGATCTTTTATAGAACCTTTATTCACTCTTTCATTAATGTTCTCTCCAAGATAAGTTTTTAATATTACTTTTGGTTCGAAGATGGATTTTTTTAACGTAAAAATAGTATTGAATCTTCCCATATAAGAATATAATTCTATTTTAGCAACATCCCAGTAATTATCTTTAATTTTGCTGACGCTTATATCTGCCATACTGTAAAGATTAAAATTTGTTTTCATAACAGCATTATGAGTATCTTTTAATACACCTGTAAATTTCTCCTCCAAATTATTTTTATTCTTGTAAGAAAATAAATCTTCAATTTTCTCATCAACCGATTTCGGGTTCTCAAGTCTCAGGTAAAAATCTCTTGCTTCTTTATTATATTCAATAAGATAACTGACTTCTTTCTTTAAACTTGAAAAATATTCTTTAAACTGCTCCTGAGGAATGTCCAGTTTCTGAGTTTCAAGATAATCTTTAACTGCTTTCTCATCAGAAAGATAAGGCATTACAGCTTTAAGGCTGAAATAATCTGTCATCAATTTCAAATCTTTTGCACTAATATCATTTGTTTCCATCTTTATCTTCGGTAAAAACATCAAGAGCATATTCTTTGAACTTGTTATAAATTCTGTTAAATTCTGTTCTGTCTTTTATTGTCATATCTCTGAATTGTATTCTGTCTATAAAAAATTCAATAGAAAAAAGTTCCTCTTTAGGAATTTCTTTTTCAGCATACATTCTCGTCGATTCCATCATGCAATAAATTATTTTCTCCAAGACAAGACTATCTACTTCTTGTCTAAAATCCTGAGGAACAGAATCCTTGTCTACCCTTGAATTGATAATAACAAATACAAGATAATTGTATAATTCTCCTAAATATTTTGTCTTCTTATCTTTCTTAACTTCATTAAACGAGGTTATAGCTCCCATATAATTATTATTCTCTAAATATTCTTTTCCAAGAGAAAGAACTTCCCCAATAGAACGTCCTCTTATTTTATTAGTTGTTTCTTCAACAACTTTATCCAACTCTTCAGGCCTTCCTTTCATGAAATCATCTAACAAATTTTCAAAGTTTTTGTAATATCTATTTGTCATCTTTCCCCTAACTTATCCTCTAAATATTTATTCATAATACTTGGGAGATTCAAAATAATTTTTCTAAATTGTTTAAGTCCTCCCGAATAAAAACCATTTTCTAAAATACACCTGTCTATCACATTAATAACTCTCTCTAAAGAAATTCCCTTTTGATAACCCATCTTACAATCATCTACCATTTTATACACATCTGCAGTTATCTCTCCTGATTTTTTACCTTTAATTTTCTCAATAAATTTTGGTTTATTTTGTTTTAAAACTATGCTTGGGCTAACCCCCTTAATATTATATCTTATACTGACTTTTTTAATATCTATATCTCCATACAGAGATATTCTTAAAGAAGATTCTTTCTCCCCCAGTAATTCTCCTGTGTCATCCTGATAATCCATGTTAAAACCATTATCAAAACATTTATTCCAAACATCTTTCAAAATCTTTCCGCCGAGAGCAGACTCTCGTTCTAACTTAGATACTATGAGATTTAACTTTCCTACCTCTTTAGAATAATCCAACTCTTCGAGATAACCTTGGACTCTTGGGTTTGCAGAATAATTTCTCAATGCATTCTCTAAACCATTTTTATAGTTGTATAATTCCCCTAATGTTGTAATCTTTTTTCTTTCTATTTCAAAATACCCTTCGATAATACTTGGGTCCTCTTCCATCGTCGGAATAACTGCATTAATCCCGGAAATTTCATTAATTAATCTCAATGCTTCTTGGGGTATTCTATCTCTTGGGATTATTTCACTTGTCATCTTAATTCCTCCCCCTCTTCCCTTGGGTTAAAAAATAATAAAAAAAATAAAAAAAATAAAAATTTACTCAATCAACTTAGTAATAGCTTTCGCCGAATTCTTCAGTTTTTTGAGGTTTCTTTGTTATCAATACAACTAATACAACTAACAATACCAAGAATACAATTGACAATATAACTGTCAATACGAAAACTGGGTTTGTCAATTCTACAGTTTCTTGACTTGTACCGCTAAAAGCAACAGTGCTTAATACAGTTTCTCCAGATAAGACAGTAACATCAAAGTTATAGTCTCCTGCAGGAACTTCTATTGCAACATTCTTGCTTGAAACAGCAGGAACAACAACAGTAACGTCGTTTCCATTGTAATTAACTGTGTAAACCTTTAATTGGCTTGTAGGGTTAAGAACAATCAAATCGTTTCCTGATCTTATTGCTAAGTCAGAAACACCGTTTTCTATTGTTATTTCTTTCGCAACAGTGCTTGTTGTCTCATCGTTTTCAACTTCAACAACTAAAGTGTAAACTCCAGCTTGAGCAGTGTAAGGCACTTCTAAGTAAAGTTTTCCACTTGCAGTGTCTTCGTCATCTTCGTCATCTTCTTCAAGAGCAACTAAGTCTCCGAAATAAGCTGATTTAACAACATTAAGTTCTGGTATAGATACAGTTACGTAAACGTCATCTGCATCATTGTAACCAACATTTTTCAAAACAACTTCAACTGGCATTGATTGTCCAGCATTAATTGCATTGCTTGTTGATACAGACTTAATAGCAAAGTCGTATGAAGGTCTTTGAACTCTCAAAGTAATATCTTGTTCTTCTGTTTCAAAATCTGAATTCCAGATTTTTACATCCATAGTCAAGTCATCACTTAAATCATCCTTAAGTTCTGAAGGAACTTTCAAAACTAATGTTTTAACATAAGTCTTTCCTTCTTCAACATCGAAAAGAGGTGTAACAGCAGTTACATCAGCTTTTTCGCCTTCAAGTGTTACTTTTATTCTTACATTAGATGCACTTGTTTCACCATCACCAAGATCGAGATCATCAGCAGTGAATTTAATTTTCACTTCCGCAGTCTCGCCAGCAATGACACTTGCACTTTCAGTAACATCAACACTATCTACTTCAATAGTGTAATCAGATGCTATATCAGCAGCACTTACAGCAGTTGCTAAGAACAACACGCTTGCGATTAACAAAAAAGAAACCAAAAGTTTTTTGGCATTCATTTTGTGTTTATTTTCCATTTTTTTAATTGCAGAAAACTATGCGTTTTCTGTAAAAATTCAAGCTGAAAATTGTTTATAAACTTTATGGTGACAACAAATAGAGGAATCCTACATATTTCCCCAAATGTCAGTAACAATCGGTGAAATTATAATCTACCGTCGGTAAAATTAATTTTCTAAAATTCTTTTATTCCAATATTTCTCAGGAGGCCACGAACCAATCCTGCTGACATACAAATCATCAGTTATTTTCTCCTCATATAAAACAATCCCAAAAGAGCTCCCTTTTTTGATTTTTTCGGGCCAATTTTTGAACTCCTTTTTTGGAATTTCTGTTACAGTTATTCCCATATTAGAATCGTGAAATTCGATAGAATAATAGTCTCCTGCCTCTTTTACAATCTCAGCTTCATAAACATCAATGATTATTGCCCTGCTCTTTTTCCATGGAAGATTACTCACCATTATCTCTGTCCATATATCATAAAACAAATTGCTATAAATACTTATCCAAAATCTCCATCCCGTCTTTTGCCACGCCCCAATATAATTGGATTTCGGGATATTCTCTTTTTTGGTAATTAATTATCTCTTCAACTATTGCAGGAGAAGTAATTCCCGCCCACGAGCCGTCTCCGAGTAAAGTTGCAAACCCCTTTTCTCTTTTTGACTGGACTGCAAGGTTATTTTTCTGAAAAGATTCTGAAAACTTCCCATTTAAATCTTCCATCATAATCAATAAATCATCATTTAACTTTTGCCTGTCCTTAAAGTTTCTTGAACCTTTTACATCAAAGAATAATAAACAACTTCCATACTCGAAAACAAATTTTCTTGCTTTTTCTACACACTCTTCTAATGACATTCCCTTCATTTTTACTATAAACTCATCAGTTTAATGCTTGTGTCAGTTGTTGCGAAATTTTTCGCTGCAATAACTTTTGTTCCGATTTCTTCAGCAGAAATTATAATTGGAGTTGTTGCTGTTCCGTCAATAACAATTGCAGTTGGTTTGTCCCGGCTTCTTGACAATGAACTTGCAAGAGTTTTTACAGAGACTTTTTTTATTTCATTTAAAGAATTATCAAGAAGCACAGCTTTTCCGCTTCCCTTATTTTCATTTTCAATTTTTCTTAATTTATCTTTTTCGTCAGTTCCTAATTCAAATTCTTTTTTTCTCTCACTTCTTTGTTCCTCTTTTTTAGAAAAAAATTCCCTTGCGGGAATTTTTTTTCTAAGAGCCATTAAAATTTCTTTTCCTGCAAGTTCTTCAACTTCTTTTCCGTCTGGTGCAACTGCAATGTATTTTACATCAGCATTTTCAACAACGTTCTGAGCAATAAGTTTTCCTCCTCTGTCTCCGTCGACAAAAAGAGTTATTTCTTTTTCTTTGCCCAATTCTCTTATTTCGTCAGGAAGTTTTGTTCCGTTCATTCCTATGACATTGTTCACTCCGTTTCTTAAAAGATTGACAACGTCTGCTCTTCCTTCAACGACAATAAGTTCTTTTCCTGAAATGTCTCCGGCTGGAAGTTTGCCATCCCCGTATTCCTTGATTCCGGCAATTTTTGCAGATTCTTTAATCTCTGTAGAAATTTCCCTTGAATCAGTTTTTCCGTGAATTTCCTGCATAAGTTTCTTTGCTCTTTCAACAATATAGTCTCTCTTGCTTCCTCTCACATCTTCAATTCTTTCAACTTCAATCTGAGAATCGCAAGGCCCTATTCTTTCTATTGTCTCGATAGCAGCAGCAATCAAAGTTGTCTCTGACTGGTCAACAGCTGTTGGAATTTTTATAACTCCGACAGTTTTCTTGCCTTCCTTGTGCAAATCAACTTCGATTCTTCCAATCTTTCCTTCTTTCTGAAGTTCTCTCATTTCAAGTTCAGCACCTAAAAGTCCCTCTGTCTGCCCGAATATGGCTCCAATTACATCTGGCTTTTCAAGGGCTCCTTCAGCTGAAAAATTCGCATGTATCATGTATTTTATCGATACTGGACTTATTTTTGCCATGTTTCTCCTTTCGCGATGCGTAATCGCTTTCCTTGTTTAATTATTTGAAATCGTATGATTTCAGAAATATCTTAGACTTACAAATCTCTCTCTTTCAATACTGCTTTCCTGTCAAAAATGAATAGGAAATGTGAATGTGAATGTGATATAATCTATAACTCAATAGATATTTCTAAAATAGGTAAGAAGAAGTGGTTTAAAAATTTATCTAAGCAGAAGAATACATTCCAACGCAAAGACATTCAGCATATGCAAGAGTGACTGTACAGATTGATTTTGAATCTGAACCTCCGCCCGGAGCTGACCACGCAGCAATGCAAATTCCTGTATTTGTTTTTATCCCCTTAGTTGCTGCACCGCATACATCATTGCAATTTTTATTTAACCCAAATTTCCAATAAAACACTTCATTAGTTATTTTGACATCTGCTGCAGAAACTCTTCCTGTTGCAGTTATTCCTCCCTCGACATTCATATTTCCCCTGATTGCATCACTAAAATTCAATTCTCCGACGCTGTGTCCAAATACCGACGGACTGCTGGTTCCGTAAGCGTAAACACCGACGGCAACTGCGGCCAAAATCCCAAATGCAATGATTGTATAAAGAAGACGATTATCAATTCTTATCACCAGTTCCTTTTTCTTTTTCATAGTTATACTAATACTATCTATTTTTTAAATTTATCCAAGTCTTTTCTGCAAAGCCATATACTGCCCAATCATTCCGAGTTCTTTGTAAAGCCCGAGAAGTTTTTTATTTATTTCGTCTTTTTCAGCGTCGGAAATATTTAATGTCAAAAGTTTCTCGTAAGTTTTCACAGCAAAGCTTCTCCTCTTTTCTTTCTCATAATTTGCTGCCTGATTCTTGTAGAACTCTTTTATCGAAAGCATTATCTTCGGCCTTTCAGTTGCTTTCACCACAGTGATAATTTTTTTTATCGCCATGTCTGCCTTGTCAAAAAACCCTGCTCGAATATAATTCTCAGTCTCTTTTACAAAATAATTTCCTTTTTCTGCCTGAGGTACAGAAATTTCCGCAAGCTTCCCATAAATATCAGCAGCGTCGGCAAACATGTTTCTCTTCTCGTAAATTTCAGCAAGTTTGACGTAAATAAATTTCCTTATATCTGTCGGAATGCTCTCCTTCGCGAATCTTGTTATATTGTCAATAAGAACATAATCGCCTTTCCCCGCAAGTTCCTTCTCGATTTCAACTTTAGTCATCTCTTTTCTTAACATTATAACTTCCTTTTCAGAATTTCAAGAATATTCTGCAAATCATTAAAATCTTTTATGTTATTTACTGGGATTTCAAAATGCGTGTTCCTCCCTGTTATCAAAACAAGATACTTATTCTCTTTTTTTTCTTCTGACATAAAAGGATAATAAAATTTGAGTTTAAAAATTTTTATTTAGAAAAATTCAATAATCAAATTACAACGCCTTTTTCTTTGTAATTTCAATGCATACACCAGCTGCAACTGTTGCACCAGCGTCTCTTACTGCAAATCTTGACATGAAAGGATTTTCTTTCTGAGTTTCAAGACATAAGTTTCCCTGTGGTTTGATTCTTACTTTAGCAACATCTCCGTTCTTCAAGAAGTCTGGATTTGTTTTCAAAGCTTGTCCTGTCTTAGGGTCAATTTGTTCTATAAGTTCGATAAACTGGCAAGGAACCTGAGCTGTGTGAACGTGGAATACAGGTGTGTATCCTTTAGCTAAAACAGTAGGATGGTTGATTACTGCAATCTGAGCAATGAATTCTTCAACGATTGTGATTGGTTTTTCAGCAGCACAGATAACATCTCCTCTTGCAATATCTTTCTTTCCAACTCCTCTTATGTTTATTCCAACATTATCTCCTGCCAAAGCTTCTGGCATTGATTCATGGTGCATTTCAATTGTCTTGACTTCCCCAGGAACTCCTTTACCGCTTCTTCCTGGAAGAACTATAACTTTTTGTCCAACTTTCATAATTCCTGTTTCAATTTTTCCAACTGGAACAGTTCCAATACCTGTGATTTCATAAACATCCTGAACAGGCATTCTCATTGGAAGGTTAGTAGGCAATTCTGGAACAGGGAACAAATCAATTTGTCCTGTAATTGTAGGTCCGTTGTACCAAGGTAAATTTGGTGATTTCTTAAAAACATTGTCTCCTTTTAATCCTGAACATGGGATAAAGTTAACTTTTTCAAGTTTGTATCCAACTGTCTTAAGCAATGCAGAAACATCTTCTTTTATCTTTTCGAATTTAGCTTTATCAAAATTTATTGCGTCCATCTTGTTTACTGCAACAGCAAGATTCTGGACTCCCATAGTTCTCAAAAGCCACAAGTGTTCTTTTGTCTGAGGTTCTATTCCTGTTGTTCCAGCGACGACAAGGAAAGCAGCATCAGCTTGTGAAGCTCCTGTAATCATGTTTTTGACAAAGTCTCTGTGTCCTGGTGCGTCAATGATTGTAACCTGGAACTTGTCAGTCATAATTTTCTTGTAAGCTAAATCAATTGTAACTCCTCTTTCTCTTTCTTCTTTAATTTTATCCATAACGAATGCGAATTCAAAACCAGCCTTTCCGTGCTTTTCAGCTTCTTCTCTAAGCTTTTTCATTTCCTGTTCTGAAACAACTCCAGAGTCGAAAAGAAGTCTACCGACTGTAGTTGACTTTCCAGCGTCAACGTGCCCGACGAACACAACGTTCATGTTTGGTTTTTCTTTAGCCATTTTTTCGTTTTTGTTTTTTTGTTGTAAAAATGGGTTTTGCAAAACGCTTTTGGCGTTTTAGCTTAGCCATTGTATATTATGTAAATTCTTTTCAGAATTTGTTAATCATCTAAAAAAAATTAGGTTTAAAAACTTTTTGTTTTTGCAGAATATAATTTACTGATTCTCTGATAAACCTTTTCTCTGTCTTATCTTCTTTACAATATCTGCAGTTAATGACTGAGGAACTTTTTCGAACAGCTGGTCTGCCAAAGATGAAACTCCTCTTCCTTCTGTCGCGCTTCTCAAATCATTGCTCCATCCAATCATTTCAGCGACGGGAATCTTCGCTCTTACCTCGCTGTCTTCTTCCTCCTGCTTGACTTCTAAAAGCATTCCTCTCTTGCCTCCGACGAGTCTTGTGATAGCACTTAGGAATCTGTTTGGAATTTCAATAAGATGAATCTGGACTGGCTCGAATAAACACGCGTCTGCTTTTTTCATTGCTTCTGTTATTGATTCTCTGACAGCAGGATAAACCTGAGCAGGCCCTCTGTGAATTGCGTCTTCGTGAAGTTTGATATCGTCGAGATAAAATTTCATTTTTGTACATGGCTCTCTTGCCAAAGGCCCCTTGTCAATTACCATTTCAAATGCGTCGAGAACCATTTCAATAACTTCCCCAATGTGAACTTCTCCTTTTGTATTGTCAAAAAACATATTTCCTTTGTAGACATCTCTGACACTTCTGATTGTTTCTCCGTCCCAGCCAAACTTTGAAAGCACACTTGAAAGTTCCTGACTTTTTTTCTTGACTCTCCCCTCAGGAATTTCTCCGTTCTTGATTGCATCATAAGTCTGGTCGTCCATCGGCTCAACAGAGATAAAAAAACTGTTGTGCTTGTTTGGACTTTTTCCCTCGACAGCAGGAGATGTTTTGTTAACTGTTTCTCTGTACACGACGATAGGAGCAGATGTTTTTACATCAAGTCCTTTTTCTGTTCTGATTCTGTTTTCAATAATTTCAAGATGAAGTTCTCCCATTCCTGAAATCAAGGATTCTCCTGTCTGCTCGTTGATTTCAACTTTTACCGACGGGTCTTCCTTTGCAACCTGTTTCAGAATTTCTACCAGCTTCGGCAAATCCATCATTTTCTTGACTTCAATAGATTTTGTAACAACTGGTTCAAAAATATGTTTCAGTTCTTCAAACGGAGTTTCCGGCTCGAGAGTAACTGTCTCTCCTGCTTCTCCTGTAACTCCTGAAATCGCGAGAACATTCCCAGGCCCAATCTCGTCAATCTGCTCTGGTTTTATTCCGTTGTAAATAAGTATCTGCTGAACTTTCTGTTTCTTTTTCGCAAGATTAAGATAAACTTCCATCCCGTTTTTCAAAGTTCCCGAGAATAATCTTCCTGCAGAAATTTCTTTTCCTGAACGCGGGTCAATTACAATTCTCGTGATTACAAAACCAACTTTTCCCTTCGGATTGCAGTTAATTAAATTTTTCCCGAACTCACTGTCCAAATCTCCTTTCCAGATTTTCGGAATTCTGTATTTCTGTGCTTCCAATGGATTTGGTAAATGTTTAACTGCCATATCCAAAAGAACTTCGTAAAGAGGTGCGTTTTTCCAAACCCAGTCTTTCTTGTCCTGCTCGTTCATTTCATAAAGTGTAAAAATATCTTTGAAAGTTATATTTTTCTTTTTCATAAACGGAACAGACAGAGCCCAGTTTTCTCTCGCGCTTCCGAATGCAACACTTCCGTCGTTGATGTTAACAAGCCACTTTTCTTTGAATTCTCCCTCGGCAATTTTTGCAATCAAGTCGTTGAATGTCTGAATAATTTTTACAAATCTCTGCTGCATTCCCTCGGGAGTAAGTTTCATTTCTTTGATAAGTCTGTCAACTTTATTGATGAACAAAACAGGTCGAACTCTTTCTCTCAATGCCTGCTTGATTACAGTTTCTGTCTGAGGCATTATTCCCTCGACAGCGCAAACCAAAACGATTGTCCCGTCGATAGCTCTCATTGCTCTTGTAACATTTCCCCCAAAATCAACGTGTCCTGGTGTGTCAATTAAATTAATTAAATATTCCTCGCCGTGGAAATCGTGAACCATAGAAACATTTGCAGAATCAACAGTCATCAATCTTTCCTGCTCGTCGGCGTGTTGCCATGTTGCCATTCCCTCTTCAAGATTTCCCGCATTTTTTGCAGCCATATATCCCGACGCTGCAAGCAGATTATCTGTAAGTGCAGTTTTCCCGTGGTGAATGTGCGCGCTCGTCGCTATATTTCTGATTTGTTTCTGATTCGAACTAAGTCTTTGTATCTTCTGAAATTGTGTTTCTTTCTCTGCCATTATGCAAAATTTTTCTAATTTTGTATCCGCAGGTTTCCTGCCGAGGACAGGAGAAAAAATTGAAAATTTTTTCAAACCGCGAGATAATCAATCATAAGAAATTTGGTTTAAAAAGTTTTGGTAATTAACGAGCACTATCTGCCTGCTTTTCACTTTCATTCTTTTTTCGCATTGCAAAACTATCACCGCTGTTTTCGTATGCCAAAACAATTTCCTCTGCAAGTGCTTCTGTGATTGTTTTCTTTTTGTTGAATGCTTTGTCTCCTGCTCCGTGAACAATCCATCTCAGAACAAGATTAACTCTTCTTAGTGGAGAAACATCAACTGCCTGAGGATATCTCGCTCCCCCGTATTCGATAACTGTGATTTCATCTCTTGGTGCAGAATTCTCAATTGCTTTAACCAAAACTTCAACAGGATTTTTCCCTGTTTTCTTTTCTATCATCTTGAAAGCATCGAGAACAATTTTCATGTTCTTTGAGTATTTTCCCGTCGATGTTCCTTTGATTATCTTGTGTTTTTTTCCTCTGTGTCCGGCAGCAGCAAGTCTGTTCATTAATCTTTCAATAATGTTTACTTTTGTCTGCCCAAATCTCTGGACATTTCTTCCTGAACTTTTGATAATTAATTTCGGCTGAAGATTTATTACAGATTTCAGTCCTGGATCTTTAACTTCAATTCCCGAAAGATCATACAAATCAAAAACTTTGAAATTCATAGATGTCTCCATCTGTATCCTCCTATAGCTGCCAAGTCATTACTTATTTTTCTTGGAACATTTTTTGAAATAATTATTTTTGCCAAATCCCCTTCGTACTGAACTGCCACTTTGCCAGAGCCGACTTTGTATTCTACACTATTTCTAGAATATTTAGCTTCTGTAGCTAATCTTCTTGAAATTAAATGAGAACTTATTTTTGCAACATCTGTTTTATCTGCAAGTGTAAATCTTCTTTCTACCATTTTAATTTAAATTATTTCTCCTTTCATTTTCTACATAAAGGGATTCTTTTAGATTATTATTTATAATATCCAGTTCTCCTGAAAATTCTTTTTGAAATTTTTTAGATTCTTTATAGTTATGTCTGCATACTAGTGCAGTAATACCCGAAAGTAAAACCCAACCACCCAAAATGTAAGTTTGATAATTTTTTGCAAATTCATTTAAAGTATCATATATCTCTGTCATTATCTTCTACCCTTCTCAATCTTTCCACTAACTAACAAATGCAGTGGTTGATCATTTACTTGAATAACTTGAAATCGTACCCCTGGTATATCTCCCTTACTTCTTCCCTGTTTTCCGCCTATTCTCTGAATCATAACTTCGTCGTGCTCGTCGATAAATCGCTGTGCAAGGTTTCCTGGTATGAATGCAATTACTGTTTTCGCATTTTTCTTAAGCTGAACTCTGCAGCACTTTCTCATCGCTGAGTTTGGCTGCTTAGCTTCTTTTTGAAGTTTTGAAAGAACAATTCCCTTCGCCTGATTAGCACCCTCGAGCGGGTCTGCTTTCTCGTAAAGGTTCAGAGTTTTAGCAATGAACTTTTTGTCGTGCCATCTTGACTTCTTTCTGTCTTTCACTAATTTCTTTGCTGATTTTAATCCCATAGTTTTTTCCTAAACTATATGTTAGAATTTCTGTTCTAACTTATTGTATAATAATTATCTTTGAGAAATTGATTTATAAAACTTTCCGAAGTGAAATAACTTATTGTAAATCTTTTAATCCTTGTTCAACTTCATCTTTTTTAGCTCTCTTGTAATATTCTATAATTTGTTTCTTTGCTTCATCTAAGACTTCTTTTTGTCTATACTCTGTTGTTTTTTTATCTTTTGTAATTGCAACATATTCTGGGAGAGGATTATCGCCCGTCTCATAATAAACATATTTTATAATTCTCCCATCTGTCTTTGTTACAGTCAAGGCATCTGCACCGATAGATTCTTCTATGCAAACTGTTTCTTCATTAGGTAAATCATAACATACTTTAGAACATCCGCCAAAAAGAATTCCCGTCGATAAAACAATCGCTGACACTAAACTTTTTTTTGTTTTCATAAATTTGTAGATAAAATTTTATTTTTAAATTTGATGTAGGAGAACTATATTATCTTAAACTCCTTTCCGAAAAAATCCTTGACGATTTTTTCCATCTCAATCATTCTTACTTTTCCCCTTCCCATCAGCGTCGCTTTGTTCTGCATGCTTCCTGCTGTGAGAATCATTTCGCTTCCCTTGACTTCTAAATCTTTGAATACTGCAGGTTTTACAATTGTCTGAATAAATCCTCTCGCGTCGTGAATTCCCCTCGGTATCGGGATTACTCTGACTCTTTTGTTAAGAACTTCACTAAGTCTTCTGAGGTTTTCTCCGCCCCTTCCGACAGCCCGCATCACTAATTCTTTTGGCACGCAGAAAATTATCATGTTATTATATCTGATAAAATGCCTTGTCTCTACTCTCGTGATTTTGCCGAAGAGATTTAGATATCTCATGTCCTGCATGTTAAGTGTACTTGTAATCATGTTATATTTTTGTAAGAAGAATTTGTTTTATAAAGTTTTAGTTAACGACTTACTGTAAATCTTTTAATCCTGCCTCAGTAATTTTTTTGTAATATTCTGCAAATTCTTTTTTTGCTCCTTCTAAAACTTCTGGTTGCGTATACTCTTCTGTTAATTTGTCTTTTGTAATATTAACCGAATTAATATAGGGATTTTCTAAGTTACCAGAATACTTAATCTCTATAATTCTTCCGTCTGTTTTTGTTATAGTTAAACTATCTTCCCAAAAATCCGGCATCCAATTTATTACGCGAACTTTTTCTTCATTAGGTAAATTATAATCTGTTCTAGAACATCCAGATAAAGAAAGTCCTGCTAAAACAAGTGCTGACACTAAACTTTTTTTGCTTTTCATAGTTTTTCCTTTTTCCATTTTATTTGATTAAATGAACTATATTTAAACTTTTCTAGAAATTTTTTATTTATTCGTCTGCTCAACAATTTTCTTCTTCGTTGTTCTCTTTCTAATGTGTTTGTCATCTTATCGGGTTGTAAACCCCCATTTCAAGGGGAAGGTTAAGCGAAGGAAACCGCGTAGGTGTCCGCGCATCAAGAACTCTTTTTCCGTAGGGGTTTTATCTTTTAGGATAATATTCTGGCTTAGAAAATTCTATTAATATTTTATTATTATAAAGGCGATAATCTGGATTTTTTTCAGTCGTCTTAGTTGCAGTTCCTTTTAATCCTTTTACATTAAGATAATTCTGAAATTTTTCCATATTTGGAAAATTTTCTGATAATAAAACATTTACCCAAAGACCATTATAATGTATTGTCCCGTGATGCAATTCAATTGAATGAACATTTGAATCTGTTGATTCTAAATCTAAAACTTTACTGACTAAATCTATTCCTTCTTCTTCTATCCCGATACTCTGGAGAATTCTTTTCATAGTTTTTTCTTTTCTCATTTTATTTGATTAAATAATCCTTATTTAAACTTTTCTAGAAATAAAAGAATTTTTTTATTTATTCGTCTGCTCAACAATTTTCTTCTTTGCTGTTTTTTTCTCAGATTCTTCTTTCACTAATGGCCCAATTACTTTAACCATTAATCCTGGAAGTCCTGTTCCTACTGGAACTGGCTGATTTAACATTATGTTTTCTATGACGCTGATTAATTTGTCTTTGCTTCCTTTTATCGTCGCATTTATGAATTGTTTTCCAGGAGTTTCGAAAGTTGCTCTTGCGAGGATTGAAGATTTCTGTGCGATAATTCCCATTCTTGTAACTCCTTTGATTTCTCCTGTGTTTGTCATAGCGTCGGAAACTAATTTCAAGTGTCTTTCGTTGATGTCCAAACCCTGAGTATTTATCACGTTGTAAATTTCATCCATTATCATCTGTCTCGCAACTTCAATTCCGAAAACATCTGCCATCTCGTAAAAGTCGTTTGAAATCAATCTCTCAGCGTCGACTTCCTTGAGTTCAATCATTTTTTTCATGTTTGTTCCGAGAGTAAGAATAACAAAATCCTTTTCTCTCTTTACAATTAAAATCTGCTTGACTCCCTTGACTCCCGAAATTATCGTCTTCTTGAGTTTTTCTTTCATCTGGTAAATTTCCTTGAATCCAAGTTCAGAAACATTAAGCATGATTGACTCGTCTTTTTCCTTCGCTGAAAATCCCAAATCATTCAATCTCTCGACGATAGTTTTGACAGAACTGTGAGTCTGTCTCAATCCTTTCTTGTCAATTTTTATCTCGATTGTCTTGTTGCTGAAATTAAGATTTATTTCAGAGGCAATTTCTCTCAAAGTTACTTCCTTGATTTTTTCAGCGAAAACTTTTGCATCTTTCTCGTTATTGAAATCTTTGTTTAGGAAAATTTCCATTTTTGGAGAAGATGGTTTTTTTCTCGCGTCGAAAATTTCAATTAATCTCGGCAAACCCATAGTAACCTGCATTTCCTGGACTCCTGCGAAGTGGAATACGTTAAGTGCCATCTGCGTCGATGGTTCCCCGAAAGATTGTGCAGTTACAATTCCGATTGCTTCTCCCGGATTAACCTGCTCTCCCATGTGAAGTTTTGAAACATCAAGTCCGTCGTCGCCGTATTTGTATTGTATAACATTATTGTTGCTGTCTCTTACTGTCCCGTCGTATTCAACTCTCAAATCCTGAAGTGCATTTGCAAGTCTTCTGTACAAGTATCCTGACTTCGGAGTTCTCAATGCTGTATCCATAAGTGAGTCTCTTCCTGTAACCGCTCCAAAGAAAAATTCGTCAGGCCTCAATCCTCTGATGAACGAGCTTCTGATAAATCCTCTTGCGTGAGGTGACAAGTCGCCCTTCTTGAAAAATGAAAGTGTTCTGTCGTTGTAACCAATGTCAATTCTCCTTCCCCACAAAGCCTGCTGTCCGACACAGGAAGCCATCTGAGTAATATTCAAAATATTTCCACCGCCACCAGATTTAATCATATGACTGACAGGATTTTCCTTGGGGAATTCTCTCTTTACAATTTCTCCAATCTTTGTTCTTACTTCATTAAGTGTCTGCAATATTTTAATCTCTCTCGATTCCTCTTCTGTCTTTCCCGGAATTCTTTCAAGCTCGCCTCTGTTATACTCATCAATTATTTCCTCTGTCTTCTTCTCAGCTTTCTTGATTACTTCCTCACCAGCGTCGATAACTTTCTGGTCCAAGTCCAAATCTTCAACTGAAATTGTAATTCCCTTGTCTGATAAATATTTGACTCCAAGATTGAAAACTTTTCTGATTGTGTCAAAAGTGTCGTTAATTCCAACGTCTTTCTCAAGCTGTTTTATCAATTCTCCGTCTTCACTTCCAAACAAAGTTTTGTTAATATCTCCTCTGACAATTTGTCCGTTTTTAATCTGAACAGAATCATTTTCAAAATCAACTTTTGGCAAGAGTCCTGAGAAAAGTTCAGTTCCTTTGATTGTCTTTTTTGAAATTAATGAATCAATGCCTGCCTTGAAAAGAAGCTGGTTTGCATATTCTTTTGTGAATTCCTCGTCGCCAAGAAGATAATTTCCTGTAATCGCATCGCCGATACATCCGATTAAGTTTGTATTATTTTTTGGAGAAATTAAATTTCTTTTTACATCCAAAAGTATTTTTGCTTCTGCTCTTGCTTCTTCTGTCTGCGGTGAGTGAATATTCATTTCGTCTCCGTCGAAGTCAGCGTTGTAAGGAGTTGCAACAGCAGGGTGCAGTCTGAAAGTTCTTCCAGGCAAAACTCTCACGAAGTGAGCCATCAAACTTCCTCTGTGAAGGGAAGGGTGACGGTTGAAAAGAACAACATCGCCGTCCTGCAAATGTCTTTCAACTTTGTAGCCAGTTGTTAATTCAGCAATTATTTCTGCTTTCAAATCAGGAGAAATCTTTTTCCTTTTTCCGTCGGGCCTTATCACGTAATTTGCCCCAGGATATTCTTCTGCTTTCTCAATTAATTTTTTAAGTTTTTCAATATTCAAATCAGTAACACTCTCGGCAACAGTTACAACTTTCGCAATCTCGAATGGAATTCCAACTTCATTAATTCCTATCGAAGGGTCTGGTGAAATTACAGTTCTTCCGGAATAATTTACTCTCTTACCGGCAAGGTTCTTTCTTATTCTTCCTTCTTTTCCTTTTATTCTTTCCATAATTGTTTTCAACGGCTGTCCGCTTCTGTGTCTTGCAGGAGGGATTTTAGCGACGCTGTTGTCAAAGAATGTTGTTACGTGGAACTGAAGTAAATCCCACAAATCTTCAATAATAACTCCTGGAGCTCCTGCGTTAAGGTTTTCCCAAAGTCTCTGGTTTGCTCTTATAATATCAGAAAGTTTGTGCGTCAAATCATCCTCGCTTCTTTCTCCTGATTCTAAAATTATCGACGGACGAACTGTTACCGGCGGAACAAGAAGCATTGTAAGAATAGCCCATTCTGGTCTGCAGGTTACAGGATTAACTCCGATTTTTCTAAGTTCCTCGTCAGGAATGTTCACCAAAGTTTCTCTGATTTCCGTCGGGAAAAGTCTTGTTTTTCCCACTAAGAAATTAGTCGGCTTGTCAAGTTTTACTTTCTCATGAACAGCACCGCAGTAAGGACATTTCTTCGCGTCCTTTGCTTTTTTTGCTCTTTCGCTTGGAGTATATTTTTCCAAATCTTTTTCTGATAGCAATAATTTCCCGCACTCCTTGCAGAAACATCTAAGTCCAAGTTCAATTAGTGAAACGTATTTCAGATGAATTACAGGACGAGCCAAGTCAATGCTTCCTGAGTGTCCAAGACATTCTTTCAATCTTCCCCCGCAGGTACGACATCTTACTCCGGGATCAATTGCACCAAGTCTCAAATCCATAAGTCCCCCGTCAACAGGATATCCGTCGATGTTATACAATTCTGGTGTGACTATCTTCGCCGCTGAAAGTTTCTTAATGCTTTCAGGTCCAAGCAATGAGAACCTTATCTCATCTACTCGTTTCTTGACTGGTTTTCCTTCTATCATTATGAAAATTCTCCTGAATTTTTATTTGTGCTGAACGATAGTTCTGTCATTTTTTATGTTGATAATAATTTATTTGTATGTGGAAAATATTTCCTTCCTTATCTTTATATTCACCATGAATCCCTTCAAATCCTTTTATTGGTGAGTAATTCATTTGATTTCCTTTTTCTAAACATCTAATCCCGAATGATTTTTGGAAAGGTGATAAATTTTCTTCTATATCTTTGAAATTTTCAACTATGTTATCCAATGCCTTATTTACTTTTTTTCTTCTTTCTCTTAATTTCAATATATATCTTTTAGGTATCTTACTTTTTTCCATTTTACTCATATTTATTTTTTAATCCAAATGTTGTGTGGATATGCAAGCCTTGCAATTCTTCAAGTAATAACTTGAATGCATAAGACATTTCAACTGGCTCGATGTCTTCACTTCCGCACATTGGACATGTTAATTTATTTCGAATATTATCGTCGACACCAATGCTTCCGCACTTAGTGCAGATTGGTAAAACAACTTTGTCTGAATCATATCTTTCTTTCAATAACAGCGACGCTCCGTGAGCAACTAATGCTTCCTGCTCCATTTCTCCAAGTCTCAATGCTCCTCCTCTGCTTCTTCCTTCAATTGGCTGTCTTGTAAGCAACGCAACTTTTCCCGACGCTCTTCCGTGCATTTTGTTTCCTACCATGTATTTAAGTTTCAGATAATACAAATTACCGACGAAGATTTTTGCAGACATTCTCTGTCCTGTAATTCCGTTGTACATTGTTTCTTTTCCGTCAAATCTGAATCCAAGATTTCTCAATTGCTCTTCAAGTTCTTTCTTTCCGACTCCTGAGAAACTTGTTCCGTCGACAACTTCACCGCTGAGACTTCCAACTTTACCTGCAATTAATTCAAGCAGATAACCTACAGTCATTCTCGACGGCAAACCGTGTGGATTAAAAATTACATCGGGGCGAACTCCTCTTGATGTGAATGGGAAATCCTGCTGAGGAACTATCATTCCGATAACTCCTTTCTGTCCGTGAGAAGTTGCAAACTTGTCTCCGATTTCAGGAATTCTCTGGTCTCTTGTTCTTACCTGAACAATTTTGTTGCCCTCAGAATCTTCTGTCACGAAAACAGCGTCGACAGTTCCTTTTTCTTCCTGTCTCATTGTGACACTTGATTCTTTTCTTGTCTTGACTGAAATCTCTCTTGCTTCTGAAAGGAATTTAGGAGGCGAAACTTTTCCTATCATTACTTCACCCTCGCCAATATCTGCTTCAGGATAGACTATTCCGTCGTCTTCAAGATATCTGTAACTTGCTTCTGTCTTGTAACCAGAAACATCTTTTTCAGGAATTACAATTTCATCTTTCAATCCTCCTGCGTAATTCATTTCAAGAGCAGAATAAGGACGGAAATAGAAACTTCTTCCGACTCCTCTTTGCAGACTTCCTTTGTTGAACACCAGGGCATCTTCCATGTTGTAGCCTTCATATGTCATAACAGCGACGACAAGATTCTGTCCTGCTGGATAAGTGTTAAGTGTGTCGTACATGAAACTTCTTACAATCGGCTTCTGAGGATATTGTAAAATAGAAACATCAGTGTCTAATCTGCACAGATAATTTGCAGAATAAATTCCAAGAGCCTGTTTCTGCGTCTTGCTTCCTCTGTTAAGTCTCGAACTCTGGTCGTGATTTCCGTAAGGAACCAGACTTGTTACAACTCCGAATAAATCCATCTGGTCAATTTCAAGATGAGTGTGTGCAGGAGTAATTTCCTCGTCGTACAGAGAGACAAGTGCATTTTCTTCTTCAGCAGCGTCGAGATATTCAATTATTCCGTTGCCGGTTAAATCATCCCACAATAACTCTCCCTGTTCAATCTGAATTTTATGTTCGTTCTTTAGTTTAGCATTTCCGTTTTCAACAATTATTAAAGGTCTCAAAACTCTTCCTGGCTCTGTAGAAATCAAAATTGTGCCAAACTCTTTGTCATTTCTGACACTCATCTGTATCGGCAATTCTCTGGCTCTTCTTTTTTCTTTTATCTTTTTCACAAAATCATCTGTCTCTTTTACATTCCCAATAAATCTTCCGTTGAAAAATACATCAGCACCTTCTGCTCCGTCTCTTTCCATTCCAATTGATTCCAAACCAATCAAAAATTTTGTCTCGTCAAGCTCAACTCTCGTCGATATTTTGCTCATAACTGCAAGATTTTTTCTCAAACCAATTTCAGTTCCTTCTGGTGTTTCAATCGGACAGAATCTTCCGTAGTGAGTAGGATGAAGTGTTCTTGCCAAAAAGTTTTCCTGGTCAGAAGGCAGCATACTTGAAACTCTCTGCAGCTGCGAAATCATTGCGAAATAATTTGTCTTATCCATATTCTGCGTGACTCCGCTTCTTTCTCCTGTCCAGCTTCCTGTTGCGATTGCAGATTCAACTCTGTGTGAAAATAGAGTAGATTTAGCGATGACTTTTATCGAGAAGAATTTTTTCCTCTTTGAAGATTTTTGTATTGAATATTGAATATCTCTTATAAGAATTCCGAGGTTAACTCTGAAAAGGTTTGCAAGCAAATCTCCTGAAAGTCTGACTCTCTTGTTTGAGTAATGGTCCTTGTCTGTTCTGAGTTCAGGATTTTCCTTGGCAATCAAAAATTGTTTTATCAGTTTGCAGATTGTTATCGCTTTGTTCATTCTGTTTTCTTTTTTCTGTCCGATGTGAGGAAGAAGGTAAGAATCAATTCTTTGTTTTATTCTGTCGAGGATTTCTTTTTTCGTTCCCTGAAGTCCTGTCTTTTCTGCAATGAACATCATCGCGTCTTCTTTGTTTGCAAGATTGACAAACTCGTAAAGGTTAACAATGACGCTGTCAGTTTCTTTTCCAACGTATTTCATGATGTCAGATTCTTTGATTAACCCAAGTGCCTTAAGCATCACGATTGCAGGGATGTCCTTGAATCTGCTGAAAGACAAATCGAAAATTCCTTCCTTGCCCTCGGAGATTGTGACAGGAATTCTGTAAGTTCCCTTTAATGAAAATAATCTTAAGTTCAAATTTCCCTTGCTGTTTGTCTCGATAAAAGGCTGGTTTTCTGCAAGGTCTTCAGCCATAATCATTACTCTCTCATTTCCGTTGACGATAAAATATCCTCCCGGATCAAGCGGGTCAGAAAAATTTTCAACGAGCTGTTCGTTATTCATTCCGTAAGTATTGCACGCCTTGCTTTTTACCATGATTGGAATCTTTCCGATTTCAACAGTTTCAGAATCAACCTGGTCTCCTTTTCTTATTGTGATTTCAAGAGTTACAGGCGCAGAATAAGTTAAGTTTCTCAGCCTCGCTTCATACGGCATTATCAAAGACGAGCTTCCGTCAGCCTCGATAACTTTCGGTTTTTCTATGCTGACTTTTCCAAGCGAGATTTCAAATTCCTCATTTGCCAGGCCTTCAGAAATTTCACTGACGATTTCCTGCATTCTGTGTTCAAGAAATTCATTAAAAGAAATTATGTTCGATTCGACGAGGGAGTGCCCCTCAAGGTATTTTTTTATGACGAGATGATTATTGTTTTTCATTTTTAAACAACAACCCTGAAATACTCGCCGGATTTTCTTTCAATTTTAATTATATCACCGACGCCGCAGCCTTCCGGAAGTGCGGCATCATCAGAGAGAATTTTCGGCAATTGTGCCTTGGAGATATTTAATTTTTTGAGAAGTTCTTCTGTTTCTTTTTCATTTAGTTTTATGTGTTTTGGTTGGAGAATATGCATGGTGTTAGTCAATAAAATTTACGTTCCGGATACCTAAACTTTAGCAACTTAGGAATAATAAAAATCAGCAAAATTTAATTTAAAAACCTTTTGGTTTCTCTTTTTGCATACTTCTTTCTAAGAAAAAATGGCCCCGAAGGGATTTGAACCCTCGACACCTGGATTAAAAGTCCAGTGCTCTAACCAGGCTGAGCTACGGAGCCTTCCGTTTTGGCCACGTAGCGAATCAATGCGTTTTAAGCAAGGGGTTAGTGTAAGGGGATGTGCCCCTCAGTGAGCTACGGAGCCTTAATTATAATTTAATTAGAAAAATTGATTTAAAAAAGTTTGTTATCTTCCGTCATCAACATCATTGATATATCTCAGATAATTTTCATACTCTTTCGGAGTCATCGCAACTAAAACTAATTCTTTATTCCCATTTTTTCTGTGTTCTCCTTCAATCGTTCCTCTTATGTGCATCACTGCTCCAATATCAGTCCAGTTAGTTTCTTTTATCAATAGAGTAGAATACTTTATCTTTTCACCATCGACTTTTGTTTCTAAAATCCTCTTCATATCTCACAAAATAATTTGCTATTTATAAAAATTATTATACAAACTTCATCAGGCGTGACCCAAATTTAAAGGGAAGATTAAGCGAAAGAAACCTATAGGTGTCTTCGCAACTTAAATTCCAGTTCGTCCGCATCAATCGCTCCGACAAACTGCTCAACTTTTTTTCCGTCTTTAAACAGAATAAAATTAGGAATCGAACTGACATTAAATTTTCCTGCAAGTGCTTCGTTATCGCTGACATTTACTTTCCCGAATTTTATTTTGTTTCTGAATTTCTCGCTTACCTCGTCGACAACAGGCGCCATCATAACACACGGCATGCACCATTCTGCAAAAAAATCAATAAACACCAGCCCCTTTTTTGTAAACTCTTCAAACTCTTTGCTGGTGAGTTCAGGAACGCTGTCATTGTTTGTCATGCTACTACTCATTTTCACACATTTATAAAAATTATGGATTTGCTTTACCTTATCTTCGCATTCGGCAGATATTTTTTTGCTTCAGCCAGACAGTCTTCTAAATGTTTTTTCGGAGTCTCCCAAAATTTCTCAGGAAGATTTTCTTTTGCGAACTTTTCATCAACCATTTCATCTTTGCTTCTCGCAATAAACCCCTGAAGAAAATATTTATGGTTGTCATCTCCTGTAGATTCATAAATTAATTTGGCTGTATCGCCGATTTCTCTTGCAGTCATAAAACTAATTCCTTTACTTCTTGTTACAGGAACAACTGTTGTCCTGAATTCATAATTGGGAAATTGCGAAACTACCTCAATTGCTTTCACAACCTCATCTCTCTCGTCGGTAAAATCTTCCCCCACAAGTTTTGCGTACAATCTCATCGGCCCCTTCACGTCCATTGCAACATATTTGACTAACCCTTCCTTTTTTAATTCCCCCAGACGAATATAATTGCTCCCGTTTGTGTCGAGTTTCACTGCAAGTCCTTTGTCTTTTAGTTTCCTTAAAAAATATTTTAGCCCCTGTTCTCTCGTCGGTTCTCCCCCGCAAATCACAACTCCGTCGATAAAATCTCTTGCAAAATCGAGATACTCAAAAATTGCTTTTTCATCAAGTTCTTTTTTATTCTGAAGAATCTGTTTTGCATGGCAGGTTGGACATTTGTAATTGCATTTCGGAGTAAAGAGAATTGTAGAAATTTTACTTGGGTAATCTATAAGAGAAATTTTTTTCAGTTCTGTTATTTTCATTTTACTCTATTTTAGGTTTAAACATTTTTCTGTCATCAAACTCTGATTGTTTGCCTTTGTTCATTCTTTCTTTGGTACGAATGTAGCCTACAACTCTGGAATAAACTTCTGTTTCATTGGAGCAGGTTGGGCAGGAATATTGTTCCCCAGGCAGATATCCGTGTTCCTGACATACTGAAAATGTGGGAGTTATTGTAAAATAAGGGAGTTTGAACTTTTCTGCAATTTTCCTGACAAGCATTTTTACATTTTCTTTGTCCAGTCTCTCCCCGACAAAAGTATGGAATACTGTTCCTCCGGTATATTTCGTTTGCAATTCATCCTGCAGGCTTAATGCTTTAAACAAATCATCTGTATGGTGGACAGGCAGCTGACTTGAATTTGTGTAATACGGAGCTGCTCCTTTTTTAACAGCATCCTCATTTGCAGTTATAATTTTCGGAAATCTTTTTTTGTCAATGCTCGCAAATCGGTAAGTTGTCCCTTCCCCTGGAGTTGCTTCTAAATTATAAATTTTCCCTGTTTCTTTTTGATACACTTCCAGCTTGTCTCTCATGAAATCCAAAACTTTTATTGCAAAATTTCTGCCCTTTTCCGTCGCTATATTTTCGTTTGGCATGAAATTCATAATCGCTTCATTCATTCCCAAAATACCAATCGTAGAAAAATGGTTCTCCCAATATTTTCCAAATCTTGCCTTGACATTTTTTAAATAAAATTTTGAATAAGGATACAATCCGCTGTCTGTGAAATTTTCAACAGTTTTCCTTTTTATCTCCAGACTTTCCTTGCTGATTTCCATCAGTTCTTCAAGCCGTTTGAAAAAAGAAGATTCATCTTTGCAGGTGTACCCAATTCTCGGTAGATTGATTGTAACAACTCCTATCGAGCCTGTCTGGGGATTTGAGCCAAATAAACCCCCGCCCCTTTTTCTCAATTCTTTCTGGTCAAGTCTCAATCGGCAGCACATGCTCCTCGCATCTTCTGGTTTCATATCTGAATTAATAAAATTAGAAAAATAAGGAATTCCGTACTTAGCAGTCATTTCCCATAAAAGATCATAATCAGGGTTGTCCCAATCAAAGTCCTTTGTGATATTATACGTCGGTATAGGGAAAGTAAATAATCTGCCCGCAGCATCTCCCTTAAGCATGCAGTCAGCAAAAGCCTGATTTATTGTATCCATCTCTTTCTGGAAATCCCCGTACTTCTCATTTTGCATTTCTCCGCCGATAATTGCGGGTTTGTCTTTTAGATAAGCCGGCACTTTCAAATCCATAGTTATGTTCGTGAATGGCGTCTGAAAACCAACACGCGTCGGAACATTAACATTAAATAAAAATTCCTGAATGCATTGTTTTACTTCGGAATAATCAAGATTATCTTTTTTTATGAACGGCGCAAGCAAGGTATCAAAATTAGAAAATGCCTGTGCTCCTGCGCTCTCGCCTTGAAGCGTATAGAAAAAATTAACAACCTGCCCCAAAGCAGTTCTGAGATGTTTCGCAGGACCAGCTTCGACTTTCCCCGGAACCCCTTTAATTCCTGTAATTAACAAATCTTCCAAGTCCCACCCGACGCAATAAGGCCCGAGAGTTCCCAAATCATGTATATGAATCTCTGCGTTTTCATGTGCTTTTCTAACCTTCTCAGGATAAATTTTCCTCAGCCAATATTTTGGAACTATTTTCCCCGAAATAAAATTATTCAATCCTTGAAGAGAGAAATCCATATTTGCGTTTTCTTTTATCGCCCAGTCTCTGCCATGCAGGTAATCTTCTACAACTTCTATCGTGTCGAATAAACCTTTGACTCTTCTCAATTCTTCATGACTCTGCCGGTAAAGGATGTAAGCCTTTGCAGTTTTTGCGTGCCCCTCTTCCATCAAAATTTTTTCAACTATGTCCTGCACTTCTTCTACCTGCGGAATTCTCCCTGTGCTCCCGATGTCATCTTCAATTTTTTTTACAACCAAATTAGAAATATATTTTGTCTTTTCTCTGTCTTCCCCGCCGACAGATTGCACTGCTTTCCAGATTGCATTTTCTATTTTTGACGGGTCAAAATTATCTACCTTTCCATTCCTCTTTAATATTTTTTCAACCATCTTTCTGTTATAATTTCTTTATTTCCTGTTTAAAATCATTTATATCCTGAAAATCTCTGTATACCGATGCAAATCTGATGTAAGCAACATTGTCGATTTTTTTTATTTTTTTCATGACAAGCTCGCCGATTTCAGAGCTTTTGATTTCTTTTTTTCCTCTCTTCCTTATCTGTTCCTCAATTTCGTTTATCATTTTTTCAATTTTTTTCTTCTCAACAGGACGCTTTTCAAAAGCCCGGTTTATTCCGTTCTCGAGTTTTCCCCTGTCGAACATCTCACGCCGTCTGTCTTTTTTTATCACAGACAAATCTTCTCTCACTGCTTTTTCATACGTCGTGAATCTTTTCCCGCATTTCAGGCATTCACGCCTCCGTCTAATTCCTTCAGGTGATTTCCTCTTATCAGTCACCTTTGACTCAATGTGAAAACAATACGGACAATCCATCTTTTATTGCTTATCAGGCGTGACCCAAATTTAAGGGGAAGCTTACAAAAGAAACCGATAAGGTGTCTTTTGTACAACATCTTGTATGTCATATCCTCTTTTTTTCTATCGCTTGTATAAGCTAGATTGAAAGAAAAAATTACTATTTAAACATTTATTTCCACTTAAAGTTACAACAGCGGCATACAAGAAATATCGAGAAAAAAGATAATTTTGATATGTATCTTTTGATATATAAATTATTTTAAACTAATTTTTGAAGTTAAAACTATGATAGATACTTCAATATTAAAATGCGACTTTGCCGAAGAAAAAATGTTAAGTCAGGGAAAAGTAATCTTCTGCAAGGCAGGAAGAGGACATGATATTCCCCCATTGTACAATCCTGAAAAAGGATATAGAACCAGTCTTTCATTGCTTTCAAAAGGGCGTTTGTGTTTTGCAACCAATGTCGATAGTTTAGCATGTCTGGAGAAATTTTTTATAAATTATGACAAGATGCGCACCTGTGAGTTCAGAGAAGCTTACATGAAAGCTAAAAGATAAGAAATTATTTTTTAATCATCGCGCACATTCTGCAAATCTTATTTCTCGAAGGTTCTCCGCACTTCTCACAATAATTCAGTTCTCCTTCTAATTTCAAATTCTGTATCTTATCAGAAAGTCTGTCAAAATTTTTTATGACATTTTCTTTTTCTTTTTTTGTTAAACTGTTTGTGAATTGCCTGATTTGTATTCGGTAAGAATCTAAAGCGCATGGGCATTTTTCATAAACAACAGGAAGTTTTTTCTTTTTTGAATATTCTCTGATATCATTTTCATCGACGTAAAACAAAGGTTTTATTCTTGTTATAAATTTTTTATCTTCTTTATTTTTTGTTATTGCTCCGGAATTTGCGCTGAGTTGCGGGCTTCCTTTCAGAATATTCATAAGAAAAGTTTGAACTTCATCGTCGAGATTGTGTCCTGTCGCAATTTTACTCACACCAATTTTTCTCGCTTCGCGGTTCATAATCCATTTTTTTATAACTCCGCAGATTGCGCAATTCTTCAAACCCTTCCCCTGCTCTCCCGTTTGAATTGCGCTTCTGATATAGCACATGCTTCCGCCCATTTCATCTTTAATATTGTAAAGGTGGAGTTTTATTTTCAAATCATTGCAAAGTTTCTCGACGGCGTCCAGGCATTTTTTGCTGTATTCTCCCATAGACAGATTAATGTGAAATCCTTCAATGTCATATCCTAATTTTTTCAGAAGATAAGCCGTGACTGTCGAATCCTTGCCTCCGGAAAGTGCAACTAATATTTTATCTTTCTTAGACAATTTTATTTTCTCAAGAGTTTGCTTGACTTTTTGTTCGACGTTCATGATAAATCAATGAAAGAAATAGTTTTAAGTTTATCTTCTTCCCCAGTTTCTATTATCTCTTCTCGGAGAAAAATTTCTTCTTGGAGAATCTCTTCTGCCTGAATCTCGTCTTGGCTGGAAATCTTTCCTGTCAGAAAAATCTCTCCTGCCAAAATTTCCTCCCCTGTTGCTTTTTTTAAATTCTGGTTTTATAATCACATATTCAAATTCAGGAAGTCTCTCTTCTTCAATTTTAAAAGAATCGTCTTCCTTTATTTTTCTAAAAAGCATATAATCCTCGCAGGATAAAAGATTCACAACTTTCCCTTCGTTTCCTGCCCTCGCTGTTCTTCCAATTCTGTGGACATAATCATTGCTTATTTTTGGCATATTATAATTGTAGACATAAGTAACTCCTTTGATATCTAATCCTCTTCCTGCGACGTCGGTGCAAACCAGAACTTTTACATTCTGTCTCTGGAAATCTCCGAGGATTCTTGTTCTGTTATTCTGCGTAAGTCCGCCATGAATTGCCACCGAATTAACTCCCAAATTTCTCAGATTTTTGTAAACAAAATCAACATTTCTTCTTGTGTTGCAGAAAACCATAGCCATGCCTGGAGTTTTTTTCAGCAAATGAACAAACAATGAAAACTTTTTTTCAGAAGGAACATCATAGTAAATCTGTTTCAATTTTTTCGGGTCAACTTGTGGTTCTGCTGAAACCTGAATAGCATTTATTGTATGTTTTTTTGCAAGGTAATCAATGTCAGGAGATATCGTCGCTGAAAACATCATTGTCTGTCTTTGCTTCGGGCAGTAATGCAGAATATTTTCAACGTCTCTGCTGAATCCCATGTCGAACATTCTGTCAACCTCGTCGAGGACAAGAATTTTTACATTGTTTAAATTCATAGTTCTCCTGTTTATATGGTCAAGAATTCTTCCGGGAGTTCCAATGACAACGTCGGCCCTGTAGAGCTGTCTGATTTGCGGGCCGATATTAACTCCGCCGTAAACAGCAATGACATTCAATCTTTTATTTTTTGAAAAATATCTTATAGAACTCGCGACTTGTTCTGCTAATTCTCTTGTTGGAGTAAGGACTAATGCCTGAATAGTCTGATTAGGTATAATATTTTCAATAATTGCGGATGCGAATGCTAAAGTTTTTCCGCTTCCAGTTGCAGAACCGCCGATTATGTCTTTCCCGGCTAGAGCTAGAGGAATCGCTTTCTCCTGAATTTCTGAAGGGGTTTTAAAACCAGCTTCCTGCAGGACAAAAAGTACTTCTTTGCTTAATCCAAGTTTTTCAAATTGTTGCATTGTTTTTTTCTAATACTTATTTACTTTCGTTTTGGTATTTCTAACAAGAAATGTTATAATCTATAGCAAATACCCTGTCTATAGTTATTTTCGTATGTGGGAACTCGCTATCCAATAATCGTTTTCTTATACAAGTGCAGAGAAATCGCGGTTTATAAAAGTATGGAAATCAATTATTTCTCTTCTCTCTGTAATCTTCAATCGCTTTTTTTAGTGCTTCACTCGCAAGATTAGAACAGTGCATTTTAACTTGGGGAAGTCCTTTCAGAGATTCAGCGACGTCACTTCTCGTTATTTTCTCAGCTTCGGCGAGTGTCTTGCCTTTTGCAAGTTGTGTTATCATCGACGATGTCGCAATCGCAGCAGCACAGCCAAATGTCTTGAATTTGATATCTGTAATAATTTCTTTCCCTGTTTTATTTTTTCCGACTTTAATGTAAAGCCACATCACATCACCGCAGACAGGATTTCCAACCTTGCCAATCCCGTCGGCATCTTTTATCTCGCCCATGTTTTTCGGGTTAGTAAATTCCTTGATAACTTTTTTTGAATATGTTATGGTTGTCATTTTATAAATTAAAATAATCTTTAGTTTTTTCTACTAAATATTTAATTGAAAGAACTTCATAAACTACAAATATTATAATTAACATAATTACTATAAAAATTTGCCAACCAGAAGTCATCGTTTCAAAACTCTGCTGAATTGATGCTCTCAAAAATATTTCTACTAATCCGGGAACACCAACAACTAAGAAAATCCATTTTATTATTAATTTAAATCCCTCGGGCATTTCTTCAGTTTTTTCTTTAACTTTCATTTCCCTTTTCCTCCATTCAATTTTTTAATTAAATCATCAATTTCCTTTTTTCCCATTCCGTGCATCATGCAACCTTGTTCAATTGTTTCATACATTGCTCCGCCACAACCAATGCAATGCAACCCACTTTCAAATAGAACATTCCCCGCTTCAGGATGCTTTTCAAGTATTTCTGCGAATGTCATATTCTTCGTAATTCCATTTACTTTTTTCTTTGTTGTTATTTTTTTCATTTTATCAATCGTCGAAAAATTCGTCCTCAGCCTCGTCTAAGTTGGAACCAGCTTCTTCCAAATCTTCTTCGCATTCTGCTTCATTCCTGAAAGCACATGCGTGGGCTTTGAACTTTTTTGCTTTTGGTTTCATTATAAATTACTGAATAGGACTCATCCTCCTTTCATTTAACTTTGTTGAATGAATGATAAATGTCATTTTATTTTATAGGGGACATTTTTCTTAACTTTTCCACAACAGGAACAAGTTTCTCTAATAAATAATTTACTTCTTCTTCTGTTGTATATTTGCTGATTGAAATTCTCAAGGTGCTGTTTGCCTGAACAGGAAGCAAACCAATTGCTTTCAGGACATGACTTGTTTCTAATGAGTGCGACGCGCAGGCACTTCCTGTCGACGTGCAGATTCCAAAAGTTTCAAGATAACCGCCAATAGATTCTCCCTCGATATTATTGAAAGAAATATTTACATTATTGCAAAGTCTTTTTTCTCTCGAACCATTTAATCTCGTGTTAGGAATTCTCAAAATACCGTCGATAATTTTATCTCTTAGTCTAATCATTTTCTCGACATCTTTTTTCTTTGCGATTTCAACAGCTTTCCCAAACCCGACAATTCCAGAAACATTTTCTGTTCCGCTTCTTATTTTTCTCTCGTGTCCGCCCCCGTGCATCGTCGGAGTTATTTTAATTCCTTCACGAATATACAAAGCCCCAACCCCTTTCGGCCCGTGAATCTTATGGGCATTCAGAGTCACAAAATCAAGATTTTGTCTTCGGACATCAAGGAAAGTCTTGGTAAAACTCTGGCACGCGTCAGTGTGGAACAAAACATTTTTAGCCCTGCAAATTTTCCCGATAGATTCCAAATCCTGAATAACTCCTATTTCATTATTCCCGTGGATTACAGAAACAACAATTGTCTTGTCAGTTATCGAATCTTCGAGTTCATTCAGATTAATGAAACCTTCAGCGTCGACGTCGAGATAAGTTATTTTTGCACCTTGTCTTTCAAGCCATTTGCAGGTATTCAAAATGCAGTCATGCTCAATCCTCGTCGTTATAATATGATTTCTTCCTGTTTCATTTTCTTTGTTCCAGAAAAACAAACCCTTAAGCGTAAGATTGTTTGCTTCTGTTCCTCCCGACGTGAAAATTATTTCTTCTGGCTTGGCACCGATTTCTTTTGCAATTATTTTTCTGGCTTTTTCCATCGCAAACTTTGCCTCCTGTCCTTTGAAGTGCATTGAAGAAGCGTTCCCGTATTTTTCAGTAAAGTAAGGAATCATCTCTTTCAAAACATCGTCGTCAACTCGCGTTGTTGCAGCATTGTCTAAATAAATTGTTTTCATTTTTCACTATTAAAACAGCATTTATTTTTGCAGTGAACAGAAGCGTGCTTGTCAATAAGTTCCAGCATCGGCAAAATTGTTTCCCGATTCAATGAATAAACTCTTGATTTCCCGTCGGCTTTTGCCTCGACAATTTTGCATTCTTTAAGGCATTTCAGCGCGTGTGAAATTTTGCTCTGCTCAACCCCAAGTTCTCTGGTGAGTTCAGTTACATTTTTCCTGTTTTCTCTCAGAGAAAGAATTATTCCAATTTTCAGGGGATTTGCAAGATTCGTAAAAAAAATATTATAACTTTCTTTGCATGGCTTCTTATTCATATGAATTATATTTCATATAGATTTATAAACGTTTAGTATCACTTCTACATTATAAAAATTATCTAAATTTAATAATATGACAGAAATTTTACAGGCAGAAGAAAGAGAAGGCAAAGAGATAGAAAAAATGCTTCATCCTCTTGTTAAGGAATGGTTTTTTTCAAAATTCAAGGATTTCTCTATTACTCAGAGGTACGGAGTTCTCAATGTCTGGGAAAGGAAAAATATTCTTATCTCAGCGCCGACAGGAAGTTCGAAAACTCTGACATCTTTCCTTGCGATAATTAATTATCTCATCATGCTCGCAGAAAAAAACCAGCTTGAAGAAAAGATTTATGCAGTTTATACTTCTCCCCTGAAAGCACTTAGCAATGATATTCACAAAAATTTGATTGAACCTCTTGAAGAGATTTACAAGATTGCCGAAGAGAAAAATATCAAGCTTCAGAAAATTCGTGTTGGTTTGAGGACAGGTGACACAACAACTTCTGAACGAGCAAAGATGGCAAGGAAAGCCCCGCACATTTTAGTTACGACTCCTGAATCGCTCGCAATAATTCTGACAACGAAAAAGTTTGTTGATTACATGAAAGCAGTTGAGTTCTGCATCGTCGACGAGATTCATGCTCTTGACAATAAAAGAGGAGTTTACCTGAGTTTGACATTGGAAAGACTGAACGAAGTTAGTTTAATCTGGCCAGTAAAAATTGGATTGAGCGCTACGATTGCTCCGCTGGATGAAGTTGCAAAATTCCTCGTCGGAATAGATAAAGAAAGAGAAGTTTTCATAGCAGAAGTAAAACTAACAAAAAAGTTAGATGTTCAACTTTTAACTATCGGAGATTTAATCAGCGAATTGACTTTTGGAAATAATATGTATAGTCTGGTTGACTCTCTGATAAAAGAGCACAAGACAACTTTGATTTTCACGAACACGCGTTCTGCGACAGAGCGGGTTGTAAATCATTTGAAAGATAATTTCCCGACAGAATACGGCGACGATAATATTGCAGCACATCATTCTTCTTTGAGCAAGACTTCAAGATTTGATATTGAGGAAAGATTGAGAGACGGAAAATTAAAAGTTGTTGTTTGTTCAACTTCTCTTGAATTGGGGATAGATATTGGTTTTATTGATTTAGTTATAATGTTAGGAAGTCCGAAATCAAGTGCGAGAGCATTGCAGAGATTAGGAAGAGCAGGACACAAGCTTCACGAAACAGCAAAGGGAAGATTCATTGTTACAGGAAGAGATGACTTAGTCGAGTGCGCTGTTATCCAGAAAGAAATGGTTGAGAAAAAAATCAACAGAATTTATTTCCCCAAGAATTGTCTCGATGTTTTGAGTCAGCAAATATTTGGGATGGCTATTTATAAAATCTGCGACATCGACGAGCTTTTTTCTTTGGTGAAGAAAAGTTACTGTTATTCAAATTTGACAAGAAACGATTTCTTCGACGTTATAAGTTATCTTGCTGGAGATTATGCTCTCGAGAAAACTAATGTCTACGCAAAAATTTGGTATGATGCAAAAACAAAACAGATTGGTAAAAAAGGAAAAATGGCGAGAGTCATGTATCTTACAAACATCGGAACAATTCCTGACGAGTCTTTCATAACTGTGAAGATTGCGCCGTCAGGAGAGCCAGTTGGTGCAATTGATGAAGGATTTTTGGAGAGAATGAAAAAAGGAGACGTATTTGTTTTAGGAGGAAAAAAATATCTTTACATGTATACTAAAGGAATGAATGTTTATGTCAAGGCAGATATTCAGCGTTCTCCGACTATCCCGTCGTGGTTTTCAGAAATGCTGCCGTTGAGTTTCGATTCTGCGATGGAGATTAATAAGTTCAGAAGTTTAATGAGTGAGAAATTTAAGAGCAAAGCAAAGAAATCAGAAATTATAAGTTTGATTAAAGAAACACTTTACGTCGAGGATTCTACAGCAGAAGCGATTTACAATTATTTCAAGGAACAGCATAACTTTCTTGAGATTCCAAATTCTAGCATTCTTTTGGTTGAGAGATACAAGTCGCAGAAGAATTATCTTATTTTTCATTCTATGTACGGAAGAAGAGTCAATGACGCTTTGTCGAGGGCAATTGGTTTTCTTTTGGGAAGAGGAGGAGGCAGAGATATTGAACTTGGAATAAATGATAATAGTTTTTACATCGCAGGGGAAAAAATGAATATAGAGAAAGTTATGAATTTTATCAAGCCGGAAAATTTAGAGGAAGTTTTGAAAGAGGCAATTGAAAAGACAGATGTTCTCGCGAGAAGGTTCAGGCATTGTGCCAGCCGTTCGCTGATGATTTTGAGAACTTACAAGGGAGTAAAAAGAAGCGTCGGAAAGCAGAATATGAAAAGCCATTTTGTCCTCGCTGCTGTCAGAAAAATCTCGTCTGAATTTCCAATCCTCCGCGAAGCAAGAAGAGAAGTGCTTGAAGATTTAATGGACATTGAAAATGCTAAAATTATTCTTCAGTGGATATCAGAGGGAAGAGTAAAATTAAAAATCAGGGACGTCGATGTCCCATCTCCGTTCGCCATCGGAATTCTTCTTGAAGGACAAAGCGATTTAATCAAGATAGAGGACAAGCAGGCATTTCTAAAGAGGATGCATGAGTTACATACGAAGAATATGAAGACAGGAAGCGAATGAAATGAGTTGCATACGAAGAATATAAGTGATTAGAGGCAATAATTCTTAAAAAGAGATATTTTTTATATAAATTTATATGTTAGAAAATTTAGAACCTAATGAAATTGAGAATATTTCTGAAGAAAAAAAAGAAGAGGTTATTAATGAAAACAAAAGAACTCGTCAATCTAGAGATACTAAGTTTCCACTTCCAGATGGAAGATCATCTGTAGAAAAACAAATTAAAATACTTAAGGCATTAAATATTTCAAGTAATAAAGGAAAAAATCCTGTTTCTGCTAAGGATGTAGCACCAATTACAGGCATGCATTTTACAATAGTTAGTGGGGCTCTTGCTTTTTTTCAAAAAATAAATATGTTAATTGCAGAAAAGAATTATACTTATTTACCTACTAAAGAAACTATAGAATTTTGTAATGAATTAGAATGGAACTCTGAAGGGGCTGGAGAATTCTTTAAAAAAATTATATTGCCAACCTGGTTTGGAGAATATACTTTAAAATTATTTAAATTACAACCAGAAATGAATGAGGAAGAACTCATTAGCAGTTTAGGGAAGTATTGCGAAGCAGATAAAACTTATCATCAAACAGCATTATCTCAACTTATAACTTATCTGGAATATGCTAATATTCTAGAATTTGATGAAACAACAAAAAAATATAAACTTAGTGATTCCAATTTATCATTAAAATCAGAAGAAATAAAATCCATTCAAGAAAATAAGAATGTTAAAAATTTAGCTATCGAGAAAAATGAAATATCTCCAACTTCTACGCAAATTAAATTGCCTGATTTATTGAAATCAAATTATCCCTTTATTTTTAATATTAATTTAGAGATAGATGAAAAGTCAGATGTAATCATAATTTCTAAGAAGGTAGCTGAATTAATAAAAGAATTGAAGTCTTTAGGTGAAGATGGAAGAGCAAGTAATTCCTGAAATTACTGCCGAAGCAATAGTTTCTTGTATTGAAGCTTTATCAAAAAAAGAAGGAAATATTGATTATTTAGCAAGTTATATTGACAGAACTTCACAATATACAAAAAGAGCGATAATTATGGGGATTCAGTTAGGATTATTTGAAGAGAAAGATGAAAAAATTTTTTTATCCCAATATTGTGCATTACTTCTTCCAAAATTTAGAAGCAATTTTCAAATTTTATTTCGAGAAGCTCTTCTAAATTATAAGCCATTTATTTTGTTAGCCGATTATATTTTAAAAGATAACTTAATTGAAGATTCAGTTAGAAAAACTAAAGTTGTATTTGATTTGAATTCTTCTAATGAAAAAATAATCATTAAAACTTTTACAAATTTTTGTAAATATCTTGGATTAACTGGGCTTTCAAAAGATTCATTGACAATGTTATTTTCAAATTCGAAACCAAATATAGAATATATTAATAGTCTAATCTCAAAAATAAATAATAATTTTGAATCTCAAATTTTTATTTCAGAAAAACTTGGACAAGGAGGATTTAATTATATCACAGACCCAGAAAGAAAATTATTATCCGACTCATTAATAAATCTCTCTATAGATGATGCCGCGGGGGCATTTGAATCTTTTCTAAGAAGGATAGGTAAGGATAAAAATATAAATTTAGAGAATAGTAATGGGATTGGAGAAGTTGCTGATGTTCTTGCATCAAAAAAAAATTTAATAATTTTATCAGAACATCGAATAATGTGTCATTTTATTGGATCTTTCAGAAATCCAGATTCTCATAAAGTTCAAAAGACTATATTAGAATTATGGAAGATAGAGAAAGATTCATCTATGGAGATAATTCTTTTAATATTAACCGTAATGAAAAGTATATACTATTATGTATTTGAGAAAAAACTGATTTTGTAATTAATGTTTCCGTTCCCTCTTCTCAGCCCTCTCCGCTTCCGCTTTCGTCTTCTGCTTCCTTCCGGGCGGATGATTTGGTGGCGAATAAATCGTATACAATTTCAATTTCTTCGTCTTAGAATTATTTATTACGTTATGCCAGGTTCCTGCAGGCACAATAACAGCGTCGCCATTTCCCACGATATGTTTCTCTTTCCCGTTATGCAGAACAAATTTTGCCTCGCCCTGTTCAAGTCTGAAAAACTGGTCAACATGTTTATGTATTTCATTTCCAATTTCTTCTCCTGGAAGCAAAGACATCACAACAAGTTGAGCGTGCTTTCCAGTAAACAAAACTCTCCTGAAGTAATTATTCTTCAGAGTATCTTTCTCTATCGAACGCGCATATATTTTCATTTTCTTGTTCTTATTTATATCAAAAAATAAAAAATAAAATTTATCTTCTTACATCTTATGCTTCATGAATAATTTCATTGCTCCTGTCAAAGCAATAACAACTCCTATGAATGTTCCCCAGTCTACAACCTGCCAGTAAACATTTCCGATTACCAATAAACCAAGAACAATCATTGCTATTCCCTTGAATTTGTGCATGCTCAATTTCATTCCTCTTTTTGCCATATTTTTTTACCTCCTTTCATTGAATGTAAATTTATATTTACTTTCAGTAATGATTATATTATAATATACATTATGCAAATATACTTTTTAAATTTATTTGAAAAAAATTTATATACTTCTTTTTATATTTATGATAATGAAAAAAAAGAGAAGTAAAGTTACAATAATTTTAATTTCTATTATCGCTGTTCTCGTCGTTATTTTAATCTATGGTGTTTACACTGGGATAAAAGTAAAAGCTGCAATCAATTCGTTGGAAGAACAAGTTCAGCAATTAACTTCAGACAGGAATAATTTAAGTTCTCAGTTAAATGAGTTGTTAGTAAAATACGACATGCTGAAAGATGATGTTTTCGAGTTGGAAAAATCCTGCATAACAAACAACGCCTGCAAAGGACATTTCCCGGGAATAAGATGGAATTGCAATAATGTCGGCGACGAGGTTAGTGATTATTCACATATTTGTGTTTGTGATGACAGTTGTGAGATAAGCATAACTCCAATCTAATTAATTTATAAATACAAACTTTTTTCTAGTTTCATCTCCATCGCATAATAAGCCTCTGTAGTTCAGTCTGGATAGAATGCGAGCTTGCGGTGCCACTTCTTTCTTTAGAAAAGAAAGAATTAGGCTTTGAAGAAAGAAACTATTTTTCAAAGAATGCGCGAAAAGCTTGTGACCAAGGTTCAAATCCTTGCAGGGGCATATGAAAAATTATATCTTCCTCGGAAAAACAATATTTTTCCCTGAAAAGGGAATTCTTGCAGTCGGAGATTTGCATCTCGGATTTGAATACAAGCTCCAGCAGTCAGGAGTTCTCGTCCCTGAAATGCAGATTGAAGAAGTAAAAAAAGAACTGGCAGAAATTTTCGAAGAAATAAAAAAGAGAAATCTCAAACTGAAAAAAATTGTTTTTATCGGAGATATCAAGCATTCTTTTTCATATGAATGGAAAGAAAAAAATTATTTCAATGATATTCTGAAATTTCTGAAAGGATATATCGACGACAAAAAGGTAATTCTCATAAAAGGAAATCACGATACAATTGATTACTCTTTTTCAGACAGGCTAAAGGATTATTTTATCGACGGTGATTTGGCTTTCACCCACGGGCATAAACTTTTTCCGGAGATATTTGGTGAAAAGATAAAAACGATTGTCATCGGACATCTTCATCCGTCAATAATCCTCGCAGAAGAATCAGGAGTGAAAAGAGAGAAATACAAGTGTTTTCTCGTCGGCAAATTCAAAAGAAAAAATATTATTATTCTTCCGAGTTTTCTCGCAACAATTGAAGGGACAACAATAAATTCAATCGAGCATGAATATGAAGATTATTTTTCAATAATTCCTAAAAGGAATCTGAAAAATTTTGTGGTATATGCTGCCGGCAAAAACGAAGTTTACAATTTCGGAACAATAAAAGAACTGGTAGATGTGTGATGGTGTTTTAAGAATCTGAATGGCGGAGGCACCAGCATTTTTTTAAGTTCTTTTTTAAATTCTCCGTCGTGGTATTCCTTTACTCCTCTGACTTCCTTTATCTTGGGAATCATAAATAGATAAATCAGATATCTTGCAATTCCGCTTATTAAGAATATAAATAAAAGAGGCCCAATTCCAAAAATATTAAAATTCATAGAAGCTAAAAGTCCTCCAATGCTTGCACCGATAAAAACCCCTATTCCGTTGATTATGTTATAATAAGAAATACATAAAGCAGTTTTCTGGTTGCTTACTGCGTCGTAAATAAAATTAGTTGCTGACAAGTTAAATCCTGCCCAGATGAATCCCGAGAAAAGTTCAATAGCACTAAGATAAACAATTACCAATGGAACATTTATTGGTAAGACAAACATGACTCCAACCCATAACAAAGGTATCGCCCCGACGAATGCACCTGTCCATTTCAAAACCTTGAGGTTGCCGTATTTGTCAGCGAATTTTCCCCACAACGGCATGAACAAAAACGTTCCGATTGAATTAAAGACAACGACAACAGTCCAGATTAAATAACTCAGATTCAAATCTCTGAGCAGATAAACTGCAAAAAAAGGCGATGCTATCGACGCTGCAAAACTTATCAGCCCGATGAATACTGTGAATTTTCCGAAGTTGCTTTTCGGAACACCTTTGATAAATTCCCAGAAACTGAAATAATATCCTTTTTCGAGTTTGAGTTTTGGTTCATAATATTTAGTCATGAAATATCCGGATATCAATCTTGCAATAAATGCAATTCCAAAAATTATTCCGAATCCCAGAAGTAAATTTATCTTGGTGAAATAATTAAGTATAAAACCGCAGGCAAGCATGACTAAAATTGAAGTGATTCCAAGAATCCTGTTTCTCTTTCCAAAATATTCTCCCCTGCATTTATCGACGATATCTTTAATCAGAGAATTCCAGGCAGGAGATGCAAAAGCTCCGAATAGAACCATCAATGTAAAAAAAACAATCATCAGCGTCGCGCTAAGTCCGTGGTCAAAATTTTTATAGAAAAATAGATAACCAAGTATAATCAAAGGTATCCACATTAAAGCTTGCAGGAAAATGCTCACTGCGACTATTTTTTTTCTTGGATATTTTTCAACAGCTTTCGAAGTAAAAAATTGCGAGAAATTTCCCAACAGCGACGGAATTGAAGTAAGAAAACCTATCTGTGCATTATTCGCGCCGATTGCAAGAGCATAAGGTGTGATATATCTCAGCCCTGCCCCGTCCATGAAACTGTAGGCAACACCTTCTTTTACACTAATTTTTTTTGTTTCTTCTTTCAGGCAATTTTCAGAAATTTTTTTCCCCCTTTTCATCGTTATATATCGACGATTTTATTTTTAAAGTTATTTAAAAAAACAGATAAAAATATTTAAAGACAAAATATATTCCTGTTGTGTTTCGGAGATTTTAGAATGGAAGAGGAAAAAAAGGAGATCCAGGTAAGGCTCGTTGAAGGCAAAAAAGAAGTCAAGAAAGAAGAAATCACAGATATATTGAAAATTATTTCTCCGGGAACTTCTATTCGCTCGGCAGTTGAAGGAATCCAGAAAGCAAAAACAGGGGGACTGATTGTCGCCTACAATGAATTTACAGAGAATATTTTCGAGGGAGGTTTCAAGATAAATTCAAGAGTAACTCCCCAAAGGCTTATTGAACTGAGCAAAATGGACGGAGCAATAATTCTCTCAAAAGATTTGAAAAAAATTCTGCATGCAAATGTTCTTCTGACGCCGAATAATTCAATCGCTTCAAATGAGACAGGTACAAGGCACAAAGCAGCAGAAAGAACAGCAAAACAGGCAGAAACCGTCGTTATAACAGTCTCTCAGCGAAGAGATGAGATTGCACTTTTTTACAAGAACATAAAATATGTTATCAGAAGCACGAGTGATATAATCAGGAGAGCAACAGAAGTTCTCCAGATTCTTGAAAAGCACAAAGAAGTTTTTGAAAAAAATAAAAATGAGTTAGACAGAGAAGAGCTAAAAAAAAGACCTGCACTTGCAAAATCTCTTTTGTTAATCCAGAGAGGAATTATGATTATAAAAATTTCAGAAACATTGAAAGGGTATATCATCGAATTAGGAGCAGAGGGAACAATAGTAAAATCAAGACTGAAAGAAATTCTTTACAGAGTTGAAAAAGAAATCGACGACGTCATAAGAGATTACACCCGGCTTGGATTGAGTCGTTCTAAAAAAATTCTTTCTGTACTGAGTTACGATGAGCTTCTCGAACTTGAAAATATAAAACAATGTCTCGGTTTATCAGAAGATAGCGACATAACTTCAAAAGGGCACAGAACTCTTGGAAGAGCAGGAATTTCAGAAAAAGAAGCGGGAACTTTAATCAAAAATTTCAAAAATTTAGTGGCAATTCTTGAACTTAAAAAAGAAGATTTAATTCCCTTTTTCGAAGAGGAAAAAATTAACGAGATGCTGGAAAAGATAAGCCATTTAAAAGAATAATTCTAATTCTTTCTGGGAGATAAAAATGGGCGCACGAGGAATCGAACCCCGATATGCTGCTCTCTCTGCAAATGCGGAGAGAGGAAATCTCAGAGATTTGCTCTGGAGGCAGCCAGTCTACCATTAGCCTATGCACCCATGAACTAATGAAAAGAAATCTATTTTTAATTGTTTTTATGATCAGGCTTGACTCAAATTTAAAGGGAAGTTGAGTGTTAAGAAACCGATAAGGTGTCTTACATTCTTATTTATTATTATTCATTCTTTTCATCTCGCTGATTTCCTCGTCAGAAATTGAACAGCCGTTAAGTTTCAGCGCGTAAAGAATAGCGTCGAGAACATTATGATTTTTCAGCTTTACTATTCCTTTTTTGTACGCAACATACATCAGTTCTGTTGAACGTATAAATCTGAAATTCTGAAAATAACTCAGATTTTCGTCGTGCATTTGTATATCTGCATGTAATTTTCTTCCGAGGAAAATCGACAGATTTTCAGGCTTTTCCCCAAGCATCCTCAAAGTTCTCTCGTCGACAGAAAGGACATTATCTATTTTTTTCTCATTAAGCAGAATGCTAAGTGCAAGACACGAAGCTTCTCCTGAGTGGATAATTTGTATCGCATTTCCCCGCCCAAAAAACATGTTATTCGCCTTGTCTTTGACTTCCATTGTTTTTTTTGTAACTTCCCTGTCATCAATCCCGATTGCCGACGGCAATTCAATAATTTTTTCATCAATCAATTTTTTTATTTTCAAAGCTTCAAGTTTGAATCGGGGAATTGTCATTGGTTTGTCTATAACCTCTGCGCTTACTTCTTTTGTTATAATAAATTTCCCATCAAATCTTTTTTTCAATTCTCCAAACTCTTCCAGCAATCCATTCATTGTAAAATTTATCAGAGAGCTTGAATCAAAAATTATTACCTTAGTTGCAGAATTGTTTTTAATCATCGGAATAAATCCATTGCAGTTTTAATTCTTGATTTGACGTCGAGAGTTTTTGCCAGAGGAGCTTCAGCACCTTCAGGTTTTTGCCCTGAATAAGTTGCAAGTTCAAACAAAGTTATCCCCAAAAGATTTGCAGTCTGTTCCATGGAAATCCCGTGCTCATAAATTTTCGAAGCTTTGTTTATCTGTGCTTTTCTGAAAACATCCTGAATATAATCTTTCAGCCTCCCCGAAAGTTTCGAAACAGCATCTCGGATGGAAATAAGACTGTCTGTAAGTTTTGCGTCATCATTTTTCTTTATTGCAGATATGGAGTTATCGATGGCAGAATTAATTGTCTTGTAAAAATCTTTCCAGCCGGGAAGAGTTCTGTATTCGACTCTCTCAACTATTTTGCTGATAGAATAAACAGCAACAGCGACGGCAATATTGTCGGGGTCCTGAGTCAGCGACGCGGTGTTGTTCGTCTGGTTGCTCAGCAATTTCAATTTGATGGAATCATTATTCTTAATTGCATCCTTTGCTTCCTGAAGAATCCTGAGAGCATTCTCTTTTTCCTGCATAAAGAAAAAAAGAAATTCCCATTAATAAATGTTAAGTTTTTATACATCTGTTCATTCTGTAGCGTATGAAATATGCTTTGCTCGACACAAATTTTATTCTTTCGTGCGTCAGAAAAAAAATAGATTTTTTCGAAGAAGTTCAATCGCTGGGCTTGTCAGTGATAATTCCAAAACAGGTAATTGAAGAACTTAGGGGAATTTCAAACTCAAAACCCGAAGCAAAAATTGCGCTAAAGATTTTGGAGAAAAATGAATTCAAAAAAATTACTCTGCATGGAAAAAATGTAGATAAAGGAATTATAAAAACTGCAAGAGAAAATGAAGGTTGGATTATTGCAACATTAGATAGAGAAATGAAATCAAGAATTAAAAATCAGAAGATGACAATAAGGGGAGAAAAAAGGCTGGAAATTGTGAAATGAAAGAAAAAAGAAATTTCAACTTTGTGATGTATATTTTTTATTTTATTGCTTTCTCTTTTCTGGGTTCTCTGATGGAGTATCTCTTTGGACTTGTTGGTGGAAGAGGAATTGCTTATGATAAAGGGTTATTTGAATTGTTAAATTTAAAATTATATTTTATTCCCTACTATGGTTTTGTTGGAGTCATATTAATCTTTTTTGAAAAACTGTTGGAAAAAAAGAAAGTCAAATTTGTCTACTGGGGAATTCTCAATGCAGTGATAATTTTGGCATGGGAATTAATTGGTGGATTATTCTCCTTAATTGTATTCGGACATAAACTTTGGGATTACTCTAATCATTTTCTTAATTTTATGGGGATAATAAGCCTGCAGATGTTTTTAATCTGGATTGTCCTCGGTTATTTGTTCAGCTTTCTCTATAGACATATAATAACCTTTTTAAACCGATTTTTGTTATAATTTTTGTTAAAATGTTCTACATATCTGAAGTTGAGGATTACATAAGAGTAGAGCCGAAATTATTCGGGTTGCCTACTATCGAGTCCGTTGAAAAACAGCTTAAAGAAACCTACACTGACTTCTATGACAAAGAATTAGGAAAAGTTCTTTCAATTATTGAAGTTCTCGAGGTTGGTGAGGGAGTTATAATCCCCGGCGACGGTGCAGCTTACTATCGTTCAAGATTCAAGTTGCTCGTTTGGAGACCTGAACTGCAGGAACTTGTTTACGGGGTAGTTGCAGAAATAACAAATTTCGGAGCATTCATGGATTTGGGTGCAATGAAAGGAATGATTCACATCTCGCAGACAATGGATGATTATGTCAGTTTCAACAAGACAAATTCATTAATCGGAAAAGCATCAAAGAGAACATTAAAACAGGGAGATTTGTGCATTGCGAGAATCGTTGCAATATCTCACAAAGGTGGAGAATTAAAAATCGGACTGACAATGAGACAACCTGGATTGGGAAAAATTGAATGGATTAAAGAAGATACTCTAAAGAAAAATAAAGCTGAACAAAAAGCATTAAAAGACGAAGAGAAAGCAGCAAAGGGCAAGGGAGGAAAGAAAAAGAAATGAAACCAAAAGCATGTAAAATTTGTAATACAATATTTGAAGATGAGAAATGCCCTAAATGCGATTCTAAAGAAGCTACTGAAAGTTTCAAGGGAAGAATAATCTTGCTAAATCCCGAAAAATCAGAGATTGCCCAGAAATTAAATTTGAAAGACAAAGGAAACCTTGCAATTAAAACAAGATGACTCTTACAATTTTAAAACAAAGAGAAAATCCTTTATTTCAGAGGAAAGAAGTTGAGGTAAATTTTGAATCAGCTGTTCCGCCAAAAATGCAGGAAGCAGCAGAAATTTTATCAAAGGAGTTTTCATCAGTTCCTGAAAATGTAAAAATAAAAAAAATTGCAGGAACATTTGGTTCAAAGAATTTTATAATTACTGCAAATGTATACCATTCAAAAGAAGACAAAGAAAAAACAGAAATAAAAACTCAAAAAGAAAATAATAAATCAGAGGAAAAGAAATAATGGGTAAAAAAGCAGGAGTAAAAAAAGGAAAAAAACCGCATAAGAATAAACCTACCAGCAAAAAATATTCAAAATATAAGATAGAGGGAAGCACAATCAAGAGAGAGAAAACTTGTCCTCGTTGCGGACCAGGAGTTTTCCTGATGATTGCAAAAGACAGAGTTTATTGCGGGAAATGTCATTATTCCGAGTTTGTGAGTAAAGCCAAATAATTTTCAATAAAATCTTAAAATGAAATTAGAATTTGATTTAGAAAACATATTAAAAGACCAATCAATAAGATTATTAGATAAATCATTTAGTTCTTTATCTAAATTTAATCTAATGGAAAAATTCTGCAGGATTGATAATTTTTTTTATCAGGTTCCGCAACAGTTTTCTGAAAAAATTAAGCCAGAATGGTCTGGAATAACCAATGCTGTGCAAAATATAGACGGATGGTTAAAAGAATTAAAAGAAGAAAAGTATCAGTTTATCAAAGATTCTATTGAACAGGATTTTACAAGAGTGCTGGACATAACTCCAAGAGAATTAATTTCTTTCTCCAATCCAGAAAAACAGAAAAAATATGTCGAATCTATCGTCGACAACATTGAAAATGTGAACAGTAATTTACAAGAAGGACTTGCAAAGATCAGCAGAGAAATAAATAAAGAAAAAGAGGAAGTAATTATTTCAATTAATGGATTGTATGGGACAAATATAAAATCAAAAGAAAAAATATTAGAAACAAAAAAGGATATTGTAGAAGATAAATTTTCTGAAGGATTTGGTTTAGAAGACATATTGATAAAAAAGGTAAATGAAACAGTTAATGGGTTTTTTTCTAAGATAAAACAGTTTAATCCTCAAGAATATTTGAATAAATATTTAGATAAATTATTGAAAAAAGTCCCAGCAAGTTTAACGAGACATTTTTATCAGGAAAGAAAATATATTCAAAATTTGACTGAAGATGTTAATTCTTATTTTGAGGAATTGGTTAAAGAGAAACAGAAATTATTTAATGAAAATCCTTCTGGGATGCTTGGTATAAAACTAAGAAAACTTTTAGAATTCTCTGACAAAGACAAGCAAAAAGAATTTTATGAAAAATTAAATGTCAGCATAAGAGATCTTGATTATATACTAAATTTGGCTTCTTCCAAAACATATCAAATAATACATGTAAAAGAGAATATTCCCATTATTGGTAATTTTGTGAAAAAGAAAGCAAAAGAAATGCCAAAAATAGAGGAAATTGCTTCATTAATATCTAAGCAAAAAGAAAAACTATCAACTATGTTGAAAGATTTGTATGGCTCGGAATTTTCTTCTGAAAGTGAAATTAAAAGCAGATATCGTTCAAGAATGGAAAAAACTTTAGAGAAAGAATATTCCATTGATTCTGTTAAATATCCAGAGGAATATTCAACAAAAGAAGAAAGATTCACGAGGGACATGTATTATACATGGCATGATTATAATAGTCTGGGAGAGAAGATTATTGGTACAATTGGTGCAATCCTCAAGTATATTTTTTCTCCGTTAGAGACCAAGAAATAATTCTTGAAATAATAATTAAAATTCGTGCTCAATTTTAGATGAGATAATCCCAATAATTATTAGTTACAAACCCTAGGAGGTTCTTCAAGCTGATCAAAAAGATAACTTGAAGCCTCTCCTGGGGAAAAAGAGGTGATAAAAAAACTAAAGAAACCCAGTATATAAACTTTTCTATAATGTTACCCTTAAAAAATGACAAGCGTTGTAAACAATAAAGTAGTAAATAATTTTTTCAGAAAGACTATCTTTTAGGCACTACTAAAATAGATTATTAGGTACTACCGAAGCAATGTGTGGGGTGCAAGCAGAACAATTATAAAATAAAATAGTTTATTTATTCTATGGAGACTGAAGAAAAAGGAAAAAATTCTGTCCAGCAAGAACAGATTCACGATTTATTGTTCAATAGAGAAATAGGATGGCAGGAAATTATTTACGATTTGATTAATACAGAACAGCTAAATCCGTGGGACATCAATATAATTGTTCTCTCTGACAAATATCTCGAAAAAATAAGAGAAATAGAAGAGGCAGATTTTTTTGTCTCAAGCAAAGTTCTCCTCGCTGCTTCTCTGCTTCTGAGAATAAAATCAGAAATTCTTCTTAATAGATACATAAAAAGTATTGATGAAATTCTCTTTGGAAAAAAAGAACCGAATAAAACTGCATTTGAAAGAATAGAATTAGACGACGAGATTCCGGAATTAATTCCACGAAGCCCGATGCCAAGATTCAAAAAAGTTACACTGAAAGAACTTATGGAATCACTGAATAAAGCGATAGTTACAGAAAACAGGAGAATAAAAAAAGAAATCGTCTCCAAAAATACCCTCAGAGAAAGTTCATTCTCGCTTCCAAAAAGAAAGTTCAGCATAAAAGACAAAATCACTGAGATATACAGAAATCTCACCGATTGGTTCAGCCAGAAAAAAGAAAATAAAGTTTCATTCACTGAATTTCTTATCAATAAAGACGAGAAAATTATCTCTTTTCTTCCATTACTTTACCTTGAAGACCAGAAAAAAATCTGGCTCGAACAAAAAAATCCATTCGATGAGGTTCATATTTGGCTCAGAGAAACTTTTTTGAAAAATAATCCCGACCCTTTCGAAGATTTGAGAAAAGAACTTGAAGAATACGACAAGAATCCTGAGAATTTTAAAGACGAAGAAATAAATGAAGAAGACGAGGAAGAAGAATGAAAGCAGCAGTTTTATTTTCTGGCGGGAAAGATTCAACTTATGCAGCTTACCTTGCAAAAGAAAAAGGATTTGAATTGAGTTGCCTGATTTCAATTTTCTCGAAGAACAAAGCAAGTTATATGTTTCACACTCCGTCGATAAAACAAGTCAAAAAGCAGGCAAAAATAATGAATCTTCCGATTATCCTCAGCAAGACAAAAGGAGAAAAAGAATCAGAACTTGTTGATTTGGAAAAAGCAATAAAAAAAGCAAAAAGGAAATACGATTTTGACACATTAGTTACAGGAGCACTTCATTCAGATTATCAGGCAAGCAGGATTCAGGCAATCTGCGACAAACTAAATATAAAATGTCTTAACCCAATCTGGCATAAAGAAGAAATTCCATATTTGAAAGAATTAATCGATGCTAAATTTAAAATCGTAATCGTTGGTGTGTTTGCTTTTCCTTTGGACAAATCCTGGCTTGGTAGAATTATCGACGAGAAATTTATAGAAGAAGTCATGCAATTAAAAGAAAAATATCAAATCCACGCAGCAGGCGAAGGCGGAGAGTTTGAAACATTCGTGCTTAATTGTCCATTATTCAAAAAAGAACTGAAAGTTAAATCATTCAAAGATTCCAAAGAAGGAGAAAATTCTTTCCGTCGGGAAATTAAGGTGAATTAGAAACATAAGAATGCATTAATTCTTCAATTGATTTTGCACATTTATATTTCCATTCTCTGTCAAATCTTTCCATCTCAGCATTAATTCTGCCAGCGCATCTTTCAACATCTCCTTGTGGAAGTTTTATTATTCTTCCTTCTAATTCTGCCTGCTTGTAAAAATCTGCAATTGGATTATTTAATGTTATCATATTTTCAGCAAACTCTCTTCCGAAGTTTTTTCTTAAAACTTCGTTGACAAATCGATAGATTTTTCTTTCCCGCTCGTCATATCCTTAATCTTAAACTTTTTCGCCTTGACTTCTTTTTCTCCTACGAAGATTACTTTATTTATTTTGTAAGAGTTTGCATATTCCAGAGCTTTCGTCGGTTTACCGTAATAAATCTCGGCAATTTTATTTTTCTCTCTTAATCTTTTTACAATATTAACTGCATCTTTATCTTTGTCGAGGGAAATAACCAAATATTTTTCTTTTTCAATTTCCAATTTTGCTAATTGCACAAGTCTGTCAAGCCCAAATGAAATCCCTGACGCCTGAATTCCGTTAATCATATAACTTCCCCCGGCACAGATTGTTTCTTTTATTTTGTCAGTTTTAATTTCAAAAACACTTCCATTGTAATAGCTCAAACCTCTTATTATCGTCGGAGAAAACAAAACTTTCACTCCGTAATAATTGCAGTATTTCATTAGTTCTAAAATTCTTTTATATGATTCAAATTTAGAAAAATAGCTTTCTCCTTTTTTCAGCAAAGACAAAATTTTCTCTGCCTTGTATTTTTTCAGGTTTTCCAAAATTTCTTTTTCAGGAAGTTTGCCAAATTTATCAATCTCTCTCAAAACCTGCTCTTTTGCTTTTATTCCTTCAGATTCAAGAATTTCATTAAGCAGATTTCTGTTATTAATTAAGATACTTGGTTTTACTCCAATTTTTTTCATAACCTCATTAGCTAAAGAGAGAATTTCCGCTTCTTCTTTTACAGAACTCCCGACGATATCAACATCGCACTGAGTAAATTGTCTGAACCGATTTGAACTTACTGGCTCGTCTCTGAAAACTTCTCCAATCTCATATCGCTTGTAAGGGAGTTTCTTATTCTTCGCAATTCTTTTCAGCTGGAAAGTAAACTCATACCTAAGCGCAAGATTTCTGTTCCCCTTATCTTTCAATTTGTAAATATCACTGACAGCTTCATCTTCTTTATTTTCCCCCCGGACAAACTCTTCATTTTCAATTATCGGCGTTTCAGCAGGTTCAAATCCGTACTTCTCAAAAGTCTCGACTAAAATTTTCTTTATCTCAGATTTTTTCTCAGCATCTTCGCCGGTGTAATCCCTGAATCCCTTGACAATTTCTGTATTCATTTTCTTTTCTCCAATTCTTTATTTAATCTCTCGACTTTATCTTTAATCAAAAGCACTATCGTCTTAATATTGTTTTTGTTTCGGTTTTGCTCATCTTTTATTTTCCAGATTCTCACTTTCTTTTGGAGAATGTTTCCGTTATAGTCAAAAATTATTCTTGGAATATCATTAGCAACGACGACGATTAAATCTGCTTCTTTCAGTTCGGATTTTGTAACAGGAAGAGCTTTTCTTTTGTTAATTTTTATTCCCAGAATTTGCTTAGAAATTTGAATCTGTTCTTTGTCAGGAACCCCGCCCATAATCAACCCACGGCTAATTATTTTTACCGACGGATTTCTATTTATTTTCCTAAAATATTCTTCAGCAATTCTGCTTCTGAAAGCATTGTATTTGCAGATAAATAATATGTTCATTTTTCCTCTTTTTGCAGGGCGAATGGGGAGAATCGAACTCCCGTTATGCGAGCCACAGTCGCACGTTCTGCCACTGAACTACAATCGCCATTATAGTTAATAAATTGAAACAGAAATGGTATAAAAAACTTATTGAAAGAGTTATCACTAAGAAAATCTAGCTTCCTAATGATGCCGACAAGTCCTAATTCTAGCTGTCATAAAAGTTTCAAATAAAAAGACTTTTTAAACTTATTTTAACAGAAATTTAAATGGAAAAATATGAACTTCTCGCACCAGCAGGAGATTTCTCAATGTTAGCAGCAGCCGTCAATGCAGGAGCCGACGCTGTTTATTTCGGGCTGAAAGAATTCTCAATGAGAGCAAAGGCAGGAAATTTCATGATAGAAGATTTGGACGAAATCGAAAAAATGTCTAAGTCAAAGAATGTTAAGAGATATTTAACATTAAACACAATAATTTACAACAGCGAGTTAAAAAAAATTGAAAAGATAATCCAAAAAGTTAAAGGAAAAGTTGATGCAATAATCTGCTGGGATTTTGCCGTAATCAGTTTATGCAGAAAATATCAAATTCCTTTTTTCGTCTCAACTCAGGCTTCTGTCTCAAATATCGAATCAGCAAAATTCTTCAAGCAAATTGGAGCGAAAAGAATAATCTTGGCGAGAGAATTAAATCTAAAGCAGATAAAAGAAATCTCAAAAATAATTGACATAGAAACTTTCTGTCACGGAGCAATGTGCGTCGCTGTTTCAGGAAGATGTTTCACTTCGCAATTTTTGTTTAACAAATCAGCAAATCGCGGGGAATGTTTGCATCCCTGCAGAAGAAGTTATACAGTAAAAGACGACGAAGGAAATGAATTGAAAGTTGAAAACTCAAGAATTTTCTCTGCAAAAGATTTGTGCACCTTACCCTTCATTGAAAAAATGAAAAAGGCAGGAATAAAATCTTTCAAAATCGAAGGACGAAACCGGGATGCAAGATATGTCGACGCTGTCGTAAGAGTTTACAGAAAAGCTCTCGATAAAAAATTAAGCAAAAAGGAAATCGCCGAAGGGATGGAAGAGTTAAAAAAAATTTACAATAAAGGATATTCATCAGGATTTTATTTGAAAACGCCAACCGCGGATGATTTTGCAAAGACAGAAAATAATGCCTCAGCAGAGAAAAAACATTTTGTCGGAAAAGTAACACACTATTTTGATAATGTCGGCGTCGCAGCAGTCAAGCTTGTTTCTGGATTAAACATCGGCGATAAAATAGTAATCATCGGAGATACAACAGGAATCGTGAAATCAGAAATTGATTCTATCGAGATTAACAGAAAATCTGAAGTAAAAGGAAAAAAAGGACAAGAAATAGGAATCAAACTTCCAAAAGTCAGGAAGAATGATGAAGTTTATTTAATCAAAAAAGATAAATAAAAATAAAAAAGTTTTGATTAAAAGCTATAGGGACTTGTTCTTGGACAAAGTTGTTCATTACCATCAGCATCATCAAAGTAAACTGTGACTTCAACTTTGTTTACTCCCTGTGTGGTTGTTAAACCTGTATCCAAACTTGCTGTAGTTTGAGTTACTAATTGTGGAATATCTCCTGGGACATCTACTATTGAAGCCCCGCTGACTCCGCTAGTTTCATTCTTGAAAACTAACTTGACTCCGCCAATTGCATCACTTCCTGTTCCGGTTCTTGATAAAGTTACAGCACAATACATTTCAGTTGCAACTGCACTGCAGTTTGTCTTTGTAGCTGCTACATCAACTTCCAAACATTTTGAACCAATCTCAACTCCAGAAGTACCGCCTTTAACAAGATTATTGACAACTACCCATACAATTCCTATTGAAACTAAAGACAATAGAATTATGATAAGAGTAACAACGATTGTCGATAATCCCTTTTGGTCTCTAAAAAATTTATTTCTCATATGTAAACCTCCTTTCAAATATGTTAGAGAGGAAATGTCATTTCCTTTCATTCCAAATTAAGCCCGGACAATTTTAAAAACATTTCTATTTATCAGAATGAACCTTAATTTTCAGTAAAATGATTATAATAAGGATTAATATTATTAAAAATCCAAGAATAAACACTATTTTATCTTCGGTGCTGATGAGTTTTTCTTCTGGTTTTTCAGAGTACGGAAGTTCTTTATTTTCCAATAATTTTATGGAAATTTTTGCTGTTCCAGATTTTATATCAATTAATGTTATTGAAATATCATCCGGTTTATCTCCATTTAAATCAATATCTCTTGATTCATTAATTTGTAAAGCCAAATCAATTGAGGAAGGTTCTATCTCCAAATCAATAAAACCATTTCCTATTTGAGTTATGGTAATAGTATACGTAACATTGTTAAGAATGAAAAAGATTTTATCAAATTTATGAACTTTGTAAACATAATCTTTCTCCGGAGAAATTGAACCATTATTAATTGTAATATTTTTCGGCCGTGGATTTCCGGTTGTTGTTTCTATATCTTCTTCAGCCGGTGATGTTTTATAAGTTATATAAATCATATTGCTTCCTGTCGCAGGTTCTATTCCTGTTATATTTAATGTTACCATATTCCCCGAACAGTTCCATTCAGAAGAACCATAAGTTTTGGAATATGTTCCTGTTTCAGAGACATAATATATTGAAGAAATAGAACAGCTATCGACGTAAAAGTTTGCAGTTAAGTTGATAGCCGAAGTTAAATTACTGTCGATATGTTTTGTGGAATTATCTGACATGCCAGTAAACCAGACTTCTACATTATCGTCGACTATATTATTTGAATCATCCCTTACTTCAGCGATATTTCCTTCTGTCAGAGAAATATTGGAAATATTTATGAAAAACATTTTCATTTCATAGCGATTAAAAGATAAATTTAAAGAGTTACAATTTTCACATTCAATTGTTTTATTTATGAAATTCCAAACTTTTGTATTATATGGAAAAGTTAAATTATAAATCAGGCTTGAATTTCTTTTTTCAATTATTGCATAAGATTTCTTGTTATCAGAAGTATTCATTGGAAGATAAGTCATATTATAAGGATAAGATTTTATTTCGAGAGAATCATCTTGATATAGCCATTTCAAAATGCTCTGTGTTATATTAATTGTATCGCCAATTAATGCTTCTTCATAAGTCCCTCCTGCAAATTGGGGAACACCACAAAGATATAATTGATTTGATTTATTCCATGAACAATTCTTAAAAATCCACGAAGCTCCTTCAGGTAATGAAACATTCATGAGATATCCGGAATCTGAAATAAATGTATACCTCTGTCCTGCTTTAATGTCATAGAAATCAACTTCTGCTGTAAGATTAAATATTCTCGAATCAGTGCTGTTTGGAATTACAGTTGAATTAAACCAGTATGTAAAACTATAATTTGTATTTTCTTCCCCCTTGCCATTTCCAAGATATCCATCTTGCCTGAAATCATAATAGGGATATTGGATAACATAAGGCGTTCCAATAAATGCAACTCTTTTATCTGCCTTCATCATATCTTCCAATAGATACCCCAATCTCGCAGAACCTCTGTAAGAATTCTGTACAACAAGAATCTTGTCAAAACTTGTCCAGTTTATTTTTGTCTGATCAGAACTTGTGTGATTATAATAAGAAACATTCAGATAATTATTATTTTCGAAAGAAGTGTTATAAACTAAATTGTCTGCGCTTATCATATTATAACTTTTATCATATTTATCCAATTCCCCCCTGAATGGATTATTCAGAAGATGAGCATCCCTGAAATTATAACTTCCATCGCCATATACAAAGAGTATATCATCATCCGTGTCATGCTGATTGCTAAAAAATTTGTTTAGAAAATTTTTGTACTGAATGCCTTTCGGGGTTATTGATAAGTTATTCTCGACGATTCCACTTACCATGCTGGAACATTGAATAGAACTTATATTATTGCAATAATAAGCCTCGCCTTCAGTGGTAGCCCCATAACCAAAAGCACTTACATTTCCAATTTGCCCCCAATGAAAATAACCAGAACCTCTGTACTTGCTTGTCTTGATTATCATTTCTCTCCAGAAATAATCATTCAGATATCCTGTTTCTGCGGTAATCCAGGGAATATTCATTGTTTTATATGATTCCATTAAATATCCCCACCCTTCAACATAATTGGCAGGGTCATAATAATGATGGGGAGAATAACCTAATTTATTGGAGATACTATCATTCGGTAATGCAAAATCCATAGGGATAACAGAAGTATGAAATCCATTTGATGTTCCAAGACTATCAAAAAAAATCATATGATTAGTATCATTTTTTCTAATTTCTGTAATCAAGTATTCGATAAAAAGTTTATATCTGTATTCGAGAAATTTATAAAAATCAGTCAGACGATTATTATGCTGTTCTATTGAAACATTAATATTATCAATTAAAGCAGCGCAGGTTCCTGAGCTGTAAAACTCGAATTGACAGGAATCAAATCTCGGGTCAATTTCCCATTCGGTTAAATAAGAATTCCAGGAAGTATTTGAAAAATCAAAATCTTTTTCCATTAATTCATTATATTCATAACTGTCTGAACAGGCTATTCTGAGATAGCAATCATTTTGTCCGGAAGATAAAACTTTTGCATCAAAGCTTATCAGTAAATCTTTGCTCCAATTGGGCTCAGTAGTGAATTGAAATATTTGGTACATTATACTTGATGCATCTGTTCTGTTAATTTTTACAGAATAACTTCCATCTGTTGCCTCGGTATATTTTTCCACAGGAGTATAATTTGTCCAGCTTGCAGGTTTATTATCTGCCCACGATTCAAAAGAAGGATTTTGGAAAATATTTGGAGAAGTATGATGTCTTTCATCATTATCATATCCCAAAAATACAGAAGGAATTTTAATTGTTGAAAAGTTTTCCAAATCTCCGTATTTTTTATGTCTTTGTGACATTGCCCATATTTCTGAAAAATTCAGACTTCGGTTGAAAAACATGACTTCATCCAGACTTCCGTTAAAATTTGAAAATGCAGAATTGTAACTGATTTGAAATTTAGTTATATTTGTTATATCCGAAGTTATATCATAAGAATCATCTAATTTTCCATCAAGATAAAGCTGTGCTTGTGTGCCATTATATTGGTAAACAATATGTTTCCATTCATCATCGCAGACAGGAGAAGAAGACTTTACAGAGTTTATTAATCCCAGAGGTGAACTTCCGCTTGAATTCAAAAATAAAGTATAAATATAACTATCTCCGCCATTTGCAGGATAAAGATAAACATATGCTCCTGCATAATTAGTTGAATTTCTGTAAGCCATAAATATCTTCGGACCAAGAGGCTGATCATAGATACACTTCAGCCAAAATACCATCGAGAACTGAGTTAATGAATAATTATTAAGACCAATTGGAGAGGCTATCTGTTGTGTTCCGTAAAAATCAAAAACCCCTTTTATTTTCCCGCTTGCGTTAAATATTGCAGAAGTAATTGTCCCGTTATTGTTATTGCCGGTCCAATCATAAATGTAACTGTCTTCAACCACAGAATTATTATCCATTTGCCAGTACATTAATAATCCATCGGTGGTATTTTCATAATTTGTAGCGTTGTCAAATGTTGTAAATGTAGCAACACCATTCCAGGATTTATTTAGTTTATCAAAATCATTTTCATAAGTTTCATTAACCCATTGTATCCAAAGATTAGATATTGCAGTTCTATTTACATCACTTCTAAAAGGTTTATAGAAATAAGGTTCATTAATTAAATCGTATCCAATAATAGTTGTTTCATTTTTATAGAGATAAGATAGATAACTCCAAAAAGAGGCAAGTTCATCCCACTGAGTCTGGTTGCGTTCTATTAGTCCGCCAAAAAGAAAATTAATATTTGAATTATCTGAATGCAAATCTAATAAAACTGAAATATTCCTTGATTTGCTCCAGTTAATCGTATTGTTTAGCCATCCAATTGTTGTACTGTTCCATATACCACCTTGTTTTAATTGATACGTTGAAAGGGGTAATCTTATTGCGTTAAAATTATAATTTTTAATTCTTTGAATATCCTCCTCATCAGGAATTCCGTAATGTGAATTAGTCCATACAAGATTGGTGATGTAATTAATTCCTGCATAAAATTGCCTTGCTGTTCCAGAATAAATATAACTTCCATTAGTATAAGCGAAATTATCTGCTTTTATTTCAGATGAGATAAAGATAATTCCAATTATGACAAGAAAAATTAAAATGGTTTTGTTATTAAATCCCTCTTTTTTCATAACAGCATATACAATCTCTATTTATTAAAAGTATTAAGAAGTTGAAAAAATTCTTCTCTGCTCATGACTTTGTCGTTCTCAGCAAGTCCCATTTGCTCTGCAAGTTTCCAGAATGCTTCTGGAAAATATTTCTGTTTTTTCAGCGAAGCAATTGTCGGGAGTCTTTTGTCGTCCCACCCGCTGAATTTTTTCGCTTCAATATCTTTTCTCATCTGCGTCGACGATAATTCCATATCCTTGAAATTAATTCTCCCCAAAAAAGCAGTCCATGGAAATTTCTTGTTGAGAACTTTGAAAATCATGCTCTGCCTTTCTGCATTGTCTCTGTGATCTTTCCCGCGGATTATATGTGTCATTTTCATTTCAATGTCATCAGTTGCAACAGCAAGATTCATCAGCGGCCAGACACGATATTTATTTCCCTGTCTCGGATGTTTTGTAAGATTAATTCTCGCGAGAGGAAAATCTCTCATCGCAGGATTTTTGTGTTTCATGTCAGACTTAAATCTCAAAACCGCCTCGCCCCCACCAAACCCAAATTTATTGTCCAGCATTTTTTTCCATCTCTCAATATTTTCCTTCGCGCTTAATTTCCTGCACGGGCAATTCTTTTTCCCGTCGGCAAATTTCTTGAAATCTTCAGAAGAGCAAGTGCAGACATAAGCAGAACTCTTGTTGATTAATTTCTCAGCATATTCATAATACAAAGGCATTCTGTCAGATTGAACAACAACTTCAGCTTTCCCGTCAGACAGCCACTTCGCTTCTTCACCAAGCATTTTATACGCCTTCGGATAAATATTCTCAGGATTCGTGTCTTCTATTCTCAGATACAATTTCCCGCCGTATTTTTTTACATACAAATAATTTAATGAAAATACAATCGCATGAGCAATGTGAAAAGGCCCTGACGGCGACGGAGCAAATCTCATGACAACGCCCGATTTTGGGACATCAGGCAATTCTGCAAGCCCTTCTCTCGCAGGCCTCTCATGAACTTCTTTTTCAAGTTTCTCAAATTCTTTTTTCTGTTTCTCCAGCCCCAAAGCATTAACCTCAAGAATTATTTCAGAAATCTTTTTTGCATGTTTCCCGACATCGCTTTTTTTCAGTCCTTCGTTAAACAACGAAGAAATCACAGGCCCCTGCATGGCGGTTCCGTCGTGGGCAATCGCATTTTTCAGAGCATAAGCCCGCGTCTTTTTTTCAATGTGTAGCATAAAAGAAATAAATCAAACTCATTAATAAAAGTTATCATAGGTAACCTACACAAATTTTTTAAACAAATTAAATGAGTAAATCTAATGAAAAATTACTTAAGAAAAGAAAAAAATTTCAAGATAAATGGTGTCGAATATCTTGCTGAGTTAATTCCCAAGGTGGGGCGGATATTAGATTGTGTTGAAGAAAAAGGATTAAGGAAATTAGCATTGGTGTTGGGAGAAGCAGAAAGATATATTTCTGTAAATGGAGAAGTCGAATATATCAAAGAAGGAGTTAATGAAATTCAGACAGGGAAGTTTCTAGAACAACTTACAGAATACAGGGAATATTCTGATTATAATCTAAGTATAGTATTAAATGATAACCCTCCGAAAAAAATTGAGATACATTCGGTTGTTACCGACGACAGAGGGAAAGAGAATATTTATGCAAAAGCATATGAAAAAAGAAAGGGTTTTTTCGCACGGTGGAAAGATATTCCTTTAGAAGAGATTAGCTAATCAAAATTAATCTTCATCTTCTTCTCTAATAGTTCAATTCTCTGCTTCAGATGATAAATCTGGTTTGATAAATCCTCAATCTTGTCTGTCATGTTTAAAAGTCTCTTTGCAAGTTTCTGTTTTTTTTCAGAATACCCGCCGACAGTTTCAGAAGACGACGAGGATTCATTATCCCACGAGATGTTGTCAGAAGTTGACATAGACGAACTGCTGTTTGCCATGTCGCCCAAAAAATTCACGTCAGAATTTCCCGAACTATCAGAATTGCTGTTCCTTGCAGAACCTCGTGTCTGGGCAAATTTTTTCGCAGAATTATAATTCGAACTTAAATCAACGAACTTATCTTTTTTCTTTCCAAATAACCCCATAAAAAATACAGGAGTTAGTTATTTTTAAATTATGCGATGGAAACATTTTTTAACAGAATTTGCTTGTTTTAAAGATGGCAGAGGTAAAATCAATTTCACAAATTATAGAAGAGATTTCTCCTTATCACAAAAAAAAGAAAGGCCCCGAATCAACTCACCTGCTCGTCTACGATTCTTCCTCAGAAACTCTCGAGCCGATTTATTTTTTCATTCTCGATTTAATGAATGATTTTGGTTTGAAACCTGAAAAGCTCGTCGATAACTTTTCTTCAACTCCGGGATCAGGACATTTCGCAGAACTTGGGCAGAGAGCAACGATAATGCAGCAGCAGGCAACAAAAATGATGGGTGATGTGAATGTTGTCCTCAGAAGCGTGCTGAATATAATTTATGATTTGAAAGAATTCAAAATGAGATTGCTTTCATACGATGGATTGAAATCAAAAAAATCCGAAGAGAAAGACGCTGCAGTTATGTCGCTGAAGCAAATCTGGATGGACAAAGTTGATATCGCAAAAGGAAACTCCAGCATTAAAGCAATGGCTCTTGGACAGGCAGGATTCCAGACTCTCCTCGACGCTTTCCTGATTGCACAAAATGAAAAAGACGTCGATAAAATGGATTTGAACGACAGAGTAAAAAGAATTCTGAAACCAAGAGTTCAGGAATTTAATATCTGGCTTTCTGAATCAGAGAAAGAACTGAAAAAAAGATACGAACTTGAAAAAACTTATTTGCGAAGTCAGGTGAACAGTTTGAAACTTTATTCCCGCTGGGTTAAACCTTACCTAAAAGCAGCAACGGATTTGGAGTCAAAAGAAAGCGGGAGAGAACCAGCGCTGGTGAAAACATTTAATACAATTATGTTGGAACTGACTCTTCTCGGAAAAAACAAATTTGACATTGCCGACGAGGCGCTGAAAGGAAACCTGCCCGCAGATTTTGCAAAAGAAAAATTCCTCAAGGGAATTAAAAGAAATTATTATTCCTGCATTCTCGTAGATTTTTCATTCAGAGGAATTCCTCAGAGAGTCTCGCAGCAGGCGCATTTTGCATTCGGCGGAAGAGCAGAAGTAACTTTCAAATCTTATGTTCTCAACGACGACGAATTGAAAAAATTCGAAGAGCAGATGAAAAAATCAGAAATCAGCGACGTGTTCAGTTTAATTGAAGGAACAACAACTGCAAGCCTCGGACAGCTGGAAGAAGAAATTAATTCTTTCCTCGAGGAGAAATCAGAAGAAAAAGAAAAACCGAAAGATGAATCAAATCCTATTTTTGCATTATTAGGAATGTATGAAAAACCAGAAAAGAAAAAAGAAGAAAAGAGCGACGGAAAACCGAAAGAAATTGTAGTCGCTCCTGACAGCTGGATTGAAGAAAATTATTTCAGAAAACTCGCAGCAGAAGCTGCTAAAGACAAAGCATTCAGTTTGTTTGATGTTTACAAAGGCGCTCACGGAATGTCGAGTTATACTTAATTTTCTTCGATAGATTAATAAATTATTTCTGATTAGTAATACGATGGTTAATTATAACATTAAAGATATTTACCAGGGGGGATACTCGTCGTTAAAACCTCACTACGGTGATATCTTCACAGGATACAGAATTAACCCGGCGACTTTCGGACTGACAACAGACCCGAGAACAGCGAATGTTCTTCAGGATGTTTCTTCAAAACTTTCAACAGGAGCAAAGCACATCGAGGTTGCAGGAGTCTCACCAGCAGTTTTTGAAGCAATTCCAAACCAGCAGTTAAAAGAATTAAACCGTTTAAGCAAACTTACTGGCGTCGATATTTCAATGCACGGCCCGATTGCAGAACCTTCGGGTTTAAGCGAACACGGATTCTCCGAAACAAATCGCGAGGCAGCAGAAAAGCAAATGTTCTCTGCAGTTCAGAGAGGACATATAATAAATCCCGACGGAAACATACCAATAACTTTCCATTCATCAGCAGTAGGAATTCCTGGAAAAGTAATGCCAGAAGGAAAAGAGATGGAAGAGGGAATGGTGATAAACACAAACACGGGCTCGATTCATAAAGTTCCGCTAAAGAAAAGATTTTTCCCCGGCGAAGAAGAGAAGAGAGACATCAAAATAGAAGTTGCAAAAATAAACGAAGAGCAGTGGATAGAAAATCTGGAACAGTTAAGATATCACGCAGACATGGGAAAAGAATCTCTCGACAATTCAATGTTCACGAAAGTTCTGTCAGATGCAGAAAAAAAAGCAGGGAAAGAATCTTCAAAAGAAGAAGAGCAAATGAGATATTTATACAACAGAGGAACATCTTTCATGAATAGTTCTTACAACAGTATGAAACAGCTTTTCGATACTGCATGGCAAAGTTCAAATGAAGAAGAAAAAGAAAAACTGAAAAAATTTAAAGAAGAAATAGAAATCAAGGCACAGAAAATAAGAGACAATCCTAAGGCAGAGGGAAGTATGATATTGATGAGAGAAATTATCGAGAGGGGAGTTGAAACTCTGAAAGATGTTCATCCGAAAATCTACGAGGACTTAAATGAATTTTCAAAACAGAAAACTGTTGAAACTTTTTCTAATATCGCGTTCAAATCTTACAAAGAGTTCAAGGACAAATCTCCGATAATCAGCATCGAGAATCCGCCTGCAGGAGTAATCTTCAGTACAGGAGAAGAACTGAAAGAAATCGTCGAGGGAGCAAGAAAAAAATTTGTTGAAAAAGCTGTCAAGGAAGGTATCAGTGAAACACAGGCAAAACAAGCAGCGAATAAACTTCTTGGAGTTACCTGGGACGTCGGGCATATTAACATGCTCAGAAAATACGGCGCTGAAAAAGAAGATATCATAAAGGAGACAGAAAAAGTCGCGCCGTTTGTAAAGCACGTTCACTTGTCAGATAATTTTGGCTTCGAGCATACAGAACTTCCGATGGGAATGGGGAATGTTCCTGTAAAAGAAATTTTTGAAAAACTCGGCAAGCAGGGATTTGACGCGAGGAAAATTATCGAGGCTGCGCAGTGGTGGGAACATTTCAAAGCCCCGCCTTTCAGAGAAACTCTTGAAGCTTTCGGCTCTCCGATTTACGGAATGGAAATGGCTCCTTATTGGAATCAGAATTCAGCATTCCAGCAAAATTATTTCGGCGGCTACGGGCTTATGCTTCCGCAGACACATTATGAAACTTTCGGCGCAGGATTTTCAAGATTGCCGTCGGAGCTTGGCGGGCAAAAGCCAGGAGCAGAAGGGAGCAGAATGTCAGGGAAACCAATGGAATAAGATGAGTCCTATAAACAAATTTATTTTAAGAATTTTAAAAGAGCACAAAAGGGAAGTAATTAAAATTTCAATAATTGCAACTGTAGGTTCTCTTTTAGCAATTGCAGTTCCGTTTATCTATGGAAAACTATTTGATTTAGCAGTAATTCCAAGTACTTCATTTACAATTCTCTCGTCGCTGGTGTTTATCTGGTTAGTTGCAAGTTTGATATCGAATTATACTTCAAATAAAGAAAGTTATCTCGGAGAAATTATCGGAACAAAAATTGCATGGGCAGAAGAAGCAAAAGCATATGGGCATTTTTTAACATTACCCATAGCATTTCACAAAAATAAAAAAACAGGCGAGATATTAAACAAAATTTCAAGAGGTTCATGGCAGATAGAAAGTTTGATTACCAACATAACAAGATTATTCCCTCAAATAATTGTTTTGATAGGAACATCCATCATTATCTTTATCGTTCAGTGGCAGCTTGCCCTGATTTTAATCTTTTCTTTTGTTATCTATGTTTTTATTACGATAAAATCTTCAAGAGAAATTGTCAAGGCGCAGGAAGATTTTCAGAAGTTGGGAAATGAAGAATATGGGAAAGTTTATGACAAGTTAAACAATCCGCTATTGATAAAAAATTTCGCCATGGAAGAAGTTGAAAAGAAAAAAATCCTGAATCATTTCGCAAAACTTCTGCCCGCATTAGCAAATTCCTCGAAAAAATACACAAACGTTTCTCTTTGGCAGGGGATAGTATACAGCCTTAGTTTTATTGTAATCCTAAGCTGCGCAATTTTTTTCCTAAAAAATGGGAGCATCACTGCCGGCCAATTCATTATGTTTTTCGGTTATATCAATTTGGTTTTCAGCCCACTCTACACATTGACTGAATTTTACAAATCATGGAGAAAAGCATCTGTTGCAATAAACCGAATTATTAAATTCAAAGCATTAGCTCCTGAATCAATGAAGCACGGAAATAAAATTCTTAAAGAAGTAAAAGGAGAAATAAAATTTTCTAATGTTGTCTTTGCATACAGCAAAAAAAGTAAATCTGTTTTGGATGGAATTAATTTAAGAATAAATGCCGGAGAAAGCGTGGCTTTAGTTGGTCAAAGTGGAGTAGGAAAATCAACCCTCTCCGAATTGATTTTAGGATATTACAAACCATCAAGGGGGAATATATCTCTAGATGGGGTTAATATTTCAGAATTAAAACTTCAGTGGTTAAGAGAACAAATGGCAGTTGTCCCGCAGGACTTGAGCATACTGAATGATACTCTGATTAAAAATATAAAATATGCAAACCCAAAAGCAACTTATGAAGATGTCGTGAAAGCTGCAAAAGCTGCCGGAGCGCATGATTTCATAATGAAACTGCCAAAAAAATATGATACTCTCGTCGGAGAAAGGGGGGTAAAATTATCAATGGGACAGAAACAGAGAGTTGCATTGACAATGGCTTTTTTAAAAAATCCGAAGATATTAATTCTCGACGAGCCAACTTCTGCGCTGGATTCTGAATCAGAAAAGATTGTGCATGAAGGAATAAAAAAGTTAATCAAAGGAAGAACAACAATTATCATAGCTCACAGATTTTCCACAGTCAAGCATGCCGATAAGATTGTTGTTTTGGATAAAGGAAAAATTGTTGAAGAAGGAAATCATGAAGAGCTAATAAGAAAAAGAGGAAAATATTATCATTTATATAACCTGCAAATGGGGTTGGAGTAAAATATATATTTTTAAATATATAAAATTATAATATAATAAAGATGGTGCATAAAAAAGAAGAGAAGATTGTTTATACGAAAGTAAACAGGAAAAAGAGAAAGAGGATTAAGAATTCTAAAAAAGAGAAACCAAAAGAAAAGCCAATTTCTAAGAGTGCAAAAAAAGATTTTCCAACCCTGCAGTTGAAACTGGAGTCTGAAATAGCAATGGACTTTGCGACAAAAGCTTACGAGACATTTAACAAAATAATAAAATCAGTCGTGCTGTTCGGAAGTTCAGTAAAGCAGAATATGACAGCAGGCTCTGACATAGATATTATAATAATCGTCGACGACGTCGCTATAATCTGGGATGAAGAATTAATTGCCTGGTATCGTGAAGAGCTTGACAGACTTATGAGAAAAAATCCCTATCAGAAAGATTTGCACATTAATACGATAAAGTTAAGCACGTGGTGGGAAGATTTGATGAAAGGAGACCCTGTTGTAATAAATGTTTTAAGATACGGCGAGTCAATGATTGACTTCGGAGGATTTTTTGAACCGCTTAAATTTCTGTTATTAAACGGCAAAATAAAATCAACACCAGAAGCAGTTTACAATTGCCTGCAAAGAGCACCGACGCATTTTCTCAGAAGCCGTGCAGCAGAATTAAATGCCATCGAAGGATTGTTCTGGGCAATGGTTGATTCGTCTCACGCAGCACTGATTTCGGCAGGAATTTCACCGGCGTCTCCCGAGCACATTCCGGCAGATTTGAAAGAAATCTTCGTCGATAAAAAAAGGCTGAATATGAAATATGCAATCTGGTACAGAGATTTATTTATGCTTCACAAGCAAATCAGCCACGGAGAACTGACAGAGCTAAAAGGTGTTGAAATAGATGCCTGGCAGGAAAGAACCAGAGAATTTATGAAAGTAATGGCTGATTTGGTAAATCAGAATGTAACGCAGTAATTAAACCAAAAATTATTTGTGGTTGTTCAATTTTTTTTATCTTTTCAAAATTATCTAAAACAGAATTTTCCAATTTTGGTTCCTGAATATCTTTAAAATATTTTCCAACCGCATTCCAATTCCTATCATAATTATCTAACTGTAAAAGTTTAGTTGCATAATCATCTAACATTTTTTCTCTCTCCTTAAAAGAAACTCCCTTGACTACTTCACGAAGTATTCTCTCGCTTTTATCTCTGGTGTTATCCCAAAATCTTACCATTTTAATCCCATTCCCACATCTCCCTTACAGTGCTAAATATCTTAAAAGGTTTATTTGTTGTTTTAGCATGATTAACAATTTTAGGAATATCTGTATCAAATTTATTTCCCATAATATATACTTCTTCTGCAGTGCTAATTTGTGCAGGCATCAGAGAAAAATCTCCTTTAATAGGAACAATCGTTTTCTGTTTTAATCTGAAATTTCTGTATAACTCATCAGGCAGCATTCTCGTTGAGTATAAAGCAACTATCTTCGACATTTAAGCCTCCTTCAAAGACTCATTTATCATCTGCTTGTAAGTATCTTTCATAGCGCCGTTTCTTAATTCCTCATAATTTCTCTTTTCAAGTAATTGAATTAACTGATATATTGGAGCTAATTTCTTCATTGTTTTTTCTGCTTCTTCTTTTGCTTTCTCGTCAAATAATTCGGTATCATCTTCAAGTTTTGCATTAGCCTGTCTGAATTTTTTTGTAATTGAACCAACTGTTTGGTCCTTATATTTTTCAAAAACAGCTTTTGCTTTGTTAGCATCTTCATCGCCAAGAATTGATTTTAAACTTCCATATCTGACATCATAAAATTCAGGAATACTCAAACTTCCCAAAGCTTTTTCATATTTCCCAGCGTAAATTTGGATAGCTGTCTGAATACCTTCCTTAGAAGCGAAAGTTCCTGCTTTTAATCCTTCAAGAATATCTTTGTCAACGCCAAAACCGCCGACTAATTTTTCCAAAGCACCTCTTGCGAATGGAGCATCTTCTTTATTAGACAAAAGTCTGTGAGCTACATTTGCATAGTTGTATCTAGTTAAATCTTCAAGATATTTTGGTTTAGTTTCCTCATTTGCCATACTAACTCCAGAAAAAAGATATTTATAAATGTTTCTATTTGTTACTACTATCTAGGTAACATAATTATTGACTTTTCTTTCTGTTCACATTGCTTTAGCTTTTCGCAATAGGAGGTATTAGGAACCTCGGTTCTTATCCTCGAAAAGAATTCTCGTCTTGCAGGGAAGTTTTGATTTTATCTGCTTGACTATATGTCTTGCAAAAGAAGTTGCTTTTGGCGTCGGAAGAGCAATAAGGAAAAGAGGCGCGTTCTTTTTCAGAATAGCTGCTTTGGCAATAGTTTTCCCAAAAGACAACTGCATTCCTTTCTGCATTCTGTCTGCTCCTGCCCCCGTAAGCATTTTGTTCTCTCTCTGAATATGATGTGTAAAAGGAATAATGTGAAAATAATAAGATTCTTTAAGTTCTTCTCCAAGTTTCCTGTGAATAAACTGTCTGCATGCTTCAATCGCATTCTGTCTGATTTGAACAGCGTGGTCAGTAGCAACAGTCAAAACATAAGGGTATTTTCCAGATTCATAACCTTTCATATCGCCCATGTAGAATTTGACAATTTTCGACGGTGGAACTGCTTTTACGTAAGCCCTTTTCTGCAATTTGCTGTGCCTTGTGTAAGGAACAACACGCATCCTTGAATACGCCGAAGCTCTTCGCATTGCCATTATGCAAAATCCTCCAGATTTTGTATTTGTGCTGAAAATTTCCTATTTTCTGTCATTTTATTTTATCTCCACTTTGGTTGTCACAGCTTGTCCTGGAAGTCCTCTTTCAAAAATAGCTCTGACAACACCTTTATTTCCGTGAGCACCTGAAACCTTGCCGATTATTTTTTTCCCAGCCGGACTTTTCCATTCAACTTCTTTTCCGACTAATTTCTCAGCTTTTTCCCGGCTCGAAACTCCGTCTACTTCTATAAGAAAATGTTTCTCAATGATAGTTTTTCTTCCCCGTCTGAATTGAATTATTCTTCCAGATGTCATAATAAGTTATCAGAAAATTAGTTTTTAAAAGTTTCCTCCTCATTCCACCACTAGAATATTTCTTCCGACAATAGATTTTTCTCTGAATTCCTGAATCGGACCGAGGACAATTTTCAAGCCGGTTGCATTCGCTATCCTGTGAAAGTCAGGAGAAATTTTCCCTTTCATTGTCTCAACCAGCGGAGCAGTAAAAACAATTTTTCCTCTGACATTTTTTTTCAGATTTTTCAAAACTCTTATCATTAAATTTTCATATTTTCTGACAAGCTCTTTTGCTTTTTCAGTTGTAGGAATTTTTTTCTGCAGTTCCCCCAAATCAGGTTCTGTTGCAATCCCGTCGGCATTAGGAATTTTAACCGACGCAGAATTATCGTTGATAAGTTTGTAATTGCTTTCATTAAACTTAAACCATTTGAGATTTGTCTTCGCATTATTTACAGCAGTTTTGTCTTCGTCAACCCCAATAACTTTTATGTTCTGCAAAAGTGCTTCCTGCAAAATTGTCCCGATTCCGCAAAAAGGATCCAGTAAAGTTTCTCCTTTTTTTACTTGCGACAAGTTTATCAAAATCTTCGCTAATCGGGGGGAGATAGAAAGTTCGCTTCTTCTCACAGGTTTTCCCATGTCGCGCTTTTCTGCAGATGCAAAATCATAATTCTCAATTATCCTTCCAAAACAATTTTCAAAAACAAAATATTGCTCGTCAATCAAATTCGACGAAACTTTCGAGACTCGCTTCCCGCTCTGAAGTTCAATTCGCCCTGTAAGTTTTTTCTCTGTCGCTTTAAGCCTTTCTTCCCGAAATCGTATTTTCAGATAACTTTCAATTTCCTCAAAATCTTTCCCGCCAAAATTAAAAACAACATAATTCAATTTGTTTCCTGTAACAGAATAAAGCATTTCTCTGTCTAAATCTCTCGAAATTTTTTCAAAGTTTCCTTCTGTTAAAACTTCGCCGATTGAAACTGTCCCGCCAAGCTGTTCAATAATTCCCCTCGGTAAAACTTTTTCTGTCTCAATTAAAACTCCATTTTTAATTTTCGCACTTATTCTAAAACCAATTCTTTCCCGTTCAAAAAAAGATTTTATTTCAGCAACAGAAAGTTCAATGTTTCTTCCAACGATAAACAGATATTTTTTCATAATAGAAATAGATGGTTTGAACTTAAAAATTATTCCTTCTTCTTGTTCATCAGCTCGCATCTCTGGTTGTATTCAATTATATCGTTGATTAAAATAGAAGCGTTTTTTCTTGCTTCATCAACTTTATGCATATCTGATTTCCCTTTTTTGAATTCAGTTCTTGCGTGAATAATATCTTTCAAAATTCTGAGATGCTGAGGTGCAAACTTTGCTTTCTTGACAAATTGTTTTTCGAATTCCTCGACGATGGTATCCTGAGCTTTGTTTCCAATCATGCTTTTCAAAAGAGTGAAAACATCCTTGTAAATCTGCTCGATAGTTTTCTCCTGTTCTCTTTTCTCGATTTGTTCTCTAAGCTCTTTAAGCCTTTTCAAAAAGTCCTCGACATTTGCAACAAGTTTGTCAATTTGCTCTCCTGAAATTTCCTTGATTTTTTCGTGCTCATAATCTTTGTAGATACCAACAACTTTTTCGATGATAGTGATATATTTTTTCTCAAGCATTTTTTCCTTGTCAACAAAAATTCTTTTCATCTCGCTGGCAACGTGTTTTGGCGTCGGTGGCGGAAGTCCGTAGAGCATAAGCAATGCCTGGCTTGGTGTTGTAACTCCCCAGAAAATTTCATTGACAACAACGTCGAGCAAAGCAGATTTGACTCTCTTGACAGTTTTGTCTCCCATGCTCATGAACATGTCAATCGCTTCAGGTGAAGGTTTCAGTTTCCCCATTCTCAAAAGAGATTTCCACGGCATGAAAGTTCCCCTGTCATAAATTGGAATTCCGTCTCTGATAAAAGTAAAAATAACAGGATGAGCGTCTTTTACACTTTCCCAAAAATCAGTAAGAAGATAAACCTGCGGAGAAAGTTTGTTCTGAACTCCAGCCAGCTGTGAAGCCTCAGCAACGTATTGGTAAATTATGCTCCTCAATCTTTCTTTCAACTCAAGTCTCGGCATTCTCTTGACATCAGTATCGTTGATAATTATGAAAACATCGACGTCAGAAGTTGGAACAGCTTCTCCTCTGACTAAACTTCCTGCAATAACATAACTCACGACGTATTTCTCAAATTTCTGGAGGACAAGTGATTTGTGAATTTCAGCAACTCTCAAAGCTCCCAAAACTCCTGTATCGTGCAAAGGAAAAGACATCGCGATTGCAGTAACAAGTTCAAACTTGCTGTCCAGACATAATTCCCATACCTCATTCGGAGATTTAAGATGAAGCCAGATTTTCTGTTTCAGCTCTTCAATCTGTTTCACGATTTCTGTTTTGATTTTGCCTGACTCTTTCATGTTTTCTTCAGGAACAACTACAAGAAGATGAATGTGTTTTTCTGTTTCCTTTGGAACCTCTTCCTCGTCGATAAAATGCTTTATTGACTGCGGCGGCAAAATGCTGACAACCTGCGTGAAAGGATATTTCTTGAGAATAAAAGATTTTACTTTCTCAATTTCTTTTTTAGTCTTGTCCATATCTTTCTTTATATCTTCGTGATGCTCCTGAAAATCTTTTCTGTCAGAATACTTGTTGTCGAGTTCCATTTCAGGAATGTCATTTTCTCCGGATTCTTTAGTTTCATCCTTCATGCTAAAAAAAGGAAATAGAATATATATAAAGGTTACTACTGACTTCCACGATAAATTTTTAAATATCTATTCTGTGCAAAACTTATGGAACTGGAATTTAATCCGGAACAGGAGTTTGAAAGAATAATCGGAAGACCTGTTTCAGATTATGAAAGGAAAGAATTAAAGAGATTCTTAGAAGATTATCTCATAAGAAACGAGACAGACAAAGAAAATTTAGCACTAACAATCGAATCCGCGCTTGAAGCTGATTCAAAAGATACTTTCTCAAAAAAAGATTTAGAAAATTCTCTTTACGAATATAAAAATACACATAGAATAATCTCCAAGAAATTAATATCAGAAGTAAAAGAAGCATGCAATAAATACCATCGGGGAGATGATTCTAAAATTCAAAAAGTTCTCAGGAAACAGGATTTTTTAGAAGATGCACAGATAAGTAATCTATATTCTAAAAAAACCGAAGAGAAATATACCTTTCTTTTTTTAAATAAATATAATACTATTCCTGTAGAAGATGTAAGCAAATTTGTTTCAATTCCCCCAAAAAAAGCAGAGGAGTTTGAAGCGTTATTAAATAAACAAAAAAATATTGGTGTGATTCATGGAACGATTCCCACATGGTTAGGTTTATTATCTGCAATTGGAATATCAGTATATGGATGCAATAATAATTTAGTAGCAAATGGGGGCATTGGATTTGGGATTTTTGCTGCCTCTTGGGTAGGAATCGGAATTACTAGTTATATGATAGAAAAGATGATAAATCAGAATAGAAAAAAACAGGTTACCAAGGAGATAGAAAAATATTTTTCAGACGAATCTCCTTATCCGCATCTTTGCAGTTCAAATTTTTGTGATTCGGAAATAATTCTCAACGCACTTGCAGAATAGATTAATCAATAAACTTAAATAATTTATTTTCTAAGATGTTAAAAGAAGATGCTGATAATTAATTTAATTTTGTCGTTGATGTTTTTGGTTATTCTAATCAAAGGAGCAAACTACTCAATCAAATATTCTTCCCGTCTCGCAAAAATCCTGCGATTTCCGGAATTCGTTGTAAGTTTTTTTATCATTGCAATCATCTCAGTTCTGCCGGAAGCAACCATTTCAATTATTTCCGCTCTTAACGGCGAACCGGGATTAGGGCTTGGAACTTTGCTCGGTTCAAATGTAGCTGATTTGACTTTGGTGTTTGGTATAGTCGCGTTGTTCTCTTCAAAAGGAATAAAAGTAAAAAGTAAAATATTAAGAGATAATATTTTCTGTCTTGCATTGCTGTTATTCCCTCTTATCCTCGGATTCGACGGAAAGTTCTCCAGAATCGACGGATTAATATTGCTCTTGGCAGGAATATTATTTTTCGTTAAAATTTACAGGGAAAAATCAAGATTCAAAAAAGAATTCAACCATACACAAAAAAGTTCGTTTCTCAAAAATTTCCTTTTGCTGATATTAAGTCTCAGTGTTCTTTTGGTGAGTGCATATTTTACAGTAAAGTATGTAGTAGACTTCGCATCCAGCGCAAAAATCCCGTCAGTATTAATTGGAATAACAATTGTAGCATTAGGAACCTGTCTCCCGGAATTAGTCTTTTCAATTAAAGCAGTTAGAAAAAATCGCTATGAACTTGCATTGGGAGATATACTCGGGACAGTAATCACCGACGCAACAATCGTGCTCGGAATAGTCGCGCTGATTTCCCCGTTCGAATATAACCCAATGAATATTTACATCACAGGAGGAGCAATGGTTCTCGCAGGAATTTGCTCAATGATTTTTATGAAAACTGACAAAACGATAAACAAAATCGAAGGCTTGCTTCTAATCTTATTCTACATCTTATTTGTGTTTGTAGAATTTTTCATGAATCAGATTGGATAATCAGTAATCTTATAAATGCTTAATTTTTAGATTAATTAGGGTCCTATAGTCTATCGGTAGAACACCTCGTTTACACCGAGGAAGGCAAGGTTCGACTCCTTGTAGGACCATTTTACGCGCGGGTAGTTTAGCGGTAGAATTTCTCGTTGCCAACGAGGAGGCCCGAGTCCGACTCTCGGCTCGCGCATGAGCGGTAATAAATAATTAATAACGATTGCGGGAACCGAGTAGGCTCGCGCATTTCAAAACCATTTTAAACTTCCTCTCCTTCCGAATTAAAAGATGGTGTATATTCCAGTTCTCGGAGCATTGGCATTAGGGGGAGGAACTGTCCTCGAAAAATCAATTCTCAAAAAGAAAAAAATCGGAATTAAATTATATCAGACAGCAAGTTTTTTAGCAATCACTCTTGCGACGCTCCCGTTTCTTTATTTTTTCTGGAAGCTCGACGCAGGAGCGTTCGAGTTAAAAAATATTTTAATCTTCTTAGGAGTAATCGCGTCGTCGATAACAGCAAATCTTTTTGTTTTCTATTCGCTGAAATGGGAAAAAGTCACAAACCTCGAACCCGCCAGAATTCTTGAACCATTATTCACAATTTTGCTCGCAGTCGTTTTCAGTTTTTTTACTCAGGGACTTTACGAGCAGAATCTGGAAATTATAATTCCCGCAATAATAGCGTCGGTAGCACTGATTTTCCCCCACATAAAAAAGCACCATCTTCAGATAAATAAATACATAATCGCCGCAATTCTCGGAAGTTTCTTTTTCGCACTCGAACTGATTTTATCGAGGCTGATTCTTGATTTCTATTCGCCGATGACATTTTATTTCTTCAGATGCATTTCTATCTTCATTATAAGTCTCGTCGTATTTCGCCCAAATTTCAAAACGCTCGACAAAAAAATTTCACTAATGATTTTTATCACAGGAGCAGTCTGGGTGATTTACAGAGTCGCACTTTATTTCGGATATCTCAGCCTCGGAGTAGTTTCAACGACGCTGGTAATAATGCTCGGTCCAATTTTCGTTTACCTGTTAGCGTGGATATTCCTGAAAGAAAAATTAAACTGGAAAAATGTAGTCTCAGCAGTCATAATTGCGGGCTGTGTTCTTTATGCGATACTAGAATAGTAGAGCATACATCTAAAAGGAAGATTAAGCCGAGAGTTTTCGCGAAAGTAGGGTCAGTGTTAAATGAGCGGGGGCTCGAGTTAAGGAAACCTTGGTGTCCTCGCTATGCAATTCTAATCTAGGAATAATACTGAAATTTTAAAAATAAAAATATTATTGGGTGATTATGAAAGAACAATCACAATACGGACAAATCATTCCTTTAAGTGAATTATCTGGAAATAAAGATAAAATAAAAAAGTTAGTCAATTCTTATAAAATAATTCATGAATATAATTCTGAAAATTTAGATAATTTTTTTACTAAATGTATGCCTCCCAAAAATGAGAATGGGTTTTTTGTAGATAAATGGATCAAAGATGTAACAGAAAAATTAGGAGAGATGAATCTTAAACAAGTAAAGTTGTATGGTCTTGATATTATCAATTATATGGAAATTTATCATAGCCCCGGGTATGATAATGGGAAAAGTTTAATATATATAGGTAAAAAATTACCAAAAAGTCATTTTAATCTTCTTGGTCCTAAAATTGCATCTGGGATTAAGGAAAATCCTTATGATTCTATTAAAGTAGGAATAGACTGGCCAGAGAATAGATTTTCTTATTTTGCAGAGATATTTGGAAAGGAAGTCAATAAAAGATTAGACACAAGTATTTTAGCAAGATATTATTCTTGGGACACTAAAAAAATAAAAATGATGTCTAAAATGGGCATAACCCTCTTTGAATTTGATAAAGATATTTACAAAATATTAGAATCCAATCTTAAGTTTGACAAATTAGACTTCAGCCAGATAATTGGTTCACGAACATATAAAATTTATCAACATATTAGTGGTCCTGGATATACAGGGTATGAGACAGAATTTATTTTAACAATAAGAGATAAAAATCATAAAGGAGAAATTAGAACGCCAGTGAGAGATATATTTGATAAAGATGGAACAATAAAAAAAGGATTTGATTTAGAGATAAATTTGAGTTGTGGAGAAACAGAATATCAGTGTAAGAAAAAGAGAATTAATGATTTCTTAGAATAGTTAATCAAACTCATTCATAGGCATTCCTTTTCCTTTATTGCCTTTTCCCGACGATGCAATCACGTCGTCAATTCTTAAAATCATATTAGCAACTTCTGTTGCAGAACTTATTGCCTGCGTCTTGATTTTGTAAGGTTCAATGATTCTCGCTTCCAAAACATTTTCAATTTTGTTCTTGAACAAATTCAATCCAGCATTCTTATCTCCAGCGTCGTGCTTTGATTTTAATTCTGTCAAAACATCAATCGGGTCAAGCCCTGCATTTTCAGCAAGTGTCGTCGGTATAAATTCAAGTGCCGATGCAAATTCTTCAATTGCAAGCTGTTCTCTTCCGCTCAAAGATTGTCCGAAAATTCTCAGTCTTCTCGCGAGTTCTATTTCAATTGCTCCGCCCCCCGGCACAACCAAACCAGTTTTTATCGACGACGAAACAACACCAAGACTGTCTCTCAAAGCCCGTTCAATTTCATCAATAATATGTCCTGTCCCGCCGTGAATTAAAATTGTCAGTGCCTTCGGATTTTTGCAGCCCTTGACGTAAGTGAAAGAATCTTTTCCGTGTTTAATCTCCTCGACAATTTCTGCATTTCCCAATTCAGCAGAAGATAATTCTCCAAGGTTGCTGACAATTTTTCCGCCCGTAGCCTTCGCCAATTTTTCCATGTCGCTTCTCGCAACTCTTCTGCACGCATAAATTCCTGCCTTCGATAATAAATACTGAGCAAAATCATCAATTCCTTTCTGGCAAAAAACAACATTCGCGTTCGTCTCTCGGACTTTCCCAATCATCTCTTTAATCGTCCTCTCTTCCTGATTCAAAAATCCCTGCAATTGTTCCGGCGTCGAAATAGAAATCTTAGTATCAATTTCCGGATTCTTCAATTCAAGAGGAAAATCAATCAGAACAATTTTCGCGTTATTAATTCTCGTCGGCATTTCACTCGAAACTTTTTCCTTGTCAAGAACAATTCCTGAAATTAATTCTGTATCAGCAATTCCCTCGCCTTTCGACTTTTCTATTTTAATATCATTCAAGTCAACTTTTCCGTCGTGGTAAATCTGCTTCACAGCTTTCACGACGATATCAGCAAATTTTTCCTTGCTTCCCTCAGCACTTTTTCCTGTCATCGCAGTCATCGCAATCTGTCTCAGAATATTGTCATCATCAGGCGAAATCCTCAGAGCAATTTCATTCAGAATCTCCTGGCATTTTTCAGCAGCAATCTTGTAGCCTTTCGCAATTATTGTGGGATGAATTTTCTTGTCCAAAAGTCTCTCTGCATTTTCCAAAAGTTTTCCCGCAATCATAACAACCGTCGTAGTCCCGTCGCCGACTTCAGAATCCTGCGTCCTCGCAATGTCAACCATCATTTTCGCAGCAGGATGTTCAATCTGCATTTCTTCAAGAATCGTGACGCCGTCGTTGGTAATAATTATCTCGCCCGTCGGTGAAACAAGCATCTTGTCCATTCCTTTCGGCCCGAGCGTCGTCTTAATCATCTCGGCAACCATTCTCGCAGCAAGAATATTATTTCTCTGAGCATCCTTTCCCATAATTCTCTGGATATCTTCAGGCATCAGAACCATTGGTTTATCTGTCATAATTATTAATTTGTCAATAAATTTAACATTGTTATATATGAACAGGGAGCTGAAGGCGAAGTTAATATTGCATTATCAGGAATTTTCTTGATGAGCAATCCTTCCGGAGTTGATTCTACTGGCTTTTCCATTTTTGGTTTATTCTTTGGCTGTTTCGCCCAATCTTCTAAAATCTCTTTAGCAAGACAGCTATAAATTTTCCACGGAGATTTGTAATTAATTATGTCTAATCTTTTATCTGCACTAAACCGGGAATAATTTTCGTAGATTGGACAAATTTGAGTATAGGGGCAGATTTCAGTCTTCATATTTTATTCTCTCCCCCGCGATATTTAAAGATTATTGTAATGAAAATCAACGGGCAAAATTTATAAGCAAAAGAGCCTCTTAATTTTATGAAAAATATACTGGTTTCAGACATAATGTCGCGCGACTTCGTCGCTATTTCTCCTGCAACAAACCTGATGGAATGCGCCAAAAAAATGGTGCAGAAAAAAACAAGAAGCCTTCTCATCGCAGAAAATAATAGACTGATAGGTTTTCTCTCCCAGAGAGATATCTTGTGGGCTCTGACAAAAAAACCAAATCAGGATTTGACAAAAATAAAAGCAATTGAAATCTCTCCAAAAAAAATTGCAGTCATAAAACCAGACTCGACAATCAGCGAGGCAATCGAAAAAATGAAGAGGTTGAAATTTGAAAAATTGCCTGTAGTCCAGGGGAACAAGCTCGTCGGTGTTTTGCGGACAAGAGACATTCTGAATTTTCAGCCGGACATTTATCCTGAAATGAATGAACTGGAAAAAATAAAAGGAGAATCTGAAAAACTGGAAAAAATAAAAAAGACAGAAAAAACAAGAGACGGAATCTGTGAAGAGTGCGGACACGAAGGAATCCTGTTCAAGGTTAACGGAATGCTCGTCTGCGAATCCTGCAGAGATTCAATCTAATTTTACAAAAATATTTAAACAACTTTTTCTTTTAATGAATATGGCTGAAAAAGACAAAGTATTCTCGAGCAAGATAAAATACGGCGGCGTGGTGAATTTCGCTGATTTCTACAAATTTTGCTACCAATGGCTGAAAGAAGAAATGGGACTCGCTGTTTCTGAAGATAAATATTCTGAAAAATTAAGCGGTGATTCAAAAAATATCGATGTAGAATGGACAGGCACAAGAGAAATGACAGATTATTTTAAGTTTGAAGCAAAAGTTTCGTTCAAAGTAATTGGATTGACAAATATTGAAGTGACGCAGGACGGGAAAAAAGTAAAAACAAACAAGGGAAGCGTCGAAGTAAGCATAAAAGGAACATTAGTAAAAGATTACAAGGGCAAATTCGAGAAAAGTGCGTTCCAAAAATTCATGAGGGGCGTTTATGAAAAGATGGTAATACCGTCGAGAGTTAACGAATATCAGGGAAAAGTCAACGGAGACTGCGAAGAATTTCTCGGACAGGCAAAAGCGTATCTTGATTTGGAAGGCAAAAAATAGTAGCAAGATTTAAATATAAGTTTTTTTTATTTGTGCTATGAGAAAAATAGTTTTGGTGATGATTATAGCATTACTTCTTGTTTCTCCCTCAGTTTCTGCAATAAATCTCGAAGTCAAACAGACAACAGACGACGTTGCGATGATTATCGGGCTCGGAATGCCTGCAATGTTTGAGCTGGATATCACAAATAAAGGCGGCGGCGATTATTTCATGTTCTACAATTTCTTTGGTTCAGGAACCTTGCCAAAAGGAACAGTTCTCATCGGCGGCGGCGAAACAAAAAACGTTGATGTCGGAGTCTACCCAAGAGACGATATGAGACAGGAAGGCTGGTTCAAGTTTGATTTATATATAAAAGGAGCAGGTGAAGAAGAACAGACAGTTCCGCTAATGGTGAACGTAGTAAAACTGGATAATGCTTTTGAAATCGGCGTCGAGGAATTCAAGCCAAACTCAAGCACTGTTATGGTTTACGTAAAAAATCTCGTGAACTTTAATTTCAATTCACTAAGCGCAAAATTCTCTTCCCAGTTCTTTAACCTCGAAAAAAGTTTCACTCTTCTCCCGCACGAGAAAAAAAGTTTTGAAGTAAATGTCGACAAAGAAAAATTCAAGGATTTGATGGCAGGATTTTACACATTAAAAGCAGAAATCATTGCAAATGACAAAAAGGCAAATGTCGAGGGAACAATAAGATATGCCGAAGAAAATATTGTTACAAGTTCTCAGAATGAATACGGGCTTATTGTCTACACAAAAAAAATAATCAAGGAAAATGAAGGAAATGTCTTCGCTGATTCTTCAACTGTAATAAAGAAAAATATAATTTCAAGACTTTTCACGTCGTTCAGCCCAGAGCCAGAAATTGTCGAAAGGCAGGGTTTCAGTGTTTATTACACCTGGGAGCGAGCATTAAATCCGGGGGAAAAATTAGAGATAGTTGTAAGGACAAACTGGCTTCTTCCTCTCCTCGCAATTTTGCTTATCGTTGCAATTGTAATTTTGGCTAAGCAGTTTTCAAGAACAAGTTTATCATTGAAGAAAAGAGTTAGTTTCGTAAACGCAAAAGGCGGAGAATTCGCACTGAGAGTTTCAATGACAGTTACTGCAAGAAAATACGTGCAGAAAATTAACATCATAGAAAGACTTCCTATGCTTGTAAAACTCCACGAAAAATTCGGAGGAGAAATGCCAAGAAGAGTCGACGAGAAGAACAGAAGAATAGAATGGCACTTTGATAAAATGCAGCCAGGAGAATCAAGAATAATTTCATACATAATATATTCTAAAGTCGGAGTTCTCGGGAAATTCGCACTTCCTGTCGCAACTGCAATATACGAGAAAGACGGCGAAGTTCACGAAGCAGTATCAAACCACGCATTCTTCATTGCAGAACAGGGAAAAAAGATTGAGGATTAATTCTGCTGATTAAATTTAATTTATTTTTAAATAATTAATTAACTCTTTAACATATCCATTCTACAAAAATCCCCCCACCAAGAATCGAACTTGGATAAACCGGTCTACAGCCAGTTGCATTACCACTATGCTATGAGGGGCTAAAATAAATAATCAGAATGCATTTTTAAAAGTTCTTGTTCAACATTTTTCTAAATTTACCGACGCTGACATAATAAAATCTCCAGCGAAATATTTATAAATCCGTCGATATTTCCTAAATTAATAAAATGAGGGGGGAAATAAATGGAGGAAGATTCGGACGAAACAGAAGAGATATTTGATGACGTTATCGACGACCTTGATTTAGATAATTAATTAATTTACTTGTAATTTTATTTTATTGTTTTCTATATTTATTTCTTCAAAATTAGATTCTATAATAATTTCTAATTCATTCACATTAATCTGTGGAACCCATATATTTTTCAGATTGAGAAGTCTCCCGTATCCGATGTCAATAGACGGCATTGAAACTTCCTTGACAAGTTCTCCTTCTGCATAAATTTTAACTTTAAATTCTCCGGAACGTTTAAGCCCGGTGTTCATCACAGATAAATCAACATTCAAGAATCTCCCGTCGATTGATGCAGAAACATTCTTGAAAACCAAGTCAGCGTAACTCGGGACAGCATACACCTCGTTGATTAATTCAACCACGTCGTCCCCAATCGTCTGTGCGCAGTTTGTAATATTATACATTATATTTTCTGGATTTGCCGAATGTTCAAATCCAAGAACATGCAGAAGTTCGTGCAGTGCGACATTTGGTTTCTCGCAGGATGATTCGTGTATCAGCAAAATTTTCCCGCTGAGAATGACAGCAAAGGTTCCTACAGCAACTATTTCCGTCGGCCCGCCTTCCCCCGCAATAAACAAATCACCGGTAGGAATTTCCCCCTCAGCACACGTTACAGAGATTTCTTCTTTATTGCTGACAGAAAAAAATCTGAGAGGTGTTAAATCTTCTATTATCCCAAAAGCTATCTGCATTTCATTTTGTTTTTGGAGAGGGCAGTTAAAAATTCGGTAAGTAATATTAGTGTCAGGAAATCTCATATTCGGATAAAACTGCATCCCGCCGTCAGCCTCGGAAAAAGAAGTGAAATTCCCGTTGCCCGTCGAGCCAAAATTAATTGTTCTGAGAGGAAAAAAATAAAAAAATGTCAGAATGAAAATAAAAAAAATAGATACAAATGCAAGTATTGATTTCCACCCCATATATTTATCTGGTTTTCACTTATATAAATATTTTTAAAAAAATAAAAAAGAAATAGGAATAAAAAAATTTACCACTCTTCGTCGTCGTAGTTTTCCTTGTCTTTTTCTTCTTCTACAAGGTCATCGTCTTCAAATTCATCAGAGTCAGAATCATTAACAGATTCTTCTTCCTCATCTTCTTCGTATTCTTTTTTTGCCATGTTAATAACCTCAGTTTAATTAGGTGAAAGTGTGAAGAAAAAACCTTTTTTAAAGTTTTTGCTACCCATATAAATCCCCTGTGCATTCATAATCATCTATTTCCTCGTCGGTAAAATAAGTAAAAGTTTTATTCTTAACCTCTTTCAGATAATCTTCAAGCTCAGAATTTGTAAATCTGCAGATTCCGCTGTCTTCAATCAAGCCGGAAGTTATTGCCTGAATCATTGAAGTTATTTCTCCGGCTGTATAATTGCTTGCTGTCAGATTTGTCCATTGTGCAGAAGTAAAGTTTCCTGTCGCATCAGTTATCTCTTCGTAAAATTCACACTTCTCATCATTAACTCCTCTTATTTTGTAATAGCGGGTTGTATTCTGTATCCACGTTGAATTGCTGAATGAAACGCCGTAACTTAAATTTGCAACACTGCAATTATCTGCAGCACTGATAAGGCAGTCAATATTTGCCCCGCAGGAAATAAGCGTGACTGTAATTTCTGTGCAGTTTCCAAGACAGCAATTTCCGTTGGAAGAACTGACAATACTGCCTGTGCAATTTTGCGTTGAAGTGCAGATTTTTCCTCCCTTCCCAGAGCAGCTCAAATCCTGACAGGTTTGAACTTCAGAAGGTTTGCTTCCCTTTGTTCCGCACGCATTTGCATCTGTGCATACACGACTTTGAGTGCTGTTTGTGCAGGCTGTCCAGCTTGTGCATTCCCATGATTCAACACAAATTGTCTCGTTAATTTGCCTGATATAAAAATCTGCTTTCTCATCGGTAATACTGGTAAGCTTCACTGACAGGTCATAAACTTCATCTGAATTCAAATCAAATTTTTCCTCCTGCCCGACAGAAAAAGTCATAGTTATCGGACTGCTGTAAATTGTTATGCTCGCAGAATTCGTGTTAATAGAATCGACTACAATTCTGTGCGCTTCTTCACCAAGATTAAATTTTACTTCATTGCCAGAGCCGAGATTTACAGAAGCTCCCTGAAGAATATCGTCGGAAATATTCGGCGTCATTGTAAAAAGCAAATAAACAATAAATCCAATCACGAAAATCAAAGCCAATCCTCCGATGATGCCAAATATGAGCAGAGGGGAAATTTGTTTTTTCGGTTTTTCTTGTTTTATTTCAACAGGCTTGGAAGTTGGAAGGGGCTGAGAGTAAGTTGCCATTGCAGCCGCCTCATTAACATCAGATTCTCTCCACCCTTTTTGGACTAAAGTTTTCTTAACTTGCTCTAAAGGAATATTTTTCGCCAATGAATTTTTTATATAAGTTACAAGTTGCGGATAAATCATTTCATCACCTAATTTAAATTATAATTAAGAGTTTTTAAGTATTTCATAAATCTTGGCGTAAACTTCAGGATACCTGTCAGGGAAAATAATATACTCGTGGAAAAATTCAAAATCAGGTTCGTAGCATGTTCCGCTGAAATAATAATTAACAGCAGATTGAAGATACTGGCTTGAATTTTTTATGAACCCGTCGCCTGTTTCATCTCCCATGTTGCATCCGATTCCGATGATATTGTAGATAGGAATTTTTGGCGGCGGCGCAGAATTTAAATTTTTCATGAAGACACTGTTCTCGTCGAGTTCATTGCAGGAAACTTCAGGCCCTATAACTGCGCAGTAATCTCTTATTTTATCGTCGACACCGTGATTAGGAGCAGTGACTAAAATTGCCTTTCCAATATTGTCTCCTCCGAAAATTTGGATGTATCTTCGTGCAACAACCCCGCCCATGCTGTGAGTAACGAGAATGACTTTGTCCTTGTTGGTTCTGTATTTAACCAAATCAATAAGATTTCTCAGTCGCAATGCGTAAGTGTCTATTCCTTCTTTATTGGAAGAAATAGTTTTTTCTCCATCGTCGGTTTTGTAAGTGTCAAAGAAATAACTTCCTGTCATAATCAGCGTCGAATTTATCTTTCCCCACAATCCTTTTTCATCTGCAGGTTCAAGAACAATCGCTCCTGCGTCAATGTATCCTTCAGTAATTAATTTTTCTTTTATTCGTGAAAAACTATCAAAGCTGTATCCGACAGAAATTGCCTCGTTGATGCTCTGCCCGTGGAGAAAAATTATCGGATAATTTTCCTTGGAACAATCATTGCAGCATTTTTCGCAGATTCTGTTTAAACAGCAGATAGGGTCAGGTTCTTTCAGAAAAAAAGTTACAGGAGTTACTCTCGGAGGTACAAAATTTATCCTCGTAAAATTTTCCTGATTAATGCTCTTGTTAAGAAGACAGGTTATTGCTCCGTCGCTGTTTAAGTAATTTGAATAAAGTTTATCTGCTTCTGCCGAGATAGATTCGGCTATAATTTTTTTATTTGGCAGAGAAAGAGTGTTTTTAAAATCGGCGACGGCGTTATTATAATCAGCGACGATGTTGTTTAATTCTGTGCAGATTAAAGCAACCATATTATTTTCAGAAATCTGTTCAAGAATTTCCCGTGATTTTGAAAAATTTTCCACGAGGTTATTGTAAAGAGAGATATCAAAAGTTATCTTAGAATTTAATTGCTGAGATTCATTCTCAAATTTTTCAATTAGGGTTTTTGTGTCATGTAGTTCATTTTCCAGCAAATCAAAATCTTCGCTCTCCCATAATTTCTTTGCATTATCCAAAAAGATATTTAACGCAGGAAATAAGTCATATAAATTTTTTGCTTCGGTTGAAGAATTCTCAGTTGAAAAAGAATTGTTTATCCGGATAAGATTTTGCAGTGATTCATTTAATCTGTCTGATGAAGAATAAACTGTTTTGGCTAAACTTGTTATTTCATTTCTTGAATCATCTTTGAAAACTTTTTCTTCGTCGCTGAGTCTGTAATTTACAGTTATAAGAACAGCCCTTTTGCTTTCTACTTCCCTCGTGTAGCAGAAAAGCGTCTTTTTGCTCGTGCAGGAAACTTCAAATCTTTTAATCTCCTGACTTCCGTCGGTAAAATCATTATTTTCTAGTTTATATTTTTTGAATTCTGAAAAAATTGTAGTTGTGTTTAAAGAACCCCGGTCAATTTCTCTTCCGGAGCTTATGTCAAAAAAAGTATAATCACATTGTGCAGAACAAAAAGGATTCATCGTCAAATCAATTTTGAATGTTATGTCTTCTGCAGGGTTATCAGTGAAAAAAATATTTTCCTTGTCTGCAGTAAGCTCGACGAGAATATCATTCCTGAGTGCAAAATTTAAATAAAGATATAACTGAACAGAAATTAAGATTAGAATTGCTGCCGAAACCAGGATTAAAATCGCGACAAGAAGTTTATTTTTAATGAGTTTCTTTAATCTTTTTTTTGATTTCAAAATATTAATTATAAAATATGAAAAAATAGTAATCACTATCGCAGAAACCCACGCCCCCGACGAGGAATTTAGATTCATCAGGAAATTTATATAATTGGAAAAAGGAGAGCCGTATTGGACAAAAAGCACGATGAATAAAAAAGACGGCAGAAAACCAAAAATTATTGAAACAATAATCTGCAAAATAAAAAAAATTCTGTTGTTCATCTCTTTTATTTCCATAAATATCTGAATGTTTCTTAATTTAAATAACTGACGAATTAGCCGTGAACAATATTGCAAAGTGGAGAGGATTATCAAGAAACCGAGAAGGTGTCTTCCAAGATAAGTTTATATATTTGTAAATTCTTTTAACAAAAAGAGGATGCTATGAATGAAAAACAGATAAAACTTGTCCGCGGAATTCTTATTGCCGTAATAATCGTCTCGATTTTAATTATCATCGTTGGAGAATTAACAAACAACTTCGCAATATTTTTCCCTGCAAGAGAGGGGAACGTATTATTTTTCTATCACTTCTGGACATCGTCAGGAGAACGTGCAGCACTAAACGCACTCATTGCAGTTTTCACAAATAAGTACCCGGATATTGTAGTTTTGCCGTCGTCTCTTATCAGCAAAAGTGCATCGGGCGGAGGTGTTGAATTATTTAATCTTTTGAAGCCAATTTTATTATCGGGTGAATCTCCCGACGCTGTTTTAATGCACGCAGGATATGAAACCAAAACATACGTCGATGCAGAACTTCTGGACAATGTCAATTTAGCATGGAAGACAGATAATTTAGATTTGGTAGTTCCAAAAATAGTCAAAGTAATGTGCAAGTTTAACGGAGATTATTATTCAGTTCCCGTCGGTATTCACAGAACAAATGTTGTCTGGTATAATAAAAATGTTCTTGACGAAAATGGCATTGACTATTCAACTTTAACGACGTGGGAATCTTTTTTCAACGCCTGTGATAAATTAAAATCTGCAGGTGTGGAATATCCTATACAATTGGCTGCAGCATGGACAGCTCAGCATACATTTGACCAGATAATAGCAAGTGAAGGAATTGGTTTCTATGAAAAGTGGGTAAACGGGAAAGTGACTGAAGATGACGCCGAGCTTTTGGACGCACTCACAAAGTTCAAAAAATATTTGAGTTATGTTAATTCTGACCATGCAAATATTGAATGGAATACAGCAACAAAAAGAATAATCGACGGAGAAAGTGCGTTTAACATTATGGGAGACTGGGCTAACGGAGAATTCAAAGCAGAAGGAAAAGTGTACGGAACAGATTATGGGACATTCGTAGTGCCTGGAACAAATGATATGTACGGGCTTGTAATTGATACATTCCAGCTTCCAAAACATCCAAAACATCCTGCAAGTTCAGAGAAATGGCTTGAGGTTATCGGCTCTAAAGAAGGACAGGATGCATTCAATCCTCTGAAAGGTTCAATCTCTGCAAGAACAGACACCGACGTCAGCAAATATGACCAGTACCAAAAGACAGCAATTTTAGATTTCGCATCAATCTCAAAAATTAAGGGAATGTATCCTGCAGTTTCCAACGGAGCTCCAAAAGAATTTGAAGTCGAAGAACAGAGAATCATAGCAGAGTTTACAAAAGATTTAGACATTCAAAAAGCAGCAAAGGCAATCACCGATTTCCAGAAAGATAATTCTGGCTTGTACACAATCACATGGGAATTAGGATAATAAACTGAAAATCTCATCAGTAATCTTTAAAAATAACTTTTCTCTTTGTTTCATTAGATAATATGCCTACGTGGTCTAACGGCTATGACATATCCCTGTCACGGATATAACCCGAGTTCGACTCTCGGCGTGGGCGTTCTTTTTCTATCAAATGAAGTGGAATATTATTTTTCAAGAATTCTTAACAGATCTAAGGATTATTATTTACTATTTTCATTTTACCGCAATCAATTTTCTGTTCGCATCCTTTACAAATACCTGAATTTTTGGACCATTCTTTTGTCCCAAAACAATTTTTTTCTAATCGCTGTTTTTGCAGTTGAGGTTTAACCATTAAAAATACCATTTTCCACCCCTTATATATTCTTACTATTTCAGTGTGGGCGTTTCCCAAAACATTTAAATCCTCTTTCCCCTTATTTCAATTATGAAAAAGAGTGTGGCAGTTTTATTTCTATTCGGAATATTATTAATTTCCCCTTTTGTCTTGGCTCAGGAACAGGCTGCAACTTATTCTGGTTTTGACAGATTTATCGACGATGTTGTAATGTTTTTTACTTTCGGAACAGATAATAAAGTTACGCTGTCTTTAGAAATTCGGGAGAAAGAAGTGAACTCTGCAATTGTAAATACAAAAAATAACAATGATAAGGAAGCAGAAATAAATCTTGAAAAAGCCTGGGGAAAACTCCAGCTCATTCAGGAAAAAGTTTCCTTAGAGACTGCCGATGAAGTAAAAGAGAGTTCCTCTGAAATTTTAAATGAAATAAAACAGGAAGAAAATCTCTCAGAGGATTTTGAAGTTTATTCCTTGGAAGAAGAAAAAACAGGGCTGACTGCAGAATGGGTGATAGAAATGGAAGGCAAAGAAGAGCAAAATCTTTCTAATGAAGTTGTCGTGAATGGGAGTGTTGGACAAGACAGAGTAGTAATAATTGAAAATAGAATAGATGTAATTGATAATGAAATTTCGAATTGGGTTGTTGAACATACTTATGCTGAAGGGACAACTGCAGGCGGAGAAGCAGGAGTTGTCGTCGAGGGCGGATTGGCTAAAGTTGTTGAGACAGAAGTTGCTCAGGGAGATAATGGATTAAAACCAGAAGTTAAAACTTATGTTGCAGGAGACGGGACTCAGGATAATGAAGTTGCCAGCGAGGGAAATGGAGGATATGCTCCTGGGACAGTAGCGGGCGGAAATTCTCCAGGAAATACTATTGAACCCGGAACTGTTGATTCTGGAGAGCCGGGAATAAATGACGGCAGTATCGGCAGCAGTGAAGGAACCAATGAAATAAGTCCTGCTGCAGCTTAATTTTAATTTTATAAACTCCTCTTCCCTATTTCTGTCATGAGAACACCATTGCGATTTTCAAAGGGAACAAAGCACAAATCTTCTATGATAATGAAACGCCCGAGATTTTCAGGAACAGATAAAGCAAAATATCCTGAGCTTGCAGAAACTATTATCAGAATGTCTGACATTATTCTCGAAGTTCTCGACGCGAGGTTCATACAGGAGACAAGAAATCCTGAACTGGAAAAAGAAATCAAAAAACAGGACAAAAAAATAATTTACGTTTTCAACAAGTCAGATTTGATTGATATAAAAAAAATAAAAGAAGAGGAAATCAGCTCGCTGACACCAAAAGTTTTTGTCTCGTGCATAACAAGAAAAGGCGGGAAAGAATTAAGGAACAAAATAAAAATAACTTCCTACACTGTCAAACGCCCCGTCGATAAATTTCTAAACAAAATCACCGTCGGAATTATAGGATTTCCAAACACAGGGAAAAGTTCTGTAATCAATCTTCTCGTCGGAAAACCTGCTGCCGGCGTCGGTTCAGATGCAGGATTTACCCACGGAATTCAGAAAGTAAACCTGACATCAAATATAGTTCTCCTCGACAGCCCCGGAGTTATTCCTGCAAAGCAATATTCAACGTCGAACATCGAAGCAATGGCGAGAAACACAAAAGTCGGGGCGAGATCATACAGTCAGGTTAAAGACCCTGCCGTCGCTGTGACAAATATTATGAGAGATTATTCTTCTGTTCTCGAAAAGTTTTACAGCATATCTGCCAACGGAGATGCCGAAGTCTTAATGGAAAAACTCGGAAGGCAAAAAGGATTCCTGAAAAAAAGAAACGAAGTTGACGAGGACAAAACTGCAAGACTGATTCTGAAAGACTGGCAGGAAGGAAGGATTAAATGAAGCAGAAGGCGATAATAATCGGAGCTGCATTAATTGTAGTTACAGGAATTATTCTTTTTTTCTCTCTTAAAATTTCTCCCTCTTCTGAAATAATAAATCAATCTCAAAACATAACTGAACTCCCAAATGAAACTTCTCTTGTTTTGGAGCAGAATAAATTTTTTAGATTTCTTCTGAACAATGATGATTCATCGATAGTGCTGAATTCCACTTCTGAAGATTCTGTTAGAGTTACAATTCAAAGCAGCGAAGTTGGGATTTTTACAATTATTTATGTAAATAAAAGTGTTTCTTTTGATTTGGATGATAACGGAGTAAAAGATATTAACATAACATTAAACAGCATAGCAAATGGAAAAGCAGATTTGCATATTAAAAGAATAATCTGCAATGAAAATTGGGAATGTGATAATTGGGGTGCTTGTTCAGCAGGAAATCAAACCAGGATATGCACAGACAAAAATCATTGCAGTACAGAAAAAAATAAACCATCAGAAATTCAAAGATGCCAGACTTGCTCTGAAATTTCAGGAATCTTATGCAGCACAACACAGACTTGCAATGAAACTACAATAAGTACATTAGACGGAAATTGCTGTCCCGGAAGTTGTGTTTTGAACTCAGCAATTGTCTGCGGGGATATTGATTGTTTGATAAATGCCGCTAAAAATTGTGAAATAGCAAATTTGACAAGAGCAGGAAAATTTGTTAACAGCACAGATTCCGAGTTGTCCGTAACATTTTATTATAAAATAAGAGGATGGAAAGATGAGAAATGCCCGCTCTACAAAGAAATAATAAGCATGGTTGCCCCTGAACAGCCAGAAGTCATAGGAAAAAATGGAAACTGCAAATTTTCTTCTCTTTATGATTTAGAAGATTATCTGATTGGAGAAAAAACAAATTACCAGTTAACTCCGGAAGAGATAACAGATTACGAATGTGCAGGAACTTTGTATGAAAATTAAAAAAATAAAAATAAAAATTGTCTTATTATTTCTTTACCATCATTTTCCAGACAAGTCCGAAAAGTAAAACAGCAATATAAGACATTAGAGCAGGTACGATTAATAATATGATTGCATTAACCATATCAAAACTCATTACAATGAAAGGATTACTTAACATATGCAAAGAATATATCCAGTCCATCAAAACCTGTGCAAAACCAGAAGCAACGAGGATTAACCAAAGTGCGTGAAGCACTGAAACGAAAACTGCAATTGCTAATGCTGGTTTGTTATATTTTTTTATTACAGCGTGCATTTTATCACCTCCTTATACCTCTGTGAAATATATTTTATATAATAAACTTTGCTTTATAATCTTTTCTCAGAATTATTTTCTTAATTTCTGAATAAGAGTATAAATAATAGAAATCAAAAAATATAACGGAATAAAAATAACTGCAATTACGAAGAAAAAAGGTTCATCAACGATATTTATCTTCAGGACTCCGATAATAAAAGCATAAGTCAGATTATGGAGAACGACTGCACCAACCCAGATTATCATTCCAAGAAATATTTTTTTCCAGTTCAGTAAAAAAAATCTGTCAAACTTGTTTTTTCTTTTATTTATTTTTTTCATTTTTTCCGATAAATTTTTTCCCGCCCATGTAACTCTGTAACACCGTCGGTATTTTTATGCTCCCGTCTTTCTGCTGATTGTTTTCAAGAAAAGCAATTAATGCCCTTGGTGAAGCAAGAACAGTGTTGTTCAAAGTGTGCGCGAAATAAATTTTCCCCCTGCCTTCAATTCTGATATTAAGTCTCCGTGCCTGTGCATCTGTCAGATTAGAACAGCTTCCAACTTCAAAATATTTTTTCTGCCTCGGACTCCAGGCTTCAACGTCGACAGATTTTGCTTTCAGGTCAGCTAAATCTCCTGAACAGCATTCCAAAGTTCTCACAGGAATATTCAGTTTTTCAAAAATTTCAACGCTGTATTTCCACATCTTATCATACCACTTGTAAGAATCTTCCGGCTCGCAGATTACAATCATTTCCTGTTTTTCAAACTGGTGAACTCTGTAAAGTCCTTTCTCGTCAATCCCGTGGCTTCCGACTTCTTTCCTGAAACATGAAGAATAGCTCGTCAGTAAAAGCGGAATTTTCTTTCCTGAAATAGTCTTGTCAATAAATCTTCCAATCATTGAGTGTTCAGAAGTTCCAATTAGATACAAATCCTCGCCGTCAATCTTGTACATCATCGCGTCCATTTCTTTGAATGACATAACTCCCTCGACAACTTTTCTTCTAATCATGAACGGAGGAATTACATAACTAAATCCCTGGCTCACCATGTAGTCTCTAGCAAAAGCCAAAAGGGCAGAGTGAAGCAAAGCCAAATCTCCTGTCAGGTAATAAAACCCGTTTCCCGAAGTTTCTCTGGCAGAATCAAAATCAGCCCATTCATTTTTTTCAGCAAGTTTTGCGTGATGCAGAATTTCATAAGAAGGCACTTCCGGTTTGCCGAATTTTTTCAGTTCAACATTCTGGGAATCGTCTTTTCCAATCGGAACAGATTTGTCGATTATATTCGGAATAACCATCATCAGTTCTTTAATCTGCTCTTCGAGTTTTCCCTTTTTCTCGTCGAGCTTTTCAATTTCGTCAGGAATTTCTCTGGCTTTTTTCAGCAGTGCAGCAACGCTCTTTTTCACCTTTTTCGCCTCGCTGATTTCTTTGGAAATTTTGTTCCTCTCACTTCTCAGCCCGTCTTCTTTGTATTTCAGTTTTCTCCATTCCTCATCGAGTTTTATAATTTTATCAACGAGAGCAAGTTTGTCGTTCTGAAATTTTTTCTTGATGTTCTCTTTTACAAGTTCAGGATTTTCCCGAATAAGTTTGATGTCAATCATAGGAAGAATATGGGGAAGTTCTATTTAAATTTTCCCACAAAAGATTTTTAAACTGCTTTTTAATTTCTATCTTATGAGTAAAGTAAGAATAAAACTAAACAGCACAGACATAGAAATGCTCAACGCTATTTGCGAATCTATCAAGGATATCGCTAAAAAATCAGGAGTTCCTATCTCAGGTCCTGTCCCATTGCCTACAAAAAGATTGAAAGTTACAACAAGAAAATCGCCTTGCGGAAACGGAACAGCAACATTCGACAGATTTGAAATGAGAATTCACAAAAGACTAATCGACTTGCCTGCAAACGAAAAAGTTCTGCACAGCATTATGAAAACTTACATTCCCAAAAATGTTAATATCAAGATTGAAATGAAAGATTAATTTTATTCAAATTTCTTTAACTTCTCTAAAAATTCTTTTTGTTCTCCCCCACTAAGATTACTCTCTTCTAATTCGTTTGCAGAAATTTTCATTCCATATTTTTTCATCGTTTCAATTTCCTGTTTGCTTAATCTGACTCCTCCAAGAACATAATCGTCAAATGCTTCGTAAGTCAAAGGGACAATTTGTTTGATAATTCCAGCCATAGCATTCGCATATTCTCTGATTTCATACTGCGCCTCCGGCGCCATTCTCAATTTCAAAAAATGCAGAGTGTTATGCAAATCACATTTCCAGTACCATTCAGTATAAGTGTTCAAAGGCAAACCAATTCTAACAAGTTCTCTCGCAATATTCTCATCAGAAAATTTTTTGTATTTTTTCATAGAATCATCGTCGGTATTAATAACCCAATCCACAAACTCAAGCGCTAAATCCTTCGGAACCTCTTCTCCGCTTCCCTGTTTATTTGAAGAACTTTGAAACTTAACTCTCTCAAGTGCAGGAATATAAAATTCATCTCTCGGCTGCGAATATCTCATGCTGTATTCATTTACATTCGCTGTTCTGTGTCTTATCCATTGTCGCGCAACAAAAATCGGCATCTTGCAGTGCCACTTGAACTCAACCATTTCAAACGGACTGGTGTGTTCATTTCTCATTAGATTTCTGATGAGCCCTCTGCCTTCACTTACCTTTTTAGTTCCTTTCCCGTAAGCAACTCTCGCAGCTTGTACAATTGATTCATCCCCACCCATATAATCAACCAGCCGAATAAACCCCTTATTCAGAACAGAATATTCCCTTCCGAGAATTTCCTCTGCAACAGGAACCACCAATCTTTTTGTTTCCATTTTGTATATTAGTAATTTTATTTTTTAAATAATCTACTTCTCTAAAATATATTTTCAATTATCTACTTGCTTAAAAAATTATTTCGTGTAGGGGATGAATGGGAGCAGGAAAATATATCGTTATCGAAGGTGGTGAAGGTTGCGGAAAAACAACCCAGGCAGAATTGTTATTTAATTATCTTAAGGAAAAAAATATTCCCTGTTATCTGGGAAGAGAACCCGGAGGAGTTAAATCTGCAGAAGAAATGAGAAAAATTTTGAAACATAATTCAGAAGATATCTCACCAATAGGAGAATTGTTCGGATTTGAATTTGCGAGAGCAGAATTTTTTGACAAAATATTGATTCCAAAATTAAAAGAAGAAATAAATGTAATTTCAGACCGTTCAGGATATTCAACAGAAGCCTACTAAGGATATGGCGGAGAAGTAGATTTAAGGTGGATTAGGTTCATTAATAAAATTGCAATGAGAGGAATTGAACCTGATATCGCGTTTATTATAGATATAGTCCCAGAAAAAGGATTAGAAAAAGGATTAGAAAAAGAATTAGTGAAAGACAATAGATTTTCAAATAAAGGATTAGAGTATCATAAAAGAGTAAGACACGGATATCTGGAAATAGCACACTCGAACCAAAATTGTATAGTCATAAATTATATATCAAATGGAACAGAAGAGATGCAACAACAGATCAGAAGTTATGTAGATAAATTATTTTAAACCCTTATCTTAGAATCAGGAACGTTTTCTGAATGAACATCAAATTTCCCGCGTTGCAGGCAGTCCCAGCAGGTGTGGACAGAGCCGTCTTTTTCTTTAACAATCCCTGTTCCGTGGCACTTCGGACAATCATCAATCATATGGAATAAATAGCATCTCTGTTTTTAACCTTAATTATACTTCAGAATATAGAGATTTATCATAAAATATACAGAATATATAAAAATATTTAAACAGACATTTCTAAAATCTAGTATGACTGACAAAGATATAGGAAAAATAAACAAAGGGGAATATCAGGGAACATCGACAGACATTGTTGTTGGAATAAGAGAATACAACGGAAAAGTCGGCGTTGACATAAGAGAATTCACAACCAGCGACAAATACACTGGCCCAACAAAAAAAGGACTGAGAATCCCTGCAGAAAAATTCGCCGAGTTCAAAAGCATGATAAATTCAATCGCTCAAAACGACTTGAAAGCATCAGGAGATTCAGGAAGCTCACCAGCCCCAAAAGGACAAAAAAAATTTGATGAAGATATTCCTGATTATTAACTTCGCAAAGTTTAAAACCCATTTCTTATTCTATTAATTATGGAAAAAAACAAATTAGCAACATTAAGTGTTATTGTCATTATCTTGCTTTTAGCAGGCGGAATAATCGTGATGAAAAATTTCACCGGAGGAACAATTCAGGACACTCCGTCGGAAAAAGTTGCAAAATGGATAGGCGAACATTCTGTTTTATATGTCCAGACAGGATGCGTGCATTGTGAAGAGCAGGAAGATTTATTCGGAATTAATGTAAGGTATCTCAACATTCTCGACGGAATTAAAGAAGAAAACAGGCAAAAGTTTATCGACGCTGGAATAGAAGCAACACCAACATGGGTTATTAACGGAGAAAAATACGTCGGAGTAAAAACAATTGAAGAACTAAAAGAATTAACCGGCTACCAAGATTAATAAACAGAAAAAACAATTATTTTTTATGGCGGACATTTTCACTATCGGAAAAATTACTTCTCTCGCACTTGTTAATGCTATAAATCCCTGTCAGATTGCGATGCTCGTTCTCGTTCTTATTACAATTCTGACTCAAAATTCAGAGAAGAAAAAAAGAGTCCTGTTCGCAGGATTTGCTTTTATCACTGCAGTTTTTCTCGGATATTTATTTTACGGAATAGTTTTACTTCAGTTATTCCAGACATTTGCTGAACTGCTAAAGCAAAGTTCAGTTTACATAAAATATGTTTTTGCCGTCGTGGCGATGCTCGTCGGTGGTTTGCAGATTAAGAATTTTTTCTTTTACAAAAAAGGAAGTTTCGCGACAGAAACGCCAATCTGGATGATGACAAAAGCAAAAAGAATTATCGAAAAAATAACTTCGCCTGTCGGCGCATTTTTCACAGGATTTATCATCACGCTTTTCCTCGGCCCGTGCACAATGGCGCCTCTTCTCGTCGCTGTGCAGTCAATTTCAGAATTGGGAATAATCAGAGCCCTGCCCTGGCTGGCGTACTTCAATTTCATCGCAGTGTTGCCATTAATTATAATCACGTTAGTAATTTACAAAGGATTCACAACCACTGAAGGAATTTCCAACTGGAGAAATAAGAACATAAAACTCATCCACCTAATCGCAGGAATCTTGCTTCTCTCCGTAGGAGTTGCAATGCTGATGAATTGGATTTAGGACATAAATTCTTTTAAACTCTTTTTCTAAAATAGATATATGGGTATAGAAGAGTTAGTGAAACTTAATGACAGGATATTTGACGAAATTAATTCTAATCTGACAATGCTCGGAGCAGTTCTTGATAACAAATGCAAGGATGTAATCTACGCAAGTTCCCCAATTACAACAGGATACAGGATGTATAAAATATTTGAAAAATATAAAGTAAAATCTGTGGCTGAATTAAAGGAGCTGGACAAAGAGGTGTTCAAAAGAGAAATAATGGACGAAAATATTTCAGACGGACTTGAATTTAAGTTTGAGTTATTGGATAAAAATTACAAATATATTATAGCACCGGGAGAATTTTTCGCAAAAGGCTGGACTCAGGAGCACTACATGTCGCTGTGGGAAAAAGTCATAAAAAAATTCAGCAATATAATCTGCTTTAATGATAATTACCAGTATTCAAATGGTTGCGTCGGAGAATTGATTATTGGAATCAAGAACAATAAACAATTAAGAAAAAGAGAAGATTTCGCAATTATCAATCCGAAAGAAGAATTGAATCAGATAGAAAAAGCAATTGAACACATCGATAAAATTGGCGCAGATACAAAAACATTATCTAATTTATATTTAGAACTCAAAGATTTAAATTAGTCATTTTTTTCTAAGTCTTCTTAACTTTCTAACTTTTGATTCCTTAGAACCTTTGCTTTTTCTTCTCGGAGTTTTCTTTTTGGAAACTCTCGTTGTTCTTTTCACCTTTCGAGTTTTTGCTCTTTTAGGAGCTGCTCTCTTTACTTTTTTCCTTACGACTCTTTTTTTCATTTGAATATGCTGATATATGGACTCAGTGAAGAAAGTGCCTTAAACACAATGAATCAATCTTAACCTATCAATTTGTTTTAAAGGTTATCTTCTTCGCTCTATAAACTACGCTTAACAAGTGCAGATTCCGTATGAAGAGTTATAGTCCAGTCTTCATATTAATAGCTGAACACCTGACAGAGGCTGTTATAATAGCATCCTTTTCAGGACAACTGATATATCCTAATCAGCATTTTAACATATATAATGCAATATATAAATAATTATTATCACTCATAAGAAATAACTATATTAAAAATTCGGCATCATTTCATTGTGTCCAAACTGAATTGTTAAATCAATTTTCGGTTTCAGTTTCTCCAATCCCGTCGGAACGTCACATGCCCCGTAGCAGCTTCCAAACCAAATTAAAAATTTTGTATTTGTTTTTTCTTTCATTCGGCGTTTAGACGAATGAATGGGAGAATTTATTCTCGCTTGAAGGTAATCAACTGCAGCGAGTGCATATTGTTTCAGCCCGTCAGGAAATTGCAGCAAAACTAATTTAGCCTTGCTTTTTTTAATCTCAGAAATAATCCTGTCAAGTTCCAAATCATATTTTTCCAAAAGTTCGCTGATTGTTTTATTTTTCATAGTAAATTAAGAAATTTTTGTTTTTTATAGTTATTGGAAAAGTTTAAATAATTTAAAATTCTCTAATATTAAAGAAAAAGGGGCGGAAGAATCAGCCTAAAGTAATCTTCGGATCTACTTTACTGACTTTGGACGTCCTCTTTATCTTGTTAATTTTTCAAAAATATTCAGATAGTATCGAAGAACTTTTAAAAGAAATCTTTCTAATAATTAAATGCCGACGCATGAAGAAAAAGTTGCGAGAATTGCTGGCGAGTTAAAAGAGTACAAAAGCACAGAACCTGTTTCCCTAAAAAAGAAATCTGTTTCTCATCAGGTTCCAAAACCGCAGAATAAAAAATATTCAGACAGGAAGATAGATATCAGCGACTTAAATGAAATAATCAGCATAAACCCCGAAGAAAAAATCTGCATCGCAGAGCCGGGAGTGACATTCATCGAGCTCGTCAGCGCAGCACTCAAACATAATCTCGTCCCCATGACCGTCCCAGAGCACAAAACAATAACCATCGGCGGCGCAGTTGCAGGATGTTCGATAGAATCAATGTCTTACAAGTACGGCGGGTTCCATGATAGCTGCATCGAATATGAAGTGATAACTGCAAAAGGTGATGTGATTATTTGCTCTCCTGAAAAGGACAATCTCCTATTCCAAATGCTGCACGGAACATTCGGGACTCTCGGGATAATTTCGAGATTAAAATTCAAATTAATTCCCGCAGAAAAATTCGTGAAAATGACTTATGAAAAATACAGCAATCTTGAAGATTACAAAAATGCAATATGGAAACATTTTGAAAATAAAGATGTTGATTTCATAGATGGTATAATTCATTCACCAACAGAATATGTTCTCAGCGTCGGAAATTTTGTTTCATCAGCCCCGTATACAAGCAGTTACGACTGGACAAAAATTTATTTTGTCAGCACGAAAAACAGAAAAGAAGATTACCTTAAGACAGTTGATTATTTTTTCAGATATGACAAAGGGCTGACGAGCGCGCATCCAAAATCTTTTATCGGCAGATTGCTATTGGGAAAATTCATGAGTTCCACGAGGACGCTCCAGGTAGCAGAAAAATTCCACCAGATAATTCCCGACAACAAAATTCCGATTACAATAGATTTGTTTATCCCATTCTCAAGAATAACAAAATTTATGGAGTGGTACCAGGAAGATTTTAATCATTTTCCACTATGGTGTGTGCCTTACAGAAAAATGCGCGATTATGAATGGATATCGTCGTCTTTCCTCAACAGCACAAAAGATGAATTATTCTTGGACATTGCAATTTATGGCATGAAGAAAAAAGACGGCAAAAATTATTACAGGATTCTTGAAGAGCAGTTGATAAAACTTGGAGCACTGAAAACTCTTATATCAAACAATTTTTATTCTGAAGAGGAATTCTGGACTTTTTGGAACAAAGAGAATTATGAAGAAATCAAAAAAAGAACAGACCCCGACAATATTTTCAGAGGCTTGTATGAAAAAACCTGCAAGGCATCAATGGGGTTGGGAAGATAGCCATCAAAAGCCTTTTAACTTAATTCTATCTATTATTTGCATGACAATCAGACAGCCAATCGTAACAATCTGCGGGCACGTTGACCACGGGAAAACCAGTATTTTGGATTTTTTTAGGAAGTCCTCTCTTCAGGAAATGGAAGCAGGAGGAATAACTCAAAAAATTTCTTTCACACTTTATCCAAAAAGCCAAATTGAAAAAACTTTCCCGCTGATAACAAAATCAGGAGTCAAATTAGAAATTCCTGGTTTCTTATTTATCGACACGCCAGGACACGCAGCGTTTACAAATTTAAGAAAACGTGGAGGAAGTTTGGCTGATTTGGCAATTCTCGTGATTGACATTAATGAAGGAATAAAACCGCAGACAGCAGAAGTAATCCAGATTTTGAAGCACAACAAAACTCCTTTCATAATTGCACTGAATAAAATTGACAACATTTCAGGATGGAGAACTAATAAAGATGATAAAATAAGTTTACAAAGAAATATTGAAACCCAGCCAATAAATGTAAAGCCAATTTTCGACGAGAGATATATGACAATCGCTGGTGCTTTGAGTTCTCACGGATTTGAAGCAGATTTATTTTACAACATAACTGACTTCACAAAAAAAATTGCACTGGTTCCTTGTTCAGCAAGAACAGGCGAAGGAATGAGCGAGCTGATGATGATGCTCTGCGGACTTTCACAAAAATACTTGACAGAAAAATTAAAGCTTGGTAGAGAAGCAAAAGGAGTTATTCTCGAAGTGAAAAAAGACAAGTCAAATGATTATGCAGAAGCAGTTCTTTACGACGGAGAACTCACAAAAAATGACGAAGTTGCAGTTGCAAATATTGAAGGAAATCCCATAATCACAAGAGTCCGTGTTATCGAAGAAATCGAGCCGTTAAGTATCAGATTCAAGATGAAAGAAAAAGTTCACGCGGCGACAGGGTTGAGAATGCAGTTCAGCGAAAAAATTGACGTTCTCCCGGGAATGCCTTTCCTTGCTTACTCAAACAACGAAGAAAAAGTAAAAGAAATTTTCAAGAGAGAAATTACAGAAAATATAAAAACAGACAAAAAAGGAATTATTGCAAAAGCAGATTCTCTTGGAAGTTTGGAAGCGCTGCTGGTTTTGCTGAAGCAGGCAAATGTTCCTGTCCTTAAAGCTGGAATCGGAAACATAAATAAAAACGATTTCTCAAATGCAAAAGCAAACCTTGAAATTGACGAGCTCGACGCAATTGTTCTCGGATTCAATGTGCAAATCAGCGAGGACGCGAAAGAGCTTTTTGCAAATTCAGGAATAAAAGTTTTGACAGACGAAGTTATTTACAAGTTAATTGACAATCTCGTGGAATTCAGAATGCAGAAAAAGAACGACATAGAAAAAGCAAAACTTATGGAGCTTGCTACTTTGTGCAAATTAAGAATTCTTCCGCAGTATGTTTTCAGGAATACAAAGCCCGCAATTTTTGGCGTGAAAGTTGAAGCAGGGAAACTGACACCGACGACAAATTTCATGAGTGAGGAAAATGAAGATGTCGGAAGAATAAAAAATATTGAAGCAGATAAAAAATCTGTAAAGGAAGCTTTCGAAGGAATGGAAGTTGCAATCTCAATTCCAGGAGTTAATTTTGAAAGAGAACTCAAAGACAGGCAATTCCTTTATTCTAACATCGGGGAAAAGCAGTTCAGAGCTTTCAAGAAAAATAAAGAACTTTTATCTTCAGCAGAAATGAAAATTCTGAGCGAAATCGCCGAGATAAAACGGAAGAAGAAAGGGAATGAAGAGTGGGGAAAATAAATTTTTTATTTATTTCAATTCTTCAAGATAAGAGGAAGAATCATTTTCAAAATCAACAATCATTTTAAGTTTTTGACTTCGCAAAAAATCTATACCAATTACTGAAGGTACTTTAAAGGCATTATCTATTAAATCTTTATTCATTTTTTTAAGAGCAGTTATATCTACAACATGAACGGGCATTTCTACAAGTCTAGTTTTGTTATCGGGAGATTTAATATTAAATTTAAAATTATGTAAAATTTTACAAGGTATTCCCCCTCTACCAAAACCACAAGCAGGTCGAGAATCTTCTAAACCATTTACAGGTATTTTTAATCTAAAAGCATCAGCAGCAGATATAATTGTTCTGGGACTTCCAGTATCTAAAATAGTAAATATACCACCAATACATCGGGGATACATAGAAAAAATATTAAATATGACTCTTTCTGCATCTTTTGTCTTAATTAATTCAAGATTAAAAATCATAGTAATAATAATTTATTAATATAAAATAATTTCTCCTTTTACAGGAATAAATTGAATAATTATATCATTTAATTGAAATTTTTTTAATTTTTCTAATAAGGTTTCAAAAGAATCTGAATTAAATAAAATTTTATCTTCTTTAACTGCTATAAATTTATCTCCATAATTTTTTTGTAAGTTCTGAAAATTTTCTGAAATAAATTTAGAACCATTCTCAAAAGTATCAAATTTTTGAAGAATAATTTCTTCTTGATTCATATAATATTCATAATTTTTTGATTTATAAACTTTATTTAAAAGCATTATAATGCTTGAAATCTTTCCCAATTCCCCCCACCCCAAAATCTTTAAAAACCACTTTTCCAACTAATTCTTATGGTATTCAAGATAAACATCGCAGAGAAAAACGGAAAGACTTACCACTTGGAGCTTGAAAGCGAAGAGCTTATGGGGAAAGAGCTTCACGACAAATTAGAAGGCAAAGACATATCAACAGATTTAAGCGGATACGAATTTGAAATCACAGGCGCAAGCGACACATCAGGTTTCACATCAATGGAAAATGTCGAAGGAACAGGATTAAAAAAATTGTTATTAAGCTACGGAAAAGGAATGCACAGACGCCCAAGAAGAGAAGGAAAAAAGAAAGTTTCAAACTTCACCCCAAAAGGACTTAGATTAAGAAAGACAGTTAGGGGAAAAGTAATTTCTCCGGCAATAGTTCAGATTAATTTAAAGATTCTAAAAGAAGGCGGAAAAAAACTTTCAGAAGTTTTCCCCGACCAAAACCAGCCAAAAGAGAAAAAAGCAGAAGCGCCTAATCAGCCGTGAGCAGTATTACAAGGGGAAGTTTACAAAAGAAACCGAGAAGGTGTCTTTTGAGCTGGATAATTATTTCTTACCCAAACCTTTTTTAATTGATTTCTTCTCAAATTTTAATGACAAAAGAAGAAACTCAAATTCCAGAACTTAACGTCGGAGTTGTCGGACATATTGACCACGGAAAAACAACCTTGTTAGCAAAGCTGACTGGAAAATTCCCAGACACGCACTCAGAAGAATTGAAAAGAGGAATCACAATAAAACTCGGCTACGCCGACATGATAATTTCTAAAGAAGGAAATAATTACAACAACAAAGGAAAACGAACTCCTGTCAGATATGTAAGTTTTATCGACGCGCCGGGACACGAAATGCTCATGGCAACAATGCTTTCGGGAGCCGCAATTATCGACGCTGCAATTTTAGTAATCGCTGCAAACGAAGGAATAAAACCGCAGACAAGAGAGCACTTCATCGCGCTTCAGGCAAAAAAAATAAAAAATATAATCATCGTCCAGAATAAAATAGATTTGGCTACAAAAGAGCAGGCGCTGAAAAATTACAACGACATAAAAAATTTCGTCAAAGGAACCATCGCAGAAAATTCCCCGATAATTCCTGTTTCTGCTCAGCAGGAAATTAATCTCGACAGATTAATTGAAGAAATTGCAAAAATTGAAATTCCAAAAAGAGATGCTTCTTCAGAACCGATTTTTTTGATTGCAAGAAGTTTTGATATTAATCGCCCCGGATTGCCCGCAGAAAAATTGCATGGCGGTGTCCTCGGAGGAATCCTGAAAAAAGGAACATTAGCCGTCGGTGATGAAATTGAAATAAAACCAGGATTAAGCATAAAAAAAGCAAACCAGCAAACTTATCAGACTCTTACAACAAAAATTCTCTCGCTTCACAGAGGGAACCAGTCTGTTAATGAAGTTATCCCGGGAGCAAGCATATCAATTGAAACTGAATTAGACCCTTTCCTTACAAAAGCAGATTCTCTGTCAGGATGCGTCGCTGGATTAAAAGGAAAACTTCCCGAGATTAGCTACAAGATAAAAATCAAGACACAATTATTCGAAGAAATTCTGGGAATTTCAGAGCACAAAGAAGTCGTGCCATTAAAAACAAAAGAAATGCTGATGCTGAGTGCCAACACAACAATTACCGTCGGGACAATCGAAAAGATAAACAAAAACGAGGCAGAACTTTTCCTTAATATTCCAATAGTTTCAATGAAAGGCGACAACGTCGGAATTGCAAGAAATATCGGCGGACACTGGAGATTAATCGGGTTTGGGGAAATTGTATAACATTTCATTAGGTTTATAAATTTTGATTGACATAAATATACATGAAAAAATTGGTGACATTTGCAGTAATAACTTTATTCTTGATTAGCTTAATTTCTGCAGGAGCAATGACAAGCAAAACAATAGAAAAATTAAATGATAATGATACAAATCAAATACAGGCTGCCGACGACGAAACAACAGTCCAAAATAAAATTAGAGAAAGAGCAGGCGGGAATTTAACTGATGAGCAAATCAGAAAAATATTCAAATATCGAAATAGAATAAAAGCTGCGGCTGCTTCAGCAGCAGAATGTCCAAACAATTGCACTTGTACAGGAAGTGCAACAAAATGTATTCTTGAAGACGGCACAAGAGAAATGACAATTACTGCAGGAAAATCAGGAAATATTATTATTCAGGTAAAAGGAATAAATGCTTCGACAAGTGTAACATTATACAAATCCGACGGAAAAATCTACGCAGTCAACAAAAATAATGAGACTGTAAGAGTCAGACTTCTTCCAGACCAGATAAAAGAAAAAATAAGAGAAAGACTCCAAAAGCAACTTGAAAATGAAAGTATAACTTTTGGCGAGGATAACATTTACAGATACAGGGGAGAAAAAGGGGCAAAGTTATTTTCAGTATTTCCAGTCAAAGTTTCCGTAGAAGCAGAACTTAACCCTGAAACAGGAAGATTAGTTCAGATAAAAAATTCTTGGTGGGCATTCCTGGCAAAAGATGATGAAAGTGAAGGAATTGTCGGAGCAAGTTGCGGGACAGTAACCCCCGGCGAAAATGATAATTGCTGTATTAGCAAAGGATTTGAAAAGTGGAATTCTGAGACGAGCGAATGTGAGTTTATCCAGAATAATTAATTTTATATATCAATTTTTTCTAGGAATATGATGTCAATATATGATGAGAACCTGCAAAAGATTTTAGGAAAAGAAATAGATTACATTACTTCCTACAACGGAACTTTGATTCCTCTAGGTAAAAAAATGAATCTGGTTGATATAGGAGTAAAGGCTATGTCTTCTCTGAAAGTAAAAGAAAAGCCAAAAGAACCTGTCTTCTACCATTCAATTGAAGAATTCAAAAATGTGGGAATGAATAATTTACCGTCTAGACTCTGGAAATTAACCCAGGACTTTTTCTCTGGAAAAAATACTGCAGCCAAGACAAGAAAAATAATCAAATCAGATTCTGTTCTGAGAGAAAATTTAGAAAACAGAAAAGATTTCGATGAAGGAAATATTTACAACACGAAAATAGGAGATGAAACAGAAGTGGATGGAATTAAAATCAGCCAGATATATTTGCCAGAAGGTTCATTGCTCGAATACATAAGCAGACAGGAAGATTTTTCAGGAAAGAGATTAAGCGAGATAGTGGATGTAAAAAATAAAGTATTCAAAATTGCAGGAGAAATATGCCGTAAAAATAAAAATCTCGAGGGCAAAACTAATGAAGTCGTAGCAGTTTTATTCTACGACGATTTTCTCAGAAGTTATTTCTTGAAAGAAAAAATTCTCAGCCAAGCCCCAAAGAAAAGTAAAATAGAAGAACTTTCAGAAGCCAGCAGGATTTCAAAAAACAAGATAAAGTATTGGACAAGAGAAGTAAAAAAAGAAAATATTAAAGAGATTTTAAATTACAAGCAGGAAAATAATCTGCTTACATATCGCGATTTAAAGAATTCAAATTTAATTGAGCAGATTAAAAGAGAATTAACCGGGGATAAAGAAATTCCTTATTCACACATCGCAAAAAAATATGGTTTGAAAAACAGCAAAGTTGTCAGTAGAATAATGCGTGATACTTACTCGTGTGAAAAAAGCGATTTGTATGAACCAATAGCACTTATGACTGCCTAAATGTTTATAATTATCTATCTCTCTAAAAATTAATGGTGAATTATTCTCATTCGAAACTTGAAACTTTTGAAAATTGCAGGTTAAAATTCAAATATCGGTACATTGACAAAATAGTTCCTGATATCCCAAAAAGCATTGAAGCTTATCTCGGAAGCACAGTTCACGAAGCTCTTGAATGGCTTTACAAAAAAGTTATGGAAAAAACAATTCCGACAATAACAGAAGTAATAGACTGCTATACAGAAAAATGGATACAAAATTTCATCGATGATTTCCTGATTGTCAGGAAAGAAATGAAAGCAGAAGATTATTTCCAGAGGGGCGTGGAATTTCTGATTAATTATTATCTGAAACATCAGCCGTTCACAGACAACACAATCGCAACAGAACAGAAAATTGAAATTGATTTAGACGGAACAGGAGATAAAAAAATAATTGGTTATATAGACAGACTAGTTCACAATTTAGAAAAAAACGAAATAGAAATTCACGATTATAAAACAAGCGCAAGTGTTTTGTCGAGGGACAAAATCGAAAATAGCAGACAGCTCGCACTCTATTCCATCGCAATAAAAGAAAGATACGGAAAAGACAAAAACGTCTGCATGGTTTGGCATTTCCTCGCCCACGATATGAAAATCTGCATAAACAGCACAAATGAAAAATTAGAACTACTAAGAAAAAATGTCATAGAATTAATTAACGAAATAGAACAGACAAAAGATTTTCCTGCAAATAAGACAAGATTATGCGATTGGTGTGAATATAGAAATATCTGCGAGGGGTGGAAATAATTATTCCCCTTCCTCTCCAATTCCTTCTTTGACTTTTATCATGTCAGTAACATAATCTCCCTCGTGAAGTTTTACAATTCTGACTCCCTGCGCAGCTCTTCCCATAACTCTGATATGTTCCAGAGAAGTTCTGATAACCATTCCCTTCGCTGTTGTTATAATTATGCTGTCTTTATCGTCGACAGAAATTGTAGAAACAACATCTCCTGTCTTCTCGCTGACTTTCAAATTAATTACTCCTTTTCCTGCCCTTGCTGTTTTTCTGTAATCCTTGACAGCAGTTCTCTTTCCAAAACCGTTTTTCGAAATAGTCAAAATTGCCTCGGTGTTAAGAATTCCTGAACTGACAACTTCATCATCAGCGTCGAGCTTTATTCCTGTAACGCCATAACTTGCTCTTCCTGTTTCTCTGACATCATTGCTGTTGAATCTTATTGCTTTTCCTTTTTTCGTCGCAAGAGAAACTTCCTGTCCTTTTTTCAGAACGTCAACTCCGATTAATGAATCAGAATTATCAGAAGGAAGATTTATAGCGTGAATCCCGGAAGCCCTTGGTTTTGAAAATTCAGATAATGAAATTTTCTTGACAACTCCTTTCTTAGTCGCCATGAACAAATCGTCATCAAAACTCTTGACAGAAATTACATTTGTAACATTTTCATCTTTAAGCCCAAGAAGATTAATCACAGCTTTTCCCTTGCTGTATCTTTCTGCTTCAGGAATATCATAAGTCTTCAGCCACAAAACTCTCCCCCTCGTCGTGAAAAACATAAGATAATCATGAGTTGAACAGACAATCATCTGCTTGACAAAATCTCCTGTCGCTAAATTGCTTCCAATAACTCCCTTGCCTCCCCTCTTCTGTTCCTTGTAAGTCTTGGCATCCATTCTCTTGCAGTAGCCCTTGTCAGTGATTGTAACAACAACTTCTTTTTCCTGAACCAAATCTCTCTCGGAAATTTCAGTAATTCTCTTAAGAACATTTGTATTCCTTGTATCGCCGTATTTCTCTTTCAGTCCATTAACTTCTTTGACAATTATTTTCAAAACTTCCTTAACATCAGAAAGTATCTTTTCAAGTTCTGCAATCCTCTCAACTAATTCTTTCTGTTCTTTCTTCAATTTTTCCTGTTCAAGAGAAGTCAACTGCTGAAGCTTTGTTTCCAAAACTGCCTGAGCCTGTTTTTTGCTGAGATTAAATTTCTTCATCAAACCTTCGAGAGCTTCTGTTGTTCCCTTGGACTTCTTGATTAAATCAATAACAGCGTCGATATTCTTCAGAGCAATTATCAAACCGTCGACAATTTCAAGTCTGTCTTTTGATTTCTTCAATTCAAACTTTGTTCTGTTGGTAATTATTGCTTTTCTGTATTTTACATATTCTTCAAGAACATTTCTCAAATTCAAAATTCTTGGCTGTCCGCCGACGAGAGCAAGGAAATTCACGTTGAAGCTGTCCTGCAGTCTCGTGTATTTGTAAAGAGAATTTATGACAAAATCAGCGCTCGCACCTTTTCGCATTTCAAGAACAATTCTAATTTTCCCTTTCGAACTTTCATCTCTCAAGTCAGAAAGATCTTTCAGTTTTTTATTTTGAACTAATTCAGCAATCTGCTCGACGAGTGAAGTCTTGTTAAGCATGTAAGGAATTTCAGTTATGACAATCGCTTCCTTGTTTTTCAAATGCTCGACAGAAACTTTTCCCCTGACAATTAATCTTCCTCTTCCTGTCTTATACAATTCAAGCATGTCACCCGAAACACTTCCGCCCGTCGGAAAGTCAGGCCCTGTAACAATATTGCAAAGTTCTTCAATAGTTATATTCTCATTTTTAACATAAGCAACAATAGCATCACAGACTTCTCTGAGATTGTGCGGAGGAATATTTGTAGCCATACCGACGGCAATTCCTGTTGCACCGTTAAGCATCAGCGACGGAAGTTTTCCCGGAAGCAAGTCAGGTTCTTTCAGAGAATTATCAAAATTAGGTGTGAACTTAACAGTTTCCTTGTCAATGTCTTCAAGTAATTCCATTGCAATATGTTGCAGTCTTGCTTCAGTATAACGATAAGCAGCTGGCGGATCTCCGTCGATGCTACCAAAATTTCCCTGCCCGAAAACAAGAGGATAACGCAATGAAAAATCCTGTGCCATTCTTACCATAGCGTCGTAAACAGCAGTATCACCGTGAGGATGGAATTTACCAATAACATCTCCGACAACCCTCGCTGATTTCTTAGTCTGGCTCCCTGGTTTCAGTCCCATCAAATGCATTGAATATAAAATTCTTCTCTGAACAGGTTTCATTCCGTCCTCAATTGCAGGAATCGCACGCGAAACAATAACAGACATCGCATAATCAAGATATGCCTTCTTCATTTCCTCAGACACTTCAGTAGGAATTACTCTCTTTGGATCCTCGATAACAATTTCAACAGGTTTCTTTTTAGTTTCCTTTTCTTCCAATTCTTCTTCATCTTCGATTTCTTCTTCTATTTCTTTCTCCTCGTCGGTAAATTCATCTTCTGTCATTATGAAAATTCTCCTGAATTTTTATTTGTGCTGTCCGCATTTCTGTGCGGAACGGCTGACTTCCTGTCTGAAGTGAACTTCTGTTCTGTCATTATGCTACCTCTTCTCCTTTCTCGTCGAGATATTTCATGAATTCATCTTCAGTCAATTCATCTTCTTCAACATCTCTTCCTGTCCATTTGCACTTCTTGCATTCCCATTCACCAACTACTTTTTTTGAACTTTCCAAATCTTCCTCGTCGTCACTGCCTTCCTGTTCGCTCAGGACAACATTAACATTATAACTTCCGCATTCAGGACATTTTCTGACTTTGAAAGTTTTTTCCTCACTAACCTTTTTCTTTTTAGAACTTCCGTGAGCCTTTTCATAATCTGCCTTAGAATCAAATCCTTCCTTAATCCAATCTGGTGTTTCTAATTTACCCATTTATTTTATTCTCCAAATTTTTAATTAAGACAAATCTTTTTACTTTTTCTCCTTTTTGGAATTCTTTCCCGTCGTAGTTTGTATAGTTTTCATCAAATTCCTTATATCCGCAAAACTCGTCCAACGGGCGTTTAAAAACTTCTCCGACAGATATTTTTCTTTCTTTATCTTCATATAAACTTTTATACCAAACAATTTCACCCACGACAGTTATAATCTCATAAAATCTATCCTTTCCCTTGAAATGTTCATATACTTCCCCTTGTTTTGGTTTCCTCATGATAAAACCTCCCATTTTTCTGTCTCATTATTCCAAATTTTAATTTCTCCCAAACAATCATACTTAGAGCATCCGATAAACCTTTGAGTAATACTTTTTTTTGCTTCATTCGCACATATAGTTCCTCTCATTTCAAATCCTTCCTTGCAAAAATATCTCTCTTTCTCCAGACACTCACAATTCTCAGCAAGCCATTCATTATATCTCTCGGATTCTTGTCTTTCTTTTATCACATTAGCATTCATTTGATTCCCGATAACCATCATCAGAAGTGCAGTAGCTAAAGTAACAGCTAAAATAATTCCGATAACCTTGATTAATTTTTTAGGTTTTCCCGTAGGTATTTGTGGTAAAGTTTGTTCTTCTGTCATTTTAAATATCTAAATTTGCTTCGTGCGCATTTTCTTGGATGAATTCCTTTCTTGCCTGAACATCGTCGCCCATCAGCATTGAAAACGTCGCGTCAGCTTCAACAGCGTCGTCGACAAATATCTTTTTAATTTTTCTTGTCTTTGGATTCATAGTTGTTTCCCAAAGCTGGGTAGCACTCATTTCCCCCAAACCTTTGAAACGTGTGACATTTCCTTCCTTGCTATCAAGTTTCTCAAGAGTTTTTTTCAATTCCTCTTCAGAGTAAACATAATAATCTTTATTCTTTCTAATCCTAAATAACGGAGGAAGAGCCGCATAAATGTTCCCGCTCTCAATCAGCTTCGGCATAAATCTGAAAAATAAAGTAAGCAAAAGAGTTTTGATGTGTTCACCGTCGACATCTGCATCACTCATGATAATTATTTTCTTGTATCTTAATTTCTCAGGGTCAAACTGGTCGCCGACTCCTGTCCCAATTGCAGTAATCAAATTAGCAATTTCCTCGCTCGACAAACTCTTGATAGGATTTGATTTTTCAACATTCAGAATTTTTCCCCTCAGCGGAAGTATTGCCTGAGTCTCCTTGTCTCTCGCCATCTTTGCAGAACCTCCAGCAGATTCTCCCTCGACAATATATAATTCTGTATCATCAGATTTTTTGCTTGAGCAGTCTGCTAATTTCCCAGGAAGCCCTCCAAGTGAAAAAACATTTTTTCTTCTGACAAGTTCTTTTGCCCTTTTAGCAGCCATTCTAGCTTTCGACGCAGCTTCAGCCTTGGAAACAATTTTCTTCGCAACAGCAGGGTTCTCCTCAAAAAATTCAGCCAAAGCAGAAGTAACAATAGAGTCAACCCATCCCTTAATTTCAGAGTTTCCAAGTTTAGTTTTTGTCTGCCCTTCAAACTGCGGGTCAGGAATTTTAATGCTGATAATTGCAGTCAAACCTTCCCTGACATCTTCCCCGGAAAAGTTTTCAGTTTTGATAATTCCCTTCCTCTTCGCATAATCATTAATAACCCTGGTCAAAGCTGTCTTGAAACCAAAAACATGAGTTCCGCCCTCGACAGTATTGATTGTATTTACAAACCCAAAAATATTTTCCTGATAACCCGAGTTGTATTGTATTGAAACTTCTATAACAGTGTGGTCCATTTCTCTCTTGAAATAAACAGGCTTGTGCAGAACTTCCTTCGACTTGTTCATCCACTTGACAAATTCCATCAAACCACCAGTAGAAAAAAATTCTTCCTGCTTATGTTTTTCTCTTTCATAGAGAACTATTCTCAAGCCAGAATTAAGGAAAGCAATTTCTCTGAATCTTGTTTCAAGAACTTTGTAATCAAAATCTACCGTCGAGAAAATCTCTTCATCAGGCCAGAAAGTAATTTTTGTCCCGGTTTCACTTACAGGACATTTTCCGACAGTTTCAAGTTTTGTTTTAGGGTCTCCTCTTGAATATTCCTGTCTGTAAATATTCCCGTCTCTCTTGACTTCAACAATTAATTTCTTTGAAAGAGCATTTACACAAGAAACTCCGACGCCGTGAAGTCCTCCTGAAATCATGTAAGATTTTTTGTCAAATTTTCCTCCCGCGTGAAGTTTTGTAAGTGCAATCTGGACAGCAGGAACTTTGTAAATTGGATGCGTTTCGACAGGAATTCCTCTCCCGTCATCTTCAATAGTGGCAGAACCATCTTCATTTAAAGAAACAAAAATATTCTTGCAAAACCCTGCCAGAGCCTCGTCAACAGAATTATCGACAGTTTCGTAAACTAAATGATGCAGTCCGTCTTTCCCTGTGCTACCAATGTACATCGCAGGCCTTTTCCTGACTCCTTCCAAACCTTCGAGCACTTTGATTGATTCCGCGGTATATTTTTCTGTCATTTTATTAGAATCTACATAAGAAAAAGCTAGAGATTATTTATAAACCTTTCTGCACAAAAAATACGTTTTGTCGACGGTGAATTAACTCTTGGGGATTCTATAAATGTGATATGCGTATCTGTTAAATGTATCTGTAAATTGCCCGCCGGATAATGTCAAAGTTCTGCTTTCATTGAATACACTAATTGTTCCTGAAGTAGTCCCGCCAACATTAAAAGTTGTTGAAACAGAAACTGGTTCAAAAGTTTCATCCCATTCAGTATCTGGTTCTGTAACTCTGACTGCAAAAATGTAAATGTCTGAACTATTTTCTTTTATCATTGTATCAACCCTGTTTCCTCTTACATTTGAATTGTCTGTCAAAGTTCTTGTAGTATTTGGAGCAAGAACTATTTTTGTCAGCTGAGTAATATGGCTGTAGAATTTTGCCATTGCTGCAAAATTTTCAGGAGGTGTAGGTGTGTGATAATGGAACCAGCTGATATGTTTAACTCCGTGAATAACTGCTGCCCAGCTTTCCATTAATACTTCTTCAGGACTTGGTCCTTTTGTCCATGGCCAATTCATAATCTGAGCATAACAGGTTCCGGTGGTATTAGTAGCATGGTCGTAAGGAGTACAGCCGGGAGGATTAGTCAAATCTTCTGCTCTTAAATCCTGTGTCTCAATAAATACAGCTAAAGGAGACAAACCATAATTTGCCGTGTTTAAATTTTCGATAGCAGTAAGCCACATGTCAATAGGACCGCGGGTAGGATTAACTAAATTAAGTTCATACTGATATTCAATAGGATAGATGTCAAAACCAACGGCATCTGCAAGAGAAGTTTTCTTTCCAAAATATTCTGAGTTATACATATAATCAAAACCCAATCTGTAATCCATATCCCAATAATAAGGAAGATAATCTGCACCAAGCAATTGCATAAATACAGGATGCTGAGGGTCATACTTGAAAGTTAAATACGACCAGGTTGCTAATGCTTCTGGAACTATAAAACCCGTCTGCCCGCCCATGTTTGGTTCATCGTCCCATAACCAGCCGAATAAAGCAGGGTGATTTTTATTATACTGAATATATTCAATAACTCGTGAGATATTTGAATTTCTCTCGAAGTGCATTCTCTGTTTTCCGTCGTAATTATTTCCCCACCATAATTCAGGCCCGATTGATTTGAGATTATTTGCACTGGCTATATCAAGATGTTCAGCAAAAGTCTGGGGAGTAAAAAATTCAGCATCCCATCCCTGAACTTCAAGGGTGTTAATGTATTTATTTGCCCATTCAGGAACATAATCATAATCCAAACCAAAAGGAGTCACAGGAAAATATAATTCTCCGTTAAGTCTGAAATTATTATTCTCGTCAATGCCGACTGTCGGAATTCCGTTGTAAGGTTTTTCAAAATGCTCATCAATTTGCTGAACAACACTTCCGCCAAGAGAACTTAAAATCTTGACAGATAAAGTGTAATTTCCCGACGACAATTTAGAATTATTTAATAAAAATCTTTCTTCAGTATTCAAACTTCTGTCAGCGTTAAATAAAGTTTCAGTATACCCGCCGCTGTCTCTTGTAAGAACAGCAGTCATTCTGTAAGCAGGATAAGAACTAATATCTAAGGTAACATCATTATCATAATCAACAGCAGGGTCATTGTCAAGTCTTGCATAAATCCACTGTCCGGTTCTCGCGTGATAAGGAGCGTGCCACAATTCAAATGCAGTTGAATATTCTCCGACGGTGTTTACAATTATAGGATATTCCCCGACTAAATCGCCATAGCCAACTAAATCAGGCCCCCATTCGTAATAAACTAAATCAGCTTTGTGAACGGTTAAAGTAGCTTCTCTGCTTCCCTCAGCAGGATAGTTATGGAGCATAGCAATTCCACCATCATCTAATATTGAAGTAGGATCGTTATAAATTCCATCACCAAAGTTCCAGTCGTAAATGTAACTCCAGTTAGCAAATCCTGCCCCGTAATAATTCATAACTTTAACAGCATCAAATAAAGCATCTTCTCCTGTCCTCGTATTAAGTGTGTAAAGATTCATGCAGCCAGTATCAGTTCCGTCGGTATTTCCGTCGCAGTCATTATCATATCCGTCGCTGCAGCTTGGATTTCCAAGAGGTCCTTCAATTGCTAAATAATGAGAATCATAAGCAAAATAAGTTGATGTTGTACAGCCAGGCCAATGCTGTCCGGAATTGCAAGTCTGCGTGCTTCCGGCACAAACTCCAAGTTGTTTATCACAAAGTTTAGTGCTTCCGGGAGAACATTCGGGCGGAGTTACTGAATCATTGTAAATTCTAACGTCATCGATTTGTCCGTTGAATGTAGCACCCCAAGGATCTTTTCCGACATAAAGTCCAAGTCCAGAGCCAGTATAAACACTACCGCCAGCGAGTACAGAAGTTAATTCTGCGCCGTCGACGAAAAGCTTTACTCGTACTCCATCATAAGTTAATGTATATTGGTGCCAATTAGTATCGTTAATATTTGCTGTTGCAGAAAAAGCCCTTTCAACCGGACCAGCAGAGGTATAGACACTCCCATAAACTGAATTCACTCCGATAATTAAAGTATATTCTATATGTTTGAAAATTAAATAACCTCCCTGAGCCGCATCATTCTTTTTTGCATAAACCGAAACAGTTAATTTATCCATAGAATTAAGCCGGCTGTTATCTGAAGAAGAGATTCCGTCAGTTCCTGCCAAATTAACCGCTTGTCCGTCGACACCAGCAACGAAAGTTCCTGCACTGCCAACCCAGCTTCCGTCGAGAGCAGGAGAAATTCCTGAGCTATCAGCTAAATTACCGTCGAACTTGTACCATAAAATTGGAGTTATGTTTACAGGAGGAGCTTCAGGAATTGATTCGATGCAGACTGTTCCGTTTAATTCACAATTTAAGTTGCAAGGGTCGTTGTTGCATTCGTAAGTTGAATATTCCAGACATTGAGTTACTAAAGATGAGCAAGCTTCAGTTACAGAAACACAATCTTCAGCAAACCAAATATCTCCTCTGTAATAACATGTTCCATTGCAGCTATGACATTCTGAATAAGAACAAGTATCAAGAACACCTTCTTCACAATCTGAACATAAATCACAGGATGAAGGTACTGAAACACATTGTGAAGTGTTGTAAGAGCAGGATGCTGAACAGTCTAAGGTTCCCGACATGAAACCCAAACTCTGGCATGTTGCTCCGTCGAGGTCAGGCGAGTCGCAGAATTCTCCTGGCTCTGAAATTCCGTTTCCGCAAATGTAAGTTGCTGATTCTGTTCCTTTCAAATTATAGATTGCAACAACATTTCCGACGGTGTATTCTGCTTTTGAAGATTTAAACAAAGGCACAACAGAAATTTTTGTTATTGATGAAACATCCATTGTCAGATGAATTAGAAACTTCCTCGACGCTAATTCAGACAATTCAAAAAGTTCTGTTGCTATTTCCTGTCCTGCTGAATTTTCAAAAATAAATTTCATTCCGACAATATCTCCTGTCCCGACTTTTCTGGTGATTTTGAAACTGACATTATTTGAAGAATTATCGACGTGAACCTGGCTTATTTCTGCACTGAAAGTTATTTTTCCAAGTCCGATATTTTCAGAACCTCCTTTCAGCAGATTATTGATGACAGCCCAGAAAATTCCAACAGCGACGAGAGAAACAAAAATAATTATCATAGTCATGATAATCGTCGATAAACCCTTCCTAGAAATTTTATTTTTTCTTTTACCCCTCTTGTTCATTGATAAAATTAAGAGAAAATAGTTTTTAAGTTTATTGAAGGTTAATATTTCCTTTCCTTTATTTTTCCTTCTTTTTCCATGCTCTTTATGTACTTGAGTATCGCTCTTTTACTTTTTCTAATTCCCATTTTCTTCAGTCTTTTTTTAATTTCTTTCAGATGCAATCCTTTCTTACTCGCCAGCATTCTTAGAATTTTACTTTTGATTTCCTGTTCTTTATCAGGTTTAGAAGTTTTTCTGTGTTTTCGGACTCGCCTCTTTGGCTTTGATTTTACTCGTGAAATTTTTCTTTTATGTTTTCTTACTTTCCTCTTTTTCCTTTTTTTTGTTTCAGGAGATTTCACTTTCTTAGCAGGTTTTGATTTTGTGATTTTTGCTTTTTTTCTTCTGACTTTATTTTTCCTGCTTCTTCTTTTCTTCTTTACTTCCTTTTTGACTTTCACTTTCTTTTGCCTTACTTTTCTTTTTCTGTGTCTTATCCTTCTTTTTTTTATCTTAGGCGTTTTTGCTTTTTTTCTTTTGACTTTATTCTTTCTCTTTTTTCTTGTGTTTATTCTTACACCGACAGGAGTCACTTTGAAAGATAAATTTTGGCCCCCCATATTTTCAACTTTCTTCCCAAGTTTTTTAATTTCAGATTTTATACTTGGAAGGTTTTGTTCAAGGTCTTCTTTTATATCTTCAATATCGTCGTGAATCTCTTCGGTTCTATTCTTGATTCTACTTTGTATTTTATCAGGTATTTTACTTTTTACTTTATTTTTTACTTTACTTTGTATTTTATCTTTTCTTTTTTCTTTAGGAGAAGGGTGTTTCCCTTTTATTTTCAATTTTAATCTTTTGAGCAGTCTTTCAATGTTTGGAACTTCTGAAACAATTTTTAATTTTGCTCTTATTTCCTGTGCTTCCTGAGAGAATCCTTTTGTGTTTAAAGAGTTCAATTCCCGTTTAAGTTCTTTCAATCTCTCGACGCCAAATGCAAAAGTTTCAAATTCTTTTTTAGTCGACGGCAGAGCACTGGCTCTTTGGCTAGTTCTTCTCTTTCTAGAAATCCTTTTTTTCACCATTATATAAAAGTCCTCTTTTTATTTGTACTGAACTTGTTTCAGTCATTTCTATAATATATATAAGAATATATACTTTTAAATATTTTCATTAAATCTTGTAACCTTGTTTTTTCCAGTCTCCAAGCTGTTTCTGGATGTTTGTGCCGTGTAATTCCTCTTTAGCTTCGTACATTTTATATCCCTGTTTTTTCCAGCCTTGGAGTTTCCTGTCTAAAGTATTTCGTTTTGCTTTTATTTTTCTAAGTCGGGAAATTTCTCTTTTCTGTCTTCTTTGTTTTTCTCTTATTCTCCTGATAATTTTTTTCTTTACTCTGTTTAATCTTCTGATTTTCTCTTTTTTCTTTGCAGGTTTCTCTCTGGATTTTCTGATAGCTCTTCTTGAATAAGCAATGCATTTGAGATTTCTTCTTATCTCCTGAGATTGTTGTCGTCGGAGTCGGATAAAAAGAGAATCTCTTGCAGTGATAAAATATATTACAAGCCCGATGATAATTACAACGAATAAAATAACAAGCATTAAAATAAAATTCATTTCAGAAAGAAAATTTTTCTTGTATAAACTGGAAATAGAAAAAAGATAACTCGAAAAACTTATCGTATCTTTATAATTTATAGTTATAACGAAGACATAATCTCCTGTCCCCCAGTCTTTTGGAATGTTTATAATCTCAGTTTTACCGCCATCATCGACGGCAATTTCAGTTTCTCCGTTTAAAATTGTTTCGCCGTCTAAATTTTTTATTTCATAATTTGCTTTTACCGTCGGAACATTTGAGTTTTTCAAATCAAAAACCTTTAAATCAATTCCAAATTTATCACCGGGATAAACAGAATCATATTTGGGGAGGACAGAAGGAATAATTGCAAATGCAGAATTTGAATCTTCAACACCGAGGATAACAGGTATTTCTTCTTTTGAAACAGAGTCCCGGATAATCAGTTTCCCGACATAAACTTCTGGGGTGTGAATGTTATCTTTGAAAGAAATAATTAGATTCTGGCTTTCTCCTGGCTGTAAATAGAATTCAGAATCAGAGAAAGTTGCAATATTATTAAAATTGTTAATTGAAAAATTTATTAACTGCTCAGTCTGCTCGGGGTTTGTAATTTTTACGCTTATCTCATATTCTCCGTCGGTGGGAATGTTTACTTTTATAAGACTGGTTTTCGTAAAATCTTTTTCTGTCAAAAATTGCGAGTATACAAAAAAGCCGGCTGCTGAAAGCAGAACTATAACTGCGCAAATTATCAACCACCTCTTCTTTTGCATTTTTATATTAGTGAAAAAAGGTTTTTATTTCTTCCTTTTCCTCGCGAGTTTAATTGTTTTCTTATATCTTCTTATCACAAAATAAATTCCTGCTAAAATTAAGGCAGTCAGACAGGCAACGATAATCGTCGGAAAGTCAATTGGGGAAGGAATTTTTCCCATGACTTTAAAATGAGAACTTGCAACAGCAATTCCGTCGGGATAAATTAATTCAACTCCCAAGACATAATCTCCTTCGGGGAATTCTTCTGTATTAAAATCTTTTTCAAGAGTTTTCTGATTTTCAACTGCGATAGTTTCTGTTTCAGAAAGATAAATTTTCCCGTTAAAATCTTTGATAATGTAAGTTACAGTAACATCCATCTTTTCTTTTCTCCCCATCTGAAGAAGGTCTATCTGCGACGATAAAGTTTCAGAAGGTTCAATAGTTTTCATTGATTTTGGAATTGTGATTGTTACATCATAAAGACTTTTTTCTGTTTTGATGTTCAGAGTAACAAGAACCTCTTTCTGCTGATATCCGCTGGAGATAATTATTTTTCCAGTATAGATTCCTGCGACGCTTGGAGAATTTATTTTGAAATCAAATTTGTCCGAGCTCTTCGGAGCAATGCTTATAGAATACTCTTCAGGTATAATGGATGAATTCAATACTTCAACTTTTATATTAAAAGTCTGACGGGAATTTCCATTATTATTAACCCATACCTGCCCGAATTCCATATCATTTATTATAAGAGTCCTCTCAATGCTTTCTACATTGACGGTAAATTGAGCAGCAGGTGCTTTTGTTATTGCTCCGCCGCCCCCTCCCCCTTTTTCCTCAACAACAGGAGGAACTACTGCAGCAACGTTTACAGTGAAATTGATATTCTCAGAATTATTTTGATTTCCTGCAGAATCTGAACAGTAAAAATAAGAAACATAATCAGCATTTGAAAGTGTTGCCGACGAGGTATGTCCTGTCTGTGTTGAATTTGGCGTCAAACTTAAATTAGTTATACCAGCATCTAAACTGTAATTACAGGAAGAATTTTCATTCGTCCTTGATTCAAAAGAGATAGCTGAAGTAGTATATGTCGTCGCTGTCGGAGAGATAATTTCTACATTTGGCGGAATTGTATCTGAAGTTACATTAATCAGCAATATAGAATAATTTGTATTCCCCAAAGTATCATTTACAGAAAGATTAAGATAATAATTCCCGCTAGCCAAAGGAGAAGCATTTGTCAAAACTCCAGTAGTTGCAACTATGCTAAAATTAGCAGTCCAATTATAAAGTGCAAAAGATTGCAATCCAATGCCATCATCTTTAGCATTTATATCATATTCTAATTTTTGTGTAGAATATATCTCTTGAGTTGCAAGATTTGTAAAATAAGGCGGTATTGTATCAATGGTGAAGATTACATTTGAAAAATTTTCATTATTGAAAGAATCATTTCCCCAGACAGTTACATTGTGAATTCCATCACTCCAAGTTACGTCGGTGATATTAGTTCCGCAGTCAGTTAATGTATAGTTGTAAGTAAAGGTGTCATTTGAGTACCAGCAGGATTGAGCATTCAAATCTGAAAAGGTGTAATTTACATCTAACAAATTATTTGATGAGTTTGTTCCAGTGGTTGGTGTTAAGATTGAAATGCCTGGTTTTATTGAATCAATTGTAAATCTAACAGAAGTCCAGTTTTGATTATTTACAGTATCATTTGCCCAGACAGTTACATTGTGAATTCCTTCTGCCCAAGTTACGTCAGTGATATTTGTTCCACAATTTGCAAGAGAATAATTGTAAGTGAAAGTGTCGTTAGAATACCAGCAGGATTGAAGGTTGATATCCGACGCTGTGTAATTAATGTCTATCTGGTTATTTGTAGTATTAGTTCCTTCAACAGGAGAGAGTATTGAAATGCCTGGTTTTGCATTATCAATTGAAAAATTTTCAGAATAACCAAAAGAACATTGATTCTGATTATCACATGCTTCAACTCTTATTATGTACTGCCCCTCGACGATTCCTGTGCTGTCCCAGGCATAACTCAGGTTAGCCGAATTATTTGTTTTTATTGCAGAAATAAAACTTTCATCTGATACATTTGCTAAAGAAATGTTATAAATTACAATAGGATAACTGTTAAGAGATAATGAAGCAGTATAATTTATATTGATTGTTCCAGCGTATGTCGCCTGTGACGGGCTGTAAATATTTGGAGCAGAAGGAGGCAATCCGGACAAGTTAAATAAATCCTGTCTCACAGAAGAGCAATTTTGATTTCCTAAAGTATCATTTGCACAAACATAGTACCAGAAAGATGCTGTTCCATTATATTGATGTAAATGAGCGTCGACAGTTCCTGAAACTTCAGTCCATGCTACACCATTATTTGTTGAAGTCTGCATTGCTGCAGCTCTTGAAGGAGTCGTCGTATAATAAACATTCCACGCATTAACTCCTGTCCTTCCCCTCAATAAGAAATAAGAAGTATTTGTAACATAAACATTCCCAACCATTCCGCTGGTTACATTAATAGCTAAAGGAATTGCATGATGTTTTGAGTTCTCGCTGTGAGTGTGATTGAATGGAGAAGCTGCCCCAAGGTTATAAAAATCAGTACATCCGGCATTCCCGACAGGATTGCCAGTAGTATAAGAAGAATTACAATAATAAATTCTTAAGGTGTTTGAAGTCGCTGTCTGATTTTGTGCATAAATTTCAAAAATATTATAGGGGTATTGATTAGTAACATTGATTAATTGAATCTTGACATATTCCGCAACAAGGTCAAGGTCATAAGCTGTTTTCGGAGCAGTCTCTATATATGATTCATCAAGGTTGTAAGTTCCAATGTAAATTTTATTATCATCAGCTGAAAATTTAAAATATTCTGAATAATTAGAATCGTAATCTTTCGAAAAAAAGCCAGAATAAGCAGTTCCATTCTGATAATAATTTACGTCGCTGGTTGTAGAATTTGACTTATAATACAATTTTATCGTCGAGGTGTTTAAAGAACTTGTAACATCATTTATAGTATAATTAATTTCTAACATTTCACCGAATAAGTTTGAAGTCGAAATATCTGGGGGTAGTTGGCTAAAAAAAGTTAAATTTGGGGCAGTTGCATCAATTGTGAAAATTACATTTGAAAAATTTACATTGTTAAAAGAATCATTTCCCCAGACTGTAACGTTGTGAATTCCATCTGCCCAAGTTACATCTGTAATATTTGTTCCGCAGTCAGTTAATGTATAATTGTAAGTGAAAGTGTCGTTAGAATACCAGCAGGATTGAATGTTAATATCCGATGCTGAGTAGTTTACATCTAGCAAATTATTTGATGAATTTGTTCCAGTGGTTGGTGTTAGGATTGAAATGCCTGGTTTTATTGAATCAATGGTGAAGATTACATTTGAGAAATTTTCATTATTAAAAGAGTCATTTCCCCAGACGGTAACGTTGTGTATCCCCTCGCTCCAGATTACATCAGTGATATTAGTTCCACAATTGGTTAATGTGTAGTTGTAAGTAAAAGTATCATTTGAATACCAGCATGATTGAATGTTAATATCAGAAGTTGTGTAATTTACATCTAGCAAATTATTTGATGAGTTAGTTCCGCTGGTTGGTGTTAGGATTGAGATGCCTGGTTTGATTGTATCAATTGTAAAAATTACATTTGAAAAATTTACATTGTTAAAAGAATCATTTCCCCAGACAGTTACATTGTGAATACCTTCTGCCCAAGTTACGTCGGTGATATTTGTTCCGCAGTCAGTTAATGTATAGTTGTAAGTAAAAGTATCATTTGAGTACCAGCAGGATTGAGCATTCAAATCTGAAAAGGTGTAATTAACGTCGATAAGATTGTTTGAATGATTTGAATTGTTAGCTGGATAAAGAATTGAAATTGAAGGAGCTATTGAATCAATTGTGAATCTGACAGAAGCAGAATTATTATTCCCCGCAGTATCATTTACCCAAATTGTCACATTATGAATTCCCTCTGCCCAGGTAACTCCTGTTATGTTTGTCCCGCAGTCTGCAAGAGAATAATTGTAAGTGAAAGTATCATTTGAATACCAGCACGCACTTATTGCAGTTTCATCCTTTGCAGTATAATTAACATTAATCAATTTGTTTGATGAGTTAGTTCCGTCATTAGGATAAATCACTGAAATCGTCGGCGGAGTTGTATCTCCTGCAACGCTAACATTTACTGTTCTTGGTTCTGTCTTATTTATATTTCCTGAAGCGTCGATTGCCCAGGCTCGGTAAGTATAATTTCCGTTTATCAAATCAGTAAAGTTGCGGTATAAATTGTAAACTCCCGCATTGTAAGTTGCACTAATTTCTTCGGAGGTTAATGCTCTGGAGAAAATCATTACCTCGTCGATAGAACCATTAAATTCAGCTCCATTAATGAAATTTTTACCTATCTGCATATTCCCCGAACCAGTATTTATTTCTCCGGTGATAACCCCTGCCTGTTTAAAAACACCATCAAGATAAATAAAAGTAGTACCATTATAGCCGGCAACAACATGATGCCAATTTTTATCCTGAAGACTATTATCTCCTGTTCCAATATCTCCTTGAATCTCTTCACTGGTATTATACACTTGAAAAACTACTGCATCTCCGGTAGAAGCATAAAGATGAAATGTTCTAGGATTATCTCTCTTGTCTATTAATTCTAAATTAGAAGCAGCACTATCATACACTTTCTTAACCCAAAAAGAAACAGTAAAATTTCTGTAAGGATTAACATCTATTGAAGTAACATCAATTCCGTCAGAATCTCCTCCTGAAAAATTAATTGCATGTCCCCTTATTCCATTGCCATCAATTGTTCCGCCGGTAACTGTTCCATCTTCTCCATAAGTTGAATTATCAACAACAGTAGCACCGCCATCCCATGATTCAAAATTAAACCATAATCGTAGAGTTCTGTTGAAATCAATAAATGCAGAAACATTGTTCGCATCGCTTACAGAAACATTCACATAAATTGCATTCGCTGATTGAGTGCTTGCATTCGCCGGAGTTGGATACGTGAAATTAATATCTGGCGGAGTTGTATCTCCTGCAGGAGCTTCTAACGTCGTTATATTAACTAATCTTAAATCAGTTTTATTTATATTTCCTGAAGCATCGATTGCCCAGGCTCGGAAAGTATGATTTCCGTTGCTTAAATCAGTAAAGTTGCGGTATAATTTGTAAACTCCTGCGTTATAAGAGGCATTAATTTCTTCCGAGGATAAAACTCTGTTGAAAATCATTACTTCATCTATTGTTCCATTCACAGTATTACCCCCATCCCCATTATTCCCAATGTTGAACTTTCCTGTTGCACGCCATGCTGCTTCGTTAAGAGAACTAAATCCACAGGAAGTGGTATCAAGAAGTAATCCATTTAGATAAATTAAAGTATCTGAACCATTATAAATTCCTACAAGATGTTGCCAGGCATTAAAAGTGAGAAGAACTCCCGACGATGCAGTACAAGCCCCACCGATTGTTAAATCATCATCGATTCCAAAAGAAATCTGTTTAAATTTGTCATAAGAAAGAGTCATGACAGCATTGTCCCAATAATACCTGCTAAAAACATACATTTCATCATTTTCAGAAGTAGGTTCTGCGTTAACCCAGGCACTGACAGTACAACCATTCTTACAGACATCATAATAATAACTCCCATTCTGAACATTGATATAATCATCAACTCCGTCGAATGTAAAAGCTCCTCCTCTTGCTCCTGAAGAAGTATAAACTGCCCCGCTAATTATTCCAAACTTTTCATAACTGGAATTATCAAAAACAGCTGTTGAATTTCTGTCATTCAGATTATACCATTCAGCAAGACTCCTGTTGAAATCAATAAATGCAGAAACGTTATTTGCGTCACTCACAGAGACATTCACATAAATTGCATTTGCTGATTGAGTGCTTGCATTCGCTGGAGTTGGAGCAGAGAAATTAATTATTGGGGGAGTTGTATCTCCTGTAGGAGCACTATAACTGGTATTTATTGTAACTTCTCTTTGTCCTGTTTTATTTATATTTCCCGCAAGGTCAATGGCGTAAGCAGTAAAATTGTAAGTTGCATTCGACAAATCAGTAAAGTTGCGGTATAATTTGTAAACTCCTGCATTATAACTTGCATTGATTTCCTCAAGAGAGAATATTCTGTTGAAAATCATTAATTCATCAAGAGAACCATTAAAAGTATTTGACCAGGGATGTGAACCAATATAAATTGGTTGACTATTATATCCGATATTATTTTGTATTATAGTTGCATCAAGAACACCATTTTGATACATTTTAATATTTGTTCCATTTCCTACCAAGACAAGATGATACCAAACACCAGAAGCTAAAGCTGTCCCAGACTGCCAGTTAGAAACATCATCATAAAAGGCTCCCCCATTATAAGTCCAAAGTATTCCCGATCCTGCAGTTTGATACAATATATTTCCAGCATATCTCTTTGCCCATACAGAAATTGTAAAATTAGATGTAAGATTAATATTATTAGAAGTAAGTATAGAATTCTGACCGTCAACTCCATTAAAACTAAACGCTCCCCCCCTCGCTCCAGAAGAGGTATAAGTAGCACCAGTAACTACTCCAAAATTTTCGTAGCTTGAATTATCAAAGATTCCTGTCGCATTGTAAGAATCAAAACCATACCAAGCAACTAAACTTCTGTTGAAATCAATAAATGCAGAAACATTGCTTGTGTCAGTCACAGAGACATTTACAAAAATTGCATTAGCAGATTGGGTGCTTGCATTCGCTGGAGTTGGAGCAGAGAAATTAATATTTGGTGGAGTTGTATCTGAGAGCACAGTTGTATTAACAGTATAACTTTTCCATTCACTGCTATTATAATTATTATTTGTTCCATTTCCGTAAGCGTGCCATCTGTAATCATAATTTCCTCCGGTTGCAAATGTGTAGGTGGTATTGTAAACATTAGCAGTTACATTATAAGCAGTAGTATTAACCTTATTAATTTCAAGCCACACAGTTCCATTGGTGTTATTAACGCTTACGTTAAATAATCCTGTCCCAGTATCAATTAATGTGGCGTTATTATCATAATAAGAAAAGAAGACAGGATAAATAGTATCAATAGAAGAAATAATCAAACTCCTGTTTGCTGAAGCAAAAGCACCTTGGCTTGCATTATCATAAACTAAACAGTTCCATTCTGTTGAATTGTAAAATGTAAAGTTATAAGTAAATGTCGTCGAATTAGTTGTTCCATTCCAATTAGTAGAATTGGTATGAATTATTCCTTTAGAAGAATTCCAGATGTAGAGAGTTACATTCTCAAGATTAAAGTCGTCGGTAGCATTACATTGAAATGTTACAATTCCCAAATCACTGATATTATTATTTGGTGGAGCACTTAATATTGAAACAGGAGGGTTGTCTGCAGCAATTTCAGCAATAGATTGAAATGCAGCTCCAACAGCAGTCCAGTCATCATTACCATTTGTCCATGTAGTATTATAGGCTCCAGCAGAAGGCAGATAGTCACACATATCAGCAGGTAAATTATTATTTGCAGAAGGTTGATTATAAATTGAATCATAACCAGCAGGTCTTGTTTGAGCAAATAAATCTCCTGCAATAAAAGCGACTAATAACTCCCCTTCTCCGACATTAACTTCTCCAGTGAAACCATTAGTACTTACACCGCTGGTATGATTTGTTGAGTTAACCGGATTAGTGTTATTCATTCCGGAATATTCTGCGATACCGATAACTAAATATGCGGTTTCAGTCCCGGGAAGAGTCCAGTTTATAATAACATTACCATCTGCAGCAACAGTAGTCCAAAGCAGTGCAGAATAACTATTTTGTCCAGTATCATTGACAGCTAAGCTAATAGAACCCGTATTAGTTCCTACAAATTGATCAGTTGCAGGGGCGGTACCAATAGTTTCTGCCCAGCGGCCAACTCCGACGATAATAACATCTCCGGCAGTACAACCAGAAAGACTTACCAAAAGTTCATGAACTGGATTCGTACCAACACTGCCATTTTGATTTATTCTTCTTATAGGAATATATTCATCAGCACCAATATCCCATGTTCCTGTTCTCAAATCATAATCAATATCATCAGAAAAAGAAATATTGCCGTCGGCACTTAAATCAGTTCCATTATTTATTACTGCAGTGTCGCTTGCAGATAAATGAAAATCGGCATTTGCTTTGTCAGCAAAAACAAAATTTATACTTGTCGGATTGTGAGTTCCTGTTCCTGTTGTGTCTGTCCCATTACATGCGTTATAATCTGATTCAGCAGTAAATGTTCCCAGGTAACAAGTTCCGGCTTCTGCTAAATTATTTTTTGCAAGAATAGCCCCGCCTTTATTAGAAATACCATTACTGCAGTTTACAACAGTGTTTGAATATGCATAAAAAGTCGATGTTGAATCCCAGTTGGCTATACAATTTCCACCATCAGTTCCTCCCTGATAATTATAAATTATATTATTCCACACGCTTACTTTTGAACCTGCGATAGTTGTGTATGCCTGTATCCCATCATTATATTGCTGGGCTGATCCTGGAGTACCTCTGACTATATTATGAGAAACACTGATATTCATGAATCCTGTAGAGTCTCTAAATAAAATTCCTCCCTGATTATCACCATTATATCCAGTGTTATAAATTTGAATTCCCTCGACAAATGCATTATTAACTGTTGTGAAAGTTATTCCTGCAGAATTTGCTGTAACAAGTCTGTATGCAGTCCAATTCCATTTTCCCCCGTGTCTTGCAAGAGGTTCTGTAACAATTTTCACATAAGAACTTGTATTAGTTGTCCAGCCAGCAATTGCTAATGGAGTTGTATCATTAACAGTCCATATCCCTGTTATGTTTGCAATACATGGCCCTGTTGCAGTGATATCTCCGTCTTCTGCTGTTTCCCATGCTGCAAGAGAAGTATAACTGCAGGGAGTTGCATTATTTATTCCGTCGCATATGCTGAATACTCCGGAGCTTCCGTGAAGTTTCAAATCTTCAGAACGGTTTTCCCAGTCGTTGTAAATAATAAAATTAGAAATATCTTCTATTGTCTTTTCAATTGCAGGTCTTACTTCTTTGTCATTGTAAGGAATTTTCTTCAGGTCATTTAATTCCTGATTTGTCAAAACATCTTCAACAGAAATTTTATATTTTCTCTCGGTCAAAATTTCATATCCAATAATTTTTTCTTTATCATTAGGAGCGTATATTGGAGCAGAATAATTATACTCAGGTTCAAACCAGGATTCATTAAATTCAGATATTGGAATTTTTATAATCATATATCTTTTTGGATCTCTTTCCAAATCTCCCCAATGCCAGCCTTCTGGTTTCGCAGTTACAATGTAACCTTGTTTTCCGGAATAAGCCCGTTCTGTTTTAATCATCTCAGAAGTCCAATCTTTTTTATCTGCTTTTGATGGAACATTATCAGAAGTTTTTACAAGAAGTTCTACATATTTAGTGTCACCGAATTCGAAGCTGGAACTTATTTTTCCGTCGAGAATATCATTTCCCGTGATAGAGCTAAAGATTGTAGGCTTGAAATAAAAAAACATAAAAGCAAAAATTAATAGAAAGAGAATTGGAATAAAAATCACCGACGAGGAATTTAATTTTTTTTCTTTTACACTACTCTCCTTGCCAAGATATTCTGTTACAACTTTTCCATTTTCCTTGTGATTTGAATAAGAATACGGACCGTAAACTTTCCCCCCTTTTTTTATGTACCTCTTGTAAACCATTCAACCTCTCTAAATTAAAAGAATGTTGGTAGTGTAACTATTTAAATGTTTTTTGTCGAGGAAAATTATCTAATTAATTAAACTAATTGGATGAGGATATGGAAAAGGAGCATAATGCAGATTCCATGTATTTGTCGACGTGCAGGTGTATAAAGTATTTTCATCAGTTGCAAAATATCCGACGCCAGTAGTGCAGGTTGCAGGGCGAGCACTTCTCAAACCCATTCCCATGCCTGTTGCTCCTGTGAAACCAGAAGTGTAAGTATAATAATCTCTGTTAGGTTTGATATAATCTGTATCTTCGGGAGTAGCACCTCTGACTGCAACATAAAGTGCTAACTGGCTATTGTCAGATTGTTTTTTATTATTCCACCAGTAAACAGGTGAACTTGCCTGAACATGAGTAATAGAATCATCTTGCCCTCTCCCAATTTGATCTCTGCAAGGCCATCCGAATGAATCAAGTTGCCCGTCGAATTTTGCAAGACAAGTATTTCCACTTCCGCATTGGCTATCCTGTGTACATTGATCAATAGAACAAGTTCCGTCTCCTACGCCGGCACACATATAATCTCCCTCGCAAGATCTATAATCTCCGCCATTGCAATGAGACATAAAGTCACTGCATACTCTCTCAGTAGTTCCATCACAATAATTTCTCCAAGGTCTGCCTCCTAACTGAGTACTACGGAAAATTTGTGTAGCTGAAGGAAATTCATAACCTGTGGGATAAATTGGGATTACATTATTATAAATAACACCAGTTCCTCCCCTAAGCAACATAGCTCGCCAACCGCAGTCTGAAACTCCTGCGGGGCAAAAGAAATTATTATTATATAATTGGAATAATCTGGTTCCTCTTGATTGAGGAGTTGAACCGGTATCGTGCCACCCAATAAAACCGTGAGTTATATTATTATAACGGAAGACGACTTTCGCTCCATGTTCTGCATCAGATACCATATCATTAGAACCATCCACAACATCCCATCTAAAGCTGCTATCCTCGATGAAAAGAGCATTATTAGTTCCCAAATCATCAGGATATAACCATGAATCAGATCTACCATAATACATCATAAATGGAACAGCAGCCTGAGTATTAGTAAAATTAATATGATCGAATAAACCAGTTATTGCAGGATTAGTTGTTCCGGGGGTATAATAACCGACCATAAAGTCTCTACCATTCAAATTAAAGAAGTTACAATGATCTACTCTTAATGAAGAAAAAAATCCGTTAATCCAAATAAGAGCAACACCCGTACTTCCTATAGTACCTGTAAAACCAATTCCAGTCATTCTAAAACTTTTGCCATTGCCAGTGATACTAAAGAGACGTGCATTATCTGAATTAATTATTGTAGAATCCTGACCGTTTCCACGTAAGAGAATAGATTTTGTAATTGTAATTCTTGCCTGGTAATCTCCAGGACTCGTCCAAGTACAGCTTCCTGCAGGAACTTGAACAATATCTCCGTCGCTGGCAGAATTAATTGCTGCCTGAACATCTGTCTGAGAACATGAAGCAGCGTTGATAGTATTTCCTGCAACACATGAGGTTGTGACATAACTTCTGCAGTTTGAATTGCAGCTTAAACTTCCCGACGCAAATCCTGCTGCAACTGTTGCACAGGTGTAACCAGAAAGATTTGTTCCGTCACATGCTTCTCCGGGCTCGACGATATTATTTCCGCAGGTATATCCCGCCCCACCAGAACAAGTTCCACCAACGCAAGTTTGTCCTCCCGAACAGGTTCCGCAGTCTAAAGTTCCTGCACATGTCCCGTTAGCATAACCGCTTCCGCAATTGTGTCCTAATGCTTCACATGTCGTCGGTACACAGCTTGTTGCACATTGTCCTGTTGAGTTGCAGGTTCCTACTGAACAGGTTCCGCAGCTGATGCTTCCGCAGGTTCCGTTTGCAATATTTCCGCAGATTCTGCTTCCGCATGGATTTGTTGTGGGCGTACATCCCGACGGTGGAATCACAATTCTCGTCCCGGTTTTGACATCAAACGTGTCTGCAATATTTCCTACACTCTCTTTACCGTCGCTGGAACTGAAAATTGGTGCAATTGAAATTTTTGTTAAAAGTGAAACATTCATCGTAAGATGGAAAGTAAAACTTTCTTGTTCAAGTTCTTCAAGCTGGATTTCCTGCTCGACGATTTCATTTTTATCGTCGCTGTAAAAAATAAACTTCATTCCTGTAATATCTCCTTCACCAACATTTCTTTTGATTAATAAACTCACATTGTTGGAAGAATTCTCGATATCAACTCCTTTAATTTCTGCACTTAAAGTTAATCTCCCGAAACTAACCTCCTCTGTTCCTCCCTTGATTAAATTGTTTACGACAACCCAGAAAATTCCAACTGCAACTAGTGAAATGAGAATTATTATCAAAGTCATGATAATCGTTGATAAACCCCTTTTATTATTCATTATTAAAATAACAGGAACAGGTTTTTATAATTTTATATTTTATTAAAAGAGAATTATTCATTATACAAAGCCAATATTTCACTTTCGCTTAAAGTTCGATTATAAACTCTTAAATCATCTATTGTTCCATTTGTATTATAGGTGCTATCACTAGCCATTCCAATATAAGTGTTTTGTGAAACAGCCCATGCTGATTGGTTGATACTTGTAAAATTACAAATTTTAATTGTTCCCCCCACCCCATTGAAATATACTCTTATTGCACTTCCATTATATGTCGCTGCTATATGAGTCCATGTATTATATACAAATCCAGATTGAAATTCTGAACAATAAGTAGTATCTGATTGTACTCCATTGCTGCTGATAGTAAAGATTCCTCTGCCCCAAATATCATAACCTAAACTAAAAAAATCTACCCCCCATTGGCTTTTGCTAATAATTGAACCCATATAACCAGGTATTACATCGCTCCCATTTATCCATGTGCTAAAAGTGCATCCATTATTGCACACATTTGAAAATTCTGTTCCTGTCCCAACTAGAATGCTATCTCCTCCGGTAATTCCATTAAACCAATAAGCGCTATTAGGACTTCCATCTCTGTCTGTCGTTAAATCAGCCCCATTAACAATTCCATCGTATCCATTACCACTTTCATCATTTGCATTTCCATTAAACGGATAATATGCATATAAACCAGAACTGCTAGTCTGACAATGCCCACCAACACAAGTTTGTCCTCCTAAACAAGTTCCGCAACTAAATGTTCCTGGACAGGTTCCATTGGTGTAAGGTCCTCCGCAATTATATCCGAGAGAATCACATGATGAAGGAGTACAACCAGCAACACATTGTCCTGCAACACAACTTAGTCCTCCCGAACAAGTTCCGCAACTGATGCTTCCACAGGTTCCGTTTGCAACATTTCCACAGACAGCAGTCCCGCAGGGATTTGTTGTTGGCGTACAAGGAGGAGTAACTCCTTCTTCTTCAAGATTATAAGTATCAAGAACATTTCCAACACTATCCTCTCCGCCGGAACTGAAAATTGGTGCAATTGAAATTGTTGTTACATCGTTAACATTCATTACCAGATGAAAAGTAAATTGTTTTTGCGCTAATTCTTCGAGTTCAATATCTTCAGTAACAATTTCTGTATCTGTATCACTGTAAAAAATAAATTTTATTCCCGCCATCTCTCCAGCTCCAGCTTTTCTTTCTACACTCAAGGTAATCTCATTTGATGAGTTATCGATGCTGACACCTTTAATCTCGGCACTGAGTGTGAATCTCCCCAACCCGCTGATATTTTCTGTCCCTCCTTTAATTAAATTATTCACAACAACCCAAAAAATCCCGATTGCAACTAGCGAGACAAGAATTAAAATCAAAGTTATGATAATCGTCGATAACCCCTTTTTATTATTCATTATTAAAATAATGAGAATGGGTTTTTATATTTTATTGAAAATTATTTTTCTTATCAGGCGTGACCCAAATTTAAAGGAGAGTTTGATAAAGAGAAACTTAGGTTCTCTTTATTTTTGATTTCATCTCTTCAGACTTTCGAACCCAATTAACTTTTCTTCGCTTCATGAACATATTTTTTCTGCACTTTGAAGAACACAAATATTTTGGAGTACCGTCTTTAGTTACAAAAGTAAGTCCTCTTGGAGGTTCATACACTGTTCCGCAATAAACACATTTAGGCATTTTATTTTTTTTGATTTATTTTTGATTTAGATACTACTAATGTCCCATACTCTAGTTTCCAGTCATAATTTGAAAGATAAATAGCAACCAAACAAGCCGCTTCATGATTATTTAAATTATCAATTTTAAAAGTAGATTCTGTATTCTCTTCTAACTCATTTACCCCCTTTAATGCTTCTTCAAGTATTCTTTGTTCTAATTCCATTTTAACTATACGCCCCCTTTGAAACTTTAGAACGAATTTTTCTTGCTTCAATTTCTGTTTCTCTTAACATTAAAATATCTCCAGGTCTTATTGGGCCCTTGACATTTCTTCTCATGCTTCTTCCTTTGTCTCTCCCGCCCTGAACTAAAACTTTAACCTGTGTGATTTCTCCCCTGAATCCTGTTCTTCCAATAATTTCCTCGACGACAGCAGAGACTACTTCGCCCATAATTCTGTCTTTTCTTGGAGCCTGTTGTACATCCTGTGCTTTTTGTTTCATATTAATTCCTGTATATTACTTGTTTAATACTATTGCCAATTATAGAAATTTTCTCTGAACATTCACATGAAGAATCAGAACAATTTTTCTTGACTAATTCACGGAAGTCTGAATCTTTTTTAGAACGGATTAAAGAACATTTGTTAGAATAATTGCAAGTTATAGAATATCTGTTTTCCATTTTATTTCAAAGCCTTGATTTCAGATTCGGCTTCTCCGGCATTTATTACAACTACAGAAGATGCAGGTACAGCAATTCCGACAGCAAGTCCTAACTTTTGTCTGCTGTCAACTTCGTGGCACGGAACTTTTTTTTCTTTGCATAGAATAGGTAAATGCTGGACGATTTCTTTCGGCTCGACGTCAGCAGCATAAACTACAAGTTTTGCAGTTCCCCGCTCGATTGCTTTTGTAACTTCGTTTGTGCCTTTTTCAATCTTGCCTGTTTTCTTTGCTTTTTCAACGATTTTGTATATGTCTGCCATGTGAATAATTCCGAGAATAAAGTAAAAGCTCAAGACCCCGCTCATTCATCACTGACCCTAGCTTCGCGAAATCTTTCGTCCTCGCATTCGTTCATCGGATGAAAACTGAAGAAAAAAGAGGTTTATAAACATTTTGATGAGTATAATAAAATTTATAAGAGAATAAAATATCTTCTAAAAATGAAAGAATCACAATCTCTGCAGGAATTAAAAGATGAGATAAGTAAGACTATGGTTTTTTACTCAGTAAAAGCAATATCAAACTTTTTCACTTTTGCTCCGTCGGAAGAATATGAAGAAGGGTATAAATTATTGAATAAATTTAATGAGCAGCATCCACAAATGAAGGTTCTAGTGGAAAAGACTAGCGAAGGGTACAGCCTTGAAAGTGCATGTAAGTATTTAACATGTTCTTACCTCTTAAATTTTCTACCCGAAGATATAATCGAATTTATCTCAAAAAAAATTCCTGATTTAGAATTAGCAAAAAAACAAGGAATTGAATCTCTATTGACAAAAGGTTAATCTTTCCAATCAACTTCAACTTCATCTGTACGTTGCCGAGGTTTTATATCTAATTTCTCAATTTCTTTTCCCAAGATTTTTATTCCACTCCTAGACATTATTTCTCCAAGATATGCAATCATTGCACCGTTATCGACGAGAACTTCACGAGGAGGAACAAATAATTTCGCGTCTCTTTCCGAACACATTATTCTGCACATTTCCTGTAGTCGTGTATTGCATGCAACTCCCCCGCCCAGAAGCAATTCTTTTTTTCCTGTATGAGCCAAAGCTCTTTCTGCAGTTTCAACCAGCATCGCGAAAACAGTTTCCTGCAGAGAATAACACAAATCTTCTGTCTTGTATTTTCCAGATTCAAATTTCTGTTTTAAGTTAGTTAAAATCCCCGAGAGAGAAATATCCATTCCCTTGACAACATAAGGAAGTTCAATGTAAGTTTTACTTTGTTCTGCTAATTTTTGAATTGCAGGTCCTCCCGGAAACCCAACCCCAATCAGCCGTGCGAAAGTATCAATAAAATTCCCAACCCCCAAATCCAAAGTTTCTCCGAATATTCTGTATTTTCCCGACGAGTAAGCAATTATCTGAGTGTTTGCCCCCGACGTGTAAAGCATTACAGGATTTTTTGCTCCGGTAATTTTTCCAATCTCCAAGTGAGCAATACAATGATTGATAGGAACAATCGGTTTTTTTAATTTTTCAGAAAGTTCTTTTGCAAATCTTATTCCTTCGAGCAGGCAGGGAGAAAGTCCGGGCCCCTGGGAAAAAGCAATTGCATCAATGTCCTTCTCGTTAATTCCTGCATTAGCAAGAGAATCAAAATAAATTTTTTCTTTATTTTCCCGATGATGTTTTCCCGCTTCAGAAGGAATTATCCCGCCTTTTTCCGTCGTGTAAGTCTTTTTTACATTCGACAAAATTTCTCCATTGCGGACAATTCCAATTCCAAAAGTATGTGCTGTCGATTCTATTCCCAAAACAATTGTCATACATTTTTCAATAAATAAATACTTATAAATTATTGTAAATAAAAAAATTAGAATTTGTTATCAGGCGTGACCCAAATTTAAAGGGAAGTTGAATGTTAAGAAACCGATTAGGTGTCTTACACAGGCGTGACCCAAATTTAAAGGGAAGCTTACAAAAGAAACCGATAAGGTGTCTTTTGAAAATTAATTAAAATAAAAAAATAAAAATTTGATATGATTATCTTCTTTTCTTTTTCTTTGTAGTTTTCTTTGCGCCTTTTTTTCTTTTTCCGCCCCTAGCCATTACAGCTTCACATACGTTTCCTGCTCCGTCAACATAGTAAAGATGTCCTGGTTTTCTTTTGATTACTTTGTGAACAACAATTTTTCCCATTTTTCACCTCCTTTCAGATTTTAATAAATATATCGTCGAATATATATTTAAATGTTTCGTCTCACCGACGGAAAAATGAAATTATATTCCTATTATTTTGATTTATCGGAATTTCAACTAATTTAAATGCAGGTCTCGACGGGAAAACACAAAAAGTAAATGGCTTTACAATTTTGGTGTCAATGACATTATTCTTATCGTCAAGCCAGACAGCAAGGAATTTGTAGAACACAAAAAAAGAATGAATTGCTATTTCTTGTTTTCTTTTGAAATTGAAAAGCAAAATTTTTGCTTTTTCCCGTCGGGAAAACATTAATCCGGTAAACTTTTCAAAATTGTTGCAGTCTTCGGCAGAGATTTTTATTTTTTTCCCCCCCTCACCAATAATTAATTTTTTGCTTCTCAACTTTTTCCTCTTTTTTCTTTTTGTATTCGGCATAGCATCTATTTACATTCCTGTTTGTAACAACATCATGGTGTATAAATCCTCCGCCAAAACTTTTTGGAATGTGCATCAGTTCGTGAATTACAACTTTGATTTTCTCTTCGTCGTCGAGCTTTTCAAATCTTTCAACAAGAAATTCAAGGACATAAACTGCTTTTATTCCGATTGCTTTCTGCATTATTTTGTTCAGAGCGTGGCATCTCGCTATTGTTCCTCTCGACGAAGTTCCGTAGCTTCTGTAGCATTTTACATTCGACAAATCAACATGCGGAAAAAACATCAGAGAAATTTCTTCGGCAAGTTTCTGCAAATCGTCGGCAAATTCGTATTTCATTATGAAAATTCTCCTTGAATTTTTATTTGTGCTGAACGAAGTTCTGTCATTATCATTTTCTCATGTCCGGTTCTCCCGAATTTTATGTGAAAACTTTTTTCAGGAACACCAAGCTCTTTCGAGAGCAATTTTATCATTTCAATATTTGCCTTGTCATTTTCTGGTTCTGATTTGACATGAACTAAATATCTGTTATCACCAAAACTCTCGACGCTCTGCTTTGAAGAATTTGGTTTCACTTTAACTTTTATTATCATAATTTTACATAAGAAGAATTATTTAAAATATTATCTGTCTAATTAATTAAAGCAATAGGATGAGGATAAGCATAAGGAACATAATTTGGTCTCTCCATGTCATTGTAATAATCTCTGTTTTCCTGAATATGAACAGATGTCAGGGCGCACGCCACAGGATTAATCACAATGTCTACATCATTTCCATTATATTTATTGTCCCATTCATACAATGGTTCAAGTGACTGCGGTGTTAAAATACCCGAATCTGTCGAACGTCCAATCTGGTCTCTGCAGGCATAACCAAACATGCCCGGAGTATTGCCATCGTAAGGAGAAGTTCCATTACAGGTAGAATTCCACCCAGACCAAAGTCCAATACAGCCATTATAAGGGGCGCATGTTCTTTCATCGTCAACTGAAATATGTGGAACGCCTACAGAAACACCAGTAAAAATATTATCAAAAACAACGCCCGTTCCTCCCCTCAATCCAGCAAGAGCCCATACATCGTTTAGATTAAGAGTATTATTATAAATTTCATATTTAAACGTCGCTCTCTGTCCGTTTGGACAGCCACTATGAGCTTCTATGTATCCTCCGTCAGCAGTTCCATTAACTCTATTATAACGGAATACATAAGATGCTCCGTCGCTAGAGTCGACTACATTTCCAAAGACAGTTTGATAATAATAATTATCTTCTATATATACTGCTTCCGAGGTTCCTAAATTAAGCGGTCTCGTCCACGAATTACCGCCATCCCCATCCATCCAGTTTCTTGCATCATTAAATATACAGTGATCTATAACTCCGTAGGTATAACCATCAGGTATGACTGCAGAGGCTTTTGGCGGAGCACCAGTAGCTTCAAATTTAGAATGGTCTACACGCCAGTTTTTGCAGGTTCCAGCGACATAAATTTTATAAGTACCGTCTCCAACAACGCAGGGAAAACTAAATCCAGTGACACGGAAAGGTTTGCCTTCTACACAATTTACATTGATTAAATTTTCATTCCAGCCCGTGCCTGTTCCGTCAGTAATATTTGTCTTGTCAATTCCCGCCCCGCGCAATATTATATTTTTTGAATTAATAGTTACAGTACTGCTCCACGTACAGCTTCCTGCAGGAACTTGAACAATATCTCCGTCGCTGGCAGAATTAATTGCTGACTGAACATTTGCCTGAGAGCATGAAGCAGCGTTTATTATGTCTCCTGCAACGCATGAAGTTGTGACATAACTTCTGCAGTTTGAATTGCAGCTTAAACTTCCCGAAGCAAATCCTGCTGCAACTGTTGCACAAGTGTAACCAGAAAGATTTGTCCCATCGCATGCTTCTCCAGGCTCGACGATATTATTTCCGCAAGTGTATCCGGTTTCCTCGACACAAGTTCCACCAACGCAAGTGTATCCTGACTGACAGCCTCCCCCATAACTTCCACAGGTTAGTGTTCCTGCACATGTCCCATTAGCATAACCGCTTCCGCAATTGTGTCCTAATGCTTCACATGTCGTCGGTACACAGCTTGTTGCACATTGTCCTGTTGCGTTGCAGGTTCCTACTGAACAGGTTCCGCAGCTGATGCTTCCGCAGGTTCCGTTTGCAATATTTCCGCAGATTCTGCTTCCGCATGGATTTGTTGTTGGCGTACATCCCGACGGTGGAATCACAATTCTCGTCCCTGTTTTGACATCATAGCTATCTGCAATATTTCCAACGTTTTCTTTTCCGCCAGAAAGGAAAATTGGATAAATAGAAATTTTTGTTAAAAGTGAAACATTCATCGCCAAATGAAAGTGGAAACTTTTTTGTTCAAGTTCTTCAAGTTGAATATCCTGCTCGATGATTTCGTTTTTATCGTCGCTGTAAAAAATAAATTTGATTCCAGTCATGTCTCCTTCTCCTGTATTTCGCTTGACAATTAGACTTACATTATTCGACGAATTATCAATCTGAACTCCTTTAATTTCTGCGTTTAAAGTTAAACTTCCAAATCCAATATTTTCTGAACTTCCTTTAATCAAATTTTGAACAACAACCCAGAAAATTCCTACTGCAACTAGTGAGACGAGAATTATTATCAAAGTCATAATGATCGTTGATAAACCTCTTTTATTATTCATTATTAAGATAATAAGAACAGGTTTTTATAGTTTATCGGTTCTCAGGTTTTTTGTAAGGACGTCCAAGAGCATGGTAAATTTCCTTTTCAGTTTTCCCGGCAACTCTCTTTGCTCCTCGGAAAAGCCCGTGCTGACTTAACTTAAAACCTTTTTTCTTCGCAACAACTCTCAGCCCAATTCCCGCTCCAAACTCACTGGAATAAGCAAGCAGTGCAGCGCCCCATTCATCGGAATTCGTGTAATACAATTCAACATTAACTCCTTCAATTCTCCATCTCGATTTTTTTTCTCCGCCCTGAATGAATCGTCCTTTTTTTCTCAGAAAATTTTCAAGTTTTATTCTGTCCTTTGGAATCAAAACAATATCAATATCGACGGGATTTTTTTCTTTTCGCCTTATGCTTCCTACAACCAGAATTCGTCTGCAATAAGGTTTTAGATAATTAGTTATTTTACTGGAAAGTCCGAGGACAAAATCTCCTTTTTTCGTCGTCACATACCTTCCCTTTTTCAACACAATCCTCTTTTTGTTCTGCACAAATTTTAAAAGTTTGAAGAACTTATAAATTTTATTAAAAAATGGAAAATGTAGAAATTGTAAATACAAACATTCTGACAGAAAAAGATAAAAAAATAGCCGATAAGCTCCTTGAAGAATATTACGAAAAAATCCAGCGATTGTTAAAAAATCCTTTTCGGTTAAAAATGCACATTAAAGAATATGATAAGGACGGTAAAAACAGAAAATACAGCCTTAATGCAGAAGTGATTTTTTCGGGAAAAATGTTAAACTCAAGTTCGTGGGATTATGATTTCGCAAGAGCAATTCACAAAGCAATGGCAAAGATAGAGAATGAGATAGAAAAGAAATTTAGAGTTAGCGAGCAGAGATAATTATCTCCCGGTCACAATTTCCAGCGCATCTCTGTTTTTCAGTTTGTAATCTCTTCCGAGAATTTTTTTGGTTCTGGCGTCGATTCCTCTGTTAAAATTTTTCCCAAAATCAGTGTGAAGGAAAAAAGCAAAATCTAACGCCGTTGAATTCGGAGGAAGCAAAAAACAATCGGGCAAAATATTTCCCTTGCTGTCAGCGAGCTTGGTTGCTCCTGCAGGAAAAATTGCAAGATATTTCAGCAATTCAAAAACTGCATAATTCAAAATTTCCTGAATTCCTGTTCCTGTTTCATATTCGTCAAGAACATTTTTTTTAATTTTATCGACGGCATTTCTCTGTTTCTCATTGAGATTTCCTTTTATGTCAAAACTTCTTTCTCCTGGAATGTAATTAATTAATCCAGCCTTCGCAGCTTCTCTCAAAGCAAGTTCAGAATCAGCAGAGCAGGGAATAATTATTTTTTCAGGGAATTTCTTTTTCAGTTTTTCATAATTCATTTTTCCGTCGGGAGTATCAATTTTGTTAGCAGCAATAATCATCGGCTTGCTTTGTTTTCTAAGTTCAGAAGCAAATTCCAAAAGCTGTTTGTCATTCCATCGGCTTGGCTGAGCAGAAAAATTAAGTTTGGACAAAACTCTCTTGACATGCTCTTCCTTGACTTTCAAACCTGAAAACTGATTAACAACTGCCTTTGCAAAATCATCGCCGTCCATTTCTATTTTTCTCGCAAAACTTTTCCAGACTTTCATCAGGATTCCAAGAAACCATTTGTCAAGTTCATCCTCAAGGAAAATAACATCTTTTGTCACATCATAATTTTCTGTCGGTTTTCCTGTCTCGTCGGTTGTTCCTGAGCAGTCTACAATTTGGATAAAAACATCTGCCTGTCTCAAATCGTCAAGAAACTGATTTCCAAGCCCTTTTCCCTCGCTGGCTCCTGGCACAAGTCCTGCAACATCCATCAAATCAACAGGGACAAATCTTTTGTGATTCAGACAAAATCCGTGATTAGGATTGCACTGTGTCTTAAACTCTTTGTCGATGCAGTCAACTTTGACGTAACCAATTCCGTGATTAGGTTTTATCGTCGTGAAAGGATAAGAAGCAATCTCAACTTCTGCGAGAGTCGCTGCTTTGAAAAACGTGCTTTTCCCAACCGAAGGTTTTCCCACAAGTCCAATTAACATATCATTAATTCAAAAAAAGATTATTTAAATTATTCTTATCAGGCGTGACCCAAATTCAGAGGATAGATTGATAAAGAAAAACAGGGGTTTTCTTTATGAGCCTACACAGATTTGAACTGTGGACCCCCGCCTTTCTTAGTTTGTTAACCTTGAAAACATGTCCCTAACGGAACAAGCTCTTATAAGAGCGGTGCTCTAACCTGGCTGAGCTATAGGCTCCTGTTTGTAAAGTCTATAGCGAATGAATGCATTTTAAGCATTTCTACCAGCGTAGTTTCTTTTCTAAAGAAACCCGGTGAGCTATAGGCTCGTATCAATTTATCATTGAATTAGCATATTTAAAATTTCTTATTAAATCAGTTAGAAACTAATTTATTCATATAAGAATCATCTTTCAATCTGTCTATTGCCTTCTTCTCAATTTGTCTTATTCTCTCTTTGGTTAAATTAAATTTCAAGCCAATCTCTGCAAGAGCATGTTCGCCTTTCCCATTAAGTCCAAATCTCTGTTCTAAAATTATTTTTTCTTTATCGCTTAAATGAGCATGTTCAAAAGCAGATTTAATTTCTTCTCCAAGAACATTATCTGTAGCCTCTTCGTCGGGAGATTTATAATCACAGCCGTTTAAACTGGAAAGAGGAGGCTCTTTTTCATAAGCATCTAAAGAACTAATTTGGTCTAATTCTTCAATCTCTCTGAACTGCTCGTAAGGAATTCCAACTGCTTCAGCAATTTCTTCCATCGTCGGTGTTTTATTATGAGCATTTACAAGAGCATCATAAGTCCTATTTATTTTTTTTATTGAAACTCTTTTGTTAACAGGAACTCTCACGGTTTTCGGTTGTTCTATAATTGCTTTCAGAATTTTTTGTCTTATCCACCAGACAGCATAAGTTACAAAATGATATCCTTTTCCAGGTTCATATTTTTTAATAGAATCCATAAGTCCAATATTTCCTTCTGAAATTAAATCCTCCAAAGGCAAACCATTCCCCTGAAATTTTTTTGCAACACTGACAACAAAACGGAGATTACTTTCAATTAATTTTTTCCTTGCATCTTTATCGCCGTTTTTTGCTCTGATTGCATAACTCTTTTCTTCGTCTCTGTCTAATAATTTATATCGATCTATCTCTTTAAGATAAATTGAAAGTATTTCATGGTTATTATTTTTTATCATAGAAAACACATAAAAATAGGATTTAAAAAACTATCAGGCAGGACTCAAATTACAAATAAAGCTTTAAAAACTATTTTTCTCTTTTTTATTTACGCCCCGTTAGTCTAGAGGCCAAGGACACAGCCCTTTCAAATGAGCGTAGCGAGTTTGAATGAAAAGTTCGTAGAACTTTGACTTCAAGTAAAATGAATAAAGAAAGGCTGAAACCCGGGTTCGAATCCCGGACGGGGCATTTATAACCTAATTTTCTTAGCCCAGTCAGAAATAATCGAAATCTTTTTTTCTCTTCCGCTCAGAGCATAAACCCACGAGACTACCCAGACAATTACCATTAATACTCCAATAGCAGCATTAACCAGTGTTCCCATGAGAGGAATTATATTCAGAACATTTCCAATAACTCCACCGATAGCACCAGCAATAAAAATAACAATGCTTTGTTTTGCATAATACATTACATACTTATCTTTTCTTCTCGCAATTATTGCAATTACAAAACCAACCAGAGACAAGAAAGTCGCCAGCCATGCAAATAAAATTTTGTCATCATCTTTTTTAGAATCACCATTCTTTTTCATAATAGATATAATAAAATATATTTTATAAGACTATCGGATTATTTTAATCATATAACTGTCTTCTAAGTCGTAGCCAAGTTTTCTGTAATATTCTCTGACGCCAATTCCTGAGATAACTAAAATCTTTTTGCATTTATTTTTTTCTGCAATTTTCTCTGCTTCTTTCATCAGCCATTTTCCTAACCCTATGTGCTGACTTACTTTTCCTTCATCTCCGAGTTTCAAACTCTGCCCATAAACATGAAGTTCTCTTACTAACGCTCTTGTTCCAACAATTCTCAATCTCAGCAATCCAAATAAAATATCATCGTCATTTACAATTTCCAAAAAATATTCATCACTACCAGAAGCTTTGTATTTTGTGATTTTTAATTTTAAATTATTATCAGTTCCTTTTCCAGCAAAACCAATTTCCCTGAATCTTATTTCAACAATTTTCTTATTTTCCCGTCGAAGTTTTTCTTCAACATCTTTTCTTAGATCAATTCTCGTCGTACCAGCAACTAAATAATCGGGAGGAATTTCTCTCATCACCCTCATAACTCTGCAATATCTCGGAACAACTTTCATCATTTCTGTCAGCAATTTTTCAGTCTGCTCTTTCGTGTAAGGTTTGTATTTTTTCTTCCAGTATTCATCTTCAAGTTTGCTTCCTCTGATAACCTGGCACGGATAAATTTTCAGCTGGTCTGGCTTGAATTTCTCGTCGGAAAAAAGTTTTTTGAATAATTGCAAATCTTTTTTAGGATTGCTTCCAGGAAGTCCGGGCATAATATGATAACCAACTTTGAATCCTGCATTTTTTAATTCTCTCGTCGCGTCGACAACATCTTTAACTTTATGTCCCCGTTTTATTATTTTGTAAATTTTATCGTCGGGCATTTGAACACCAAGCTCAACTCTTGTGACTCCAAAATCCCGCATTTGCTTAATGTATTTAATGCATTCATCTGGACGGGTTTCAACGCAGAGAGCAACACATCTGTGCCTTGCTTTTTCGTTTAATTTTTGAGCTTCATTCAAAGTCTTGGAAATTTTCCCATTCAAAGCGTCATAGCATTTTTTGACAAAATCATACTGGAATTTCTTGGGATATTCAAGAAAAGTCCCGCCCATAATTATTAATTCAACTTTCTCCGTCGGATGGTTCATAACTTCAAATGCTTTTATCCTCGCTAAAACTTGTTTGTAAGAATCATATCCAACTTCGCTTGCTCTCATAACAACAGGAGATTTCGGAGTGTAGCTTTGGGGAACATCCAGCGACGGACAATAAAGACAGGTTCCATGTTCGCACGCACGAGGCGGCAGCATAACTGCTACAGGCGTGATTCCTGAAATCGTCTTCGTAGGTTTTCTTACTTCATTTTTCTTTGGAGTTAACATATGAAAACAATAAAAAAACCCTATTTAAATTAAACGAGAATTATTTTCTCTTCTTGCTTTTTTTCTTCACAACGAAATAATAAATTAATGCTCCCAAAACTCCTGTGAAGATTAGCACAAGAATCCAGACAATTTTCTCGACATCTTCTTTGAACTTTTTCTGAATGCAATCAACAAGCATTAAAATCCAGAATACAAAAAAGAAGATAAATAATCCTCCAGTAATCAAACTAAGTATTATCCAGAAGAAAATCGTCCCGCCCAATAATGATGCTATATCAACCATAGATTAACTAAATAAAACTTGTTTAAAAACTTTTCATTATATATTTTGCATCGATATAATACTTTTAAATTATTTTTGTTATTTTTAGAAATGGCAGCGTTGAAAATAGGTGTGATTGGAGGTTCTGGGCTGGAAAATCCCGAGCTTCTTGAAAACTTTAAACAGAAAGAAGTTGACACGCCGTTCGGAAAACCTTCTTCTCCGATAACAACAGGAAGAATAAATGGCGTCGATGTTTTCATAATTTCCCGTCACGGAGTAAAACACGAGATTCCACCGACGCAGGTAAATAACCGAGCAAATATTTTCGCACTGAAAAATGAGGGATGCAAATACATAATAGCGACGACAGCAGTCGGTTCGCTAAGAGAAGATATCAGGCGCGGAGATTTTGTAATTCTCGACCAGTTTATTGATTTCACAAAGCAGAGAAAACTTACTTTCTTCGAGCAGTTTGAATTTGGTCCAGTTCACACGCCGATGCCAGAACCTTTCTCTAATATTTTAAGAAAAAAATTAATTGAATCCTGTCATAAGTTAGGACACGCTTATCATGAGAAAGGAACAGTCGTTACAATTGAAGGGCCGAGATTCTCGACAAAAGCAGAGAGCAAGATGTTTCAGCAGTTTGGTGCAGATGTAATTAATATGTCAATTGCACCTGAAGCAATTCTCGCGAATGAGGCAGAAGTTCCTTACGGAGTTATCGCGATGTCGACGGATTATGACTGCTGGAAAGAAGACGAGGAGCCCGCAAGCTGGGAAGTTATCAGAATGGTGATGAGGGAAAACACCGAGAGAGTGAAAAAAGTTTTGCTCGAAACAATTAATTCTTTTTCAAGAGATGAAGAGATAAGAAAATTGAAAGAGAGCATAAGGACAATTCCAAATTTCCCCAAGCAGGGAATTATGTTCAGAGATATTACAACTTTGTTGAAAGACAAAGATGCGTTGAGAAAATTAATTGACATGCTTTATGACAGATACAAAGATTTTGCAATCGACGCTGTTGCAGGAATTGAATCACGGGGATTTGTCCTCGCTGGAATGCTTGCAGGAAGATTAGGAACAGGATTAGTTCTTATCAGAAAACCAGGAAAACTTCCTGCCGAAACAATTTCAGAACCTTATAATTTGGAATACGGAGTTGACAGCGTCGAGATTCACAAAGATGCAATTTCTCCAAAGCAGAAGATTCTTCTCGTAGACGATCTGATTGCAACAGGCGGAACAGCACTTGCTTCCTGCAAATTAATCACACAACTTCAAGGGGAAATTGTTGAATGCTGTTTCCCGATAGAACTTCCAGAGCTCAAGGGGAGAGAAAAATTAGAACAGGCAAATCAAAAAGTTTTCACGTTGATGAAGTTTGAAGGGGAATAAAATGACAGATGAACCTCCAAGAGAACTTTTAGCAGATGTGATTATAAACACAATTTACATAGACAATATTGCAGAAGATATAATAGATAGATTTTTTGGATTTAAACAAAAATTTTGGTCAGAAAAAAATATCGATGAAGAAAAAATTAGAATATTTAATAAATATTTTTTCCAAAATGCAGGGATAATTACTAAATTGAGGATTGTAAGAGAGATTATTAAAAGGGATTATCCAAAAATAAAATTCCCGAAAGATTTTGACAATAAGGTTGATAGGTTTTACAAGATAAGAAATATTTTTGCTCATAATATTGCTCTTAAGGGAACTGAAAAGAAATATATCCCAAAGACTAAAGAATTGAATTGGGAGAATTTACACAAAGAACACGGGGGAATTTATGACTATTTAGTTGGAATAATAATGGAAGGTGCTGTGTCAATTTTAGAGTCAGAGACAGAAGTCTAAGGATTTATTTTCTAAAAAAGAGGTGATAATTTAAGAAATTTCGGAAGTACAATTTTTTCGGCTTGGGGGGGGGGGGGGGGATAGACGAGCGAAATTGCAGTTGAATAAGACTTATCAATAATTTTAAAATTCCCCATTTCTCTATTCCCCCATGAATCAGCACCAAGTCTGGAACAACATCGCAGAAGAATGGAGCGAATTTAAAATCCACCCCGCCCATCACGTCGAGGAATTTCTAAAAGGAAAAAAAGGAAATATTTTAGATTTGGGAAGCGGAGCAGGAAGGCACTTAATGAAAATTTCAAAGGGAAAAATGTATCTTGTCGATTTCTCTGAAAAAATGATTGAACTCGCGAAAGAAAAAGCAAAGAAGAAAAAGATTTCTGCTGAATTTGTCGTCGCTGATTTGACAAAACTGCCTTTTGAAGACAACTTTTTCGACGCTGCAATTTTTATTTCCTCATTGCATTGCATCGAGGGGGAAAAGAACAGGGAAAAAGCAGTAAAAGAATTATTCCGCGTTTTGAAAAAAGGCGCTCAAGTCGAAGTCGGAGTCTGGAACAAACAGTCAAACAAATTCAGAAATGCAAAGAGCAAAGAGCGATTTGTAAATTGGCGCGACAAAGGAGCGCGTTATTATTATTTATACGACGACAAAGAGATTTACAAGTTATTTGAAAAAGCAGGATTCAAAATTATTTTCAAAGAAGACCCAAAACAGATGATTATTTTTGTTGCTGAGAAGATTTGATTTATTTAACTTTAACTTTTGGGAGTTTAATCACAACATATTCTCTCTTATTTATAGGAATTCCTTTAAACACATATTCGGGTAGATTTAACTTTTTCTCAATTGAATATCTAATAACCCCATCGAATCCTGCTTTTTTTAATATCTTCTTAAACTCATGCTCATTCTGGCTAAAAGATTTGTTTTTATCACAAGAATATCTAATATCGTTCCCTTGAGAAATTCCATAAGAATTATCTAAACAAGCATTTAACAATTCTAACGATTGTGGGAATAAGATAATATCATTCAAAGTTTTCATAATGCCATCATTAATTTTTTATTTTTAAAGATTATTGTAATGAATTTTTAGAATTTACCTACGATAACAATTTACATTATCGAAGAACCTTAACGGAGTTTGGTTCTGAGTGCAGAAAATCCGCGAACGAAGTGAGCGCTATTTCATTGCTGAAAAGGTTTAATCTTTTTGATTTCACTTCTTGGAAGAAAAACTACAATATCCTTTAATCTCCTTACAGGAATTCCGCTGAATAAAAATTCAGAATTGTCTAAGATTCCTTCAATTTTATATTCGACAACTCCATCAAATCCTTCTTTTTTCAGAATTTGCCTAAAATCATCCTCGCGCTGATTAAAAGATTTATCTCTGCCATTGCCGAAGTATGTAATATATTTAGCGTCAGGAACTCCATAAAAATGTTTATCAGAACAGCAGTTTAGCAATCCCAGAGATTTTGGAAATAAGATTATACTATTAAGGTTTGTCATTTTTCTTCACAACTTTAATCATATCAAGAAGAGATTTTTTTTCAAAGTCAATTATCTTGTTGTCATAAATATCAATATTAACTTTCAGCAGCCCAAGTCCTGACAAAAAAATAGTCCCAAAAAGCAGGTCTTTCCCGTCGATATTCTGCAGAGAAAAAATCATCTTCTGAATTTTGTTTTTTATCTCCTGCAATTCCATCTCTATCATAATCCTTTCCTTAATCTTGTCGAAATCAAAATCCCTGTTCAGCAGAACCTTGTCCAAAATCTTCTCTTCATAATTTCTTTCCAGCTCAACAAGTTTCCCGTCTTCCAGCTGAAAACTAAAAGTCTTCTTAGTTTCAGGAACATAAAAATCAAAATGGTATTTATTCTCAGAATTTTTCTCAGTGCCAATATCAAAAAACCCGGAACACAAATATGCCGTCGGGTTTTCTCCAATGAATTTTTTGTATTCGTCGGAGAATTCAAGTTTTTCAATCAGAAATTGCGAATTCATTGTTTTATTTTATTTTTTATTTTATCAACTTGCTGGTATATTTTAAGGAGGAGTTTTTCTGCCCCCTCTTCGCGATTATGAACCACATCAAAATTAAAAGTGTAGGGGTTTTCCCCAAAGTTGTAATATTTTACATCATAAAAAGAATTTCCTTTTCCATCAGTAACCATTCTGTTGCAGACATTTACCAGACTTATCAAAACTCCGTTAATTCGCGTTTCTAAAGATAACATTATTTTCTCTCTGTCGAATAGATTCTCTCTGTTCGAGAGTAAATCTATGATTTACCTCCAATTTCCTTTTTAACTTTTTCTATAAAATCATCAGCTTTTATCGTCTGGATTTTATTACTTCCTCTAATTCGAACAGCCAAAGTTTTTTCCTTTTCTTCCTTGTCACCGACGACGATTGTATAAGGAACTCTCATAATTTCAGCGTCCTTGACTTTTGACTGGACAGTTGACTGATTGAAATCAGCGTCGATTCTTACATTAGGAATTTCATTTCCGATTTTCTCAATTATCTTTTTGGCATAATCAACATTTCTGTCAGTGAAACTCAAAACACGAACTTGGAAAGGTGCCAGCCACGTCGGCAATCTTCCGTTTGTATGTTCAAGCAAAATTCCCATGAATCTTTCCAGACTTCCGTAAATAACTCTGTGAAGCATTACAGGACGTTTTCTTGAATTGTCTTTGTCAGTGTATTCAAGTTCAAATCTTTCGGGCATTGAAAAATCAAGCTGTATCGTCGACAACTGCCAAGTTCTGTTTAGAGAATCCTTGACATGAAAATCAATCTTAGGGCCGTAAAAAGCCCCGTCACCCTTATTAATTTTGTATTTCATTTTTTTCTTTTTCAATGATTCTTCTAAAAGTTTTTCTGCCTTGCTCCACATTGCATCGCTTCCAATTCTTTTTTCAGGACGGGTAGAAAGTTCGACATGGTCAAATTCCAGATTGAATTTCTTGTAAAATAAATTAATCAATTCCATAACTCCAAAAATTTCTTTTTCAATTTGTTCTTCAGTGCAGAAAATGTGCGCGTCATCCTGTGTGAATTGGATAACTCTGAAAAGTCCTGCAAGAACTCCCGAAAGTTCCACCCGGTGAACAACTCCGACTTCGCCAACTCTCAACGGCAATTCCTTGTAACTTTTCGGTTTGTTTTTGTAAACCAGCATTCCGCCAGGGCAATTCATCGGCTTAACCAAAAAAGTTCTCTTCTCATAATCAGTTACAAAATTATTATCTTTGTATTTTTCCCAGTGTCCTGAAATCTGCCAAAGTTTCTTGTCCATAATTTGCGGCGTAGAAATTTCTTGATAGCCAGATTTTCGATGCATTTCCCTCCAGAAATCAATAAGTTCATTCTTGATTATCAAACCATTATTGTGCCAGAAAACCATCCCGGGTGCAACCTCAGAAAATGAAAACAAATCCATCTGCTGTCCGATAATTCTGTGGTCGTTGTCTTTTAATTTTGAAGTATCAAGTTTTGATTTTGAAATTTCATTCAGCAATCTTTTGTAATCATATTTTTCTTCAACAATTGCTGTTTTGCCGTCGCTGTCAATCCTGATTTCTCTGCTTAATTCAGAAAGCGGATGTCCCTTGACTTTAAGTTCAAACTCCTTGTAATATCCAAACGGCGCTCTCACGACGCTGAAATTCTTTTTCAGTTCTTTTTCTGCATCGTCCATAACTTCAATCGCTTGTTCAGGCGAAGCGAGATTGCTTGACAAATGAGCGTAAGGGTAAAAAACAATTTTCTCTGCCTTAACCTGCTTAGCAACGTCCTTGACATTCTCGACAAATTTAGCAACAATTTTTTTAGTATCAGAATCAGTTTTCTCAACCGCAGTCAAAACCAGCAAAGCTTCCTTGACAGTTTTCTCTTCTTTTTCTTTTTCAGACAACTCTCCAATGCTTTTCAGCGCTTTTTTCAGCGGCTTGAACTTGACAAAATCCACGTGCAAAAATAAAATCTTCATAAGGAAAGTAGATACCAGAAGTTTATAAAATTAATTCTATCGTGAAATGAACTTTCCAACTAACTTCTTCGCTAACTCCCTCTTCTTTTGATGTCCCTTTAGAAATTCATTAATTTTCAGAATCAAAATCATTTTCAATTCTCCCGTCAATAATTTTCCTGAACGATAATCTTCTTCTATCCTTTTCAGCTTTTCATCGTCGGGCTCAAAGAAAAATTTCAGATACTGGAAAGAAACATCGACGTCAGGATTCCCGCCTTTTTTTCTGTGTTCCTCCAAGGTATCTCTTCCGCCCGAGAAAGCATATTTCTTGATTTTAGTTTCAACTTCCTTCGGTAAATCAGTCAGTGCAATAAAAGAATTCGCGTCAGAAGAGCTCATTTTGCCCCCCGAAAGTCCGGGCATAAATAAATGATAAGTCGAACTCAATTGGATAAAGTCAAAATCTTTAATTTTTTTTGAAATGTCTCTCGCTAATCTGATGTGCGGGTCCTGGTCAATTCCAACAGGAACAATTACAGGACATTTGCCGTCGAACTCTGGCAGCTGCGCGTGAATCATATCCGACGCCTGAAGCAAAGATGAAACCATTTTCCCAGGACTTATTTCTCCGTAAACTGCCTTGAACTCATTGAACGTCGCGTATCTCGCAAGAAGATTTTGCAGTCGGTAATATGCATTTGATTTTTCTGCATCTTTGCTCCTTTCACTCTGAAAATAAATCTCGCAGTTTTTCGGTTCAAGTCCAAGAGCAATGTAATTCGTTATATATTGTTCAACCGCAATTTTTCTGCTCTCTTCCAAACTCTGCCCCCTGGCATTGTAAGCTTCCAAATCAGCGACGGCAATATAAATTTTAGCTCCAAGTTTCTGGTAAAAAATCATCTGCTGTGCAAGAATCAAATGTCCAAGATGAAATTTCCCCGTCGGCATAAGCCCGGTCATCATGGCAAATTTTTTCCTGTTCTTTATCGCTTCAAGAATTCTCTGAATATCCCGATGAGCAAAGACAATTTTCCTCCTGAACAAAACATTTTTCTCAAAAATATCGGGCAATTGTCTCAGCGGAGAAATCCCAAATTCCTTAATCAATTTATTATAATTAATATCCCCCCTGACTTCCCAGGGATTAACAATATCTTTCATTAATAGAATAAGAAGAATTTATTTTTAAACTTGTCTAAGGAAGGAACAATATTTATAAAGAATAATCTGCTAATTTTTGTATGAAAATGAAAGGGGTAATAATATTTTTAGCGTTGGTAATTTCTCTTATTTCTTTCATTTCAGCCGAGATGATTTTCATAGAGCCGTTAACCGCCTCTTACAATTTAGGAGACAGCGTTTTTGTCCCGGTAACGATAAAAGTGGTGAACGAAGTCTCAGGTATCTTCGCAATGGATTTAATATGCAACAATACCGAGATAAGGTTCTATACAACAGGAGTCAAATTATCGCAGGGGGAAGAAATAACTCTCGTCGACCCAAACCTCGTCCTGATTCGGGGCATAATTGGAAACAATAAAGGTGAATGCAAAATAAAAGCAGTTCTTGGTTCAGAATATGTACTCACTAATTCATTCAGAATTTCAGATAAATTATTAGTTTCAGGAACATTGGAAAGAACAGAATTTGATGCAGGAGAAGGAGTTTTGGTAACAGGAAAAGTTACAAAAGAGACAGGAGAAATTTCTAACGGATTTATTGAGGCAGCTGTTTTAACAGGCGATTCAAATTCAACTTTGCAGACAACCCAGATAGGAACAGTCAGCGACGGAAAATTCAGTTTGAACCTCTCTCTGCCCGCAGGTTTGAAAGCACAGGATTATCTTATTGAAATCAAGGCTTATGAAAAAGACAGCGAAGGAATCATTACAAATAACGGAGCTGCACAGTACAGCATTCATGTAAAACAAGTCCCGACAAATTTAGAATTAATTCTTGAAAATGAAGAAATAATGCCGGGAACTTCTGTAAAGATAAATTCAATTCTTCATGACCAGACAGGAGAGCCGATAAATTCAACAGCAGTTCTGACAATAGGAGACTCTGAAGGAACTATAGTTGAGCAGAAAGATATTGTTGTTGGAGAACTTTTCGAATTCCCGATAAAATCAGATCAGCCCCCTGCAGAATGGATAATTCAGGCAGAATCTAACGGATTGATAGCAGAAGAAAAATTCAGAATAAAAGAGAATATGGAAATTGATATTCAGGTAATAAATAAGACAGTGGTAGTTACAAATATTGGAAATGTCTTCTATAACAAAACCGTTTTAGTTCAGGTCGGCGATTCGCCGTTGAACATTCAGGTAGAATTACCCGTCGGAGAAAGTAAAAAATACGTCGTAAAAGCGCCTAACGGAGATTATAATGTAAGAATTTCCGAGGGAGATAAAGAAGTCAGCGAAATGATGAGTCTGACAGGAAAAACAGTTGGAATCGAAGAAGCTTCAATATTCTCTGGTGTAAATGTCTTCTGGTTTTTTTTAATTTTAATCCTCGGACTTATTGCATTTATGTACTTCACAAAATTGTATAAAAAACCATTTTTCGGAAGAATGGTTCAGTCATCAAAATCTTTGTTTAGAAAATTATTTCATCGACGGGAGAAAAGAGAAAAGTTCAAGTCAATGGCAGTAGGTGACGACTTCAAAATGATTCCTAAGATGGGAAATCGGGCAGAATTGTCGTTATCAATAAAAGAAGGAGATAAACAGGAAGCAAGTATTGTCGGTGTCAGAATAAAAGACTTGAGAGAAATACAATCAAGAAGAAGCAGAGTTTCAGAAACTATAGAAAAAATAATCGATACAGCAGAAGACAAAAGAGCAGTTGTCTGTGAAAATCAGGATTATCTTTTATTCATACTCGCTCCTGCAAGAACAAGAACACCAAAGAATGAGAAAACAGCATTAGACTTGGCAGAAAAAATAAAATCTCTTCTTGAAGAGCATAACAGAATGTTCAACCAAAAAATTGATTTCGGAATTTCATTAAACTACGGAGCAATCATTGGAAAACAGGAAGGAGATATGTTCAAGTTTATGAGCGTCGGTTCGCTTGTCACAGCCTCGAAAAAAATAGCCCACATTTCCGAAGGGGAAATATTGTTGAGCGATAAAATAAATGATTTATTAAGATTGTATACAAGAACAGAGAAAAAAATCAGAGACGGAATACCAGTCTTTTCAATAAAAGAGATTAAGAAAGAAACAGACGACGCGACAAAGAAATTCATCAGCAAGTTTATGGAAAGGCAGAAGCGGGGAGATTAATCATTCCTATACATTTCCAGCAGACTATTCACAACAGCACGCTTGACTTCAGGATGTTTCTTTTCAAATTCATCTAAAAAGTTTTCAATCTTATCTTTTTTCTTTTTTATGTGAGTTGTAAATCCAAAATGTTTCAACCTCGCATAAAGTAAAATTTCCTCGTCAAGAAACAGATAAAGTGGCTTGATAATTTTTCCTTCAACAGGCAAATCACTTTTCAGTTCAGAAGCACTTCCTTTTATCAGTGAAGTTACAATATTTTCTGATTCAGAATCAAGAGAAGAATCGTCAGCAATCTTAGTTGCCTTCACATTAGGTAATCTCACCAATTCAAAATTATATTTCTCGCTGGCAAATTTAAGTAAATATTCTAAAACAATTCCCTTGAAGTCATTTCCTTTCTTGTATCCGACAATATCTTCTCTTTTAATCATTCCAAATTTTCTCAAAGTGTAAAGAAATTTCTTGTTGAAATAATTTACAAAACATCTCGCACAAAGCTTTCGCTGGTTGGTGAATTCATAAACAGGTTTTTTCTCGCATAATTTGCACATGTTATTTTAAGAAAAATTGCAGTTAAAAATTATCTCCTTTTCCGTTTCTTTCCTGATTTCTGTTCTGGTTTGGGCGTCTCTGGTTTTTTGAATTTGGAAATTATCTCCTGAATCTTAAATCCAATTTTGAAAACCTTAAATATAACTCCAAGGACAAGAAGGACAATTCCAGCGACGAGGATTGTTGTAGAAACAGCAAATGACTCAGAGAAAAATATTCCCAGAATTCTGAAAAGCATCTTATCTGAGAATACTGCAAGAACAGAATCTATCTTGATAAAAAGAAGTGCGGGAATTATTGTCAGGATTCCGGCGACGATAAAAGTATTTGATTTCTTCTCAGTGAAAATAAATAAAGCGACAATTAAAAGAAAAGAAGTCAGAAGGAAAAAATAAAATTTAGCGTCGAGGTAATTATATGCTTTTTCTGAAATCAGGAAAAAAGGCGATTGTTTCAGGCAGTTGAAAAAACTGCAGTCATATTCGGTGTAGTAAATCTTAGAGATTATGCTGTTGATTCCTTCTTCAATCATTGCATTTTTTCCCTGTGCAACAGAATCACAGGAAATTTCAAAAGTATAATTTCCTTCCTTGAAAACATATGTTGAAGTATCGTTTGAAATGTTGCAGTATCTTTGAATTATATAATAATTTTCATCAATTACCGACGTTACATTAGTGTCTTCTAAAAATCCTATCACCACAGAAGACGCAGATTCCTGCAGATTTTCATATTTCAAAGAAGAACTCGAAACCAGGAAAAAAGTCATAGACAGCAAAGATAAAAATAACAAGCCAGAACTAACAACAACTAAAAGTCCCTTGATAACCCCCATGAAAAGAAAAAGAAAAGGAGATTTATAAAACTTTTACATCTTCTCAAATCGTTAGGTTTGAATGAGGTAATTTCTTATTACATTCTTTCTAAAACAGAAATTCTTTTTTGAATTGCAGGATGTGTGCTTCCCAAATCTCTGAAAGGGTTTGCGAAAAACAACGGAGCAATTGCCTTGGTGATTTTTTTCTCGGGATGATTCTCTTCTTTTATTTTTTTAAGCGCCCCGATTAATCCCGGAGGATATCTTGTAAATTGGACAGCAGTTGCATCAGCAGAAAATTCCCTCTTTCTTGAAATAGCAAGCTGGACAAGATAAACAAGTATCGGAGCAATAATCGCGAGGATAATTCCTATCGCCATGAAAAATGCATTTCCTTTGCTGTCATCATTGTTATTTCCCTTGAAATATAAACTTCTCAAAAATATTTCAGAAATTATTGAAATCATTCCCACCATAACAGCGACGAGAGTCATGTATCTTATGTCGCAATTTCCAATGTGCCCAAGTTCGTGCGCCAAAACTCCCTCGAGTTCCCTCTTGTCAAGTTTTCTCAAAGCACCTTCGGTGACACAAATAACAGCGTGCTCCTGATTTCTCCCCGAAGCAAATGCGTTTATCTGTTCAGATTTCATAAAATAAAGTTTCGGTTTTTTTATCCCCGACGCAAGAGTGAGTCCTTCAACCAAATCGTGATACTGCCTGAATATATGTGACTCTCTTCCGGCTTCTTTCGCACCGACGCTGAGCAGTGCAATTTTGTCAGAATTGTAATAGCTGAAAAGAAGATAAGAAATTGAAATAACTATTGCAATTATTGAAATAGAAAAAATGTCTATTGCCCCCCAGACTAAAAAACCAATTACATAAACAAGAGCAACGAGCACGGCAAAAACTATGAACATTAAAAAAAATGATTTCCATTTATTTCTGGAAATCTGATCTCTGAAATTTATTCTTATCTCCTCAACCATGATAGGAAAAGGAAAAAAGAGTTTTTAAATTTTAATCTGTTAGACTTTTGTTTAGATTTTTAAGCAGGACAACATCTTCAGTATTTGAATCATATAACAGAGCTCTTGCAATTTCTCTGTACCCGCAAAGTTTTAGTAAATTCAAAACATCTAATCTGTCTGAACGAGTGTCACAAATAATCGCATCATAATCTTTTGATTCTGCCTCGACTTGTCTTGCAATAAAAAAACCGAAATATCTCCCTTGCAAAGCGGGGTGAATTCTCATGTTTTTAAATTCCATAATTTTGGGGAGGGTTTTATGCGGCTGAAAAATCCCATTGCCAACAATAATGCCGTCGCTGAAAGCAAGAATCGTTTTCTTGTAGCCCCAATCAATCTCACTGATTGCCTTTTCAACCCAATCTTCATAATGAGGATAATCAAATGGCTGTTCAATCAGATGTTTCTCTAATTGTTTAAGTTCCTTTTCATCATCAAGAAGTTTAAATTCAAAATCAAATCCCATAAACTAAAAAAAGTTCAAAGATTTAAAACAATTTAGCAATTAGAATTCAACTTAGAAAGATTTAAATATACTTTTGTATACATAAATATACAAATCTAATAAGATTTGATTGAATGATTGAATGAAATGGAAACAACAATAAGACTAAATGTTAGCACAAAAGAAGAACTTGATAAATTCAAGCAATACAAAAATGAGAGCTACAATGAATTAATTAGAAAATTAATCTATATTGCAACCAAATGCGAAAATGAACCAAAACTATCTCAAAAGACAATCAAAGAAATTAAAGAAGCAAGAGAAAGAATTAAGAAAGGGGAATTCTACACAGAAGCAGAGGCAAAGAAAATTCTCGGCTTGTAAGATGTATGAAATTCAATTTGATAAAAGAGCTTTAGACTTCTTGGATAAATTAGAGCATTCAATTAAAGAGAGAATTTGGAATAAATTGCAGGAATGTAAACAAGAACCATTCCGCTATTTGAAGCATTTAGAACAGATTAAAGGATACAAGTTAAGAGTCGGAGATTACAGAATTATCGTCGATGTTCAGGAAAAAATTAAAGTTTTATACGTCTTAAAAATTGATAAGAGAAGTAGAGTTTACGATTAATTAGAATTCAACTTTAACAGGTTCTTTCTCTGACTCAGCTATCTGAAGATATTCTCTTGATTTTCTGCCGTAAAGCTTGGCAAAGAACATTCCCGGCATTGTTGTGCAGAGAGTGTTGTAAGTAAGTATGCTGTCATTGTAATATTGTCTTGAGTATGCGACTTTGTCCTCGGTAGTTGCAAGTTCTTTCTGCAATTCAAGGAAATTTGTGTTTGCTTTCAAATCAGGGTACGCTTCTGCAATTGCGAACAATCTTCCTAAAGCATTTTCAAGAACTTTATCTGCCTTGACTTTACCGACGAGGTTTTCCGCGCTGACTAAAGCTTTTCTGGCGTCAGTAACTTCTTTTATCAAAGATTTCTCGTGTTTAGCATAACCCTTGACAGTTTCAATCAGGTTAGGAATCAAATCAGCTCTTCGTTTCAGCTGAACATCAATTTGGCTGAGAGAATTATCAATTCTGTTTCCAAGAACAGAAAAACGATTAAAATAATAAAAGAATACAAATACAACAGCAGCTGCAATTCCGCCGATTATCCATACCAATGAGTCTACCATATTTTATTTAGAAAAATTAGATTTATAAACTTAATCTTCTATATTCTGCGCATGGTGAGAATTGTGGTGGATAAGAATGCTTGTATCGGATGCGGTTTATGTGCGACAATCTGCTCCGAAGTTTTCGCGATGGGAAAAGACGGGAAAGCGATGGTGAAGGCTCAGAAAGATATTCCCTGCGTCAAGGAAGCGCTTGAATCATGTCCTGTCAGTGCAATAAGCGAAGACGGCACAAAAAAGAAATAATCCTTCTAGTAGAATAAAAATATTTATTAACTTGTTTTTGTTTTTTTCCTGATGAAAGAAAAAGAGGAAAAGATAGACTTCGTAAAATGGTTTTCTGAACTCAATAAAAATTCCGGTCCTGTTGCAGGAGGAAAAGGAGCAAATCTTGGTGAGATGTACAACCTCAAAGTCAATGTCCCGCCCGGATTCGTCGTCACAGCACAGGCATATGATTATTTTATAGAAAAAGCGGGGCTCAGGGAAAAGATGAACGAAATCCTCGGGCAGATAGAATACGAAAACACAAAAGAGCTGGAAGACGCGACAAAAAAAATTCGTGAGATGATTATCAAAGCAGATTTACCAAAGGGAATGCAGGAAGAAATCTTCGAGGCGTATGAACTTCTTGACACAAACAATTTAAAAAATGCAAAAGGAGTTCTTGAAATGCTGAAAAATTCAGAGCCTATTTTCGTCGCTGTTCGTTCAAGCGCGACAGCAGAAGATTTGGCAGATGCAAGTTTTGCAGGACAGCAGGAGACTTTTCTCAACGTCAAGGGAAAAACAGAATTAATCACGAGCATCAAAAAATGTTTCGCATCTTTGTTCACCGCGAGAGCAACATATTACCGTCACAAAAAAGGTTATGAAAAAATAAAAGTCAGTCTCTCCGTCGTAGTGCAGAGAATGATTGACTCAGAAAAATCAGGAGTAATTTTCTCAAAAGACCCGACAAATAAGACAGACAATATAATTATCGAGGCTGTTTTCGGGTTGGGAGAGGGAATTGTTTCAGGAAGAATAACTCCTGACAAATATATTCTTTCCTCTGACTTGGAGATTCTCGACAAAAAAATTTCTGACAAGAAAGTTGCAATAACAAGAGATTCGGGCGGAGGGCAAAAACTCGTAAAACTAAGTGAAGAAAAATCAAATCAGCAGGTTTTGAAAGAATATGAAATAAAAAAATTTGCAGAGATATCACTAAAACTTGAAGAGCATTACAAAAAACCTCAGGATATAGAATTTGCCGTCGAGAACGGAGAGCTTTACATTCTTCAAACAAGAGCAGTTACAACAAGAGAAAAGAAAATAGAAACAGAAGAAATCGAGGGAGAAGTAATTCTCTCGGGGCTTGGAGCATCTCCGGGAATCGGCTCAGGAAAAGTCAAGGTAATAAAAGATTTGGCAGACCTGAACAAAATTGTCGAAGGAGATATTTTAGTTACGATAATGACAAATCCCGACATGGTTGTTACAATGCAGAAATCTGCCGCGATAATAACTGACGAGGGCGGGCTCACTGCTCATGCTGCAATTGTCTCAAGAGAAATGGGAATCCCTGCTGTAGTCGGAACACGCGATGCAACAGAAAAATTAAAAGACGGAGACATAGTCACTGTCGACGGAAGTTCAGGGCAGGTTTACAAAGGGAAAATCGCAGAAACAAAAAAGAAAGAAATTCTCCCGGTAACCACGAAAACAAAAACCAGAATAAAATTAATTGTCGATTTGCCTACTTTTGCAGAAAGAGCTTCACTGACAGGAATCAAGCACATCGGGCTCACGAGAATCGAGGGAATAATTGCCGAATCAGGAAAGCATCCAAATTACTTTTTGAACAAAGGAAAAATAGAAGATTACGAAGAAGTGATTTTCAAGGGCTTGTCAGGAATTGCAAAGTTCTTCGACGAAATGTGGGTGAGAACTTCTGATATAAGAAGCGACGAATTCCAGAATCTCGAAGGTGCGTCTGCAAAAGTTGAACTCAATCCAATGTTGGGAATGCACGGAATAAGATACGGAATAAAAAATCCGAAGATTTTGAAAGCAGAATTAAACGCGATGAAAAGAGTTGCAGCGTCGGGAAAAAAAGTCGGGATAATGATGCCTCAGATAATTTCCGTCGAAGAAGTGCAGAAAGTGAAAGAGATTCTGAAAGAAATTAATTTTTCAACTGCGAAACTCGGGGTGATGATTGAAACGCCGGCAGCAGTTCAGATAATTAAAGAATTGTGTGAAGAGGGAATTGAGTTTATCTCCTTCGGAACAAATGATTTGACGCAGTATATCCTCGCTGTTGACAGGGGAAATGAAGAAGTCCAGCATATTTACAACGAAATGCATCCTGCAGTTTTGTATCAGATTGAATTTGTGATAAGAGTCTGCAAGAGAAATAACGTCGAGACAAGCATCTGCGGGCAGGCAGGAAGCAGAAAAGATATGGTAAAGTTCCTCGTGGAAAAAGGAATTGACAGCATAAGTGTAAACGCCGACGTCGCAAAAGAAATTTCAGATTATGTTGCAGAAATTGAAAGAGTAAGAGGAGAAGAGCCAAGGCAGTATCAGTCTAAGGAAAAAGAGGCTCCGATTATAAATGGCGTCGAGGGAAAAGAAGAGGAATTTTACGAAGAGGAAGTTGCACCTGTAAAGGACGATGAAGAGGAAAAAGGCGTTTTGGATATTTTCTAAATAACAAAATTTTATAAATAAATAAAACCTTATTCTACAATGGTTGTAAAAAAGAAGGTAGTAAAAACAGAGACAATAATAAAAGAGGACAAACCAAAAACTCACGTCACTGTAAAAAGAGTTTATTCTCCTCCGAAAAAAAGAGAAACAGGCGGGACAGGTGTTGAAAAAATACTCGTTGAAAATTTTGTCTCTCTTCAGAAAGTTATGACGAACATGGCAGTAAAATTTGACAGCCTCTCTGACCAGATTTCAAAGCTTCTTGAATTATTTGAAATTTCTGCAAAGACTCTCTCTGAAAAAGGATATTCAACAGGAGAAGACAAAAAAATTTTAGCGAAGCTTGATTCTCTTCTCGAACATGATAAAGTAATTGCAAAAGGTATTGCTCTTCTTCATGAAAAGAGTATGCCAGAGGAACAGGAAGTAATTATAATGCCGGCACAGCAAATTCAGCAGCCGCAAATGCAAATGCAGCCAAGACAAATGCCTCCGCCCCAAAGAATGATTCCTCCTCCGCAAATGAGAAATATGGGAACTTCCCCAATGTCACCGCAAACTGAACCCCCTAAAACAAAATTCGTACAGGAAGCATGAGCCAGACATTTTCCGAAGATTTCAAAAAATTTTTTCTAATTAAATTTACAGAAGAATTAATCAAGCACTCTGAAAAAATGGAGTTGAGAAAACTTCAGGGAATAATTGATATAAAAGAAAGGAGAAAATTTGCCCCGAGAAAAAAAATTATAAGAACAGAATATAAGAAATTGCCCTCGGAAGGAATTATAAAAACAGAATTTGAAATTTCTCTTCCGGAAAAAGTTTTCAGAAAACCCGCAACAAGAAAGAGAATAATAAGAATGATGGAAGTGCAAAAACCTTCTCTGTTAATCCCCGAGTCAAAACTTCCGGCACACCTTGAATATTTAAAACCAATTCCCACAGCAGGAGTCGAAATTGATTTGTGGAAATTAAATCCTCTGATAAAAGACCCGTCAGTGAGATTAATTGAGGTTAATCCCGACGAGAAAGTTATTGTCACAGGAGCAATGGGGACAAGACCCACAGGAATAATTCTAAATAAAGAAGACATCACCCGGGTGATGAACGCGTTTTCAGTCGCTTCAAAAATTCCGGTTGAAGAAGGAGTTTACAGAGTTGCCGTCGGTAATTTGATTCTTTCAGCAGTTATTTCAGAAGTTGTAGGCTCAAGATTTATTATAAGAAAAATGGCAGCATCGAGAAAACCGCAATATGCTTCAGCGACGCCAAGAGTTTCATTCGGTTAATTTAATAAATATTGAAAAGTCTAACTAATTATGAAAGACAGGATAACAGAAGAAAAACTGAAAAAATATTTTTCACTGACATCAGAGGCACTTAAAGAAGTTAAAAAAAATATAATCAAAGGAAGAGAAAAATACGCTAAGGAAATAATCGAGATGGTTTCTAATTATCTTTCCGATGCAAAACATTTTGAAAAAAAAGGAGATTTTGTGAATGCATTTGCTGCATTAAATTATGCTCACGGCTGGCTTGATTCTGGAGTTCGTCTCGATATTTTCGACGTTACCGACGACAAATTATTTACTGTGAAATAATAATTCTTAAAAAGGTACAAATATTAAAATAAAAGATGGAGAATGAAATAGAAAAACCTTGGGCAGTTTATGGATGGTTTCTTGGTTCAATGGGAATAGGAAAAATTACAAGAGAATCAGAAAGTGCAGTAGATATATTATATCATGAAAGGCAACAATATTCTCCAAATTGCTGGAACTCAAAATGGGTTCAAAGATTTGAAACACCTGTCCAAGCAATGAAACATTATTTAGAAACTCGCATAGTAACAGATGACCCATTTACTCATAAAGAAGAAATTGAAATTTTTTTAAATAGTTTTCCAAGTGAAGCACCGAAATTAATATTTTCTTAGAAAAAGAGGTGATAACAACTTTCTTCCGTCGTGGGTGGGCGAGAGTAGAGGAAACAAAATAAATTATCTTTCCCCAAATCTTTTTCCTAATAATTTTACCAGGTAATATGCAGAACCAAATACAATTACTCCCGGCAAAAGTGCAATTCCCAAGGTTGGAGCTAAAACGCTTGTTCCGATAGCACCGACAGTTCCTGCACCGATAGCCTCAAGAAATCCGACGATACGTGGCACTGTCTTCTCAACATTTTTTTGCAGAGCATCAAGCTGCATAACCATTTTTCCGTCTTTCAAAATTTTTACTTTTCTGTCTTCTTCGGAAATTATAACAACAAAGTTTCCCTCGGTTGCGGCAGTCAATGCTGCACTATGCCTTGTCCCGTGATCTTTCAAAACCCTTTTGCTTTTTATCATAACACCGTAAGCTTTCAAAAATCCATTTTTGTCAATTATCACAGCACCGTCTATAAGTGCGAGAGATTCAAGAAGTTTAGGATTATCAATGACATTGAACGGCGGGACAGTTTGTTTTACAAGAGAAGTATAAGGAACATCTCCAACGACAAAAAGTGCGCCTTCCCCGCGCTTGGCAATTCTCAATCCGACTTGGACGAGTACTTCTTCAAGGCTGACTTTTTTTTCTGGCATATAAAAACAGTATTCAATAACTTTTTAAATTTTGTCTTCATTAGAATATTGCAAATGAAAAAAGAAGTGATAGTCTTAAGTCTTGGGGGAAGTCTGATAATTCCAGATAATATCGACGTGAAATATCTGAAAGAATTCAGAAAGACAATTCTTGAAAATACAAGAAGGTACAAATTTATTATTGTCTGCGGAGGCGGGAGCATTGCAAGAAAATATATTTCAGCCCTGAGAGAAATTGGGATGAATGAACTTTTCCAGAGTTTTGCAGGCATTTCAGCGACGAGAATGAATGCGCGTTTCATGTCTTATTTTTTTAAACAGGACCAGGAAAGAGGAATTCCCCACAAGATGGAAGAATTAAAAAAATATGCAAAAAAATTCGACGTTGTGTTTTGCGGAGCGCTGGAATACAAACCCCACCAAACATCAGATTCAACTTCAGCGCAGATTGCAAAAGAGTTCAAAACGATTTTTATCAATCTCACCGACGTTGCTGGTTTGCACGACAAGAACCCGAAAAAACACAAAGATGCAAAATTTATTCCTAGAATTTCTTGGAAGGATTTTCACAAGATGGCAACAAAAGAAAAATTCAAACCAGGACAGCATTTTGTCCTCGACCAGACAGCATCGACGATAATTATGAAAGAAAAAATTACAACTTATATTTTAGGAAAAGACATGAAGCAGTTGAATGCACTGCTTGAACACAAAAAGTTTAAAGGAACAATAATCGGAGATTTCTAATTTTATAATCAGAAGATTTATATAGTATATTATTCCAATATAGTAATATGACAATATCAAATAAAGAAACAGCACTTTTAGGGCTTCTTTCAGAAGGAGCAATGCATGCATATAAAATCGAACAGGAAATAAAAAACAGGGCTATGCGTGATTGGACAGAGATATCTATGTCTTCGGTTTACAAATTACTGAGAAAACTCGAGAAAGAAAAACTAATCAAAAGTGAGATGAAAGTTTCCCAAAAGAATATTTCTCAGAAAGTTTATTCATTAACCAGCGACGGTAAAAAGAAACTGAAAGAGAAAATAAAAATACTCATCAGTGAACCTGAGAAGACATTATCAAGAATTGACTTGGCAACTTCTCATTTGGATCAGTTGACAAAAAAAGAAGCAATCGAATGCCTTAAAAAATATGAGAAGAGGCTTAATGAAATGCTGGCTTGTTACAAAGAGCTTGAAAAATATCTGCAAGGCTGTAGTTCTCAGAAACATGTTCGGGCTTTAGCAAGAAGACCTCAATATCTGATAATTGGAGAATTAAATTGGATTAAGGAATACCAAAAGGATTTGAAATGACAATAGGATTATTTTATTATTCTGAAACAGGAAACACAAAAATTGCCTGTGAATATATTAAAAAGCAGATTTCAGGCGTAGAATTAATTGATATCTCCGAAGAGAAAAAAATAAATTGGAATAAATACGATTTAGTCGGATTTGCAACTTCAACTTATTACCTAAATATTCCCCCAAAGGTTTACGAATTTTTGAACTCAATAAATAAACAGAACAGCAAACCAGTATTCCTCTTGGCAACTTTTGGAGTGATGCCGGGACGTGTCTTAAAAAATTTGGAGAAAGTTGTAAAAAATAAAGGATTTGAAGTAATTGCATATCACAAACTTCATATGCCGGAAAGTTATCCTCCATTTATAGCTAAAAATCTGGCAAATCTCAGCGCACCGAATAATGAAGAATTGAAAAATTTTCGGGAATTTATTTCTGAGATAAAAGAAAAATATAATCAGATAAAAAAGAAGGAAAAACTTTCAAGAGTTAAAGTTAAGATGAATTTTTGGGATATTATAATTCCTCCGACGTCAAATAAAAAAATAATGAAGCAGTTTGGAATTCTCCATGTAGATAAAAATAAATGCAACAGCTGTAAAATTTGTTATAACTCATGTCCGTATCAGGCAATTAAATTTAACAAAACCCCAAGTTTTCTGATGGACAAATGCAAAGGATGTTTTGTTTGTTATAACAAATGTCCTCAAAAAGCAATTTATACTGACAAAATATCAGGAGGTTTTTACAACAGATTAAATACAAAGTTGAAAGAAAAATTCAAATGAAAAAAGATAATCTTCAGAAGGGGTATGAAATAAAAGCAAAAAAATATATTAATAAATTCTGCAATGTAAAACCAAACAGGCGTACAGGTTCGTCGGGAAATCGTGAAGCAACGAAATTCTTTGCTGAAACAATAAAGTCTTTTGGATATAAAATTGATACAGCTTCGTTTAAATGTCTGGATTTTAAGAGCGGAAAATCTTCCTTAAAATGTGACAAGAATAATTTCGATGTATACATAAGTTCTTTTTCTCTCGGGTGCAATGTAACCTCTGAACTTGTAACAGTATCAACAATTGAAGAACTCGAAAAAATATCATTTACAGGAAAGATATTATTAATGAAAGGAGAGATATGCAATGAACAGCTTATGCCAAAAAATTTTATTTTTTACAATCCAGAGCATCATAAGAAAATATATCAGATTTTAGAAAAGAAGAAACCCGCAGCGATAATTACAGCGACGGAAAAAAGACCAGAATCAATAGGAGCAGTATATCCTTTCCCATTAATTGAAGACGGGGATTTTGATATTCCCGTAGTCTATTGTACTGAAAGCGAAGGGAAAAAGATAGCTTTGAAGACGGGAAAAATATTCACCTTAAAAGCAGAGGGGAAAAGAATTCCCTCGACAGCAAATAATGTAATTGCAAAGAAAGGAGAGAGTTCAAAAAAAATTGTAATCTGCGCACATATTGACGCTTATAATGACACCCCCGGAGCATCAGACAATGCTTCAGGAACAGCAGTATTATTGCTCCTTGCAGAAATGATTAAAGATTACAAAATAAAAGACCAAATAGAAATTATCGCATTTAATGGCGAGGACAATTACAGTGTCGGGGGGCAGATGGATTACTTTAAGAGATACAAAAAAGAATTTGGGAAAATAGTTCTTTCAATAAACATCGACGATGTCGGTTATAAAAAAGGAAAAACAGCATATTCTTTTTATGGATGTGATAACAAAACTCAGAATGAAGCTGATGATATATTTCAGAAGCATAAGGGAATTGTTAAGGGCGGAGAATGGTATCAGGGAGACCATATGATTTTTTTCCAGAGTAAAATACCTGCAATCGCTATTACATCAGACCAAACAGATTACTTAATGAAACACATAACCCATACGCAAAAAGACGTTCCAAAAATAATAAATATGGAAAAACTCGTTGAATTGTCATATGCTCTTAAAAATTTTATAATTGCATATGGGAAATTAAAGGAGGAAGGCAAATGAATCAGGACAAAATTATAATCAAAGGAGCAAGAACCCACAATCTCAAAAATATTTCTCTTGAAATTCCAAAAAATAAGTTAGTAGTTTTTACAGGAGTTTCTGGTTCTGGAAAATCATCTTTGGTTTTTGATACAATTTACACTGAAGCTCAAAGGCAGTTAATCGAAACGTTTTCGTCTTTCGCAAGAGCAAGAATGCCAAAACTTTCCAAGCCAGATGTCGATGAAATAAAAAATATATCGACGGCAATTGTGATAGACCAGAAAAGGATGGGAACAACATTAAGAAGTACATTGGGAACCGCGACTGAACTTTACACTTATCTAAAACTTTTATTCTCGAGATGCGGAGACAAATTTATCGGCCCTTCTTTTCTCTTCGGATTTAATAATACGTTAGGAATGTGCCCCGAATGTACAGGGCTCGGGAAAAAAATAATCGTCGATATAAATAAATTGATTGATAAAGAAAAAACAATCAGAGAAGGTGCAATCACTCATCCGGATTACAAAGTTGAAGGATGGAATTGGAGAGAGATAATGGGGATGGGTTTATTCGATGTAGATAAAAAATTAGAAGATTTTTCAAAAAAAGAACTTAATGATTTGTTACATGCCAGATCAATCCCGATAGAAAAAAGGCACGGTGCAGGAATATATTCTAAAAACTTTGAAGGAATCGCCCGAAGATTAGAAAGACTTTACATAAGTAAAGCATCTGACGAATCATCCGAAGATAAAAAGAATGTATATCAGAAATATTTTATCTACGCCGATTGTGATTCGTGTAAAGGTTCCCGAATAAATGAAAGAGCAAGAAGTGTAAAGGTTAACGGAAAAAATATTCCCGAAGTTGTCGAGATGGAATTAACAGAATTAGACAAATATCTGGCAGCAATAAAAGGGGAAATAGCAAAACCAATAATTTCAAAGATGAGACAAATCCTCTCGCATATGATAGAAATAGGAATTGGATATCTGTCTCTCAATCGTGCAGTTGTAACATTATCTGGCGGAGAAAGCCAAAGAGTAAAAATGTCGAGGCAATTGGATTGTGATTTGGTAGATTTAATGTATATATTAGACGAGCCTTCTATTGGACTTCATCCTCGGGATAATAACAAATTAATTGAAATGTTAAAGAAATTAAAAGATAAAGGAAATAGTGTCTTCATCGTCGAACATGACCCCGATATTATAAAATCAGCAGAATATATAATTGACGTGGGGCCTCATGCAGGAACAAAAGGAGGAAAGATTGTATACGCTGGGCCGATTAGCGGATTAAAAGATTCTGATGGATTGACTGCAGAATTTCTGAATAAAAAAACAAAAATTTATGACAAGAGAAAAGAATGGAAAGATTTTATCGAGATAAAAAATGCAACTCTTCATAATCTAAAAAATGTTTCAACAAAAATCCCGATAGGAATTTTAACCTGTATCACCGGCGTTGCTGGTTCCGGAAAAAGCAGTTTGATTAATGATTTGTTTTTAAAAGAAAATCCTGATGCTATTGTCATCGACCAGTCTGCAATTGGAAGGTCGTCAAGGTCAAATCCTGCAACTTACGTCGGAATATTTGATAATATCAGAAAGGAATTTGCAAAAGCAACCAAAGCAAACCCGTCGCTATTCAGTTTCAATTCAAAAGGTGCCTGTCCAAAGTGCAAAGGGCTCGGAACAATATCTTACGAAATGAGTTTCCTCGACGAGGTTAAAGTAACCTGTGACGTGTGTAATGGAAAAAGGTATACAGAAGATGTTTTAAAATTAAAATATAAAGGAAAAAATATCTCTGAGATTTTGAGTATGACAATTCTCGAATTAAAAGATTTTTTTAAAGATTCGGAAATAAACAGAAAATTAAAAGTATTAACTGACGTCGGATTAGAATATCTCGAAGTAGGACAGCCGCTTAGTACTTTATCGGGGGGAGAAGCCCAAAGAATAAAACTTGCCTCAGAACTTCACAAGAAAGGAAAAATTTATGTTATGGACGAACCAACCACGGGGTTGCACATGGCAGATATTAAAAAATTACTTGAAATAATAAAATCTCTGACAGACAATAATAATACCGTAGTTGTAATAGAGCATAATTTAGATGTAATCAGACACGCTGATTGGGTAATTGATTTGGGTCCTGAAGGCGGAAATAAAGGCGGAGAAATATTGTTTGAAGGAACCCCCGAAGATTTGATAAAGTGTAAAAAAAGCTACACAGGTGAATACCTTAAGAAAGTATTGTAATACCAAAAAATAAAAACTCTTTTTTCTTAGTTCACTAATGGAGCAGATTTTAATTTACGAAAATAACTTTGATAAAGCAAGAAAACTGATAAAAGAAAATAAAGATAAGAAAATAATTTTCTCTTCTGACGACGATGAACTGAACAGAAAGATTTTGGAAAAAGAAGATATTAATGTCTTGCTGATAAATCAGGCAGGAAGAAAAGATTTCCAAAAACAGAGAAATTCAGGATTCAATCATGTTCTTGCGAAACTCGCCAAAAAGAAAAATGTAATCATAGGAGTAAATCTCGACGAGATAATCAGTTCAGAAGGAAAGCAAAAAGCAATGATTCTCGCCCGTGTTTCTCAGAATATAAAAATCTGCAGCAAGAACAAATTGAAAATGGAGATTATCGTCCTGGACAAAAAAAATGACAGAAATGTTTATGATTTGAGAGCGCTTAATTTAGTTCTCGGAATGCCGACGAATATGATAAGAGAATTGTAAAATAAAGAAAAAATATTTTTTGAATTCACGAATGTTTTGGCAATCTATTATAAAATTCTCTCGGGCGGGTTTTTCGACGTAGTCGAAATATTAGTGGGGAATTGGAATTCAAAAAGATAACAAAAACCTTTTTAATCTGTTTTCTTTAGGAATTATATGGACGAGAAACTCATTGAATCACTGAGCCCGAACGAGAGAAAGATTCTTCCTTACTTAAAAGAAAATATAGATGAAATCTGCAGGCAATCAAAGCTGGATAAAACTTCTGTTCTTCGTGCATTGGAATATCTCGAAAATAAAAAATTGATTACCTTATCAAAAGAGAGAAAGAAAACTGTCGAGCTGGGAGTTAATGGTGCGTTGTACAGAAAAAAAGAATTGCCCGAGAGAAGATTGCTGAATTTGCTGAATGAAAAAAGAATTTTAAAATTAGATGAAGCACAAAGACAAAGCGGACTTTCAACTGAAGAGTTCAAGGCATCAATCGGCGCTCTGAAAAAAAAGGCGCTGATAGAAATAAAAAATGAAAAACTGGTTCTGACAGGAAGCGGAGATGAAATTTCCAGAAAAACCCTTGAAGAATTATTCATAGAAATGCTCCCGATGGAATATCATTTGCTAAGTCCTGAACAGTTGTACTCCTTGAAATCTCTGGAGAAAAGAAAAGACATTGTTCAGATTAGAGAGGAAGAATTAATTAGCATAAATATAACTAAACTTGGCGAGGAGATTATAAAATCTAACAGGGGCGTTGGAGATTTAATTGAAGGTGTGACACCAAAACTTCTTGAAAGAGAATCTGCATGGAGAGGAAAAAAATTCAGAAGATATGACGTGACTTCTCCTTTGCCGTCGATAAACGGAGGAAAAAGACATTTTGTAAATCAGGCAACAGATTATATGCGCAAGATTTGGACGCAGATGGGATTCCAGGAAATGAGCGGAGATATAATGCAAAGTTCATTCTGGGTTTTTGACGCATTGTTCACTGCACAAGACCACCCCGTCCGTGAAATGCAGGATACATTCTTCATAAATAAAAAAGTAGAATTGTCTGACAGAAAAATTGTGAAAGCAGTGAAAGAAGCGCATGAAAAAGGAATTGGTGGAAGCAAGGGGTGGGGCTATGAATGGAGTGAAGAAGAAGCAAAAAAACTTGTCCTCAGAACTCATACAACTGCTTTATCCGCGCACACACTTGCAAATTTGGATAAAAAAAATATCCCTGCAAAATTCTTTGCCGTCGGAAAATGTTTCAGAAATGAAACAGTCGACTGGAGTCACGGATTTGAATTCAATCAGACAGAAGGAATTGTCGTCGCTCCAAATTTAAATTTCAGAAATCTGCTTGGCTATCTGCAGGAATTCTTCAGGAAGATGGGTTTTGAAAAAGTAAGATTCCGTCCTTCATATTTCGCTTACACAGAACCAAGTGTCGAGATTGATGTATGGCATCCCGAGAAAAAGATATGGTTCGAACTCGGAGGAGCAGGAATTTTACGCCCAGAAGTAGTCATTCCTCTTTTTGGAGAAAACATAACAGTATTAGCGTGGGGACCAGGAGACAGAACAGTGATGGATTATTACGGAATAAAAAATTATCGTGAGATGTATGAGAATAATTTAAACAAATTAAGAAAGATAAAATTTTGGACAAAATGATAAATGAAATTAAATTTCGCGAGTACAAATTTTTTCCGCATTGGGTGGGCGAGAGTTTTCACGAATGCCAGCAGAAATTAATAGCAATGAGTGAGGGCTTGAGTTGGGTGGGATTGACGAGCGAAGTTTGGAAGAAATAAAATGGCTAATATATCAATAAACAAAAAATTATTTGAGAAAGAAATCGGAAAGCTCGACGAGAAAATGCAAAACAAAGTTGCAATGTTCGGAACAACAGTCGAGTCAGTTTCTGATACAGATTTCGAAATAAATGTAAATCCAAATCGCCCGGACTTGCTTTCTTATCAGGGATTCAAAAGAAGTTTCCTCTCATTCTTGGGAAAACAAAAAGGTTTGAAAGAATACAAAGTTAACAAACCAGAAAAAGATTATTCTGTAATAATAGATTCTTCAGTAAAAAATATTCGTCCTTATACTGCCTGTGCGATTGTCAGAGGATTGAAGTTCGATGACGAGAAAATTAAGGAGATAATTGATGTGCAGGAAAAATTGCATTTCACCGTCGGCAGGAAAAGAAAAAAACTTGCCATAGGAATTTATCCTCTTGAAAAAATAAAATTGCCGATAACTTTCAAAGCTCTTGAACCAGATAAGATAAAATTCATTCCGCTCGAATCTGACAGAGAAATGTCAGGATTACAAATTCTTCAGAGACATCCGACAGGAAGAGAATATGCACACTTGCTTGCAGGCAAATCAAAATTCCCCATATTTGTCGACGCTGAAAATAATGTTTTAAGTATGCCTCCGATTATAAATTCCCAGAAAACAGGAAAGATAACAGAAGAAACCACAGATGTTTTCGTCGAATGCTCTGGTTTTGATTTCTCAGTTTTGCAAAAGTGCCTGAATATGATTGTGACAATTCTTGCAGATATGGGTGGTAAAATTTATCAGATGGAACTTAAAGAAGGAGGCAAAAAGAAAATAACTCCTGACTTGACTCCTGAAAAAATGAAACTGAATATTCAGAATGCAAATTCTCTTTTAGGGTTAAATTTGAACGAAAAACAAGTTAAAGAATTCATAGAAAAAATGGGGCACAATTATAATAAAGGAATTGTGGAAATACCGTCGTGGAGGACAGATATGCTTCATGAAGTTGATTTGATAGAAGATATAGCAATTGCTTATGGTTATGAAAATTTCATTCCCGAAATTCCTGAGATATCAACAGTCGGAAAAGAAAGTGGAAAAGAAATAATAAAGAGAAAAATTGCAGAAATTCTTACAGGATTAAACATCTTGGAAACTTCGAGTTATCATCTTACAAGCAAAAGCGACCAGTTCAAAAAAATGTCAATGCCGGAAGAAAATGCCGTCGAGATTGAGGCATCAAAAACAGATTATACAATTCTCAGAAAAGATTTAAGCCACTATCTGATGAAAATTCTTTCAGAAAATGTTGACTCAGAATATCCGCAGAAAATATTTGAGACCGGAAAAGTTTTCAGCAATTACAAAGAAACAGAAAGTCTTGCACTCGCTGTTGCTCCTGCAAATTTCACAGAAGTCAGGCAGATTCTCGAATATCTTTCAAGAATGCTGAATGTAGAAATAAAAATTACAGAGCCAGAAAGCAAAATTCCAAACTATTTCATCGAGGGCAGAACTGCTGAAATATTTTTAATGAACGGACTTCGTGAAGACAAAAAAGAAAAATCAATAGGTTTCCTCGGAGAAATTCATCCAAAGATTTTGAAGAACTGGAAAATAAAAATGCCTGTTTCGTTATTTGAAATTAGTCTGGAAGAAATTTTCAGGAAGCTGGAATAATTTAATACAAAGGACCAAAAAAATCTCTCTCACAAAGTTCTTTTTGTCTCATCATCATTGAATAGGCTGAAGGAGAAGAATGCCTAGCAGGTTTTTGATAAACAACCAAAGTTCCTTCATTTGAAATTTTTTTCTTGCAGAATTCTCTCATTCCCTTGAAATCATTTTGAAGTAATTTATTCCTAAATTCTCTGTCTATCTTTTCATTATTAAAAATAAATTCTCCGACTCCGTCGGTATAAAGCAAAACATAGTCTCCAGTATTAAGTTTTTCTTTTCCCCCTTTGATATAATTTTCTGCAGTTTTCTCTCCAGTTAAAACCCCATAAGCAAATTTTTCTTCGGGATTATTTCTATATTGGCTTCGAATTATTTTTCTTCCTTCAGGATTCTGAAATTCGCCATGCTGTTTTAAAATTCTTTCAAGATAAGGATTCTTTTCTTTGCAATGAGGTCCTTCATCAGGTGTTTTAAATTTCAAATTTCCAAAAGAGTCAATAATTGCAATTCCTGAATCAGCAATAAACTGCCAGTACAAAAATTCACCTTTCTCAAAAACCCCCGCAGCAGTGCATCCTGCAAAATCATTTCCGAGATAATCAATTTTATCCAAAGTCATAGCATTATAATCGCCGATGGATTTATTTGCCTTGATTAACGATTTAGTTTTTAGGAAATTATCAGTACAAATTTTAGAAACATCTTGTGCATATTTTGGATATTTCCCATTCCAAGATTTCAGCAATCCTTCCAAGTCGCGAGTTACAACATTTCCGTCGGTAAAATCCCGGGTTACTCCATCAGCAACACAAACAATCTTTTTATCTTCATCAAAAGCATAAGAATCTTCTTTAGGAAAACCAGCTAATTCTGCTTTCCAATTGTGCACTGTGAAACCGTAAAAATTTGATTGTTTCATTAAAAATTAATTAAATTTATTGAGAAGACTCTTTATTCTCTTTTGAATTTTTATTGGATTTACGCTTTGATTAAATAGATAACTCGCAGCTTCTATTGGATAAACCATATCTCCCTGTAGTCTCATTTCATCTAAAGCCCAAAAAGCATTTCTTGCAATTAAAAAGGGTTTTTCAGACGTAGGATCAAATAAATATAACCCCTTATAACCTCTAATCTTTTCTTTATATATTGGAGGAATTTTTTCTCCAGTTTTTAATTTTATATTAAGAGATTCTTGTAAGGGAAGTAAAAATTGATTGATTTCTAATTTTTTCATAAAAATCTTTTACAAATAGACTTTTTAAATATTAGGTATTTATACTAATTATGAAACCAAAAGAACTCGATTATATTCTTATCCCAACTGGCTGGACTCAGCAAAGGAAAAAAAGAGCACTTGAAGAATCGTCAAAAAGAAAAGTAAAAAATATTTTAATTCTCAACGGAAATGACAGCGAAGAGGATATTCTCTACCTCGGAAAAATATTGAAAGGCAAAGAGAGAATCGGTTTTGTCACATTTCCACTCCATTACAAAGAGTACACAGAAATAATAAAAAAAGCACAAAGAGATAAAAATTTTCCAAGAGGAATTAAGACAGAAAATATAGCAACAAATCAGACATTAAAAGAATTTATCTACGGAGTTTTAGGATTGTTAGAAGAAAGGACAGATAAGAAAGTGAATTATACAAAAGAAGAAAATAAAAATTATTTCGTTGGAAAATTAAAAAAATTTGCCAGAAAGATTCTTAAGTAATCAGGCTTGACCACAAATTCAAGGGGAAGATTAAGCGAAGGAAACCGATTAGGTGTCCGCGCTACCCCAGATAATTCCCTTTCCCGTTCTCTTCCTTGACATCCCAGTTATTTTTTATGACACTGACGATTTCAATAAGTTCTTTCTTGATTTCCTGCCACATTTCATAATATTTTTTTATCGCCTCAGCTTCTTTTTTTTCAGAATATTCCAAATCAAGTTCAATCAAATCAACATCTATTTTCGCTATCTTTTTGTAAAGTTCAGAAAGTTTTTCTTTTTCCCTTGCACCGAGAGTTTTTATCACAGCGAACATGAACATCGGCCCGTTCGACGGGTTTATCAGCGATTCAATAAACCTGAGATAATTAAGAAATTTCGCAGTTATATTTTCCCTTATTTCTCTCAGCACGAAATCAGTCTCGTATTCTGCAACTTTTTCAATCTGGAAATCTCCATTAAGTTTTTCAAAAGAGGGAAGATTATATTTTTCTCCCAGAGAGCTATAAGTTTCCTTTAATTGTTTAAGATTCCATTCATTAAGCATATCAGAAGTCTGATGAAGAGGTTTATAAATTTATTTCAAGGACTACCAAGCCTGTGCTGAGAGTTGAACTCAGGACCTCGACATTACCAATGTCGCGCTCTAACCGACTGAGCTACGCAGGCTTTAATATGTAGCGAATGAATGCATTTTAAGCATTTCTACCATTATGCAAAACTCGTTTTGTATTTGTGCTGAGCTTTGCTCTGTCATTGTAGTTTCTTTCTAAGAAACCCAGTGAGCTACGCAGGCATAAATTTATTTAGAATTAGTATATAAAAAATTATCTTCTCTTAGACATCAAATTCATAATCATCAAGATTAAAAGAACTATCAAAAATCCAACTCCAATAAAACCAAAAACTATTGCAATGATAAAAAACAAATCATTCAAAAAACTATTTTCAATAAATCTGTACAACACAAATGATATGAGAGATAATGCTACAAATAATAAAAGATTATTGATAACAAGTTTTATTTTGTTCTGCAAACCGCCCGCTTGCATGTATTTAGAACCCTTTTTTCTCAAATTTCTCCTCGCTGTTTTCTTCATCCCCTTTTTTCTTGTCATAATATATATTGGAACTTATGCTTTATAAATATTATGTTAACCTTATCGATTTTATTGTTCTGTTTCCTTCCCAGCGCATTTTTATCGCCTGAGTTGTCAAAATTTTTATGTTATTAAAAACATTTCCAAGCCACGAAAAATAAAGTTTTCCAAGTTTCTCAACATCACTGACACTTTTTATAGTAATATTTTTCCCGTTGAACGCAAGATAAAAACTAAAAAAAGAAAATAAAATTAAGACTATTAAAAAAACAGTTAAAAATTTTTGCTGAAATCCCCTGAATTTGAACATCACCCACATAGTAACTATAAGAATTGCAATCACAAAAAAAATCATTAACATCTCCATGATTTAATTAGAATAATGATGTATAAAAATATTTCTGATAAAAGAAATAGCCCCATCAGTGCTCGCGACCCCACTCGTTGCATTAAAATATTTTTCGGCACTCGTGAAATCGCTCGTCGAACCTTCAGGTTCTCATCCCCATAAAAGAAATAGCCCCACCAGGATTCGAACCTGGGTCACCGGCTCCAGAGGCCGATATACTTGACCGCTGTACTATGGGGCTTTTAGATGTTAAAATAGTATCGTATAGGTATTAAAAGTTATTGTTCCAGAAAGTTTATAATTCTTATTACCTTCGATTTAGAAAGAGGCTGTATGGTAAAAAAAGTTTTAATTGTAATTTTATTCGCATTATTTTTTTCTAGTCTATGTTTGGCAGAAACAACTTTTTTTGAAGGTGAACTGGGATATAATGATGAATTTATAATGTCATCGGAAGAAATCGCTCAAGCAAGTCCATCTGGGGGAGGAAGGGCAATTTATTGTGGAAATGATTTTTGTGATTCTGGAGAAACCTGTGATAGTTGTTCAATTGATTGCGGGGTTTGTATTTCTGAAGATACTGCAGAAGAATCAAATAAACAACAGGTTTGTGACATAATTTTTCAGTCGCTGGTAAATCACATAAAAACTCAACAGACAAGAAATTATACATCTGAAGAGATTCAAGAACTTACCGCCCAGATTAATCAAAAAAATATAATAAATTTTTCAGACAGCAAAACAGAAGAGTATGTTAATAATTATGAGGATATTTGTGAAAGGTTTCTGCCACTTTTTGCAGGACTTGTTCTTGGAAGAAATAGAAATTTAATTTTACCAATTGCAATTATTGCAGGGATATTAGTTCTTTCGCTGTTTGTATATATTTTTATAAAAATATTCTTTTGGACAAAAAGAAAACAAAAAAAAGTAAGGATTAAAAAGAAGAAAGTGCTCAAAATAAAAAGGGGGAGGCAATGAATTCAAAATTTCTTTTAGGTGTAGTAATATTAATTATTTTTATAAATTTTATTTGTGCCTCAAGTGATGTTTCAGTTTTCCAGGGGCAATATTATAAGGGGACACAATTCCAACAGGGAACATTCACTTTTAAATTTGATATTTACGACGCTGAAACCAGTGGAAATTTATTAGGTTCTTATACAAAAAATATCTCAACGGGATATTGGGGGCAATGGAAAACAGAATTAACAGGACTTTCTAGTATCTGCAGCGACACAACAAAAGATTATTTTGTTGAAATTTCTATTGACGGAACTATTCAATCTCCAAGAAGGAGATTAACTCATTTCGATTATTTAAGAAAAGATATTAATGAAACAACAACAGGGAGTATAAAAGTAGAAAGTGAAATTAAAGTTCCATTAATTACAAATGACGTGCCGATTATAATCCAGGCTTCTAAAGTTGGAATAGGATTGCAAACAACTCCCTTAGCATTTCTGCATATAATTCAGGAAACAAATTCTACTGTTAATATAGGAACAATGATAGATGCTTATACATATGACACAGTAGTTGGTTCAGGAATTATTTTAAGAAAAGCTAGAGGAACTTTAGCAAATCCGCAACCAATTTTGGCAGGAGATACTATTGGGTATATTTCTACAAGAGGATATGGAACAAACGGGTTTTCTCTCGGGGGAATTGGGCAGGGGGATATAAGAATATTGGCTACTGAAAATTGGATTGGCAATTCTCAAGGGAAAAAAATACAATTCAAAACAACTGCGAGAGGAAGTAATACAATGATAGAAAGGATGATTATAGACGAAAACGGAATTAATGTTACAGGAAATATTTATTCTAACAATAAATTAGTTTGTTTAGCAGACGGAACAAATTGCCTTTCGGGTGGAAATATGAAAATTCCGGTAAGATTCTCGTCGACAAGTGATGGAATTTTAATTGTATCAACTTCATATCTGCCATTCTCAATAGGAGGAACAGCAAAAATAACTGCAAGCCCGGCTTCTACAATAGTGGATAAAAATCTGACAGTTACTGGAATTTTATGGAATGCAGCATCTATCGATGGAACAGATATTTCAAAAGTTACTTTAATGAAAAGCACTTCTAGTAAAACAAGTTTTATTGACACAAATGCATTTGTAAACATGCAAGGAGTTACAAAAGGTTCTGTGTTAAATTTTAATGTAAATTTTAGCCAGGGGGATTTAATGGTTCTTAAATATTCAGGAACTGGAGGGAGCCAGAGAGTTACAGATTTGTCAGTGACAGTAATTGGTTATTATAACTAAAATGAAAAAGCAAATAATTCTGGGAATTGGAATTTTATTAGTTTTAAATTTAATAATCTGTGCTAGTTCTCTTAGTTATAACGAAGATGAAAATGGAAATCCATTTTATGAATCCGAATTAAAAATAAAAACACCGCAGATCACAATCAAGAATTTCCTTTTGTTATCCCCAAGTACAGAACCTGTTCTTCCAGTTTTTGGAATGATTTATTTAGATTCTGTTTCTAAAAAATTAAGATTTTACGACGGAGAAACATGGAAAGTATTAAAGTTTGAAGAAGAAAAAGGAGCGTTATGTTCTGTCCAAAAAACCTGTGGAGAATGGAGCAGTTGCAGTAATGACAAACAAACAAGAGTATGCACAGTTATAAATGAAGATTGCAGCAGGACTAATCTAACTCAGGAAGATAATTGTATGAATGTCGAAAAAGCAAAAAAAGATAGTGCAGCATCTGGACAAGCCCATCAAGATTTAGCAACTTGTACTGTTTCAAGGCAATGCGGTGCATGGGGGGATTGTATTAATAATCTCCAAACTAGAGATTGCTTCGGAGTAAATGAAGGTTGTAGCGAATTTAAAGAAATTGAAGAACAAAGTTGTTCTGCTGAAAATCCTTTTCAAGAAGAGATAGAAGAAGCAAAAGAAGAAATTGAATCACCAGTAATTGTGCCTGAAGAAGTTCCCCCTGCCGAAGAGCCTACTACTCCTACCGAGACACCAGCAGAAATCCCTTCAGAAGCACCACCAGAAGAATCTCCTGCTCCAGAAGAAGCAATACCCGAACAATTATTTGATATTACATTCGACATAGAAGATAATTCATTAAGTGTAGCAGATAGATTAGCCGTTTGGATTACTCTGCAGAATTTTGGGAAAAGATATGTCCCTGCACGATTAGATTACAGTGTTTATGACAGCGACGGAAATAAAAAATATGAAGAAACTGAAGAAATAAGAGTTTACACAGACCAGTCAATAATAAAACAATTTTCAAATTTAAAATTAGATGATGGAGAGTACACACTTAAATTAAATGTTGAATATGCAGGAATAGTAGAACAATTTGAAGGAAAGTTTAAAATAAAAACAGGATGGTTATACATATTAAAAAGTTGGTTTAATAGTTTATTAGGAGAATGAAAAAAATAAAATTTAGTAGTAGATGCTTGGTTAGGATGGGAATATCAATAATTTTAATCCTGGCATATTTCTTTGTTGTGACTTCTTTTTTCCGGGGATGGCAGAATGCCAAATTATTTGATGACATCCCGGATATGATTTTTGCGTTAATTTCTTTATTTGTGCTATGTTTTTCATTTAAGATAGAAGATAAAATTACAAAAAGATATTTTATGACAGGGGCTATAATTTTAGCTATTACAAAACTTGCAGAAATTCCAATGCAGGAATATCAAGCAATGACAGGAGTTGCATTAGATTTCTTATATTGGGCAATAATTGTATTCTTCAAATTTGTCGGTTTTTTATGTTTGCTATATGGGTTTAGGAGGAATACAAAATGAATATTTTGATTTATGTTTTAATTGAATTAATAGCTGCGACAGTTATATTGTGGAAAACTGCTTTTGCAATGATTGAAGAGAAACGAATTTTAAAGTTTATACCGTTTTTTATCGCTGGGATTGCTATAAGTCTTGATAGCGCATTTGCATTACATGAAATATATCTATCTCTTCCTTGGTTAATTATAGAAATTGAATACATCGTTGCGATACTTACTGTCTTAATTGTCTTAGCAAGAGGAAAGGGGAAATGACAGAAGATGTGGTGTTAATATTATCTCTTTCATTAAGTGCGGTATTCATAAGTGTTATATTTAATTTATTATCCATCGGGATTGAATTCGTTGGATGGAGAACAAAAAAGATTATATACGGAAATTTCACAAGATTAACTTTTTTTACTCTTAGTTGGAGTGTTGTTGCCTCTCTTTACTATATCGGGCATAAAGAAATCCATTTTGCAGAAAGATTTCTTTCAGACACTTATTATTTAAATATTGTAATAGTAATCGGTGTAGTAATTATGTGGGCAGTTGATTTGATTTATTTCAGGGGTAAAATTGAATCCAAAGGATATAAACTTTATATAGCTGCGGGGGGTTTTGCAATTTTGTTTTTAATTGAAAAAATTGTCAGTTATTTTATTCATAATTTTTATCTTGAATTAATAAAAGGATTAACCTTAACTGTCCCGAGTATGATAGTCTTTTTTATAGTAATAAATTCTATGATTAAAAATAAAAAAAATGGATAATAAAACAATGGCAAAGATTATTTTTCTTTTAACTTTTTCAATGGTATTTGGGATAATATTGGGGATGTTTTTTGTTCAAGCATTAGATGTATCAATAACAATTCCAGATAAATACCAGACAGTTACAGCAGGGGATACTCTTAATTTTCAGATTCAAATTGAAAATATTGCAGAAGCAGGAAGAAAAGATATTAGTTTAGAATATTACATAAAGAAAGGAGATATAATTATTAATTATAAGAAAGAAATTAAGGCAGTAGAAACACAAGCATCTTTTTTGTCTACTATACAAGTCCCTGAAGAAACTTTGCCTGGGGTTTATGATTTGGTTGTAAATATAAACAGCAATAAGACAGCAACTTCTATGTTCCGCGTTAAAAGTTCTGAAATCGGGCAGATAAGAAATTACTTGATTCTTCTTACTGCTGCAGTTTTTATTGTTGGGATTCTTATTACATGGGAACTCCACAAGCTTCGTAGAACAGAAGAAGGTAGTTCTAGAAAAAAGAAAAAATAATTATTATGCTCCCGAAGATTTTTGGAAAAAATCGTCGCGCATCCGACAGCTTGCTGGAATTTGTTTACAAATTAGGATGCCCCCGCCTAACTCGAGCCCCCACTCATTCTCCCAAAAATTTTGCGAGAACTAATTTTTTCTAATGGAACAAAACAATTTCGTGAGTACAAATTTTTCCCAAACGGGTGGGTGGGCGGGATTGACGAACGAAATTGTTTTTTAAAAAGTCAGCGAACAAAATTTTTCCTTGCCCACGTGAAAACTCTCGGATTTGAATCGGGTTCCCCTCGTTCAAATAATATGCCCCCGCCGAGATTTGAACTCGGGTTACCACCGTACCCTAATTGCGGATTTTGTCCGCGATTGAAGTTATTCTCTACGAGAGATTGCATTGAGATGCTAGATCTCCACTCTCATCGAGATTTGATCACCTCTCTTATAACTTTGAAATCAGATTTTTAATCTTCATTCAAACCGCTTTCCGCGTTTTGAGAGGGTGGTGTCCTTGGCCTCTAGACTACAGGGGCTTATTCTTCCTGCCCCAAAAGTCTATGTCGAACATTCCTGTGTGACGCTTAGACTACAGGGGCGTTTCTATCAAACAAAATCTACAATTCGTCTTCATTTAAAAGATTTGCCTATTCTAAAAATTTAAAATCTCAAGTTCCTTTATTATAGAATTAAAATGAAAAAAATTCTGGTGTTTAATGTCGGAAGTTCGAGCATAAAATATAGTCTGTTCGAAGATTTAGATTTGAAAGATTCAGAAAATTTTGAGAGGCTGAAAACAAAAGAAGATTACAGCAGAACTGTAGAAAAAATTTTCAAAAAAATCAACGGAGACGGAATAGATGTTATTGCACACAGAGTAGTCCATGGTGGTGATTTAAAAAAACCGTCGAAGATAAACGAAGAAACAAAAAAGAAAATAAAAGAATTCTCAGAATTTGCTCCTCTGCATAATCCTCGACAATTAATGGTAATTGAACTTTGTGAAAAATATAAAAAACCGCAGTACGCGGTTTTCGACACGATGTTTTTTTCAGAAATTCCCGACGCTGCAAAAATTTATGCAATTCCAAAAGAAATAACAAAAAAATATGAAATACAGAGATACGGATTTCACGGACTTTCTCACGAATATGTTTCAAGAGATTTGAAAGGAAAAACAATAACCTGCCATCTGGGTTCTGGTTCAAGCATATCTGCAATTCTCAATAAAAAACCAATCGACACGACAATGGGATTCACGCCGTCAGAAGGATTAATTATGGGAACGCGTTCAGGAACAATAGACCCCGGAATAATTTTCTTCCTTGAAAAAAAAGGATATAATGTTCAGGAATTGCTGACAGAAAAATCAGGATTAAAAGGACTCACAGGATTCAGCGATTTCAGAGACATTTTGTCGAGGATGAACAAGAATAAAAATTGCAGGCTTGCTTATGATATGCTGATTTATCAGATTACAAAAATAATTGGCTCATATATTGCTGCTCTGAACGGTTTAGACAATCTGATTTTCACAGCGAAGATAGGAGAAAATGTCCAAAAGTTAAGAGAAGATGTTTGCCGTCATCTTTCATTTTTTGGGGTTGAAATGGACAGAGAAAAAAATAAATTAAGTTCAGAGATTATTTCTTCAAAAAAATCAAGAGTAAAAGTTTTCGTTAGAAAAACCAACGAAGAGAAAATGGCTGTTGAAAAAGTTCTGAAAATTTTATAAAGATAATCCCCTATATAACAATATGACAAAAATTCCAATAGAAATTTCAGCAAGGCATATTCACTTGTCAGAAAAAGATTTTGAAAAATTGTTTGGAAAAAATAAAACCCTGACTCCTATGAAAAAATTATCCCAGATTGGGGAATTTGCTTCTGAAGAAAAAGTAACACTGATTAATTCAGGCAGGAAAATAGAAAATGTAAGAATTCTTGGCCCGTTCAGAAAAAATTCTCAGGCAGAAATTTCTCTCACCGACGCTTACAATTTGAAATTAAATCCCCTGCCAAAAATAAAAGTTTCAGGAGATTTGGCTAATACGACAAATATTTTAGTTAAAGGCCCAAAATCGTCGGTAAAAATTCCATGCATAATCGCAAAGAGACATTTGCATTGCTCAATTGAAGAAGCTGGAAAATTAAAATTAAAAAATAACCAAAAAGTTTCTGTAAAAATTTCAGGAGAAAGAGAGACGATCTTTCAGGAAATTATTGTAAGAACAAATGAAAATTTCAGGTTATCACTTCATCTCGATACCGACGAGGGAAATGCAGCAGGAATAACAGGAAGAACGTTTGGAGAATTGATAAAATGAAAATTAAAACAAAAAAGACAATTAAGAAAGTGAGAATGAGCTTGAAACATTCTGCAGTTACTGCGATAATGGCAGCATTCGGTTTTCTTATTGCTTTATCCTGGAGAGATGTCCTGACAGAATGGATAACTAAATTTTCAGAGGCAAGTCCTTTTCAAAATAAATTTATAATTGCATCTATTATAACAGTTATCTCTATAATAGGAATTTTTATAGTTTCAAAGTGGAATGAAAAATCAAATCAGGAAGATTGAAAGTGTAATGAGCATTCTCAGGCGTGAATTTCCTACTAGCAAAACTACTCTGAACAAGATGCGGAAAAATCCGAATGCATTTAAGATTCTCATCTCCTGCCTTTTATCATTAAGAACTCAGGACAAAAATACCAAAATAGCGTCGGAGAAATTATTTGCTGTTGCAGATACTCCAAAAGAAATTATCGCTCTTCCGACGAGAAAACTTGAAAAATTAATTTTCTCATCAGGGCATTACAGAAAAAAAGCAAGAACATTAAAGCACGTTTCAAAAGTTTTGCTTGAAAGATTCGACGGCAAAGTTCCTAAAACAAGAGAGGAATTAATGAGCATAAAAGGAATCGGTCCAAAGACAGCGAATATAGTTTTGGCATTTGCCTTCGGTAAAAAAGTTCTTCCGATAGACACGCACTGCCACAGAATTCCAAATCGGCTCGGTTGGATTAAAACAAAAACTCCTGAAAAAACAGAAATAGAATTAAACAAAATTCTTCCAAAAAAATACTGGGCAGATTTCAATTCAATTTTTGTCCAATTCGGAAAAACAATCTGCCAGCCAGTTTCTCCGCTTTGTTCAACCTGTCCGATAAATAAATATTGTCCAAGAGTTGGTGTAACAAAACATAGATAAGATTTAAGAATAAAATAATCTTAGATAATTGATGGTGGATATAAGAAAAATAATAATCATATTCGTCGTCGCTGTTCTCTTCTCAGTTCTTGTTTTTGCAGTTATCGAAGCGATTTATCCTGCTCCTCAATACGAAGATTTTTGCAAAAATATAAATGCATATTATCCCGACAAATTTTATGGCTCGTCAGTAGTCTGTCCGAATATAACAATAAATCAGGCAGACAGAGATTTATGCACTGAGAAAAAAGGCTACATTGAATATTCCGATTATGACACAAACAATTGTCCGCAAAATTATGTCTGCAACACCTGTCAGAACGAACTTACTTCTGCAGAAAAAATCCACAGCATATACTTATTCTACATTTCAGCAGTTTTAGCATTAATTGCAATTTTCATCGGATTATTCCTGCCAGCAAAAGAGAACAGCCTTAACGAGTGGGTCGGCACAGGATTCATGTTGGGCGGAACTTTCGCATTGCTGTTCGGAACCGCAACGTCATTCGTCTCTCTCGACAGATTCGCAAGACCTGTGATAATCCTCGCTGAATTAATATTAGTCATATACATCTCATACAAGAAGATGAAAAATCTGAGAGAAGACAGGAAAAAGAAGAATTCTAAAAGGTAATCAAAATCTTTAAAAACCAAATTTATCTCCACTTTCTATGAAACGCTCAAGTAGAAGATGGAAGAAGAAACGCCAGATGAGATGGAAGTGGCAGAGAAAGCGATTGAAGAAAGAAAAGCATAAGAGAAAGATGAGAAGAGAAAGAGCTAAATAAAATTCTAAATTAATCGAAGTTATTACAATAATCTTTATAAGTTCTGATAGAAATAAAGTATGATGGCATCGAGTATATGGACTGAAAAATATCGCCCCTCTAAGTTCTTTGAAATTGTCGGCCAGGATAACTCCGTAAAAAGAGTGGAAGCACTGACAAATTCGCTGAATATTCCCCACATGCTTTTCGCAGGTCCGGCAGGAATAGGGAAATCAACTCTCGCATTAATAGTTGTAAAAGAACTGTACAAAGAAAACTGGAAAGAAAATTATCTTGAGTTGAATGCTTCTGATGAACGTGGGATAAATGTTGTAAGGGAAAAAGTAAAAAATTTCGCGAGGACAAAATCTATCGGGAATGTTCCTTTCAAAATTATTTTTCTGGATGAAGCAGATGCCTTGACTCCGGAAGCCCAGCAGGCATTGAGAAGAACAATGGAAAATTATTCAGCAACCTGCCGATTTATTATGTCCTGCAACTACTCCAGCAAAATCATAGACCCAATCCAGTCCCGTTGTGCAATATTCCGTTTCAAGCTTCTTGAAAAAAAAGATATCGAAAAAGTTATAATAAGAATTGCTGAAAATGAAAAGTTGATAATAAATCCAGAAACAGTTGAAGTGCTGTATGAAGGTTGCGAAGGAGATTGCCGACGCTGTATAAACATTTTGCAGTCAACAGCATCTATTTCCCCGTCGATAACTCCTGAACTTGTCGCGACAATAATTTCAAACACAAAACCCCGTGATATAAGAGTTGTTCTTGATTACGCAATCGCAGGAGATTTTGTAAACGCAAAAGAAAAACTTCTTGACATAATGCTGAAAGAAAGCATTTCGGGGCAGGATGTTATAAAAGCAATTCAGAAAGAAATCTGGAATCTTCCTGTCGAGCCGACGATAAAAGTAAAACTTACAGAAAAAACAGGCGAAGCAGAATTCAGGATTGTCGAGGGTTCTGACCCATTTATTCAGTTGCAGGCTCTTCTTGCATCATTCGTTTTAGCAGGATTAGGGAAGGAGTAAAATGGGAATTCAGGTTGAATTTAATCCGGATTTAGCGTTAAGGAAATTTGGAACATTAGACAGAAAGTTAGAAGAATGTCTCCCCGAAGAATTAGAAACAGGAAAAGAATATAATTTTTTAAAAAAAGGGCAAAGAATTTATTATTTAAGGGGGGAGATTCCATTAGTAAAGACAGAAGGAAATCAGAAGTTATCAGATCCTCTTGCAAGCATAATAATAACTGAGTACACTCATTTTATTTTTGGTGAAGAAGTATGGACTAAAGGATTATACAAGATAATTAAAAAAATTGAACCGAATGAAATTTACTTTAACGGTTGTGAACCGATAAGAAAGGAGGAAAAATTTTGTGAGGACTAACTTAATTTCCGCTTGGGCGGAAGGATGGGCTTACCGAACAAAATTTCTAGAGGATTAACAAGTAAAATGCCCTGGACAGAAAAATACCGCCCGAAAACCTTGGAAGAGATAAAAGGACAGAATGAGGCTGTTTTTAAGATAAGAGAATTCTTGAAAAATTTCGGGAAGAAAAAAAATGCACTTCTTTTGCACGGCCCGCCGGGAACAGGAAAAACAAGCATCGCTCACGCAGCAGCAAAGGAAAATAATTTTGAGATATTTGAATTGAATGCTTCTGATTTGAGAAACAAAGAAAAACTAAAAAATATTTTAAGGCCGGCAGCAGAGCAAATGTCTTTGGAAAAAGAAGATAAAATAATTCTCGTCGACGAAGTTGATGGAATTTCTGAATATGATTACGGAGGATTAGGTGAACTTTTGAACATAATTGAATCAACTTCATTCCCGATTATAATTACTGCGAATGATATCTGGAATAAAAAGTTCAGCACTCTAAGAAAAAAATGCGAAGTTCTCCAGTTAAAAGAAATTGATTATAATGTGATAAAAAGTATAATTTCAGAAATTGCAAAAAAAGAAAATCTGCCAATGGATGAGGAATTAATTACAGAAGTCTCAATAAAAGCAAAAGGGGATTTGCGTGCAGCAATAAATGATTTGCAGGCATTATCAAAATTAAAAGATTATTTTTCCGTGATTATCGACGAGAGAAATAAAGAGACAGATATTTTCAGTTCGCTGAAAAAAGTATTCAAGGAAAAACCTGCAAACGAAATTCTTGGAGTTTTTGATTCAGTAAATATGTCCACCGACGATATAATTCTCTGGATTGAAGAAAATATTCCCACAGAATACAAAAATGAAGAACTCGCGAGAGCTTATGATTTGCTCAGCAAGACTGATGTTTTCAGGGGAAGAATTTACAAGCAGCAGTATTGGAGATTTCTCGTCTATGAAAATATTTTTCTCAGTTATGGAATTGCATCTGCCAAAAAAACTGCAAAAACAGGATTTACAAGCTACAAAAGACCTTCAAGAATTTTGCAGATTTGGCTCAATAATCAGAAGACAGTTCACAAAAAAACAATCTGCCAGAAATACGCCCAGTATGTTCATGTCAGCCAGAAACGCGCGATGTATGAATTCCCCGTAATAAAACAAGTTATCAAATCAAACCCCGAAATTCAGAAAGAGCTCAAATTAGACGACGACGAAGTTGAATATCTGAAGTTATAATTTTCAAGTGACTACAAAAGAAAGATTTATAAAATAGATTGGTAGAAGATTTCTATGTATACCTATGAAGATATTAAAAGAACTTTAGCAAGTATTGAATGCCCTGAAAGTTATATGTCTAAAGGGCTAAATGAACTCGGTTATGAATCCTTTCCAGAATCAGGATTAAATGATAAAGGACAGAGTAAATTGTTAAGAACAGTTCTTGATATCTACAACAGTGAAATGAATCTGTCCCTTAGGAATTATAAAACAAAGATAATAAAAAAAGATGGCAAAACAATAATCAAGAAAGAAAAAATAAAGAGACCTGAAAAAAAGCCAAAGAGTTTAGAAATGCTTGTTTTCAAAGAAGATTTGCAAAAAATAGGAGATAGGATTAAAACAATTGCAGAATATACTCCTGAGGTAGTAAGGGGTGTTTTGAAGATGATTACATACCCAACAATTGGAGTTAATCTTTTATTTCCAACTATGTTTAGAAAAGCAATTAACTTTGATAACGGTGATACTCCATTTTATGGAGAATATGTCACAAGAGGATGGACTATCTCGGGGACAATTATTGGTAGTGCGGGAGTGTATACTACTTTAGCTCTTACAAAACCAGAATATATACTCCCAGTAGCATTAACACAAATTGGGGCAAATATCGCAAGCGGGTTATATGAATGGGGGAGAAGTATTAGAGAAAGAGCAAAAGAAAAGAGAAAAGAAATTGAAAAGAAGAATAAAAAACATTAATTCAAAACCACAAAATCAACCCTCAATCTAGTTTTGTAAGGAGCAATTTCCCCTGCCCGTTTCACATTCAAAATCTTTATTTTCTTTTTTGATTTCTCTGCCTCGTTTTTTATTTTCTCGACGACAAAATCAATATCTTCAACCTTGCAGAAATCATAATAATAAATTCTGGTTCCTTTTTTTGATAAAACAAATGCTTCTTTCAGAAAAGTATCTTTCAGTTGCGGGCGGGGCATAACAATGACATCAAATTTAGAAGGAACAACTTCGCGAGTACTAATTTGTTCCCCCTTGGGCGGGCGGGTGGGCTTGGCGAACGAAGTTGCAAATTTCTCATGAATTTTTTTCGCATCGCCAGGAACAATTATAACCTTGTCTTTCAGCTTATTCATTTTGATATTCATCTCAGCATATTTGTTCGCCTCGCGGTTTATTTCGTTTGAATAAACTTTTTTTGCTTTTGATTTCTTTGCAATCACAATCGAAAAAGGAGCGACTCCTGCAAACATCACCAAGACAGTTTCATTCTTCTTGATTTTATCAGCAATCTCTTTTCGCTCATTGCTCAGCCTCGGGGAAAAATAAGTTTCATCAACATTAAATCTGAAAACACAATCATTTTCCCGATACAAAACTTCCTTTGTGTTTTCCCCTGCAATAAAATTCGTCGACAATTTTCTAAGTCTTCCTTTAATTTTTTCCCTTTTCTCGAGAATCGTTCTTATTCCTTTATTTTCCTTCAGAATTTTCTCGGCAAATTTTTTCTTGTTTCCGGGACTAAATTTCTCAGGGAATCTTACAATTGCAATATTCCCGAGGACATCAAAAGATTTTACATTCATAAGAAAGAAAAACCAACAAAATTTATAAACGTAATTATTCTATCCATAGAATGAAAAAGGGGGCATTAATACTATCAATTTTTATCTTTCTCTTCGCGATAAATTTTGTCAGCGCGCAGGATTTGCTCAGCGATTTGCTGAATACCCTCGATGAATCAACAATTGTTTTATCAGGAATATTCATAATAATTTTTGCAGCAGTATTTTTCGCTTTAAGTAAATCAATGTTTAAAGAGAACACTCCTGTCGCGACAATAATTGCAGCAGTAATTGCTTTTCTTAGTGTCTACGGAATAAATAAATCGGGATATGATATCGGCGCCGTGTTTTTTGACGCAGGAATTTCAGAAAGCACAATAATGACAATAGTTCCTCTCCTAATTCTTGGGGCGATTATATTTTTAATAATAAAACTAAAAACAAATTCTCTTTTTGTTCTCGGAGGATTGCTGATTGTTCTTAGTCTCTTTGTCTACTCAAAAGCAATTCTTATAATAATTGCAGTAATCTTGTTTATAGTAGGATTTATTTTGGTGAGAAAGAAAAAAGGAAAAATTATGTTTGTCAAATAATCAGAAAAGGGTTTTTTGTTTGTTCTTTTCAAGAATTTCTCTAAGTCTTTCTAACTGCTTCTGAACTCTGTCGTCGGAAAAATCGTGTTCTTTGACAAGTATCTCTCTTATCTTATTCTCATTTACTTTCCCGAAGATAAATATCGAGTGAGCAACATTCGGCTTGTGAAATAATTCAAAAACTACTTTCCAGTCAAATTTGTCTTCTTCAGGAAGATTCTCCATCTGTTCCTTGAGGCTTTCAAATATCAAAACAGGTTGCTTGTATTTCTTGACAATTTGTAGTGCTTTTTTCTGCCCAATTCCGGGAATTCCTTTTGGATTGTAATCAGTTCCTACCAGGATTCCAAGACAAATTAATTGGTCAAGATTTATTTCCAGAGAATTCAAAACTTTTTCAAGTTCAATAATTTCAGGTTTAACTTCCATCCATCCGCTTATTGTTTTTCTTCTTTTAGCCAAAGTTAAATTTCTTATTAATTTCGGAGCGCCAAAAAGCAGGCTGTCATAATCCTGGCTCGCACTCGCGTAAATTCCTTCTCTTGTTCTCGCGAGATAAGCTGCCTGTGCCTCTCCCTCGCCCGGCGCCTGAATAACTGCAATCCCCATCGCCTCAAGAAGTTGTTTGCTTTCCTTAATCATATCGTCATTCAGTCGGATAAGCTGGCTGCCGTATCTCTTCATTTTTTCAAAATCTTCTTCCCCTTTTGCTTCTTCATATCTTCCCCTCGCAATTTCTCTCGCCCCGCCTCGCTTCTCAAAAGTTTTGTATTTCAGTTCAGGAGGTTTCCCGTCAAAAACATAAACAAGTTTTATCCCGTGTTCGAGCAGTGCAATATTTCTGTAAAAAATTCCCGACAAATGACTGGTAACTCTTTTTTTGCTGTCCATCAGCGGAGTGCCGTCAACCTGTCTTATCGACGATAAAAATTGGTACAAAGTGTTAAAAGCATCAACGCAAATCGTTTTCCCTTTTAAGTCAGAAAGTTCAATTTCCCTTCTTGGAATAATCTCCCTTATATTTAGTCCCATAAGTTATTCATTAAATTCAGATATAAATATTTTATTATATTCTGTCAATTCTTTCCATAGAATAATCAAGCATAGTTTTGTATAATTTTCCAACTTGCAAATCATTCAACTGTTCTATATTCTGAACGCCAGTTTTTTGAAACTTAGGAAAAATTAAAAGAGCTTTTCTTTTTGCTTTACTGTCTAAACCAAAACTGTTTTCATTAATTCTTGAGTTTGCCCAGAGAGTATAAAATTTTTCATATCTCGCCTGACTTTGTTCTTTTCTTGGCGGAGTCTTTAATTTATTTCTCTCAAATTCACGCATTTTGCTGTCTTCGTAGTCAGAGCCTTTGTTATCCCAATAAATTTTTTCTGCTTCTCCCAATGCATACAATTCAGGAATTTCTGGTTCTAAACCAAGAGTGTCACATATTTGTTTATAGTCAAGACCATTCCAATTACTTATTGCAATAACTCTGCTTTTTCTAAGTTCATCAAATGTTTGTATTTCAAGTGAATTTGCCATAATAAAATCCTCAAACGAGAATATTTAAATCTTATTAATAGCTTGATTAATTATGAAACTAGATTTTATTCCCGTCGATTATGACTATTTTGATTTTGAAGGCAGAAACTTCGCAAAGGTAATTGGTAGAAGCTCAAATGGAAAAAGAGTCTGTATAATAGATTCCTGCGACGTATATTTCTGGGCAATTCTAAAAGAAAAAATAAGCCAAAAAGAAATTGAAAGATTGAGTGAAAAAATAGGAGAGATACAGCTTGATGTAAAAGGAAGAAGAACCAAAGTCGAGAAGGTTGAACTGCACAATAAAAAATTTTTAGGAAACGAAGTAAAAGCCCTGAAAATTTTCGCGACAAATTACAAAGATTTGCACGACATAGCAGACCAGCTAGGAATGCCCGAAATAGAAAAACGAAGAGGTTATGATTTGGGTTTCATAAGCCATTATATCATGGAAAAAAAATTAAATCCGCTAAACTGGTACGAAATCAACGGGGAAATTTTAAATAACAGTCTGGAGTTTGGTGGGATAGATTCTTCGCTGAATGTTGACTTATGCATAAAAGTTGATTCAATAAAACAATCTGACAAGCAAAATTTTTCCCCGAAGGTTCTTGCCTTCGATATTGAAGCAGATGATTTAAAAATTGGCGAAGGAGAACTTTTGATGGTTTCATTTATTTCTGAGAATTTTAAAAAAGTGATAACATGGAAAAAATGCACAAAAAAATTAGACTATGTTGAATGCGTGAAAGATGAAGCGGAATTAATTGAAAGATTCGTTGAGATAGTCAAAAAAATTTCCCCAGATTTTCTCGTCGGATATTTTACAGATGGTTTTGATTTTCCGTATATTAAAGCACGGGCAATGAAGCATAAAATTAAATTAGACATCGGACTTGACGGAAGCCAGCCGAGATTTTCAAAATCAGGAGTTGGAAGATTTGGTACAGCAAAAATCGACGGAATTGTCCATATTGATTTGCTGCGATTTATAGAAACAGCTTATTCTCAGTATATGCAGTCAGAAGTAATGTCGCTTAATGAAGTCGCAAATGAATTTCTTGGCGAGGGCAAAAAAGAATTTGAATTCAGGCACTCGTCAAAAATCGACAGCGACGGATGGGAAAAATATTTTGAATACAATCTTCACGATTCTGTTCTGACATACAAAATTTTCGAAAAGATCTGGCCCGACTTGCTGGAGTTTACAAGAGTAATGCAGGAGCCTGTTTTTGATGTGTCAAGAAATGGCATGTCAAGAAATGTAGAAGATTACATACTTCATAATCTCAGCAGGTTTAACGAGATTCCTGAAAGGCGTCCGGGATACGACGAGATTGGAGAAAGAAAAAAAAGAGAAAAATACGTCGGAGCTTTCGTTTTCGAGCCGACAGCAGGATTATATCAGAATCTCGGAATTTTTGATTTCACAAGTTACTGGCCAAGTATTATCGTTACATTCAATCTTTCAAAATCGACGATGCTTGAAAAGAAAGAAAAAAATTCCCTTGAAGTTGACTTGAAAGACAAGAAAGTTTATTTTTCAAAGAAGCCGGGATTTTTCCCCGAGATGCTGAAAGAAATAATAGAGAAGAGAAAAAAATACAAAAAGGAATTGGCTGAAAAATTCGATGTCATAAAAAAAGCAAGAAGCAATGCATTCAAACTTTTGGCAAATGCATCTTATGGTTACCTGGGATTTTTTGGAGCAAGATATTACTGCCCAGAAGCTTCGGCATCAGCGACGTCGATAAGCCGTGATTTCATAAAAGAGATAATTGCAAAAATAAATAATGAAGGCTACAAGACAATTTATTCAGACACAGATTCAATTGCTTTCCTGCTTAATGAAAAATCAAAACAAAAAACTCTTGAGTTTTTGAAAAAATTGAATTCAGGGTTGCCAGGAATTATGGAACTGGAGCTTGAAGATTTTTACAAAAGAGGAATTTGGGTTACAACAAGAACAGGAGAATTTGGCGCGAAGAAAAAATATGCCTTGATAACTGAAAAAGATAAATTAAAAATTCGTGGGTTTGAAACAGTCAGAAGAGACTGGTGTGCTCTTGCAAGAGAAATCCAGAATAATGTTCTTCTTATGATTTTGGAAGACGGAGATGAAAAACGCGCTCTTGAATATTTGAAAAAACTTGTAAAAGAAGTAAAGGAGAGAAAAATAAATGTTAAAAAAATGATGATAAGAACGCAATTGAAAAAACCAATCTCCGAATATAAATCAATTACTCCTCACGTCGTTGCTGCACAAAAAATGCTCGAAAAAGAAATGCCAATTGATATGGGAACCCTGATTGAATATTACATCGCAGAAACAGACAGCAAGAAAAAACTTGTGAGAGATAAAGTAAAACTCAGCGACGAGCCAGGGGAATATAACATTGAATATTACCTCAAGCATCAGATTCTCCCGGCAGTTGAAAATATAATGCAGGTTTTCAATTTCGACGTTAACACAATCATCGAAACAAAAAAGCAGAAGACGCTGGGGGAATTTTAATATGACTAAAAGAACTTACGAACCAAAACCATTATTTCTTGAGAGAATGAAAATTCTTCTTGGAAAAGATTTTGAGTCTTATATGGAAATTCTGAAAGAAGAACCTGTCCGTTCTTTTCGCTGCAACACATTAAAAATTTCTCCGAAAGAGTTGAAGAAACGCCTTGAAGAAAAAGGTTGGAAGATAAAAATTCCTTTCAAGGATTTTCCAGAGATTATGATTGTCGAATCAAAACTTCAGCCCGGAGAACTTGGAAGAGCATTGGAGCATCTACTTGGTTATTATTACATTCAGGAAATTGCAAGTATGCTTCCTCCATTAGTTCTTAATCCAAAACCCGGCGAGAAAGTTCTTGATTTGTGTGCTTCTCCGGGGAGCAAGACAACTCAGATGTCAGCAATGATGAAAAATTCAGGATTGTTAATTGCCAATGAAATGAAAATTGGGAGAATAAAAATTCTCGCGGCAAATACAGAAAGATGCGGAGTGATGAATATGATAATCACAAAAAAAGATGGAATTGCTTTGTGCAATCGTTTCAAAAATGAGAAATTCTTCTTTGATAAAATTTTATTGGACGCACCTTGTTCAGGAGAAGGAACAATCAGAAGCACTCCGTCGACGCTGGAAATGTGGAACATAAAAACAATAGAAAATTTATCAAGACTTCAAAAATCACTAATTGCTTCAGCAATAGAAATTCTAAAACCAAACGGCGAATTAGTTTACAGCACTTGCACTCACGCACCAGAAGAAAATGAAGAAGTAATTGATTTTGCTCTGAAAAATTTTAATGTCAAGGTTGAAAAGATAAATCTTCCGATAAAGACAAATCAGGGAATTGTAAAGTTTGGAGAGAAAGAATATCTTGAAGATGTTAAATTAACTTGCAGAGTTTATCCTCAAACAGAAAATACTGAAGGGTTTTTCATCGCAAAAATCAAAAAGTTAAAATGAACACCAAAACAAAAAAAATAATAAAAAAGATATTCAAAATAATCTGGATTATCCTCGGAGGTTTCCTCACTATTATTTTTTTATTAGCATTTATCAAAATGAAAACATTCAGTGGCTCTGGAATGTCTGGGATTGGCGGAGCAATTGGAGTAGCTTTGTTATTTATGATAACAGGCGGTATGTTCATTATTTATATTGGAACAACAATATTATTTTTGTTTATTAGATGGTTAATTAAAAGGTTAAAGAAGAAGAAAATAATCAGCCATGAGCACAAATTTAGTGGGAAGATTAAGAAGACAATCGGAGGTATTAGGAACCTCGGTTCTTAGTGTCTGCGCAATGATACCTCTCAAATTTTTTAATAAAAATGAAAAAGAACAATTCATCAAACAACTTAACGAGCAGTTTGGAATAAAAGACGTGCCATTCAGTTTAGCAAAACTTGGAAGAGAAAGAATAATTGTTTTTTCAGGAGATATTTCAGAAAAAGAAATTTTAGGATTAGACAGGTTTGCAAGGATTGAAGGAATTGGATTGTATTTTGCAAAGATAGATGAGAAGACACAGGACTTGAGATTGAGTATTGAAGGAGTTCAATTGATGAAAGAGCAAATTACAAAAAATATTTTTGAACTCGACGAGAAACAGGCAGAGCAATGGATGATGGGGCAGGAATTGTTATTAGAAGATATAAAGAAATCAAGAGAGATTTCGCGAGTACAAATTAATTCCCCGTTGGGCGGGAGGGTGGGCTCGACGAGCGAAATCGAAATAGAAAAAGGATTTTTTATTATGAAGTTCAAAAACGATTTCCTCGGAACAGGAAAAATCTCAGCAGAGAAAATAAGTAACTTCATACCCAAAAGCAGAAGATTAAAATATAAAGAAATTAAGGTAGAAGAATGACATCAAGATCAAAACAAAAGGAAAAAATTTTGCAGGCAGGAAAGATTGCCAGCGAAGTCAAAGAATGGATAAAACCCCAAATAAAAAAAGGAATGCCCCTTCTTGAACTCGCAGAAAAAATTGAAAATAAAATAAAAGAACTAAAAGGAAAACCTGCTTTCCCGACAAATCTTTCAATAAATGAAATTGCCGCGCATTACACGCCTTCTTACAATGACGAGACAAAAGCAAGCGGTTTGCTGAAAGTAGATTTTGGAGTTCACGTCGACGGTTGGATTGCTGACACAGCTTTTTCAGTTGATTTGGAAAATAATTCAGAAAATAAAAAATTAATTGAAGCATCTGAAAAAGCCCTGAAAAATGCAATCAGAGAAGCAGAGAAAAAAAGTTCCCTCGGAGAAATAGGAAAAGTAATTCAGGAGACTATGGAATCATACAAATTTTCTCCGATTGTTAATTTGACAGGACATGAAATGGAAGAATATGAACTTCATGCAGGACTTACGATTATGAATATTAAAACAACAAATAAAGAAAAGCTCAGTGAAGGATTGTATGCAATCGAGCCTTTCGCAACAAACGGAAGCGGAAAAATTTACGAGGGAAAACCTTCAGGAATTTATATTTTAATAGACAGCAAGAATGTCAGAAATCCAACAGCGAGGGAAATATTGGATTTTATAGCTGACGAATATCAGACACTTCCTTTTTGTTCAAGATGGCTCGTAAAAAAATTCGGAATAAAATCTCTGTTTGCATTAAAGCAGTTGGAGGAAAATGGAAATCTTCATCAGTATCCACAGTTAATTGAAGTCTCTCACGCAAAAGTCTCACAGGCAGAAAACACAATATTAGTCGACGATAAAATTATTGTGACGAGTGAATAAGTTTGGATAATATTTTTTAGCATCATCTTTACAAATAGTATGAGTAACATTTCTTCCATAACTTTCTACAACAAATTCATAATTGGGATATTTTTCACCAACCCATTTGCCGTCTAATTTTATTCTCTTGCACCAGGCACACATAACTAAAACCTTACTTTCAAAATTTGTCATTTTATCCTAAATAACTGTTATCCATCGGAATAGCAGCCTTCGCTGATTTCAAATAAGTTTCCTCGATTCTCTTGTACAAATCAATAGTTGATTTCGTCACGCTCGGCTTGACTTTTTTCAGCGCCTCTTCAAAATGTTCTTTCTTTACTTCCTTGGAATTAATGTCTTTCCTAAGTGCGAAGTAAGCAGCTTCTCTGGCAACAGCTTCCAAATCAGCACCAGTGTATCCTGAAGTTTCTTTTGCAATATATTTCAAGTCAACATCTTTCGCAAGAGGCATTTTTTTTGTGTGAATTTTCAAAACTTCAAGTCTTCCGTCGTCTTCAGGAGCATTCACCAAAAGTATCTTGTCGAATCTTCCAGGCCTCAGCAATGCAGTGTCCAGCATATCTGGACGATTAGTAGCACCAATAACAATAACATCATTCAAATCTTCAAGCCCGTCCATTTCTGCGAGCATTTGATTCAAAACTCTTTCTGTAACTTTTGTTCCTGTTTCCATTCCCCTCCTTCCCGCAAGTGAATCAATCTCGTCGAAGAAAATCACGCAGGGAGCAACTTGTCTCGCTCTCTCAAAAATTTTCCTCATACCTTCTTCAGATTTACCAACCCACATGCTTAGCAATGAAGGTCCTTTAACTTGTATAAAATTTGCCTCTGATTCTTTTGCAACTGCTTTTGCCAAAAGTGTTTTTCCTGTTCCGGGAGGCCCATAGAGTAAAATTCCCCGTGAAGGACGAATTCCAAGTCTCTCAAAACTATCAGAATATTTCATAGGCCATTCAACAGCTTCTTTCAATTCTTGCTTGATAGAATCTAATCCACCGACGCTGTTCCATTCAATATTCGGAGTTTCAACAAGAACTTCTCTCATCGCTGAAGGACGGACTGTTTTCAATGCATCAACGAAATCATCGTGGCTGACAATTAATTTTTCAAGAATTTCCTGAGGAATTTTTTCTTCGCCGTCAAGTTTCATCTGTGGAAGAATTTTTCTAAGAACAATAATCGCTGCTTCTTTTGTCAGAGATTCCAAATCAGCCCCGACAAACCCGTGAGTTATCGACGCTATTTCATCAAGATTAACTTTCTTGTCCATCGGCATATTTCTTGTGTGAATTTTCAAAACCTGCAATCTTCCTTCTTTTCCAGGAACAGAAATTTCAAGTTCCCGGTCAAATCTTCCAGGACGTCTCAAAGCAGAATCAATTGCATTTGGACGATTAGTAGCACCGATAACAATAACTTTCCCTCTTGATTTCAATCCGTCCATCATTGTCAATAATTGCGAAACAACTCTTCTCTCAACTTCTCCCTGAACTTCTTCTCTCTTCGGTGCAATCGCATCAATCTCGTCGATAAAAATAATTGCAGGCGCAGTTTTTTCAGCTTCTTCAAAAATATCTCTGATTTTCTTTTCAGATTCTCCATAAAATTTTGACATGATTTCTGGCCCATTCAATAAAATAAAATTTGCTTCTGATTCATTTGCAACTGCTTTTGCCAAAAGTGTTTTACCAGTTCCGGGCGGTCCGTGAAGCAAGATTCCTTTCGGAGGTTCAATTCCAAGTCTCTCAAAAATTTCAGGATGCTTCAATGGAATTTCAACTAGCTCACGAATTTTTTTAATTTCATCAGTGAGTCCTCCGATGTCTTCATAAGTAATTTCAGGGATTTTCTCGTCGCTGAGTTCAACTGCTTTTGGACTCAAAGAAACTTCAGTGTTTTCTGTAATTATAACAGGCTGATTCGGATTTGCAGAAATAATCATGAATTTGATTTGCGTGACTCCCCCGCCCATATTTCCAAAACCCATTCCTCCCAAAATATCTCCAAGATTCCCGAACACATCATCCATATCCCCGAACTCCTCTGACATCAAATCTCTTCTTCGTTGCACACCACCCAAAACAACAATATCTCCTTTCAAAACAGCTCTTCCCAAAAGTCCTCTTCTAAGTCCGTCAGAATCTGCCTGAACCATTATTCCTTTTTGAGCAGGAGCAATCACAACTTTTTTTGCTTCTTTAACATCAGCTTTTGTAATTGTAACAACATCCCCGATTCCTGTCTTTGAATTTTTTCTCAAAATACCGTCGATACGAATTATTCCTTCCCCCATATCAGCAGGATAAGCTCTGTCAGCAATTGCAACAGTTTCCCGATTTCCTTTAATGACAATTATGTCTCCTCTTCGGATATTCAAATCTCTCATTACTTCAGAATCAATTCTCGCGATACCTTTGTATGCATCATCCTGCAATGCTTCCACAACTTTCAATTGAATTTGTTTTTCCTTAGGCATTTTATTTCTTAGAGTTTTTTAATTTTAAATTTGCGACAATCGGGTAATGGTCTGATGCTTTATTGGTATATTTATTTTTAATAATTCTTGCATCATTCACAATAAAATCAGGAGAACAAAAGATGTAATCAGTTCTTATTCGAGAATTTTTATTTTCAGGAAGAATATATTTAGTGGGCATAGTATAATCGTTATCATCATAAGAAGAAGTGTAAGTATCAATGAGCCCATGTTTTCTAATTTCTGGAATTGTTTGGTAAGTTAATAAGTCATCAACAACTTTTTTAGCAAGTCCTTTATTTTTCATAAACCCCCCATAACCACTTAACAATTTTTCTCTATTGTATTTATCATCGTCGGAAAGAGCATTAAAATCCCCCGCAAGGATATAAGGTTTTTTTATATCTCGGAGTTGTGAATAGAAAAATCTTCTTTTTTCAAATTCAGATAAATCTGGATAAGGATGAGCTACATCAACATAAACTTTTTGACCATTAACATCTAATTCATTTTTTGAGAAATTTCTTTTGTCCATACTATAATTTTCCGACGAGATTATTGGAAATTTAGAAAGAATCGACGACCCCCATTCCCAATTTCCTGCAGCATGAAAGTGATAAGGAAAATTAAATAATTTAGGATAGTCCATTTTAATCCCGTATTTATTTTTTTCAGCAAAACAAGCTTCGGTCAAGATTAAAATGTCTGGATTTTCCTCTTCCACTACCTTCTGTGCAGATTGTAATCTTTCTTTATCTAATACTGGAGCTTCTGCATCATTATGAAAACCATGCAAAATATTATAATTCATAATTTTAATTTCTTTATTTGCCATTTTATTTTTCTAACTTTTTAGTTTCTTCAACAAAATTTAAACTTAATTTTCCCATATCCTCAAAACATAATCTTACCATGTCGTCCATTATTTTTTCCTGTTCTTTCATGAATGAAACAATTTCTTTCGGAATTGAAACAGCGTAGCTGTTCCCCACAAGTCTCATCTTCACATGGAATTCTTTATTTTTCAAATTTACAAATTTATTATATTCCTGTTCGTCAGCAGGATGAATTATTTTTTCATTGCATTTTGGACAAACTATTGCCCTGAATAAAAATCCGTTTTTTACAATTTTTGCTTTCTGCATTTTTGTGTTGCATTTCCTGCATAATATAGTATTATCAAAAATATCAGTTGTCATTTTATTTTTGTGATTTGTTTTTTCTGCGATTTCCTGTCGCAGGGTTGCAGGATTTGTGAAAAACCCGCTGGTGGTTTCCATTGTCAAAAATATCTGTTGTCATTTTATTTTGTAAATATAAGCCAACCATATCTTTTAGATATGGCTGGTTGAAAGGGGTTAACGTATATACATATGGTATACACAAGAAAGATATACTATTTAAATATTTCTGTAATTAAGTAAATATATTTTCTATTACGAGAAAGATTATAATCACAAAAAAGAGAGATAGAATTATGAAAGAAAAAGATTTAGATTTGCTGACACTAAAAGAGGTTGTTGATGTTTTTGCAGAATTTGATTTAAGACATACTGATTTTCCGCATAATTATAAGGATGACAAGAAAATCCCAAAATATAACGGATTAACTATTCTCGAAAAAAAATTAATTTACCTGGACAAAGATATACCAGATATCATAGACAGAAGAAAAGCAGTAATTCACGAAGTTTTGCATTCAAAATATTTTCTCCAGGGAAAGAAAGATACAGAAAGACAAGTAGAAAAAGAAACAGAAGAAATCTATAAAAAAATATACGGATGACACATTTTAAAAATCCTTTTTCCTAATTACTCTGATGAATTTAAAGACGGGGTTTGACAATTTTAAAAAAGGTTTTAAGAAATTTTGGTTTCTGTTATGGAAAGATAACAGCCTGAAAGGCTGGATTTTTTCTCTTATTTTTTTGTTCGTTTTTATAAGATTTATTTTCTTTCCTTTTCTGAGTCTTGTAACAGGCACAGCACTTCCCCTGGCAATTGTAGAATCCTGCAGTATGTATCACGACGGAAATATTTTCTCAAATTTTGACAAATGGTTTGAATCTCACGACGGAAAATACTCTCTGTTAAACGTAACAAAAGGAGAGTTTGAAAAATTTTCTCTCAGAAGAGGATTTGACAAGGGAGATATTCTTTTTATTGTAAGAGCAAATCCGGAAACGTTGAAGATGGGAGATGTAATATTATTTAATTCAGGAATAGGGGAAACTCCTGTAATTCATAGAATAATAAGTATAAAAGAAGAGAACGGGGAAAAAGTTTTCGCGACAATCGGCGATAATAATGCAAAGATGCTTGTCCCCGATAACAACCCGGCAGGAGTCGATGAAAGAAAAATAACTTCAGAACAGCTCGTCGGCAAAGCAGTTTTCAGAATAGTCCCATGGTTCGGTTGGGTGAAATTAGTATTTTTCGAAACTTCACGCCCGGAATCAGAAAGAGGATTCTGCAATGAGAATTAATCTTTTTATAAAATTACGAATGCGAAGACTAATTAACTTTCCCCTCGGGCGGGCGAGAGTTTTCACGACGGCAGAGTCAGTGAAGAAGGAGTGGGGGCTCGAGTTGGGGTGGGATTACTGAACACTCGTAATTAAGAAAAGTTTTTAAACGAGGTAAATCAAGGTTAGAAATACAAGAGGAAAATAACAAAATGGATTTTTGCCCTAAATGCGGAGCAGTTTTATTTCAGAAAAAGGAAAAAGAAGCCTGTCCTAGATGCAGTTATAGTTCAAAAGGAAAAATGAAAATCATCGCTTCTGAAAAGATTGAAGACAAACCAGAAGAGTTGGAAGTAATAAAAAAAGAAATGGAAACTTTCCCAATTATCGTCGGAAAATGCAAAAAATGCGGGAATGACAAAGCATATTTCTGGACAGCACAAACCCGTTCTGGCGATGAGGCAGAAACAAAATTCTTCAAATGCACGAAGTGCGAGTTTACTTGGAGAGAATATAGATAATATATTTTCTAATGGATAAATCTATAAAAACAATTAATTATAGTTTCAAAGATGGATGATTATGAAACAGGAAAACCGTTAGCCACCCCCCATATAGAAATCGAAGATGATATTGAAACAATTGATGGAAAAAGACAACTTATTGCCCGGATAAATAGTACAACATTTCAAAAGGCGATTCAAAAAATAAATCTTATACCATTAATTTATAATGAAGATTTTTCAAAAGAAAGAGGTTACAAAATTTATGGAGTTATCGGAAGGATTATCCCAAAATCTGCTGATTGGACAGTTGGATACATTACACCAGCATTATCAAGAACTTTATTAGGTATGATTTCAAAAGAAGATTTAAAACAATATCTTCCAAAAGTTAATAAGTGTTTTGATTACTGGTATGAAGACGAAAGAAAGAAAAGAGAAGAACATAATTCATCGCATTCACATTCTTCTTGCCATCAATGTTGGTAATAGATAAAGTTTTTAATCTCTTTTTCTAATAATTAATTAGGCTTTGGCTCCGTAGCTCAGCCTGGTTAGAGCACCAGACTCTTAAGATTGTGGAACAGAAGATTCCGACCATAAGGGAGAAATCTGGGTGTCGAGGGTTCAAATCCCTTCGGGGCCATTTGCAATTGAAAAATTGCAATTTCTAAATGTTGATTTGAATCGAGGTACAAATCCCGAGCGATTTCACGAGTGAGATTTTGTCTCTGTGATTTCGAGTGGGGTCGGGAGTAGAGAGTTTTCACGAGTGCCAGAAAAATTTTAGTTGCAACGAGTGGGGGCTCGAGTATTCGGGGCCATGAAGGAGTGAGTGGACTCGAATGAGAAAATTCCGTTTTGACTTCGGGGCCATTCTCCAAAAAATTTATATATTCTCTAAGATATATTTTAATATGACACACGTCATTAAAAGAGGCGGACAAAGAAAACAGGCTTTCAGCCCTTCTAAAATAAAAAAAGCAATTAAGGGAGCAGTAAAAGAAGCTGGTTTTTCTCCCAGGAAAACTGAAGAAGTTGTCAACGAAGTTGGAAATGAAGTAGTCAACTTTTTCGGAAAAAAGAAGGTTGTCAAATCTGTAGATATAAGAAAGTCAATTCTTGGAAGGCTTGAGAGAAGATCGAAATCCGCAGCAGCAGCTTGGAAGAGATTTGAAAAAAGAAAACAGGGAAAATTTTAGTGCATTCGTTTAAAAAATTCAATTTGCCTGAATCTTTTCATAACCTTTGCATAATTGGTTTTCCCAACCAGAACTTTAGTCTTTGCTTCATTTAACAATCTAAAATCATATTTACTGACAGAATATTTTAATTTAGATTTCCCGGGATATTTTTTCCACCTCGTTTCAGATTTCAGTTTGTACTGGAGTACCATCTATAAGATAATAAAAAAAGAAATATATAAAGTTTACATATTTCTAAATAAAAAAAATTATTTCTAGGGGCGATAATCACAGAATTATTTGATAAGCCGCTGTATATTCTCTATCGCATCAGCAACTTCTTTCCCTTTCTTTGTTAGTTGTATCACCTTTATTCGCCCTCTTTTTTCAAAAGCAACTAACTTAAGGTCTTCAAGCGTCTGTAAAATTTTCACAGCATGGCTGTAAGTGCAATCCACTTCTTTAGCCAAGATGCTCCCATACCTCATTCTTGTATTCTTCTTCAGAGAAACCAGCATAAGAGCAGGCTTTCTTCGGAAAAAGATATCAAAGTTGTCCTTCATTTTAATGTATATATTCAGATAGTAGTTTGCTTTTAAATCTTTTGTAGTATAGGTATATGTGATATATATTTAATGCTACAAAAATTTAAATGAGAAATTCCTGTTTCGACTTTAAACTTTTTGTATTATACCTATATCCAATATAATCATTAGAAAAAGAACAAAAAGATTAAGTGAAAATCTTCCTGATTTGATTAGATTTATTAAGATAATTTATTTCTCTTTTTTATGCATAAGAAAACAAAAATCCTCGCTGTGGGAGACATTCACGGAGATACAGGATTAGTAAAACGCCTCGCAGAAAAAGCAGTAAAAGAAAATGTTGACTTGGTAATTCTCGCAGGAGATTTAACTTTAGCGGAAATGTCAACAAAAAACATCGTCGGTCCTTTTATAAAAGCAAAGAAAAAAGTTTTGCTGATTCACGGAAATCATGAAGGAATTGCAACAGCAGATTTTCTTTCTGAAATGTATCCAGACACAAAAAATATTCATGGATATAGTTTATTATTTAATAACGTCGGAATTTTTGGAGCAGGTGGAGCAGATTTTGGCATCGACCCAATGACAGAAAAAACTTTCAAAAAAGTTATAGGAAAAGCTCACAGCCAAATTAAAAAAACAGGAAAACAAATTCTTGTAACTCATATGCATCCTGCAGGAAGCAAATCAGAATTTTCAGGATGGAGAGGAAGTAAAAGCATAAGAGAAGCAATAGAAAAATATCAGCCCGACTTCGCAATTTTCAGCCACATTCATGAAGCCGGCGGAATGGAAGAAAATATCGGGAAAACAAAAGTAATCAACGTTTCAAGAAGAGAAAAAATATTTGAAATATAGTTATCTTTTTTTAACTTTCTTTTTCTGAACAATTTCACTAGGAGTATTCATCTTTTTTATACTATAATATTTGTCTTCATTTTTATCAAAACTAACAGCAATTTTTTCCAGTTTAGAATGAGCCTCTTTCAATTCTTCCATTCCAATATTTCGGAGTTCGAGATAATAACCTTCATAAGTCTCCCCCAAAAATCCCGCTTCAACATAATGTCGTTCACGTCTTATCATAGGCAAAGTATAGATATTTTTTCCGTATTTATCACAGGTAAAACCGCCATAAAAAATATAATTAGATAATTTTGTTTTCTGCTCTTTGGACAATCCGCTTCTGATTATTTTATTTTTATACATAACAAACGGACAAAACTCAAATTTATAAGTATTATTATATCGGGATGGCTATTTCAAAAACTATAAAAACTGGTTAGTTCCAGATATAACAATGCGGAAAAAACCGGAAAAATCAAAAGAGCAGAAACTCGCAGAGAATTATTTTCCTGTTGATGAAAGGGACATTAAATATGCAGTTGAAAAGCCGTATAAACAGCCGCTGAATGTAGAACTTGTAACCTCAAAAATAAAAAGTCCAAGAAAAACCACAAAGAAAAAAGTAGTAAAAAGAAAAGGCAAGTCGGTGAAAAAATATTCAGGAAAAGAAAAAAGTTATGAGCCTCCAAAAGTTAATCTGAAAAAAGAGGGATACGAATTAATCATAACAGAAAAACCTCAGGCAGCGATGAAAATTGCTGATGCACTTGGAAAATCGAAAAAAGAAAACCTGCACGGAATTCCTTATTATGAATTAAAAAAAGACGGGAAGCAAATTGTCGTCGCGTGTGCTGTCGGACATTTATTTACTTTAACGCAGTTGCAAAAAGGTTCAGGATACCCTGTCTTCGATATAAAATGGGTGCCAAATTATTTCGTTAAAAAAGCAGACTTCACAAAAAAATATTACGACACATTATTAAGCCTGGTAAAAAACGCAGGGAGCATCACAGTTGCAACAGACTATGATATCGAGGGCGAAGTGATTGGATTGAATGTTGTCAGATTTATCTGCAATCAGAAAGACGCGAACAGAATGAAATTCTCTACCCTGACAAAACCCGAGTTGAATACCGCTTATGAAACTAAATCTCCGACGATAAACTGGGGGCAGGCGATTGCAGGAGAGACAAGGCATTATCTTGATTGGTTCTACGGAATTAATTTGTCAAGAGCATTAATGAATGCAATAAAAGAGACAGGAAGGTTCAAAATTATGTCAATAGGAAGAGTCCAGGGCCCGGCATTAAATTTAATTGTCCAAAGAGAAAGAAAAATTCAGGAATTCAAGTCTCAAAAATACTGGCAGGTTTTCATAACAGTAGAGGATGACGAAAATAAAGTTGAACTAAAATACATAAAAGATATTTTTGATAAAAAAGAATTAGAGCAGTTTGAAAACTTGATTGGTAAAACTGCAATTGCTTCAACAATAAAAAAAGAAGAATATCTTCCGCCGAATCCGCCGTTTAATTTGACTTCTCTCCAGATGGAAGCATATCGCCTTCACGGATTAACACCGACGAGAACTCTCCAAATTGCACAATCACTTTATCTTGCAGGACTGATTTCCTACCCAAGAACTTCATCACAGAAACTTCCCGATTCAATTGGCTACAAGGAAATTTTAGAAAAGTTAGCAAGACAATTCAGGGCTGAAAAATTAATCACAAGAGACAAACCAGTTGAAGGAAAAAAATCCGACCCCGCCCACCCGTCAATTTATCCCACAGGGGAAAACGGAACATTAAGCGAAGAAGAAGGAAAAATTTACAATCTGATTGTTAAAAGATTTTTATCTTTGTTTTGCGAGGATGCAATAGTTGACAATAAGACAATAACCGCCGAAGTCGATAAATTAAAATTCAATACCAAAGGTTCTGAAGTAAGAAAAAAAGCGTGGCTTGAAATTTATCCTTACAAAATAAAAGAGACAGAACTCCCCGATATGAATGGCGAGGTAAAAATAGTCGATTCAAGAACAGAAGAAAAAGAAACCCAGCCGCCAAAAAGATATTCTCCAGCGTCGATAGTTTCTGAACTTGAAAAGAGAAACCTCGGAACAAAAGCAACAAGAGCAGCAATTTTAGAAACACTCTACGACAGAGGTTACGTGAAAGAAAAAAGCATTGAAGCAACTCCTCTCGGAATTTCACTTATAGGAACTCTTGAAAAATATTCTCCTGTTATCATCGACGAAGAACTTACAAGAAAATTCGAAAAAGAAATGGATTCAATAGTAGAATCAAAAAAAGATTTTGAACAAAAAGAAAACAGGATAATTGAAGAGGCAAAAGAAACAATCAGGGAAATTTCAGGAGATTTTGAAAAGAATAAAATGGAAATTGGCAGGGAATTAATTACAGCAGAATCAAAACAATGGGAGCAGGAAAAAGAAGCAAACAAACTGAATGTCTGTCCTATTTGTAAAAAAGGAATGCTCTCAATAATGTATTCGAGAAAAACCAGAAGAAGTTTTGTCGCCTGCAATGCTTATCCCGAATGCAAAAAAACTTATTCACTTCCTCCCAACGGCGTTATAAAAAAGACAGACAAAATTTGTGATTCCTGCGGTTTCCCGATGCTGATGAGATTATCAAAAGGAAAACGTCCCTGGATTTTCTGTTTTAATAATGAATGTGAATCAAATAAAAAAAGACTCGAAGAATATAATTTGAAAAAACAGCAGGAAGAAAATGAAACACCCGAATAACGTCGAATATTTCTTATATGAGGAGTAATCCATAAAGTTTAAAAGAGAAATTTTTTTAGAGGATTTATGGTTGTTTCTCCGCAGTTTAAAGAATATAAGAAAAGTTTAGAAAAAAAGGTTAATGTTCCGACAGTAATTAATCCAAAAAATAAGTTAGATGATTCAATAAAAATTTCTTATGAAGAACTTCAGGACTTAATTGCTTTAAGTGAATCTCATAGACAATATGAAGAAAAAAGATTAGACTTATATGAAATAGAAAAATTCCTTAAAGAAACAGACAGAACAAAAATTCCATTATCTATTGCATTAGAAGTAGCTGAAGAAATGGGTCTTGGAAGATATATGTCCAGGATAATTGAGTCAAAATATATTTCAAAAGAAAGGCAAATGATGGACTTAGAAGAGCATAATGTTCTTCCCTCTTTAGAAGCGATAATGCTAACATGGGAGAATACATTAAGTAAATGTTTCAATGATTTCCCCGAAGAGAATATTTTAATAGAAAGATTAGGTTATAGCTTTAGTATTTATAAATTGGATAAAAAAATAAAAAAAATATTTAAGAAACAAGAAATAAATAAAAAAGATTTGGCATTTATACGTTTTGATTCTGAAGGCAGTAACCATGAGATAAGAATAACTCTTTATGACCCAATAATATTGAGAGTTTGCGGTAATTCTATTAAGCAGTTAAAAAAAAGATTTGAAAAAACTAATCAGTTTTATGAGATTCAAAATGAGTATTCAGTTGAATAACTTTTAAAAACTCGTATCTCTTCTATAAATCATGCCAAGAAAGAAATTGAAACTGCACAAGTCAGTTCAGATGACTTTAATTATCGTCGCTGCTGTTTTATTTATTTCTCTTGCAGGAATGTATTTTTATAAATCAAATTTCTCGACGGCAAATACAATTTCTGTAAGCGGACAGGGAGTCGAAAAGGCAGCTCCTGATTTAATCTCAATTTATTTCAACGTCGACACAACAGGAAGCACGTCAAAAATTGCAGAAGATGCAAACACAGCAATAGTTACAAAGTTAAAAAGTTACATTGTTGCTTTAGGTTTCAGCGACGATGATTTGAAAACAGATAATTATAACATTTATCCGGAATATGATTACGACAAAACAACACCGACGATAACAGGATATCGGGCAACTCATTCTTTGAAAATAAGTTTCTCAGCGTCGGAAAGTGATAAAATAACAAGCGTCATTGATTCAGGAACAAATGCAGGCGCTGGAATAAGCTATATCAATTTCGAGCTCTCGCCTGAACTTGAACAGGAATACAAAGCTATGGCAATTCAGACAGCTTCAGAAGATGCCAAAATAAAAGCAGAAGCAATTGCCGAGGGATTTAATAAAAGATTAGGAAGATTAGTTTCTGTTTCGCTGGATTCATATAATTACTACCCTCTCAGAGCTTATGATTCTTCAGTGTCAGGAACATCAGCAGAGAGTGCAAAAACCGCAGTCGCAGGAATAACTCCGTCGGAAAGAGAAGTAACTGCATATGTCACAGCAATTTACAAGTTGGGTTAATTTTTGCGATAATTCAGATTAAAAACTGCTTCCTTGAATGAGTCTTTTTCTTCGTGGATATAAAAATTAAATCTCAATCTCCCAATTCCTTCTTCATATAAAAAAAGTTTCCAATTATTGAGCAAACCAAAATCATTTGAAATAATGCAGACACGGTGTTTTTGGGATAAAATTCCGGCAGAGAGCAGTAAATCAGAATCTCCTTTAGAATTTCTATAAAGAATAGGATTGTACTTATCAGAGAGGAAATTATATAATTGTTTTTGCGTGTTGTTTAAATCCAGGATTCTTTCTCTCTCTTCTAATGTATTAACTAATCTGTTTGTATTAACTTTTACTTCCTTCATAGACCTTCTCAAATCAAGGACAATACGGTCTTTGGATCCAGAATTTCTTTTGACAGATTTACCATATTTATAATCTCCGTGATTTATTTCATTCTTTATCTCTATAGTAGAATAAATCGGATTAGAAGGTATTTTCTCTGTCCAAAAAGATAGGATTTCACTGGAAAGATTATTTCTCGCGATTTTATATTCTGTATCCTCAAAATTGACACGTTCTGAAAGGCGATGAAAGAAAGCAGAGGCATCTACAAGTAAATAAGTATAATTATTGCAGAGTTGTTCAAGGTTTAATGTTATCATTTTTCTACCCCGATTCTAGGATTTATAAATTTTATATTAATGTATCACAACTTGAAGATAATAATTATAAAGAATAAATCCGTCAATAATCTATGGAATTAGAAACAAAAATAGAAAAAGTTGAAGTCAGTAAAGAAATCGAAGAAGAATTAAGAAGAGGGGAAATTGAAGAAACAACAGAATATACTGAAAATTATCTCAAATTAAGAAGAGAAGCAAAAATAAGAAGCAGACAAGAATTTATTGGAGATTATCATAATTAATTTATCTTTAGTTCAATTTCGCGAGTACAAATTGTTTCCGCGTTGGGTGGGGGCGGGATTGACGAGCGAAATTAGGAATTATAACTCATAAAAAACCTTTCTTAAATATCCCCTCCGACATTTTGTAAAACAAAATGGAGTATGAATTTTTAGAATATTCCCTTTCTAAAAATTCCTTCATTTCTTATTTCAAAACCCATTTCCTTTTCAGGCAGACTTCTGTGTTTTTTCAAAATCGCTTTTCTTCTTCCTTTTTCTTTTTTCAGTTCAATTATGCATTTGCTCCAATACTGAAATAAATCCCCGCCGACGATGTTTGTTTCCCGTTCAACTCCTTTTTTCCAGTCTTCTTCTGACTGATATCCGAGATAAACCTGATTTGTTATTATGACAGGAATATTCTGTTTTTTAGAAATTTCAGCAAGGAGTTTCATCTGCCAGGCAACTTCTCCGTTAATATTTCTTACTGTTTCATCACCTTCTTTTCTCGCATCTCCCAATTCCAGTCGATAAAGCATCGCCATTCCGTCGACGACAATCAAACTCACTTGTTCTTTTTTCAGTTGATTATTCAGAGTCGTAAAAAACTTTTTCTGTTCTTCAAAATTTGCAGGAGAAATCAAAAGGATATTTTTCAAAATGTTTTCATAATTTTCCCCGACGATTTGCTTGACTCTGTCAGAAGAAAAACCGCCTTCAGTGTCGATAAAAATAACTTTGTTTTCTTTTTTTGCCTGACTGCAAGCCGCCAAAATCGCCATGTTAGTTTTCCCGCTTCCAGGACTTCCCGCAATCATCGTGATGATTCCTTTTTCATAACCGCCGTAAAGCCACTTATTCAAATCAAAACTTCCCGTCGAAATCTTCTCAATTTTTTCATATTCCATAGATAAGAAGAAAATAATTGATTAATAAAAATTGTTATATTATTTTAAATAAGAAGTTTTAAAAAGCAAATTCTATCTAGAAGAAAATGGAAATCATAGACAAAATAGGAAATCCAGTAGATATTGTCAATGAATTTGTAGCTTCCTCTTTTGGGAAAGGATGGAAAGGAAATTATAAGGCGGGACTTGTTGATACGTGGTGGACTAGGGGATGGCGTTATGGTGGGAGGGAAATGGATGATCTTTGTTTCATCGGGAAGAAAAAATTTTGTATGTCTACTGATGAAAAGGAAGCCCCAAGTCATTATCTTAAGATAGCAGGAAGACTTGGGACAAATTTAATGACAGCTGATGGCTCAGTCATTGCAGTTTTCCCAGATTTTAAGAAACAAGCAGTTAATTATTGTCAGTTGTATGAAGATTTTTTTAAGAGAGAAACAACAATGATAATAACAGATATTCATAATCTTGGAGATGAAGATAAAAATCTTTTTGGATTTAAAAAATATTCTCCTTCGGATAGAGAAAATGAGTTAACTAAAAATGAAGGATTAGTAAGAAGATTATCTGAATCAAAAGCAAAGGGGATTGAAGAAGCAGTGAAATCTTTAGCTTTAGACAGTAAAGGAACTTTAACCGCTAATGGCTATCAAAATGAAGAAGAGAAAAGAGAAGAATATTCAAGAATTATCAAAACTCTTTCGCCAGAAACAAGAAATTTTTTGGTTGAAAAATTAAGCGAAAATATTCCTTTTCTAAAAATAAGTGAGAAGCAAAATCCTCAATCTGTAAGAAAATATTTTGAAAGATTTGGTGCTCCGATTGAAACTATTGCGGATTTAGAATACTTCTATAAATCTCTTTTGGAAATAAAAGAATAATTATCCAAACTGCTCATTCTTCCAATTTTCGAAAATGGAAACGGCCTCTTGTTTGCCTCAAAATTCATATCTGTAATATTTATACAATTCAGTATGATATCCGCAGAACATGGCAAGTTCTTTATTCCTTTTCCCGCCAAATAGAACTATGAACCAGTTTACTGCAGAAGTATCCACACCAAATTACCGAATATCCAGAATAAAAAAGTAAATCAAGAATTAATAAATATGATTATAATATCTTGTCAAAGTCTTTCTCAACTCTGTCCAAATCTTTGGTGATTGCAGAAACAGCGTCGTCAATTGCTTTCTTTGCTGTCTTGCCTTTTGTCTTCACAGACATAATAGGCTTTTTTGTAGGATGCTCTCTTTTCCAGGCCGCAAAAGTCACAGCAGAATCTTTGTTAAGATAAACTCTCAAAATCTCTGCTAAAGTAAGGCTTTCAATTTCAAATTCAATCTCGTCTTTCTCAGATTTAAGAACATTAATTTCCATTATGCAAAATCTCCTTGATTTTGTATCTGTGCTGAACTTTGTTCTGTCATAGTATGAATTCAGAAAAATAGTTTATAAAAGTTTCCTTATTGATCTTTTGAAGTAGTTAATGGAAGGTAGAGAAGATTTATTTCAGTATCTGTTGCCCCGCATCTTGTAACTGCAATAGCCATATCGTATTCCTTGCATATTCCATATAGCTTCTTTGCGATAGGACATGAACTATAAGGGGGTTTATCATTTTTTCTTTCACAATTAATGCAAAGGCATTCTTTTCTCCTCAGCTCATCCATTTCAATATTTGCCCAAACTTCATCTGGATGAAACCTTTTCTTATATTTATTAGCAATTTTTTCGATTGTCATTTTTCTTCTTCAAATTCTCTTCATATTCTTTTTTCATAGAATTATAATAAAACTTATGAAGCCCACGGCAATTTCTGCAGATTGGTAAAGAATCAATAGGAGAACTGACATCTTCAACGTAATTTCCGCATTCACAAAGTTTGTAATTAAAGGAATCATCTAATGTTGTCATTTTTCTTCTTCAAACTCCTCATCTAAAAACCTTTCATCATCCTGAGGATATTCTTCTTCAAAACCTTCTATCGGTTTAAATTCCTCCTCAACTTTTTTTTCTTTTTTCTTAAAAAATGAAAACAGTCCTCTCTGGCTTTTCTCAACTTTTTTATCCATCTCCTTCAAGTCCTCAATTTTCAGGTTCTTTACTGAATCAGGATCAAAAGATAATTTTTTCTCTTCTTTATTCATAGAAGAATCAAGGCTGTACTTTGAAGTGTCAGGAAATCCAGAAGTCCCTGCTTTTCTAAGATTTATTCCTAAAAATCCTTCAATCTTGTTAATAATTTTGTAATCATTAGAAGGCAAAAATCCCTGCTCAACCATTTTGACTGTCGCATCAGATTCTCCAATTCCCCTAATAAATTCTTCTCGGGTTATTCTTTTCGCTCTTCTTACCTGCTGAATTTTCCAGTGAAAATTTTCAATCAAATCAGGATGACTTTGAACTCCTCTGTTTTTGAATTTCTGGTCTACTAAATCTCTCAAGGTAGTTTCATGACTCGTCGTCAATTTTTTTCCAAGCCCAACCCCAACAAGCCTCTCGTGAACTGTCCTGTGCCTCTGAGCTTCTTTTATTTGATTTTCAGTAGGTTTGTTTATGATGGGAATTTTTTCTATGTTCGCGCAGTCACTGCAGACTTTTACGATTCCTTTATTAGAAATAGCGTCGTGCAGCCTCACTCTTTCGCCCGAAACCCCGCACCTGAAACATTCATTCATTTGACAAACTCCTGTTGACGTGATGAACCCGAACTTCCTGTTTGCAGTCTTGACATGCTAACTGGAAAAGAAAATACTTTTTAAGGATTTATATAATTAATCAAGATATTTCTCTATGTCTTCTCTTTTTTCAACTTCAGTCATCAAAATTTCTTCATCAACCAAAATCGTCGGAAGCGTATCAATTTTATACTTGTCAACTAAAAGATTAATTGAAGGGATATCATTGTCAGCAGCGATAGGAATCAACATTATATCGTCGCCTTTCTCTGCCTTCAGTTCCTGCAGAAGATTAGAGAAAAATTTCTGTTTCGATTCCTGTTCAATTGAAGGGTTGTTGTATTTGTAAAAATAAACAATATTGTGATAATTAGGACTGCATTTCTGCTGTATTTTAATGCTGTTTATCCAGAACAATGCTCTCAGCAAATCAAATCTCTTATGCTGAAAAACTATATTATCATTAATCCGGTTAGCGTCCTCGTATTTTTGTATGAGCAATGCTTCTTCGAAAATTTTGTCTCCGAATTTTATATTTTCCTCGACAAGAGTATCGCAGTCAAGATTAAGCATTTCAATTGCATCTTTTTGCGTTATTTGGTCCAGCAGTTCTGTTTCAGTTTCAAGATATAAATTATTTATTTTGTCTATCCTCGACGATTCAAGCATATACCCCATGAAAATCCCCAAGTTGAAAACGAAAAAAGTCAAAATAAGGGCGTACAAAAAAATCCTCTTTTGATGATGTATCAGCATATTATCTCCACTTCGTGTTCCTTTTAAAATAATTGTATATTGCACTGATTATAATAAACGGATAAACCGAAAGATAAACAAGAGAATAGATAATAATATTAAAAATATTTTGTTTCTTCAGTATACTCTCTTTCATTGTGTATAATACCATAATTGTAAACGCAAGTCCGACAAAAAATAAAATTATCCCGAGATAGTTTAAAAAACTCGGGGTGATAAAAATATCTTCCATGGTAAGTATAGGAACTCCGACAGGAATAGAGTATGTCACAAGCAGATAATTTGATATAATTTTCGTAACAAATAAATAAGCAAAAACACCAAGTCCAAGAACACCAATAAAAAGAGTGAATACAAAAAAAGGAATTATGAACATTCCGAGCATTCCTTTTTTCAAAAATTCTTTTTTATATTTCGCGATGCATTGAATTCCACCAATATCCCATCTTCTTCTCTGAATATACCACGCTTTCCATTTGTTAGGAACTGTCGTCGTTGCATTTGTCGCAAGGCACATTTTTCTTTCGTATCCTGCATTGGTGAGATTCCAGGCAATTTCAATATCTTCTGTCATATTCTTCGAATCAAAACCATTTATTTTCTCAAGCGCAGTTTTTCTGTACATTGCCAGAGGTCCGGGAGTTACATAAACACCGTCGACATAACCAAGAAGTTTTCTCACGAGAGCAATTACATTGTACTCTATAACCTGCATTTTTTCCAGAAAGGTATTCTTGTTTCTCGGGGCAAAAAAACAGGTAACTCCCCCGACTTTCTCGTCGTCAAAATATCCGACAAGTTTTCCGAATGAATCTTTCGCAGGATAGCTGTCAGCGTCGACAACCACAACCAATTCTCCTTTAGCCATTTTAATTCCCTGATTAAGAGAATCTCCTTTTCCTGAATTCTCTTTATTAACTAATTTCAGTTTGGGAAATTTTTTCAAAAGCTCCTCAGAGATTTCTCTCGTTCTGTCAGTAGAGCCGTCATTCAAAATAATAACTTCTTTAATCGGATAATCAATATCAAAAATCGCCTCGATTGTCTCTCTCAGCGTTGCCTGTTCATTATATGCAGGAACAAGAACAGAAATTGAATATTTTTTCTGGGTGGCTGGGAAATCAAATAAAGTTTTTTTGTTGTTGAAATATAAAATTAAAAAAAAGGCAAGAAAATAAATCGACACAAACATGTAGAAAAGGTAAATAATCGAGAGAATCTCCATTTCACTATTCCGAGATTGTTATTTTTAAAGATTCTTATAATAATAGAAAAGTATTAGGAACCTTGGATTGATTCCAGTCGCTAACAGCGAAAATATTCATAGGAGGTATTAGGAACCTTGGGTTCTTAGTTCAGCTTCCTGCTGGGACGCAGGAGGTATTAGGAAACCCGCAGGTGGTTCTTATTTTAAAGATTCTTGTGGTGCATTTCCACCCGAAGAATTTTCCTGAAAAGTAAAATAATCATAAAAGTCGTCGCTGATTGAAAGTTCGTGGGTGTGCCCGACTCTTTTCTTTTTGATTAGCTCCAAATCTTCAAATTTTTTGATATGGTCGTAAGCCTTGTTTCCTCTTATTTTTATTATGACGGATTGTTTTATCGGCTGCTTGTAAGCAATTATTGCAAGGGTTTCCTGTTCTGCCTTCGAGAATTCAGATTTCCCGCCCGCAAGTTTGTTGATAATATTATGGTATGCGGGCTTCACGTCCATTTTCCACATTTTGTTTTTCTCGATAATCTCAATCGCAGAATCTTCTCTCTCGTATTTGTCCTGAAGTTTTTCAATAAGCTCTTCGAGGATTATCGGATTCAAATCTGTCAGTGAAATAAGTTCCTGCATGTTGAGAAATCGCGCAGCCACGAAAAAAACAGCTTCGAGTTTTTTCAAATCCTCTTTCTCGCGAGCCTCGTCGATTTCCTCCAAAGTCCTGCTTGTCGGGTTCATATATAAGGATAAAGAAAGAATATTTTAAATGTTTTCCAAATCTATTCCCCTTACAGGAAATTGTTTTATAATTTTCTCAACTAATTTTTTTCCTGAATCAGATAACCTAAAAAATTGATGAGACTTATGACCAGTATGAAAAATTTGGGGAGTTTCAACTAATCCTCTTTCTATTAAAAAAGTGGTATAAGCGAATAAATTTTTTCCATCTATTAACGATTGTTCCGCAAGGTTAGAGGAAGGAATTGGCTTATCTGAACCATATAATTTCATCAAAATCTCAAAAAATGTTGCATCGTGTTGGTAATAAATAAAATTAATCATAGAAGAATACTTTATTTAGAGAGTTTAAAAAATTATGCGGGTTGAACTTTGTATCTCAAAATAGCACCGACGCCAGAGAGATTATTGAACTGCTCTCCTTCTGTCGTCTCAGTAGAAACAACTTCAATATTAGAGCCAATATTCTCTGCCAGCTCTGAAAATTCTTTCATGGTTTTTTTGTCAAATGCCTTCGATAAAATCAGAGTTTCAACAGCACCATATTGCAGTGCTTTTCTCACATCAGCCACCTTGTAAAAAGCCAAGTCAGGTTTTTCCCCGAGAGTCTCAAAAAATTTCTCCAGAATTTTTTTCTCTGCAACAATTTCCTGCCCGACCAATAAATCTCTGGATTTTTCAACAAGTTCTTTTAGCCCTGCTTCATCAGAATCACCAATATCAATTCTGCCGATGACTTTTTCTCTCAACTTCGTCGGCAAATATTCTCCGTCGATAAATTCGTCTTTTGTAGGAATAGGCCCACCGATTAAAATTCCTTTTAATTTTGGCATGTCATAAAATATTTTTTTCATCTCTTCAGCAATTCTCTTGTAAAATTCTTTTGTCAGTCCTTCAGTTATTCTGTGAAATCTTTGGCTCGATTGCCCCCCCGCCCTGACTTTGCTCGGAACCCCCGACGTCATTTTTTGAAATACTTCAATTCGTTTTCCCTCGAGCATTCCTATTGTCGCCTCTTTTCTGTCCATGACAAGAAGCCCGAAAATTTCCGAAACTTCAAGCATCTCTCTCAAAGGTTCAAGAACAAAATCCTTGTCGCATCTGTAAAGTCGGTTCCTTAGTATTGTCGGCGGTTCAATGTCCCACAACTGCAAATCCATCTGCCCCTCAACCTTAGAAATATTTCCCGAGAATAAAACCAAACCATTTTCAGGTGTCTTCTTCAAACCTTTAAGATAACGGACAATTTTTTCAAGTGCTTCAGTAACATTATTTCTCGTCGTCGTGGATTTGATATTTTTCGCAGTTGATTTTTCAGCTTCAAGTTGCCTCTGAACAGAATTCACGTCGTATCCCGCAGGAATGTAAACGCTTATCAGTTCTGTATGCCGTCCTTTGTGGCTTTCAAGTTCTGTGACTTTCTCCCTAAGTTCATCAAGAGTTATTTTCATTTTAGATTATGTGCAGAAATTAAATCGTTCTCAAAAGCTTTTAATTCCTTCGGAATTTTAATTCCTTCAATTTCATTTCTTAAACTAATTCCTTTCTCTTTTTTATCTTTCCAGACATTGCTGTTAAATTCTATTATCTTTTCAATTAAGTTAAATTCATATTTTGTCTTGACAATCGCAGGAAATTTTTCTTTCAATAAATTAATTCCTTTGTCGTCGGCAATTACTGAAGTTATTTGGGGAATAATCGGATACATTAAAACTAAAAATCTTTCAAAAAGATAATGAAGAGTATAACGCGCTGAATTGCTCTCTTCTTTCGAAAATTTATTCTCTTGGTTGTATGCTCTTGATTTCACAATTTCAATATAATGCGAAGCAAAAATTTCCCACAAGAATCTTCTAAGCTCTAAAGCAGGATGATAAAAATCATAATTTCCGTAAGATTCATCAGTTCTCTTAGTCAAATCTTCAATATAATCAACGAATAATTTATCCAGATTAGTTAACTTAATTCTCGAAGGCTTTTCAAAAAGATTCACAAATTTTGCAACGTTAATAATTTTGTTCAGAGTCTTAACTTCTGCACTGATTTTTTCTTCAGAACATTTCAAATCCTGCTTGGACAAATCTCCCTCAATAGAAGCCCAAAGTCTGATTGCTTCTGCTCCGTAAAGTTTCAAAAGCTTTTGAGGATCAACAACATTCCCTTTTGACTTTGACATTTTGTATCCTTGTTTATCAGTGATATGCTGATTAATCCAGACATCTTTAAAACAAGGTTTTTTGGTTTCAAGATATCCCCGAAGTAAAGTATAGTAAAGCCAGGTTCTGATAATTTCTTTTCCTTGCGGTCTCAAAGTTGCAGGATAAGATTTCTTAAAAAATTCGTCATCAGTTTTATATTTCAGCATTATAAGTTCAGAAATAGAAGAATCCATCCATGTGTCTAAGACTCTTGTTTCTCCTTCCCATTTTAAATCTTTGAAATCTCCAACTACACCTGTTTTTTTCCCGTTCTTGAAAACTTCAAAATCTTTTTTAGGAGATTCTTTCCAAGGTTCATAATATTCTCCAGATTTTCCTACAGCAATTAATTCTCCAGAAATCCATAAAGGAATCGGCGTAGCATAAAATCTCCGTCGTGAAATAGGCCAGTCAATCTTGATTGAATCAAGCCAGTCATCAAGAATTTTTCTTGCTTCTTTAGGAAAGAAATTAATCTTATCAGCAATTTTTCTGATATCATCCTTGAATTCAATTTGCTTCAGATAAAATTCAGGCATTTGTATAAATTCAATTTCTGCTCCGCTTCTTTCAGAGATAGGTGTTCTGTGAGTTATCTGTTCTTGTCTGGATAATAATTTTTTCTCTTTCAGCAATTCAATAATTTTATTTCTTGCGTCTTTAACTTTCAATCCCTCCAAAATTCCGGCATGTTCATTCATAGTTCCGTCGATATTTATCGCAATTTTCGGTTCAAGATTTTGTTCTCTGAAAAATTGGATATCAGACAAATCTCCAGCAGAACACATCATAACAATACCTGTTCCTTTTTCTACATCAGCAGTTTTATTTGATTTGATAGGAATCTCTTTGTTAAATATTGGGGAGATTGCAGTTTTTCCTTCGAGATGTTTATATCTTTTGTCTGTCGGATTAAAGATAACCATCCCGCAAGTGCAAATTAATTCCGGTCTTGTAGTAGCGATAATAATTTCCTCACCAGTTTCCTTAACTTTCCACTTAACAAAATTAAAAGTTGAGGGAATATCTTTATATTCAATTTCAGAATCTGCAATTGTAGTTTGAAGTTTAGGATCCCAATTATTTATTCTGTTATCTTCGTAAATCAAACCTTTCCTGAAAAGTTCTATGAAAGTTGCCTGAGTTATTTTCCTATAGTCTGGAGAATCTGTTTTGTAAACTGCACCAACATGATTTCCTTCTTTATAGGAAGTAAATGAAATTCCAAGTTTTGCAAAAGTGTCCTGAGTTTCTGAAGAAGTCTGCTCCAAAAGTTTTTTACATGCTTCAATAAATTTGTCTCTCCCATCCCTGAATGGAGAAACCCCGAAGGCTTTTTCAGCAGCCATTTCAATTGGCAAACCATTTCTATCTAATCCTAATGGAAAAATTACTTCAAATCCTTTCATTCGTCTATATCTTGCAAAAAAATCCATGTAACAATAAGTTATTGCCTGTCCAATATGAATCGGAGCGTTAACATATGGCGGAGGCGTGTCAATAGAATAAATTTTTTTCTTTGTTTTAATATCGAATTTAAACAATTCAGATACTTTCCATTTGTCAGTAATCTTTTTTTCCAGTTCAATATTCCAGTTTTTCACATCAGCTATAGCCATATTCCTAACAATCAAGAAACTTTTAAATACCTTATCCTTGTAAATAAAATATGGCAGACGGAGTAAATGTTCCATCAGGAATGGGCGGTTTAGTAAAATTCAAGGAAGAATACGAAAGTAAATTCAATTTAAAACCAACCCACATAGTCGTATTCGTCATTCTCATAGTCGTGTTCAGAGTCGCGCTCGGGTTTTTTATAAAATAAAATGTTTCCGGGAATTAATCCAAAACAAATGCAGGCTGTTATGAAACAGATGGGAATGTCCCAGCAAGAAATTCCTGCTTCAAAAGTCATAATCGAAAAAGAAGACGGCAACAAAATTGTAATCAATAATCCTTCTGTGACAAAAATAAAAATGTCTGGCCAGGAGTCTTTCCAGATAACAGGCGATATCTCTGAAGAAAGCGGATTCTCTGACGACGATGTTAAAGTTGTTATGGAAAAAACAAATTGTTCTGAAGACGAAGCAAAAAGTGCATTAGAAGAAACTGGTGATTTGGCAGAAGCGATTTTGAAATTATCAGAATAATTATTTAGAATTTATCATATAAGAACGAATCTGTGAAGTTAAGTATTTCATTTCCTCACTAGTCAATTGCCTAGTTATTTCACTTTCTTCCTTAGTAATTTCCGCCACTAAATCTCGATTAGGTGATTTAATTCTTATCTTTCCAGGATCTTTAGAATTTTTATAATCTTCGTAAATTTTTTCTGCAATCTCTGAAAGTGTCCCAGTTTCAAATTTTGGGCGTGACTGGATATCACCATCATCAAAAGCAACAGCATATTTAGGAGTAATATGAGTATTAGTTAAATCAGAAGCAATCACGGAGTATAAAGTCATAATCTTTTTAGATAAATTTTATTTTTAATAATTTAGGTGATTAAAAAGCTGTTTTAAAATGGAATAATTATTTCCTCCGTCGTGGGTGGGCGGGTGGGGTTTTCAGCGTTAGCTGAAATATTTTATTTTTTCAAAAGATATAAATACTTCTACACACTATGAAATTATACTTCTGAGGGGTTATGGAAGATATAATTCAAGAAAAAATTAGTGCAGACCATCTGCTGTACGTCAGTCTGAAATACACAAAAACGTGCGATGTAATTGTGAATCTCCTTTTTCGCTGGAGAAGGATGATAGAAACAAGCATGGAAAGAATTCTTGAGTATGCAAAAAGGAAAAAGAAAATTTCAATGGTTCCGACAAACCCCGTCGGGCAAATTAGAGAAATTCGGGAATTGTTCAAGAAAGATAAAGAATTCTTGGAAGTGATTGACTTATATGAAATGTTCAAGAAAATAAAAGAACTCAGAACAGAAAGGATTGGCGAGTTCAGGAAAAATGTCTCCTTGAAAATTTTTTATCAGGGAAAAGAGATAGATGTGAATTTAGAGAAACTTAAAGAGTATGCAGAAATGTTAGAAAAATTTATAAGTAAGGTTAAGCAATTTCTTTCATCGTAGACTCGTTTCTACACTATAAAATGACTGAACAGAAAATTCAGCACAAATAAAAATTAAGAAATTTTCATAATGAAGAAAATAATTGTCATAACATCTGGCAAAGGCGGCGTTGGAAAAACCACAACAGCAATAAATCTCGGCGCAGCAATAAATTATTTCGGCAAGGATGTCCTGGTTATTGACGGAAACTTAACAACGCCAAATGTCGGAATACACCTTAATTCTCCAGAAGTCCCGGTAAATCTTAACCACGTTCTTTCAGGAAAAGCTGAAGCTTACGAGGCAGTTTACGAACACGAATCAGGAATCAAGATAATGCCTTCTTCCCTATCATTAAAAGAATTAAACAAAATAAAACCAGAAAAAATAAAAGATTTCAGGGACGATTTCAAGCAGATTTCTGATTACATCATCGTTGACAGCGCAGCAGGGTTAGGCAATGAAGCACTTTCAACAATTAATATGGCAGATGAAATAATTATTGTAACCAACCCGGAAATGCCTGCAATTACCGACGCGCTGAAAGCAATAAAAGTTGCAGAGCAAATGAAAAAAACAATCTTGGGAATTATAGTTACAAGAGTAAAAAAGAACGACATTGAAATGTCGCCCGAGGTAGTAAAAGAAATGCTTGAGTCTCCGATTTTAGGAATGGTGCCTGAAGATATTTCAATTCAGGAATCACTGAGCATGAAAGATGCAGTTATTCACACTCACCCAAAGAGCAGTTCAGCAAGAGCTTACAAGGAAATTGCAGCAAGAATTCTCGAAGTCGAATACGATTCCAACAAAGACAAGCCAACAATTTGGGAAATAATTTTCAGGAGAAGAAGATAATTATAATTTTTGAATTTACCAATGTTTTGGCAATCATCAGTTGAACCCCGCGTTGAATTTCTCCCATTAACAATTTTTCCCGACGGAGAAATCTGGCAGAGCCGATTTCGGAGTAGATTAATTTGCGAGCGATAGCGAGTACAATATTTCTCATATATAAAGAAAATATTATCCAACTACAAGAGGTTGTTGAACATAACCATCTGAAAAAGTTTTGTATACAACGCCGTATCTTATGTAATGAATCTCTTTACATTTTGGACAAGTGGTAGGACGCACACAAGTCTCTTCAAATTTTTCTTTCACGCGATAATTTTTTCCGCAAGAACAAGATAAAAGCAAATTAGTTTTAAATTTGGTAACTCCTTCTTTAGCTTTAGTTTCTAATATGTTTACACCCATAAATGAAATTAGAGTAGATATTATTTAAATTTTATTATAATTAACTAACCTTACTCCCATTCCCAATATTAATTTCGGGAGAAAGCAGACAATCATAAAATTAATAAGCTTCAGGGTTTCTAAAAATGTATGATTCCAATTTATGAGATTTCTATTCCTGAATATAAGTTAAATAAAAAAATAGATTACAAACTTATTGGATTAAAAATTGATAATCTAATAAAAAAGTTTTTCCCAAGGAGATGGATTGCAGTTCGAGGGATTAGTTTGCAGGACCATGAGGACAAATCTATTGATGAAATGGTTTCTATCATTAAGAAATATGGAACAGATAAATATAACCCAAAAGTAAAAGGGATGAGTTTTGAAATAGATAAAAAGTTTAAGATTGACTTTCATGCAACTCCAATGATTGCTAAAGATAAGATTTATTGTCCGCATTATGAAAAAAAGTTTGGTTCATTAAAAAGTGTATTTGCGGAAATTCTGAAAGATTTTTATGAAGGAGCAGTTATAGATAGAGGTTATTCCGTTAGATTGGATATACTTATAATTTATAATTTGGACAAATTAAAATCAGCACCAATGAAGTGGGGAAGTGAAGGACCTTTATATACTGAAGAGGAAATTTCTGTAAAAGATACGCTTTGTTATCAATTCAAAAACCCCAAAAATAAAAAAGATGCTATTTTAGGAATAATAAGAATTAACTAACCTTACTCCCATTCCCAATATCACTTTCTGGAACAAGCAAAACAACTTCTTCGTGGTTTTCCGTCGACGCTGCGAGAATCATTCCCTGACTTTCAATTCCTTTAAGTTTTCTCGGCGCAAGATTTGCAAGTAAAATTATTTTCTTTCCTTTCAAATCATCTTTAGAATAATATTGTTTTATTCCTGCACAAACAGTTCTTGTTTCTTCTCCGATATTAATTGTCAGTTTGTAAAGTTTGTCAGCTCCTGCAATATCTTCAACTTCAATTATTTCTCCGACTCGCAAATCAAGTTTTTCAAAATCTTCATAGGAAATTTCTGGTTTCATATTTAAGTTATCATAATAATATTTATAAATTTAATTTTAATGAAAAAAGAATGAACATTGAAGATATTGACTGGAATAACCCACCAAAAAGAATAATTTTTTCAGTAAATAGAGAAGGAGAGGAAATGATTCTTGCGGAACAAGTACCATTAAATAGAACAAATAAAAATTCCAAGACATATGATTTATTGCATAAAATATTACGTGAGGGAGAACAAAATTTAGAGATTGTTACAAGAAATAAAGTTCTTAAATATGAAAAAGGGACAGATAGTTACGCTTTATTAAATTTAACTACAAAAGTAAGAACAAAAGATTTAATTTATTATTTAACCAAGAATTAATTCATTGTTCTATCTTCTTAAATAAAATTTCAGATTTTTTAATTTTAATTATCTTCAAAGGTTTCTCAATTTCCTTATAATCAATTTTAAATCCAAATTGCTTTGCAATTTTTTCAGAAGTTGAAGGAATAAATGGCCAAAGTAAAATTGCAGCTGCTCTTATTCCTGTTACAAGTTCATACAGAACTTTCTTGTCATGAGTTTCCCACGGTTTCTTATTCTGAACATATTCATTACAGATATCAATAAAAGCAAAAATTTCATTCAGCACTTTGTCAAGTTCATATTTTTCAAAATGCTTTTCAATTTCTTTTGTTTTTAATTTCTTTAATAATTTATTTTCAGTCTTTGTGATTCCATACTTCTCTGCCAGAGCAGCAACTCTTGAAACTAGATTCCCAAGTTTGTCAGCAAGTTCATTGTTGTGTCTGTCAATTAACGCTTGTTCTGAAAAATCTCCGTCTTCTCCTTCGGCAAATGGGAATTGTCTGCAAACAAAATATCTTATTGTATCTGCCCCATATTTTTCAACCAGAACTTTTGGAGAAATTGCATTGCCTAAAGATTTGGAAATTTTCTGCCCGTTAAATGTCAAAAATCCGTGGACAAAAACTGTCTTGGGCAATTCATAACCCGCCGACTTCAAAAACGCTGGCCAGTAAACGCAGTGAAACCATGAATTATCTTTTCCAAGTAAATGAATATTTGCAGGCCAATATTTATGATTCTCACCGGAACCAGAAACATAATTGAAAAGTGCATCAAACCAAACATAAACTATATGTTTCTTGTCGAGAGGAAAAGGAATTCCCCAAGTAAAACTCGTCCTCGAAATGCTCAAATCTTTAAGTCCTTCTTTAACTCGGTTAACTATTTCATTCTTTCTCTCCGTCGGTAAAATAAATTCAGGATTTTTTTTGTATAAATCTAAAAGAAATTTCTGATATTTACTTAATCTAAAAAAATAAGATTCTTCTTTCAAAATCTGAACTTTTTTCCCGGGATGATAAGGACATTCTCCGTCGACTAAATCCTTTTCAGTAATATAACTCTCGCACCCGACACAATAACATCCTTCATATTCTCCCTTGTAAATGTCGTTGTTCTCGTAACATTTTTTGATAACTTCCTGCACAAGTTTTTCATGGTCCTTGTCAGTGGTTCTTATGAATCTATCATATTCGATATCTAAAGATTTCCACGCTTCCTTGAATTTCTTAGAAACCTCGTCGACAAATTCCTTTGGACTCTTTTTATTTTTCTCTGCAGTTTCCTGAATTTTTTTCCCGTGCTCGTCGGTGCCAGTCAAAAACCAAACATCTTCTCCATTAAGTTTGTGCCATCGAGCTAGAACATCCGCTACAATTTTCTGATAAGCATGCCCAATATGAGGTTCTGCATTCGGATAGTCAATCGCTGTTGTGACGTAAAATTTTTTATTTTTCATAGAGAGAACAGAAGACAACAATATAAAAAATTAACTAAATCTTGACTTTCTTATCCAGTTCAGAAATATCTTTAAATTAATTATTGCACTAAAGAATACAGCGCTGTTAGTTCATCGGCAGAATGAAACCTTCCCAAGGTTTAGAGTCGGGTTCAATTCCCGAACAGCGCATGAAGAATGAATGCACGTTCGGCAAGTAATAGGAAGTTAAGCAAAAATTATTGGAGGTATTAGGAACCTTTGGTTCTTAGTGTCCTCGCCCCGAACGGCGCATATTTCTCCTCCCAAAATTATTTAAATGATTTCCGATATAAAATATTAGGATTTTAGCAAATGTTCCGCAAAAATAAATGTTCAAGGTGTAAAAAAACCATCGAAGAAAAATATAGCTTTTGCCCTTATTGCGGAAGCAGAGTTGTTGAAGGAGACGATAGCGACGACTGGGGCATGCTCGGAAAAGATGACTTTTTCTCTCCGGCAAACGACATAAAACTGCCTGCAGGATTCAATTCAATATTTAATGCATTAATGAAAAATTTAAGCAAAGAAATGGATTCCCAGCTGAAAGAAAATTTATTCGACGACGGGAAAAACACGAAAAAGATAAAAAAAGACGGAATCAGCATAAGTATCTCAACATTCGGAAATGGCCCGCCAAAAATAAAAGTCTCGCAGATGGGAGCCAGTCCAAAGATAAAAGAGGAAAAAGATAAATTCAAATCAAATCTTTTTACAAAAGAAAAAACAAAAGAATTTGCAAGTCTCCCGAGGGAAGAGCCCGAGACAAGTGTCAGAAGGTTCTCAGATAAAATTGTCTATGAACTTGAAATGCCCGATGTAAAATCAGCAGAGGACATCTCAATAGTTAAGCTCGAAAACAGTATCGAAATAAAAGCTATTGGAAAAAAGAAAGCCTATGCAAAAATAATCCCGATAAATCTTCCTATAAAAAATTATGAACTTTCTAACGGAAAATTAACTCTTGAACTTGGCGTGAAAAATTGAAATTGCAAAAACTTTTAAATAACTTTTATTCTTGAGATGTATATGAGGCTGTAGCTCAGCCAGGCTAGAGCACTGCTCTGATAGTAATTTAATATCAGAAAGGCAGGGGTCCACAGTTCAAATCTGTGCAGCCTCATTTTGGATTATAAATCCAACTGTGGACTTGTCCACATTCAAATCCGAGAGTTTTCACGAATGCGGGTAAAAGTTTAATTGCTATGAGTGGGGGCTCGAGTTGTGCAGCCTCATTGTTCACAATTGGATACACCAAATTAGAAGGAGAGTCTCATTACCCCAAGCTTTAAAAATAAACTTTTTCTAAATAATTTATGACTAAAGGTATGTATCATTATATTAAGCAGGCGTGGAAAAAACCCGACGCAGAGACTCTCAGACAAAGAATGGTAGAGTGGCGTAAGGGCGAAGTTTTCACAAGAGTCGAAAAACCTCTGAGATTGGACAGGGCAAGAGCTCTTGGCTACAAAGATAAAAAAGGATTTGTTGTAGTTCGTGTCAGATTAAAAAGAGGCGGGCACAAAAGACAGCGTCCTGTAAAAGCAAGAAGAAGTAAAAGAATGCATACAAGAAAAAATCTGCAGATGAATTACAAAGGAATTGCAGAACAGAGAGTAGCAAGAAAATTCCAGAATCTCGAAGTCCTTAATTCTTACAACGTCGGAAAAGACGGAATGAATTATTTCTTTGAAGTCATATTAGTTGACCCTGAAAGACCAGAAATAAAAAACGACAAGACAATAAACTGGATTTCAAGTCAAAAACACAGAAGCAGAGTAATGAGAGGATTGACAAGCACAGCAAAAAAATCCCGTGGATTAAGACATAACTAAAAAAGTCTAAAAACTCTTTTTTCTTTTAATCAGAAAGGTGAAGTATGAGATATCTGAAACTTGCAGAGTTATATGAATCGGTTTCTTCGACGACAAAAAGGCTGGAAAAAATAGAAATTCTCTCAGATTTTTTAAAGCACCTTGATGCGTCAGACAGGGAAGTTTTATATTTGCTGTTAGGAAATATTTATCCTGATTACGACGAGAGAAAAATTGGAATCTCCAGCCAGCTTGCAATAAAAGCAATTTCAAAAGCGACAGGGACAAATAAAGAAAAAGTTGTGAAAGAGTGGAAATCCCTCGGAGATTTGGGAAAAGTTGCAGAAAAATTAACTAAAACAAAAAAACAACATACATTAGAAAGCCATATTTTGACGACGGCAAAAGTCTTGGAGAACTTAAGAAAACTTCCTGCCCTCGAAGGCAAAGGAACAATAGACAAAAAAATTTCCCTGATAACAGAACTTCTTACTTCTGCTTCTCCAGTCGAAGCACTTTATCTTGTAAGAACTTTGATTGGAGATTTGAGAATAGGAATACAAGTCAGCACAATCAGAGAATCAATGGCTCATGCTTTTTTCAGAGATGAAAAAGAAGGTGCAAAAAAAGTTCAGGAGGCAATTGACAAGTCAAATGATGTGGCTTCTATTTTTGATATTGTAAAAAAAGGGAAGACAAGCGAGTTGGGAAAAGTTAAAATTGAAATCGGCAAGCCGATTAAAGCAATGCTCGCGCAAAAAGCAAAAAACGTGAAAGAAGGTTTCGATGCCGTCGGAAAACCTTGCGCAATAGAATACAAATACGACGGGTTCAGATTGATAATTCACAAAAAAGGAAACCAAATAATTCTCTTCACAAGAAGACTTGAAAATGTTACAAAGCAATTCCCTGAAGTCGCAGATTATATCAGAAAATATGTAAAAGCAGATTCTGCAATACTCGATTCAGAAGCAGTTGGCTTCGACAAAAAAACAAAAGAGTACAAACCTTTCCAGTCTATCTCTCAGAGGATAAGAAGAAAATATGACATTGAAAAACTACAGGAGGAATTGCCTGTCGAAATAAATGTTTTTGATATCTTGTATTACAACGGAAAATCTCTCCTTAATGAACCTTTCAGAAAAAGAACAGAACTAATAAGAAAAATTATCGAACCCCACCCTTACAAAATAATTCATTCAAAACAGATAATTACCGAAGACGAAAATAAAGCCAACGAATTTTACAGGAGAGCATTGAAAGATAATCAGGAGGGGGTGATGATGAAAAATCTCGACGCAGAATATAATCCCGGAAGCAGAGTCGGGCATATGCTGAAAATAAAACCAGAGGAAAAAGATTTTGATTTGGTAATTACGGGAGCAGAATACGGAACAGGAAAACGTTCTGGCTGGCTTTCAAGTTTCATAATTTCCTGTCTTGATAAAAATAAAAATAAATTTTTGGAAATAGGAAAAGTTGGAACAGGATTCAAGGAGAAAAAAGAAGAAGGATTTTCTTTTGAAGAATTGACAGAAAAAATCAAACCATTGATTACCGAGGAGAAAGGTAAAAATGTGAAGATAAAACCCAAGATAGTAATTTCTATAACATATCAGGAAATTCAAAAATCACCGACGTATTCTTCTGGTTTCGCTCTGCGTTTTCCAAGATTTACTGCACTCCGCCCAGACCGTTCTCCGTCGGACATAACAACATTAAAAGAAGTTGAAAAAGATTTTGAAAATCAGAAAAGAAACTGGAAATATGGGTAATTATCTGGCATTAACAACAGGATAAAGTAAATTTTTATTTAATTCTGGTGCGCAAAGAGCTCCGAAAGAAACTTTAACATTTTCTAAAACTTCGAATACATCATTAAAATATATTTCATTTACTTTAAAATTAATTTTAATATCTTCTTTGCAAAAAGGATCTCTCTTCAAATCTTCAATAATCCATTTTTCTAAAAGAACCAAACATTCTTTTTTTAAATTCTCATTAGAAGTACCCGGTCCAAAAATATCGTGAATATAAGCAGATTCAATAAAAGGAGCATCTTTAAATTTAGAAGAATAAGCAGTCCCCTGAAAATAAACTAAAAGCTTTCCCCCTTGTTTACCATATTCAAAAAAACCAGAACCTCTCTTGACAAAATTTCTAAAATTATGTTCAGAATCATAATCCCTGATTAAATATCCATTTTTGACTTCAACTAAAGGAATATCTTTTTCCATATTGAGAAATTAAAAAAGGAGTTTAAATAGATTGTTATAAAATAATTATTACTTCTCTTCGAAGCCTTTATAAAGGATTTTTTTCTTAAATATAAATAAGATGGCATCAGAAAGTACATACAAAATACAAAACATCGTCGCTACTGCTTCTTTGGGAAAGCCGGTTCCACTGACAAAACTTGCAAGAACACAGCCGAATACAGAATATAATCCAGAGACTTTTCCTGGCTTAGTTTTAAGAATTAAAGAGCCAAAATCAGCAGTTTTAGTTTTCTCGTCGGGAAATCTTGTCTGCACAGGAACAAAATCAACAACACAAGTTCGTCAGGTTATCGACGCTGTTATAAAACAATTAAAAAAAATCAGCGTGAACATAACAACCCAGCCAAAAATCACAGTTCAGAATATCGTCGCATCAGGAACAATAAATTTAAAGTTAAACTTAAATTTTCTCGCATTGGAAATGCAAAACACAGAGTATGAACCAGAGCAATTCCCTGGTTTAGTTTACAAATTAATTGAACCAAATGCAACTTTCTTGCTGTTCAGCAACGGAAAACTCGTCTGCACAGGAACAAAAAACAAACAGCAGTTGGAAGATTCTATGGACCAGCTTTTGAAGAATGTCAAGGAAGCTCTGAAGAATTACAAATAATTCTATAAATTTTCATAAATAATTTACTGAGAGAATTCTGCATCGATTAATGTTTTACCACTTTATAGTAACATTTTTAAACATCTTTTTCCAGCCAAGATTATGGTAAATCATATAATTAAAGGAATAAGAGAACAGGATTTCATGACTCTTAGATGGAATGCTAATATTCATCTTATATCTCAAAAGAATGGGAGATATAATGTTAGAAATGATCAGGGAACTTTATTGGGAGAAATGGTTCTTGGAACTAGAGACGAACAGCATAAAATAATTTTTTATAGAAGTATAATCAGAGATAATCATCGCGATATAGAAAGAATTGAAAAAGTCGTAGAACAAATTGCAAAGAAACAGCTAATGAGTCCTGTAATCGAAAATAAGAAAATAATTCCTTTTTCTCCCAACCAGATAAATTATCTGAAATATGCTGCATAAAAATTTAAAAACTATTTATTCTTAAGATAAATATGAAAAAGAAAAGAGGATTGAATATAAATATCAATTTTTCAAATCGCTGGCTTTATACATTTATATTTTTAGGAATTTTAACAATTATTACCGTCGGTGTTTATGCCTATTCAAATCCAACAACAGGGGTAGGGCATGATTTAAATGAAATTCAACCCTGCTCAGAAGACCAAATCTTAAAGACAACTGGAGGAGCTTGGTCTTGTTCTGCAAGTCCTGTTTCTTCTCAATGGATAACAAATAAGAGCGGTAATATTTATTTTAATGGAAATGTCTCAATTGCACAATATCCTTCATTTGGTTATGCTAAACTGTATGTAGGAACTTATGGAGGACAGAATAATCCTGGAATATACAGTTTTGGCAGTCCAGCAATAACCGGATATGGTACTTATAGCGCAGGTTATGTATTTTACGCTGCGGGGGCAGGAACAAAATATGGACAAGAATCTTCTATAAGATGGAAAGAAAACATAACAGAAATTCCAAATGCATTAGATAAAATTCTAAAATTGCAAGGAGTTTATTTTAACTGGAAAAATAGTGGAGAACATGGAATGGGTTTCATTGCAGAAGAAGTAGGTAAAATAGTTCCAGAAGTAGTAGGTTATGATGATGCAAAAAATAAATCTAACTGGTATTTTGATTCAAAAGGAAATAAACAACTTTATGCAACAGGAGTAGATTATGGCTCTTTAACTCCAGTCTTAGTCGAGGCAATAAAAGAACAGCAAAAGCAAATTGATTCTTTAAAATCTGAATTATGTAAAAAAGATAATTCTTATTCTTGGTGTAAATAATTATTCTAATTCAATCACAGAAATCCATATAAATAAAATCCCTATTTCTTAAAGATGGCGGGGGAAGAAAAAGAGCAGAAATCAAAAACAGAGGATTTGATAATTGAAGCAAAGAAGTTTTTTGATTTTTACAAGAAAGACTTGGGGAAATCCATCAGGAAAGGGGTAAATGTAGTAGCCCTTGAATTTATGAAACTGACAGAATTCTCTAACAGACTTTCTGATGAAATTCTTACAAATCCAGAAGATGCTTTAAGAATTATTGAATTAGCTTTTGAAGAATCAGGATTAATAAAAAATGCCCGTGTGAGGCTGATAAATCTTCCAAAAAGTCTCGAGATAAAAGTCAGGAATATCCGTTCGAAGCATCTGAATGAAATGATTGTCATTGAAGGAATTATAAGACAGGCGTCTGATGTTCGTCCTCAGGTTGTAAATGCAAAATTTGAATGCCCGAGCTGCGGGACAGTAATGTCAGTTTTGCAGATAGAAAAAAAATTCCGCGAGCCCCCAAGATGTTCGTGCGGAAGAAGAGGAGGATTTAAACTAATCAGCAAAGAAATGGTTGATACGCAAAGGCTCGTCGTCGAAGAAGCCCCGGAATCTCTTTCAGGAGGAGAACAGCCAAAAAGAATTAATGTCTTTGTAAAAGAAGATTTAGTAGAGCCAAAAATGGAAGAGAAAACAACTCCCGGAAGCAGAATAAAAATAATAGGAATCTTAAAAGAAGTTCCTGTCCCCCTGCAGACAGGCGGTTTGTCGACGAGGTTTGAACTTGCGATTGAAGCAAATAACATAATCCCGATGGAAGAAACTTTTGAAGAGCTCGACATCAGCGACGAGGATGAAAGGCAAATTCTAGAACTTTCAGAAGACCCGATGGTTTTTGAAAACCTTGCAAAAAGCATCACTCCAAGCATTTGGGGCTACGACGAAATAAAAAAAGCTTTAGTCCTTCAATTATTCAGCGGTGTCCAAAAAACTCACAAGGACGGACAAAAAAGCAGAGGAGATATTCACATTTTATTGATAGGAGACCCCGGAGTTGCGAAATCAGTCACTCTTGGATTTATGGCAAACATTTCCCCGAAAGGAAGATATGTCGTCGGTAAATCGGCATCAGGTGCAGGATTAACAGCAACAGTTGTAAGAGATGAATATTTGCGTGGCTGGAGTTTGGAGGCAGGAGCAATGGTTCTTGCAAATAAAGGTTTAGTTTGCGTCGATGAATTGGAAAAGATGGACCCCAATGACAGGAGTGCGATGCACGAAGCAATGGAACAGCAGACAATAACAGTTTCAAAAGCAAATGTTCAGGCAACACTAAGAGCAGAAACAAGTGTCCTTGCAGCAGCAAACCCCAAATTCGGCAGATTCGACCCAAGCCAGCCGATTGCACAGCAGATTGATTTACCACCGACGCTGATTAACAGATTTGATATTATTTTTACATTAAGAGATATTCCTGACAGGCAGAAAGATGAAAGAATTGCAGAGCACGTTCTTCATGAACACCAAAGAGAAGGAGAAGGAATGTTTATCCCGAGAGAACTCTTTAGAAAATATGTCGCATATGCAAAACAGAAAATAAGACCAGAACTCACAGACGACGCAGTTGAAGAAATAAAAAATTTTTACGTTGAATTAAGGAATAAACCCGTCGCTGTTGAGTCAGGATTGCGTCCGATTCCAATTTCAGCGAGACAGTTGCAGGCACTGATAAGAATGGCAGAAGCTTCGGCCAAAATAAAACTGAGCAAAAAAGTTACAAGGGAAGATGCAAAAATCTCAATAGAACTGATGAAATATTATCTTATGCAGGTTGGCTATGATTATGAATCAAAAACTTTTGACATCGACAGAATATCAGGAAGGTTTTCATCCTCTCAGAGGGGAAAAATAATGACAGCAAGAGATGTGATAATTGATTTGGAAAGTAAAGTCGGAAAAATGATTCCTCTCGAAGAGATTGAGAAAGAGCTCGAGGGAAAAATGGAAAAATCAGAGATTGAAGAAGCAATAGAAAAATTAAGAATCTCGGGAGAAATTTTTAGTCCAAAAAGAGGTTATGTTAGCAGGTCAAGCAGTTAATTAGTGAGCGATTTCGCGAGTTGAGTAAATAAATCTTTAAAAACAATATTCATTTTTTTAAAATATTAAAAGAGAAGGAAATGACAGATTCACAATTTAAACGAAATGTTGCATACAAATTTCGAATCGGAGATATTCTTATTGGAAAACCAATCTTCGACGGAGAAAGGTTCGCTTTCCTTGAACTTGGAGACAAGAAAATAATTAGAGTAAATATAATCGGAAACATAACAGACAAATATGAAAATGAAGGTGAAAAAAGATATTGCTTTCTCACTCTCGACGACGGAAGCGGACAAATAAAATTAAAATTCTTCGGTGATGACGTCGGCAAATTCAAAAATGTTTTTCAGGGACAGACAGTTCTTATCGTAGGAAATTTGAGAAATTTCAATAATGAAACTTACATCGCGCCCGAAATAATAAGAGAGCAGGATACAAAATATCTTCTGATAAGAAAACTTGAACTTGAAAGAGAGAAAAATAAAAACAGCGTTCCTCTTGCAAAAGAGCAGATTGTGGCTCTGAAAGATAAAATCCTCGACAAAATAAAAGAAGGAGAAAAAGACGGAGGAATTGAAATTGATTCTATGATATTAAATTTCCGCGATGTTTCTCCTGACATGATAAATCAGGAAATTAAAAAACTCCTCGAGGAAGGAATTATTTTCGAACCCCGCCCAGGAAAAGTCCGCTGGCTGGGATAAAATATATTCAATAATAATTATTTTATAATTAATTTCAAGAAAAAGAGGTGATACCAATTCATTCCGTCGTGGGTGGGCGAGCGATTTCGCGAAAGTAGGGTCAGTGATGAATGAGCGGGGTCGCGAGTTGGGTGGGAACCAATTTAAGATTTATAAACTCATTCTCTGTATAATTTTCATGGAAGATTATGAACAATTACTTAACGAAGCATATGAGAAAATAAAACCAATTTCAAGTTCTGGTGAAAGATTTGAAATACCAAAAGTAGCAGGGCATTTCGAAGGAAAGAAAACTATTATCACGAATTTCTTGCAGATTGCAGATTATATAAGGAGAAACCCCGAGCATTTTCAGAAATTCTTGCTGAGAGAACTCGCAGTAGCAGGACAAAAAGAAGGAGACAGGCTGATTCTTAATATGAACGTCCCGAGTGCAAAAATAAATCAGAAAATAGAGCAGTATGTAAAAGAATTTGTCGTATGTAAAAGCTGCGGAAAACCAGACACAGAACTTGTTAAAGAAGACAGACTGGCATTCATAAAATGTCTGGCATGCGGAGCAAAACATTCTGTTAGAAGTAAGATTTAGTTTTGCGACGCTGCGGAGCCGAACGATTTCACGAATGCGGGCAAAGATAAAAGGCAATGAGTGGGGTCGCGAGTAAAAGCATTCTGTTAGAAGTAAAATTTAACAGTATCAACCGTGAGTAGTATTGTAAAGGGAAATTGAATGTCAAGAAACCGATAAGGTGTCTTACACAAAACATTTAAAAGAGGAATTGAACTCTAAATTTTACAGATTCATAGAATTTGTCTTAATAAATTATTAAACAAGGAGGAAAAATGGTTGAAGCTTATTGTGTTAAATGCAAGGAAAGTGTGCAGATGAAAGACGGGAAAGAAACTAAAACTTCACGGGGAACTACGATGATGAAGGGAAAATGCTCTAAATGCGGAACTACTGTCTGCAGAATGATGGGCAAGAAATAAATTAAAGGAGGAAAAATGGCTAAAGAAAATTTAGAATTTTTCGATGTGAAAACAAAGAAAAAGTTCAAAACAGAGAACTATAAAATCGTCCATAAGGGCGGTCGTTCTTTCGCTGTTACAAAATCTCCAACAGGTTCTTATGACTGCTGGCGTGTCGTTTCAAAAGATTTTGCAGCTAAGAACAAATAAGAGAGTTTATTAATTAATTTTTTTTCTTATTTATTATGCAGTTTTGTATTAATGTTATAAAATCCTACAGGGATGTTGTCGCGATATGTGATAAAGAGCTTCTTGGTAAAAAATTTGAAAGTGGAAAGTTTCAGCTTGACGTGAAGGAAAATTTCTATAAAGGAAAAGAAGCAGATGAAAAAGAAGTTACGAAGATAATTAATAATATGCTGGGAGAAGACGCGACATTCAATATCGTCGGGAAAAACTCAATCGCTCTTGCATTAAAGACAGGAATAATCAACCAGGAAGGAATAAAAGAAATTAACGGGATACCTTTTGCTTTAGTTTTGTTATAATTCTAAATTCTCTTATAAGATTCATAAAGGTCGTAAAGGGAACTAATTTCACTAAGAACAGACAAGATAACTCTCCTGTCATCATCGTAAAAAGAAGAAGGCCTGTTTAATAACAATTTATCATATACTTCGCCAATTTTTTCAAAGCCAAAAATATTAAATCCAAGTTCTTTAAATTTCTTTTCTAAATTATTTGTGTTAGATAAATTTTCATCATTTTTGGAGGTAGGAGAAGAAAATTTTCTCAGTCTAAGAATGAAACAACCTTCTGTCATAAAGGAATAAAGTTATTTTATTTTTAAGGATTTATATTCAACAAATTTATAAACAGCATTCTAATTTTATAATCATGCCCGAAGAAGAATTTGTAGATATTAACGCAGAAGAAAATGAAAACGGAGAACAGCAGGTAATAAGCAGAGCTCCATTGCCAAGAGGAAGTGAAGTAATCGGAGTTATTGAACAGAGGCTTGGAGGAAATAAAATGATGGTGAATTGCTCCGACGGAAAAATGAGAAATTCAAGAGTTCCTGGAAGATTGAAGAGAAAACTTTGGCTGCGCCCCGGCGATGTTGTGATTGTAGAGCCGTGGGAACTTGACAAAGATAAGGGGGATGTAATTCTAAAATACAAGCCAAATCAGGTTGAATGGCTGAAAAAGAACGGCTATCTTAAAACAGAAAAATCAGAATTTTAAACAAAAATCTTAAAACCTACAACCTCTTTATAACAAAATGATAACTTCTGATAATATTGAAAAAATAATCGAAAGCAAAAAAAAGCTTGAAAGAATCCTGAACGTAAAAATAACAATTGAGGATCAAAACATCTCAGCAGAAGGAAAACCTGAAGATGAATATATTGCAGAAAAAGTTATTGAAGCAATTAATTTCGGGTTTCGCCCCCCAGTTGCATTGATGATAAAAAAATATGATTTCCTTTTTGAGATATTGAATATAAAAGATTTCACGAGGAGAAAAGATTTGGAAACAATAAGAGCAAGAATTATTGGAAAAGGTGGGAAAACGTTAAGGACGTTAAGTAATTTGACAGAATGTTTTTTTGAGATAAAGGGCAACGAAGTCGGAATAATCTGTGCTCCTGAAAAGATAAAAAATGTGCAGGAAGCAGTTGTTTCAATAATCCAGGGAAGCAAACAGGCAAATGTTTATTCTTTCCTCGAAAAACATCAGGTTCAGCCTATTATTGATTTGGGGCTAAAAGAGCAGAAAAAGAAAGGAAAAAAGACTAAAGAATAATTTTATATATCATCTCTTTTTCAGATTAGTATGTCCCGGTAGCTCACTGGGTTTCTTTAGAAAAGAAACTACAGTGGTAGAAATGCTTAAAATGCATTCATTCGCTACTAAGATATGTAATTAAATGTCCCGGTAGCTCAGTTGGCTAGAGCGCGTGGCTGTTAACCATGAGGTCATAGGTTCGAGTCCTATCCGGGACGTAACTAAATCAAGGCGAGAACCGGTTCGAGCGAGCAAGTTCACGAGACGAGGGTCAGTGATAAGCGAGTGGGCTTGCGAGTTTACTATCCGGGACGCTTTACTTAAAATGCGTGCTCCAAAACAACCAATTCTCCATCAGGATAAATTGAAAGTTCCAGAAAAATATCTAAGATTTGCAACTCCTGGCGTCGTTGCTGTTTATCGCGCCGATAAATTAAAATGCGCGAGGTTAGTTGAAATCGGCGCTGGGATTGGCGGACAAACTTTTGCTTTTGCAAAAGTTTGCAAAAAAGTTCTTGCAGTTGAATCTGATAAAAGCAGTGCGAATATTCTGATTCAGAATTTGAAAAAGCTTAAAATTGAAAATGTTGAAGTTTTAGTTGCTGACGCTCTTTCAAAAAATGCCATCGAGAAAATAAAAAACTTTCAGCCAGAAATAATTTTCTGCGATACAGAACGTGCTGAAAAAGGAGAGAGGACTCTTGAAAGTATAAAACCGTCAATAAAAAAACTTCTTGAAACTTTCTCGTTGATAACATCAAAAATTGCAATTGAAATTCCGCCTTTCACAAAGACAGAAAACTTTGATTATAACTTCGAACGAGAATTCATTTCATTAAACAACCAACTTAATCGATTGACTCTTTATTTCAATGAATTAAAACAATCAGATATTTCAGCAATTTCTCTTCCGGACAGAGAGAAGATAATAAATCAGCCAAAGTCAAAAATAAGTAAAATTTCAAATCCGGAATTTTTGTATGTCATATCCCCGGCAATTATCGTCGCTGGTTTACTTCCAGAATTATCATCAAAATTTAGCGCCTCAGTTTTAGAATTAAACAAGCCAGTTTTAGTGTCAGATAAAAAGATTAATTCAAATTTCCTGACAGGATATAAAATTTTAACCACCTGCAAAAATGAACAAAAAGAAATTCTGCAAAATTTAAAGAATATTGGGGCCGAGCGATTTCGCGGAGGAGAGGATGGTGCCGAACAAGCGGGGTCGCGAGTTGGAAAAATTGTTCTTAGGTACAACATAGAACCTAAAGATTACTGGAAAGTCAGAAATTTTTATGAGAATCAGTTATCAGGAAATAAAGAAATTTCATTGTTTACCGACGATAAAAATGATAAGGCAATACTCGCTGAGAAATTTTAAATCTGCCCAGTCTGGTTAAACTTAGCCATTAATTTTTCTAAGATAACTTGTGGTGCAAAACCTTTTCGACTGCAAGTTTTTGCAAAATCGTCATAAATGTTCTGAGCGATGTTGTAGTCAAGTTTTCTTTTCTTTGGATCTGGTGGATATGTTCCCATGATATTTTAAGAAAAATATAATTTATAAATCTTATTCTGCTTATTTCTTTATGGATTTAGACAAGGCAATTCAGAACAGGCGTTGTGTCAGGAAGTTTAATCCAAAAAAGAAACCTGACTGGAGAACAATTATCGAATGCATTGACTCCGCAAGATATGCACCAATGGCGGGCGGGAATTACACATTGAAATTTATTCTTGTTTCCGACGAGGAAAAGATAAATCGGATTGCAAAAGCTTGTCAGCAGGATTTTGTCGCGCAGGCAAAATTTGTCGTCGTTGTCTGTTCAAATCCGGCAAGAACAATAAATCTCTACGGAAAAAAAGGAGGATGTTACGCAAAATATCAGGCAGGAGCAGCAGTGGAAAACTTCTTCCTGAAAATAATTGAATCGGGTTTGTCAACATGCTGGGTGGGGCATTTTGTCGAAGGGCAAATTAAAGAGATATTAAAAATTCCTGAAGACACCGACGTCGACGCAGTTTTTCCGATAGGGTATGAATTAGAAAAACCAATGACAAGAAAAGCAAAAATAGATTTGGACAGGATTTTATATTTCAACAGGTACGGAAATGTCCAGATGAAAAAAGAAGAGGGGGGAGTTGAATAAATATTTTTAAAGGGTTATTTTCTAATAAAAAAATGCAAAATAAATATTACACAATGGAGATTAGAGCAGACTTAAATAAAGATGGATATTATGAGATACCAAAAAAAGTTGATGAATTAGCCAAAGACAAGGGGTTTTATTTAGATAGGGGATTAGAAGATAAAGGAGACAGAGATTCAATTGTTGTAAGCTGGTTTAATCATTTTATAATGCCGGATGGAGATTATGTTTTTTTTAAGGGTTCAAAATATTATAGTCCAGAGGGAGATGAAAATTTTTATTTAAAATTAGTATCAGTAAATCCTATTAATTATAAAAAACGAAAAAGGTTAGTTGATTTATGTCTTGAAGCAGGTATTAAAAAGGAATTAACTGTAGAACTAGATTCAAATTTCAGACCAAAATAATTCTTAAAAAATAAAAAGGAAAAAATAAAATAAAAAATTCCTTTTTCTTAATTAGTTCTTATCTCCAGACTTCTATTCCTAAATCAGACATTTCTTTTGAAGGTGCTCTTGATGATGAAGAACTTTCTTCAATGTCTCTTCCAAGAACATATGGAGATTTGACTCCAGTCATTATTGTTATCACTCTGACTTTTCCTGTGAATTCTTTGCTGATTCTTGCTCCAATAATTACGTTAGCTTCTGGATTCAAGTTTTCAGAAACAACTCTGCCAATCAAGTCAAATTCTTCTAATTTCAAGTCAGGCCCGCAGGTTACGTGTATCAAAGCTCCAGTAGCTCCCTTGTAATCCACGTCAAGTAGAGGATGTGTAAGAGCCTGCTGAACAGATTCCATAACTTTATTCTGTGTGTCTGCCTCTCCAATTCCGATAACAGCAACACCGCCATCTTTCATGATAGCTGAAACGTCTGCATAGTCGAGATTAATCAAGCTTGGCAATGTAATTGTTTCAACAATACCTTTAACCATTGTACTGACAAGTTCATTAGCAACAGCAAATGCCTGTTCAATTGGCAGCTGTCCTGCAATGTCTACAAGTCTGTTATTGTCAAGAACAATTGTTGTGTCTGTAACTTCTCTCAATTCCTGCAACCCGAATTCTGCTTTGTCAATTCTTGCTCTCTCTGATTCGAAAGGCATTGTGACAACCCCTATAACTACAGCTCCGGATTCTTTAGCAATTTGAGAAATAACTGGTGCTGCTCCTGTTCCTGTTCCCCCGCCCATTCCAGCAAGGACAAAGACCATATCTGCACTTCCTACAGCTTTTTTCAATTCAGCTAAAGCTTCTTTAGCAGCTTCTCTTCCTCTCTGAGGCATACCACCGCATCCAAGTCCTCTTGTCAATTCTTTCCCTATAAGAATTTTCTCGTCGGATTTGGAAACACTAAGGTGAAGAGCGTCTGTGTTAGTAGCATAAACAGTAGCACCGCTGATTCCTTTGTTGAAAAGCCAAGTAACCATGTTACACCCGCAGCCCCCAACCCCGACAACTTTGATGTTTGCTTTTCCAGCTCTCAATTCGTCGAAGTTAATGCTGTGCGTGCTTGCGTTATCAATCGCTTCTTTTGCAAAATCTAATACCATCTTTCTATTCCTCCTTTATCATTATATTTTTTCATTTGCTAAGCAAAGTCGGAAATGTATTTTATTTTAACGAAATGTTTAAATATTTCACACATTTCCATTTATTTGTAAAGAAAGAGTGCCTCACCGACGAATGTTAATTTAATCTACTTGACGTTTAAATTAATATTAAGAAAGCGAGGCGCTTCTTATTTTTAAATAATTATGTTCTCGGAGGAGTAGTTATTTTATCATTCCTTCCAATTTCTCAATCTTCACCCAAACTTTCTCCAGCTTCTTATTCGCTTCATCGACGGCAATTTTAAGAAAATCATCATCAACCAAAATTTTTTTATTTCTAATTATAGGAAACTCTAATTTCTCTGTGCTGTTCAGCTCGACGGTAATTCCGTTTTTCATTCCGATAATTCCTGATTTTTTCCAGCCAGCAAGTTTTCCTTTGTCACAAATTTTTTCAGCATCTTCCAAAGTTTTGCAGTTAATATGAATAATGCAAGGTTCAAGTTTGAATTTAACTTTCAAATTTTTATCTAACGCTAAACTTAATTCATTTTTCAATTCCTCAAAACTAACTTTATCGTGACTTACAAAGACAAACAAATCTTTTCCCTTCTTTTCTGCATCAATCATTAAAATAATTCTTCCAGAGCAAGATGAAGTTGTGTAATAATTTTCAAGAGAATTTATCTTATCACATAATTCAGCAATTTTCTCGTCCCATTTCCCAATATGGGATTTATCCAGTTTAGAAAGGACATCTTGTTTTCGTTTTTGAAATGAATCCATTACTCCTTCTCCAAAACAAAAGTTTTATTGTTTTCTAAAATCATTTTATGATTTCTCCAGGATAATAGCATGAATGCCGTCCTTTTCACAAAGCCTTACAAATTCTTCAGCATCTTCCTTAGTCCCGAATAAACTTCCCCAGTGAATTGGTATTGCAAGTGTCGGTTTGATTAATTTAGCCACCTCTACAGCTTCCTCAGCATTCATAGTAAATCTTCCTCCAATAGGCAACAGAGCAATAAATTCCTTGCCTGGCTGTTTATATCCTGTAAGTTTCTGCATTTCAGGGATAAAGTCAGTATCTCCTGCGTGATATACAATTACTCCGTTAATTTTGATTAAATAACCAATCCATCCCTCAGATTTTTGATGGAAGGGCTTTTCTGGGTTGTAAGAAGGAATAGTCGAAATTTTAATCTCTCCAAGGGAAAATTCTTGGTCTGGCTCGACAATCTGCATATCTATCGGGATTTCGAATCTTGTCATTTTACTTTGGCAATCAGCAGTAAGAAGAATCTTTGTCCCATTCTTGATAATATTCTTTATATCAGCGATACTGCAATGGTCATAATGACTGTGTGTGATAAGAATTATATCTGCTTTTTCAGAATCTGATTTTATGTTATAAGGATCAATGTAAATAATTTTATGATTCTTAATCAAAAAACCAGAATGTCCGAGCCATTTGATTTCGATATCTCCAAACTTCATATTAAAGAAAAGAAAAAATTACTTTAAAACTTTTGTGTTCTAAAAGATTTAAATCAAACAATAGTAAAGTTAAATTGTGGTATTAATCAAGAGAATCTTATCAGTTAGAAGACTTAAATTTGTTGAAGATATTTTTCAAGTTTCCAAATTTAGATAACATTAATCTAAAGTCTATCTTAACTTTCTTCTTTAGGACGAATAATCTTGCTACAATAATTCCGCCTATAATGAAAGCTAATACAAAGATTGAGATAATTGCTTTAGGTAAACTTCCAAACATTCCTTTCAAAACAAAATCAGTACTGGCATTAATTGCTCCTGAGATTGAACTACCTACAATTGTGAAGAATCCACCGCATTTCTTACATGTACTTCCCCCACAATCAACTCCTGTTTCATCTTGGTTCTTTATTTTATCTGAACAAGTTTCAGAGGTACAAGCTTGAGATGTTGTTGGAATTCCATCTTCAAATCCACATTTATTCACATCAGTACAAACTCTTATCTGTTGATTATTTATACATTCTTGCCATTCTCCGCATTCCCAGTCAGGTACACATGTCTTTTTTCTAATTGCTGCAACAGTAATTTGACTGCCACTTGATCCTTCTTCACTACTTTCGCTACTTTCTTCTTCAGATGATTCTTCAGAAGTTTCTTCAGTTGTTCCTCCAGTAGTAGTTGGGCATACTCCTGAACTACACACAGCCCCATCAGCACAAGTTCCACAGTCTACTGTTCCCCCGCATCCATCACTCCAAATTTCACAATTATAACCTAAAGAACCACAAGTCTTAGGAGTACATTGTGTAGAGTGACAAGCATTAGCATACCAATAATTACCTGCACCCATTGCGCTGTTACAAGCTGTTTCATTAGAGCATAAGTTTAGATGAGAAGAATCACAATTTCCAGTACATTGTCCGCCAGTTACAACAGGAACACATACTTCATTGTTAGTGCATGTTTGATTAGTACATTGAGTCCAATTAAGGCAAACTTGAGTTCCATTTACATTCTGAGAATTAATACAGGGTTCACAATTATTTGTTTGATTTACGCATGTAGCTACCGTAGTGCAGTTTTGTACTGTTAAATCTTCCCAAGTATATCCTGCTGTTTGACATGATGATTGATTTGCATATTCACTAAAAGTAGCATAACCTGTAAAATTAACACTTGAATAGAAAAATAAAATTCCTACAGAAACAACTAAGATTAATAGTATAGCAAATTCCTGTGCAAATCTTCTCTTCGTATCCTCTTTTTTTGTCTTCCCCTTCATTCTGGAAATATAAAATACCCGACATTTAAAAATCTATCGATTTTTGCAAAATTTATTTTTTATTTTTATTTTTATGATTTACCGACGGAGAATTATTATTTTATGTCGGCATTAATATCATTTTCCAAAATTAAAAAAGGAATATTTGGCGCAACAGAATACAATCCTTCAATTATTTTGTATAAATAAATCCAGGCAACCTTATGTCCGTTATGTTCAAAAGATTTGTAATCCGTCGGAGAATTGATTAATTCACATTTATAATGATGCAGTTCAATTTTCATTTTTTCTTTTGTCGACGGATTTTTATTCAATTTCATCGTATGCAATTTTTTTAAAATTCTGCATTCGAATCCTGTTTCTTCCTTGAGTTCCCGTCGGCAAGTTTCTTCAAGACTGTCTTTTCCTTTCACAGTTCCTCCGGGAAGTTTGTAAAAATTATCTTTTTTATCGAGGGTGACTAACAATCTGTTGTCGCAAACGATAACTGGTCCTGATGCAATTATTTTTTTCATTTTATTTTTTATTTCGCAGACAGGCAAGTTTGTATTCTTTTCTTGCCTCTTCCAAAAAATCTTTAGTTAATTTATAATCGCCTTTATTTTCCAATATTTCAACTTCCTCAGGATAGTGAACAGCAAACCAAAGTCGGTATCTCAGAGGATGGATGCTTTCACGGAAATCTTCAAGGCAGTGAGGGTTATCTTTCGGGTCTTCTTTATTTTTTTCCCCCCAGAAGTACATGAAATTATTTATCCAGTCCATTTGCATAAGACAGGAATGTTTTAAGTATTCTGATTTATAGAGAATAGAATCATTTATCTTCTGAATCTGTTCGGGAGTTAAAGCGTCGATTAAAGAGATAACAGGATAATCTGTCCTGTCGTGGATTAATTTTTTCTCAAATGAACTTAATTTCTGATGATGAAAATGATTTTCTTGTTTATTGTTTTCCATGCTTGAAACTTAGAATTCCTCAAATATTTAAACCTTATTATATAGAATTAAGGAGTTAATCGTGTTGCAGTTCTTGGAAAGGCAATTGCATCCTTTATCGTCGATAAACCGCAAATCCAGGAGATGATTCTTTCAACACCCATCCCATATCCTCCGTGAGGAACACTGCCGTATTTTCTTGTGTCCAAATAGAATTCATACTTGCTGCAATCCTCGCCTTGTTTCTTAAGATTCTCTTTAATTTTTTCAATATTTTCCTCTCTCTGTGAAGCACCGATTAATTCCCCGTAACCTTCAGGCCCAATCATGTCAAAACCCAAAACAACTTTTCCTTCCTTCGGACTTTTTGGAGATTCTTTCATGTAAAAAGCTTTAATTGCCTTCGGATATTCTGTTACAATAATAGGAGTGTCGAATAATTCAGAGAGTTTATCCTCTTCAATTGTTCTCAAATCCTTCCCCCACAGAATGCTGATTTTTTTCTTTTCCTTCAGCAATTTCAAAGCTTCAGTATAAGTCATCCTCGGAAATTTCTTGTTTATAACTGGTTTTAATTTATTCACATCACGTTCCAAAACTTCAAGTTCAGGTTTATTATTTTCTAAAACTTTTTTCACAACGTCTTTAATTATTTCTTCAGCATCGTCTTGTAAATCCTTAAATTCCCACCAGGCTGCTTCCATTTCTGCCATCCAAAGTTCAGCAAGATGTCTCGATGTTTTTGATTTCTCTGCTCTGAATGCCGGTTGAATTGTAAATATTTTTTCCAAAGCAAAAATTGCAGGTTCAGCGTGCAGTTGCCAGGTCTGACTAAGATAAGCTGGTTTTCCAAAATAATCCATTTTGAATAAAGTTGAACCGCCTTCGCATGACATTCCGAGAATTTCAGGACTGTGATATTCGTAAAAACCTTTCTTAATCCAGTGTTCTCTGATTGCCTGCAAAATAGTAGAACGAATTTTCATAATAGCAATCATTTTTCTGCTTCTCAGCCAAAGGTGTCTTCTGTCTCCCAAAAGCTCTTCATTCAAATCTTTGTTGATTGGAAAATCTTCTGATTTGTGAACAATGTTGATTTTATCGACGCTGATTTCAAAACCTGTTGGAGCTCGGCTGTCTTTTTTAATTTCTCCCCCGATTTCAACAGAGCTCTCAACCATCAGACTGTCAATATCTTTCCATTGTTTTTCAAATTTTTCCCTCGACAAAACACACTGGATAATATTTGTCGAATCACGCAGAACAATAAATTTCATTTTGTTGCTTCCTCTCTCTCGGTAAACCCACCCACGCACAGCTACTTTTCCAGAACCCTTTTCCATTGCATTTTGAATTGATATAAATTTCATGGTGTTAGTCTTGTTCTGTCTCCCGACAAATTATTTATAATTTGGAGTAGACCTAAGGCGTTAATCGCGTTCGGTCTCGTGGGAATAAAACAACTTCCCTGATATTTTCCAAGCCCAGCATTAACATTGTCAATCTTTCAAGCCCCATTCCCCAGCCAGCGTGAGGAGGTGCGCCGTATCTAAAGCTGTCAATATAAGCCGTGAAATTTTTAGGATTTAAGCCTTTCGCTGTCAATCTTTCTATTAATATATTAGGAATATGAACTCTCTGCCCGCCGGAAGTAAGTTCCATGCCTTTGTAAATCGCGTCAAAACCGCGGGACAAATCATTTCCTTTTGGCATAATGTAAAATGGCTTTCCTTTCAAAGGCCAGTCGTGGACAAAAACAATTGTGTCAGGATATAATTCCCCAATTTTCTTTTCTGCTTCAGGAGTCAAGTCATCTTTCTCGACGTGAATTTTATTTTTTTTCATGAGTTCAGAAACTTCTTCAAACGTCATGGATTTCATTTTCGGAACTTTCAAATCAACTTCCAAAACCTTAAGTTCCTCTTTATTCACTTCCAAAACTTTCTTAATAATATATTGAACGCACTTTCCCATAATTTCCATCACATCAAACTCGTCGGCAAAAGCCATTTCAAAATCCAGTTGTCTCGATTCATTCAGATGTCTCAGAGTGTTATGTTTCTCTGCTCGCCAAACAGTGAAAATGGTAAAAACTTTTTCAATCGAACAGGCGAGCATTTGTTTGTATAACTGACAGCTCTGGCTCAAAAAAGCGTTATGCTCGAAATATTTTAATTTAAACAATTCAGTTCCGCCTTCAGAACTCGCGCTGATTACCGACGGGAAAACCGCCTCCATTGCTCCTTCTTTTATCATGAATTCTCTGTAAGCCTGCATAATCGTCGCTTCGATTTTAAAGATAGCATAAACTTTTGGTTTCCTGATATCAAGAAATCTGTAATCAAGTCTCGTCGAAAATTCCGTCGTAGTTGTCTTCTCATTTATGTGAATCGGAAGTTTTTCAGCGACGCTGATAATTTCAAAATCAGAAACTTCAATCTCTGCATCTTTCCTAGCAAACTCTGCCTTGATATCTGCTTTCTTAACTTGTCCTTTAACTTCAACAACAGATTCCAAAGTCAGTTCAGGAAAACGCTCCATGAGTTTCTTGTCTTTTACAATGCACTGAATAATTCCAGAAGAATCCCGAAGTAAAAAGAATTTTAATTTTGCCAAATCTCTAAGTTCATAAACCCAGCCTTTCAGCAGAACATTTTCCCCTGATTTAATATCTGAAATATATTTCCTTTCCATATTTATTTCATAATTCTTAGGGATTTATAGTTTTTTCTACCAGTGTAGTTTCTTTTTTTCTAAAAAAGAAACCCCGTTTATTAAATTAATTATTTAACAAATCTCAAAGGTTCCCCGTAGAAACTTGTTCTAATAAAAACATCTGCACCTTGTTCAAAAAATTTATGTGCAGTTAGATAAAGTAAATATTCTCCCTTTTCTATTTGCTCTATGCTATGAGCTCTGTAAGTATGATTTTTAAATAACGGATTTCCTAAAATTGCTTCTTCATGTCTTTTCTTTCTCGCTTCCTGAATTAAAGAAGGTTCTAGTTGTCTGAATTCAAAAATTATTTTGTTATTAATTTCACTGTCAATGCTAAAATCTTTTTCTGTATCTAAAAAGTCATAATCTGAATTGCAGACTTCATCGCCATGTGCATGTATCGGTTTATCCCAGGAAGGAAAATTGAATAAAAAATGTCCGTCTATTATTTTGTTATTAGATAAATTTCTTAAAGGAATATTACGAACATGGGGAGCACGATAGATTTCAGGAGATTCTTTTAGGAATACAAATGTCTGTCCAAAGTAAGGAATTTTTTCCTCATCACAAATTTTTCTGACAAAAGTAGATTTTCCTGTTCCTGAAAGTCCTGTGATAAACAAAGTTCTGTTATCGATTTCAGAAGGAAAAGATAGTCCATACTTTTGAATAGTATTTCTCTCGGGGAATAGTGAATACGTTCTATTATTTGGAAACCGAACATTAATTGCTTCCATAATTTTCCAAGAGATTAAATATATTTAAATGTTACCATTAAAGAGAGAATACACTTATTTCATCAGCTTCCTAATCATCTCCATAGCTTCTCCGCCATTTATACCTTTTATGTTTTTCATAACCAAACCCATGTAAGCATTTTCAGAAAGTCCTGGTTTTGATTTGATTATTTTCAAAACTTCCTCTTCAATATTTCCTTCGTGTTTCTTGAACTCAATAGCATTTTCAGGAGATTCTCCGTCGCTGATTTTTTCCAGAACAGATTTAATCTGCTCCTTTGAAATTTTCTTTTTCTTCAAAGATTCAACAGCAAAAATCATGATATCTTTATTCAGAACATCTAAAATTTCCTCAATAGATTTTTTCTTGTGAGAAGCAATTTCCTTCGGGAAAACCAGCAAAATTTTGGCAATCAGCTTCGGTTCATTAAGAATATTAAGTAATTCCTTGAACTCCTCAATTTTATTCTGCTTGAATAAAAGTCGAATCATCTCTTCGTTCAAGCCAATCTTATTCAAATCTTCTTCAATCTCTTCTCTTAATTTGGGAAGATTTTTCTTGACTTCGTTTAGCAAATCTCTGGAGATTTTCAGCAACGGCAAATCTGTCTCTGGATACATTCTCGCAGCTCCGGGAATTGGACGCAAAAATTCGGTTTTTCCGTCGGGTAAAGCATTTCTGACTTCCCCGTGAACTCTTTTCCCGGACTTGATAAGAAACTGCTGTCTTTCAATTTCATTATCAATCGTTTTAGTCATCATCGACGGCTCTTGAAAACCTTTAATCTCAACTCTGTCTCCTTCCCGTATTGAAACATTAATATCCTGTCTTATTGTTCCGATTCCCCTTTTTATTTTACAGCTTCTCAAAATTTTCCCTATATGGAGGGCAACTTCCTTAACTTGTTCAGCGTCTTTCATGTCAGGAGCAGTCGCAATTTCAATCAGAGGAATTCCAAGTCTGTCAAGTCTGTAAGTTGCAGAATTTTCTTTTCGTTCAATTATTCTCGCTGCATCTTCTTCAAGGCAAATGCTCTGAATTCCAACCCTTCCAGCTTTGGTGATAACCCAGCCGTCGTGTGCAATCAAAACTGTCCTCTGAAATCCGGAAGTGTTGCTCCCGTCGATAACTGTCTTTCTCATTATTTGCGTAATTGGAAAAATTCTCGCGTTAAGCAGAATAGCAACCTGCAGAACAATTTTCAGCGCTTCCTGATTTATTTCATAAGGGGGCATCTCGTCAAGTTCAACAAGACAAGTCGTATCATAACCTTCGTAAGTAAAAGTTTTTTCTTTTTCAGCCTCGTGTTTAGCAGCGACGTCAATTTCCCCGCTCTCCCCTGCAACCGCGTGAAGTTTTCTCTTGACAGTAAAATCAGGCTCATCCTGTCTCAGCACCGACGGGCAGTTGCAAAATAATTTTTTGGTGTCAAGTTGCTGGTGAATTTCCAATCCAGATTTAAAACCTATTTTTTCATAATCAATTTTCTCTCCGGATTCCATAGAAAAATAGAGAGGAAAGACTTTATTAAATTTTAGAAAGATGATTAAGATAGTTTCTAATTATGCAACTTCTCCGACATAAACCCAGTTGTGTTTCATTTCATCAAAAGTTTTCTTGTCTATTTCTTCCAGTTTTTTATTATAGCACATTACTGCGTCAAAAAATAATTTGGATAAACCAGATTCCTTATCAATTTCATCTCCTCCGAAAACTTTTGTGTTTTTAGAGAATTTTCTCGAAGGAATATATTTTTGTGTGCAGGAGTCTAAGATGACAATTTTTTCGCCCTTAATTTTATCAATTAATTCAAAAAAAGGATCTAAATCAAAACTTGCAGTAAGATTTCCCAATAAAGCCTGACAGGCATGCCCGGTAAAATAAAATAAAAAAGAATTCATATCTTTGTTTGTATATTCTTGAAGTTTTTTCTCCAAATCAAAATCTTGAATCTTGCAGATATCATATCCGTCGGCTTCAGCTATTTCTGACATGATTTTTATATCTCTTTCGCAATTTTTGTAAAACTCTTGTGGATTATCCTTTTGATTAGGATTTCCATAAACGAGTAATGCTTTCTTTTTCATTTTATTTATAGAGTGAAATTGTAAATTTTATATTTACTTTTTCATAAAATTCTCAATTTTTTATCCTATTTAAATCTTCCTTTTGTAACCCCTAGGTAGTTATAAATAAATTAGAAGAAAAGTTATAAACAGGATTTTCCAATTAATAATATGAAAAAAGAGGAATTCCATCACTTGGAACATCCAATATTTAGGCATCATCGGAGAACATTTGGACAAAAAGCATCAGATGTTGTAACGAAGATTATTGGTAGCTGGGGATTTATACTTTCTTTAATTTCTATTTTATTAACCTGGATTATTATTAATGGATATATATTCATAGAATATGAATTGGGGGAACCATTTGACCCGGCCCCATTTATTTTATTAAACCTCGTCGTCGGATGTCTCGGTGTTATTTACACCCCGATAATTTTAATGTCACAAAATGTGCAATCACAAAAAGACAGACTGAAGATGGAATACGATTATCAGATAAATAAAAAATCAGAGAGAGAAATTCGCGAGATAAAAAAATTGCTTCTTAGAAGAAAATAATTATTAATCTGGATTTCCGTGTTTGATTAAAAATCCTTGGGCATCTCTAATCCAGGTGTCTTCATCTCCCCCGAGGACAAATCTGACAAAACCCCAGACTAATAAAATCAATATTAAAATTATCAGCAACTTTTTTATTTTCATTCCTCTAATCTCTTATTAATTTCCCCCGCAATATTTTCGAGCATTTTCTCGACGACAATCTTTTTATTTTTCTTCCAATCTTCGTGCCCCAAAACCCACCCAAGTTTTACCAAAGCAGTTTCAGCGAGCATGTCTTCAAGATAAATAACTCCTGTCGCTAAAATTTCTCTGCCGTTAGAATAAACCAAAGGATCAACTCTTCCAAAAATGCATTGGCTCGCTGCACAGACTACAATTCCTTTTTTCTGAATTTCTTTCAGTTTCAAAGTCCAGGAGTTTCGCGCTCTTTTCGTCGGTGCGTGTCCAAGTCCTGTTAATTCCAGAACAATTCCCTTGTAGCCTTTCTTTGCATAATAATCAAGAATGTCTGGATTTTGCCCCGGATAAATTTTCACCAAGGCAATTTTCTCTTCAAATTTGCTGTCAGTTTTTGCCTTGTTTTTATTTCGGATTTTCCATTCAGAAATTCTATCAATTTTATTGGGATAAATTTTTGCAAAAGGTTTGTCATTTACAACTTTGAAAGCATCCCGTCGTGAAGTGTGAAGTTTCCTGACTTTTGTTCCTGGCATTGCATTGCAAAAATCATCATTTGACGACGCGTGTCCGACGAGCATTACTTCAGCGATGTCAGAAATCGCAGCGAGAGCAGAGCACTGCAGATTCAAATCAGCGTCGCTGGAAGCCCTGTCAATACTTCTCTGGCTGTAAGTCAAAACAACAGGCTTATTCAGATTTCGGATAAAAAAACTCAGGGCTGCCGACGTGTAATGCAGAGTATCTGTTCCGTGAGTAATTATTATTCCCTGAATATTATTATCGTTAAGCAAGTCAACAGCAACTTTCGCAATTTTCTGCCAGTCCTTGAAATCCATATCTTCCGACATTTTCATGAAAGGGATTTCAACTTTCACAATATTTACTTTCTCAAAAAGTTCAGGATAAAATTGGAATAAGTCTTCAGGTTTTTGCAGGGAATGAACTCCGCCGGTTTTAGGGTCAAGCACAGAAGCAATTGTTCCCCCCGTAATTATCATCGCAATATTTTTTTTCTCATTATTCTTTTTGATTTCAACTTTTTCTTTCTCACCTTCAATCGCTTTTTTCAGAAGGACAATTTTCAAAATATCTTTTCTGTTAAAACCCATATTGTATCCGGAATCAAGTTTCAAAAGAACAAAACTTTTTTCAGTCTCAGGGCTCTCCAAAAGCACTCCTTCGTAAATTAATTTTGTAAGATGAATTTCAACATAATCGCCGGGCTTGGCAGTCGTTTTTTCCATCTCAAGAGAACCGATTAGAAATATAAAAAACTATCTGACTCATTCTTTCTTAAGAGATTTTTCAAGTTTCCCAAAATGAGTTATTGTTTTTTTTCCTATTCCTTTTTGTATTTCTTCAGAAGTTTGATAATCAAATTTAAGACTGGAATTTCTTGATACTTCAATAAGACAGGAAGCATCGTTATTTCTGCAGTAAACCCTGCCGTTATTGGCGACAAACCCACCATCGATTTTTACCCCGCAATATTGACAATAAATTTTCTTCTTGAATAAGTTGTATAAAAAGTTAAATGCCATATAATAAGATAGAAAAATATTTTTTAAAGATTTATGTAAAACGCGCATGGGCTTACGAGGAATTGGGCGTCACTTCGTTCAGCCTCATTCGTTTTACAAACAAATGAAACCCAAGGGTTCAATTCAAAATAATATGGGCTTACGAGGAATTGAACCCCGATTAACCGGTTTCTTCCTCGGAATTGTAGTTTCTTTCTACCAGTGTAGTTTCTTTCTTTTCTAAAGAAAGAAACCCAGTCCGAAGCCGGTTGTTCTATCCGTTAAACTATAAGCCCAGAGCAAGGTCGCGAGTTATTTTATAAGAAATTCAGTAAGGTTAAGTTTTTATATATTATTTCTTTTTACCTTTCATGGTTTTAGAAAATAAAAATAGCAATCCTAATCACAAAAGAATAATTATCAGCGTAAGTTCACTTCTCGTCGCGTTTATGATTGCCAGCAGCATATTCATGTACTTGATTTTTACGAAGCAAACTGCAGAGTATAATGAGTTGAATAATAAGCTGGCAGATTTGGAAGCAGACACTCAGCAGAAATTCAGCGAGTTATCAGAAGGACTTCTTGACACAAAAAGTGATTTGAAAGATTTAGGATTGCAGCTGGGTTCGATTGACACCGAGATAGCACAGATAAAAGCGACGACAAGTGCAGATTTTTCGGGGATAATTGAGGGTGCGATAAAATCAGTTGTAACAGTAAGAACAGACATCTCGCAGGGTTCAGGATTCATAATTGCCGACGGTGGTTACATAGTTACAAATGCTCACGTGATGACAGGAGCAGCCGCAGCAGGAGTTATAACCTATGATGAAAAGCTGCACGCAGTTACAAAAATCGGGGAAGACACTGCAATGGATATAACACTTTTAAGAATCATCGACGAGAGTTACTCCCCATTACAGCTTGGTGATTCTAATGATGTACAAGTCGGAGAAAAAGTAATTGCAATTGGAAATCCTCTTGGTTTACAGTTCTCAGTTTCAGAAGGAATTGTTTCAGCAATTCACAGACAAGGGGAAAATGGATTAGAAGCTTATATCCAGACCGATGCAGCACTGAACCCCGGAAATTCAGGAGGCCCTTTAATCGACAGCAGCGGCAAAGTTATAGGAATAAATAATTTCAAAGTTGGCGGAGGAGAAAGTCTTGGATTTGCCCTCGAATCAAATTATATAAAACAAACCGTCAATAGTATTTACCAGCAGTCCCATACAGGAACTTTAATATGAAAAAAGAATTTCAGGAAGGAATTACAGTAAAAAAGAATGATGATTTCAGCGAATGGTTTAGCCAGATAATTCAGAAAGCAGAACTCGCAGATTTGAGATATAACATAAAAGGATTTTTAGTTTTCCAACCATGGTCTGTTTTGTCGATGGAAAAAATGTATGATTATCTTGAAAAAAGATTAAGACAAAAAGGGCACAAGCCTTACTGGTTCCCTGCAGTAATTCCAAAAAGTAATTTTGAAAAAGAGAGCGCTCATGTAAAAGGGTTCACCCCCGAAGTTTTCTGGGTCACCCACGGCGGAACTAAAAAATTAGAAGAGCCTCTTGCACTTCGCCCGACGAGTGAGACAGCTTTTTACCAGATGTTTAATTTGTGGATAAGGAGCTACAAAGACTTGCCCTTCAAAACTTACCAGCGGGCAAATGTTTTCAGATACGAGACAAAAGCAACACGTCCTTTTTTGAGAAGCAGAGAATTTTACTGGATAGAAACTCATTGTGTTCATGAAACAGAAAGCGATGCGATGAATCAGGTTAAAGAAGATATGCAGACAACAAAAGAAGTTCTTCACGATATTTACGGGCTTCCGTTCATTTTCTTTGAACGTCCTTCGTGGGACAAATTTGCAGGAGCTTACAAAACTTTTGCTGCAGATGTTTTAAATCCCGACGGAAAAGTTATACAGCAGCCGTCGACGCACATAATCGCGCCAAGTTTTGCAAAAGCATTTAACATAACTTACAAAGACAAAGACGGAAAAGAAAAACCAGTTTTCACAACCTGTTATGGCCCTGCTGTCTCAAGAATTTTCGCAAGCGTGATAATTGTTCACGGCGACGATAAAGGATTAAAATTCCCCTGGGAAATTGCTCCGATAAATGTCATGATAGTTCCAATCAGCGACGACAAAAGAATAAAAGACAAGGCAGAATCATTGAAAAAAGAGATAGAAAAATTTACAGATGTCGAAATAGATTATTCTGAAAAACGCCCCGGAGAAAAATTCAATCATTGGGAAATGAAAGGAATCCCCATTAGAATAGACTTGGGAATGAAAGATTTGGAAAATAAAAAAATAACTCTCTTCCGACGGGATTTGGACAAAAAAGAAATTGTAAATGAAAAAGATGCTGTCAAAAGGATAAAAGAAATTTCAGAAGAGTTCACTAAGAACTTGATAAAAAAAGCAGATAAGATTTTTCAGGACAGAATTAAAGATGCAAAAAGTGTGAAAGAAATAAAAGAAGTTATCAAAAATAACGGAATCGCGAGAGTTGAATTTTGTTCAGTAGATAAAGACGGGGAAAAATGCGCAGAAGTTATTGAAAAAGAAATCAGCGCAGAAGTCAGAGGAACAAGACTTGATGAAACCCAGAAGCCAAAAGGCAAATGTGCTGTCTGCGGAAGAAAAGCAAATTACATAGTTTACATTGCCCGTTCATATTAATTTGCATAGTAGTCTTTAAAAAAATCTTCTTGCTATTCAATTCTTATAATTCATAAAGTAAAGTTCGTTCTCTAGTCTAAGAGTTATTTCCATTAATCGGCTTAACTCTTTCTCTAAACTTTCTTTCTCATTTTTTTTATATTTCGTTTCCATTATTCTCTTTGTTAATCTCATTCAGAACCCCTTTCCCAAATTAATAAAAAACTCAACTAATCCAGGACAAAGGAGCTCACTGAATTAAATTGAGGGGAATTTAATTGAAGTATAAACTAAAGCATATCTAAAATCCCTATTCATATGATTCAGTCCTCTCTTCATAGTCTTGGTAATAAAATCTCCTTTTTATATTTTTCGTATTAAAAATCATTATACTCCTCCATCATAATCTCCATAGCAATTTTTTCCAAATCTCTGTCATGTTTCTCTCTGTTTATCTCAGTTGCTTCAATAGAATAATTCTCCTCCCGGTTATCACAGATAAATCTTTCTGCAAGGTAATGGGAAGATATTTCTTCACTTTCGTCAGGATTTTCGTATTCTTTGTTCATATATTTTTTAGAATTCTCTAAGCCCTCAAATCTGTTCAAGAACCAAAAGAATTCTTGATGATTTAAAGGATTGAAGCCACAGCTAAAATAATGGAACAATTACATGTTCTAAACATTTTAGCCATTTGCATGAAAAACAGAGGTAGTTGAAGTTTAAATAAATTTCTATACTTTCAAAAGAAGAATTTTTGCGAATACTAATTATTTCCCATTCGAGCGGGTGGGCGGGATAATGAGCAAAAATTCATGAATTAATTTCCCTTTCGAAATTTTCTCTGAACTTTTCAATGTCTTCAATTCTCATTTGTCCGCCGACAGCATTTTCATGCCCGCCCCCAGTCGCCCCCTCAATATTTTTTATCGCTTTCAGAAAAGGCTCTCGAATTTTTATTCCTCTCAGAGAAAGATTTGCTTTCATCCCCGCTACCTTGATTACAATAATTATTTTCTTAGGATAAAGATAAGTAAGTTCATTCGACAAGTCAGCACTTATGCTCATTTCCCCGCCGTATTGAAAAAACAAAATTTTATCGTCATCAGCAATAGATTTTGCTTTCTCGACGAGCTTTTCATATTTTCTGTATACCTGCTTGAATCTGTAATGCATTCCTTTATTTTTGTTAGTCTCTTCAAGAACCTCGTAAGGAGTTTTCACACCGACGAGAAAATAAATTAATTTCATCACATTGCTCGTCGTATCCTTAAGTGCAAAGGAAAAAATTTTCGCGATGTTTCCTATTTGCGATTTGTAAAAAACAGTAAAAGCATCTTTGCTCTTCACCGACAAGTCAGGATAAAGTTTCACAAAATCCTTGTAAAAATCAGGGAAAAATCTGTCAGAAATACATCCTACAACTCCCAGCCATAAGTCTTCTTTTTTATCTGCAATTTTATAACACAAATAAGTAACTGGCTCATTTTTCTTTCCGTGAAATGCAGAATTATAATAATAAATAAAATTGGGGATTTTTACCTGTACTTCGTGGTGGTCAATCCAGACAACAGGAATATTGAATTTCTTCGCCTCTTCGAAAAATTCTTCGTTGACTACAGGTTTGTCGAGGATAAAAATGTAATCCGCGTTTAATTCATTTACCCGTCTGAAATATTCAGCATTCATGTCAGGGAAAGATTTCACTGCAATCCCTTTTCCTCTTCCGAGATATCGTCGCAAAATCAAAAAAGAGCACAAGCCGTCATTATCGTTGTCGAAGAAGAAGATAGGATTTTGCGCTTTTTCAAGATGCTCTCTAATCTCCGAGATTTGTTTTTTTGTTAACATGTTGTTAATAGTTTAATAAAGAATTTTTGAGTTCTTATATTTAATTTTCTGGTGCTTTAGCAAATGTCTCCGCCACAAGCAACGGAAATAAAATTGTCGCGTCGCCAAAAACTTTTTCAGAGATTCCGTCAGTTCTTATTTTTCCCCACGAGACTGCTTCGTCAGGAGTTGCTCCTGCGTCGCTGCCGTCGAATTCCTGATTATTATTTATGTAAACCGCGTAATCTGCTCCGTCTCGATAAAGATGCGCGTTCAGAATGCTGTGCTTCACAACTCCGCTTCCAAGAATTATAACTCCTGATTTTTCCAAGCCGATTGTTGAATCATTCAGATTTTTAGTGTCCTCTGCGACATCAATTACAAAATTTTCATTTCCCTTCTGGTATTTGAAAAAATAAATCATGTCTCCCAAACTTCCGTCCATTATCGTCGGACAGAAAACTTTTATCTTGTTTTTCCAGGCCCAGTAATAAATGCTGTCCTTGTTGTTTATTTTTTCTCCAAGTTTCCAGACTAACTCCGACGGCAAAACAGGTTTCCCTGATTTTTTATGTTCCTCATGAAGCTCTTTCAAAACAGGCAAAACAAATTCCTCGAATTTTATATATCTCGAATTCGGAACAAAAATATTTCCTATTCTGTTAATTGCTTTTTCCCTTAATTCTTTTCCTGAAGCTCGGAAGTCACCTAAAATAAAATCTCCAAGGCATTTGATAATATCTTCTTCAACTCCTCCGCCAGTTGTTATCATAGAATTGACTTTCTTGTGTTCAGCCAGATATCTAAAAACTTCCCTGAGTCCAGAACTTACCATGCTCGAAGTGTATCCCAAAAATATTGTCGCTTTCTCGTCAATCATTTTCTGAATTATTTCCTTTGCTCTGTAAAATCCTGACGCCTGATAACCTGTAGTAGAAAAACTCTCGATTATTTTCGGGTAATTCACCCCTTTGTTGAAATCATAACCTCTTACAGATTTTCCTTCAGGTTCAGAGCCTTCTCTAAGTATGTTCTCTTTCGCGATTTTTTCTTTATCAATCATAGAAATACACTAAAAAAATATTTTAAAAACATATGCTTTTGGGCACAAAAATCTTTTTAAACAGGGAATTTATAGAATTAAAATGAATAAATGGGCAGAAATATTACTTGGATTGATTTTCCTTAACGGAGCAATCTTTGTATGGTGGATGAATTTCTGGAGCTTTGGAGATGCAGCCCTGGCCTTCTTTAAGGGAGGATTAATGTGGCTCGTAATTCTTATTGGCGCAGTTTTCATTATGCTTGGAATCAGCGACTTGAAAGATTAGAATTCTTTAAGGAAAAAACACCATCAAAGCACCTTCTATAATTCCAGCAATAATCAGGAGAGGTATAACAATCAGTAAAAAAATTCTCATTGAATTTAGAAAATAATCTGCGAAGGATTTTAATTTCTCTTTCTGAAATATAAATGTCCCAAATTTTAACCCCAAACCAAGCGAGATGAAAATCGCAGGCAGTTCAAAAATCCCGTGAGGCAAAAGTCTCCAGAGAGATAATAATCCCCCATTTTCAACACTCAGCATAGAAACAAAACCGAGCATATATCCGTTCATAATTGCATTGATAATTGGGAAAACTCCAAGGAACATTCCGAGGATTATTCCAAAAAAAGTGCTCTGAGTATTATTTGCAATGATAAATTTGATTAACTCAGACATAGACAAATCTTTTGTCGTTTCAAAAAGCTCTCTTATGAAATCGATTAATTTTGTATAGATAAATTCGGGGGGAGGAATGAAATACCCAAACAAGACAAAAAAGAAAAAAATACCAATAATCGCATAAATAAATTTTTTTGATTCCCGAAGGTAGTTTAAACTTTTTTTATATTCCTCCAGAAGATTGAATTTTTTCTTGTTCACTCTTTTTCTCTTTTTCATTTTCAATATTTTATCTAAGTAAAAACCTGTTTTATATATTCTGTTTTTCTCTTGTATTTTTTCTTCAGGTAAAATCCATAAATTAATCCTGCAATTAATCCTCCTGCATGGGCAGTATTCCCTATTGGAAGGGAAACGAAGAAACCGATTATTATCAGAGGCGTAATAGAAATTACAGGAATCAGCCAGAAAGGCAGTTCTATAGGAATTGCAAATTTTTTAAGGCGCGGGTTAAAAGAAAAAATCGCGAACATTGAAAAGAAAATGTAAATCGTTGTCGCAATGCCGAGAATATTCAGGATTGGATTTTCAGGGGAAACAGATTCAAAAATTGCCTGTATTATTATCGCAATCAGCGGTCCGCCAATAAGATAAATTTTTTTTCTCGGAATCAAAACAGCAAGAATACCGACGATGCCGAATATTGCCCCCGAAGCTCCGATTCCAAAAATCTCCGGGTTTCCAAATATTTTTTCTCCAATTCCTGTTCCGAAAAATCCCGACAGCAGTGCAAAAAATAATCCTGCAAATAATCCTGAAGCCATGTAAAATAAAAAGAATCTTCTTTTCCCGATTATTTTTTCAAGTAAAGTTCCTACAAAAAATAAAGAAATCATATTGAAAAATAGATGCGAGAAATCCAGATGCATGAACATGCTCGTTGCTAAAGTCCACAGATTTTTTCCTTGGACAATATAACTTGGTTTAAGTGCGAGCAAATCGAGAATTGCAGATTCCCCGAAGATAGTTGCAAGAATCATCGTCGCGAAAAAAGCAATTACATTGACGATAATCAAAATGAAAACCAGATTAAAATTTAACAGGCTATTTTTCCTATTTTGAATTTTATATATCTCCGCCACTTTTTTGATTATTTTCTTTTTTTAGATTTAGCTTTTTTCGTTTCTTTCTTGACTGAAACTTTTTTCGGAGTTTTCTTGGCAGGTTTTTTTGCAGACGCGGCTTTCTTCTTCTTTTTTTCTTCTGCCTTGAGTTTAGCTTCTTTTTTCATTTCTCTTGCCTTGCTCTTTTCAATTTTCTCTCTTTCAATTTTCAATTCATCGTCGACAAGTTCAAGTTCTTTCCGCATTTTATCGAGTTCTTTGTTGTATTCTTTTAGAACAGGAGTATTATCTTTAAGCTGCATTATTTCCCCGCATTCATTGCACATAAAACTGTGAACAAGCGCGTTTTCCTCGTTAAACTCAATGTTGCATCTTCCGCAGACATAAAATTCTTTTGTCTTTCGGCTTGTAATCTGGTGCTGAAGCTGTTCCATTTTTTTCAGCAGATTTTCACGCAAAAATTCAAGATTCTTCACGATTTCTATTTTCCAGAAATAAGTATACCATCCTTTTTTCTTGTCTTTTTTTCTGATAAAAGAAACAAGCCCGTAATCTGAAATTTTATATAAAATATTTCTTGTTTGGTTTATTGTAAGGTTTAATTTTTTTGCAATTATAAACTCGTTTACATATTTTTTACCGTCGAATAAATCAATAATGCCTTCAGCAGGTTTGCCTGCGATGGACACGACAATTTCTTTTAAGAATTTTTTCAGCATTTGATTACGAAAAAGAAGTCAAATATATACTTTTCGGTTCGTAAAAATATTTTTTGTATAAACATTTTTAAACTTATTCTGCATTTTATATTTACCAAAATATATTATAAAAGAGATGGCTTTATTTAAGAAAAAAGAAAAAAAAGGGGAGAATTCAGACATTCCAAAACTTCCTGAAATTCCACAGCTTCCGCAATTGCCGGAATTTCCCGGAATAGGAGAAAAAGATTTTGTAAAAGAAATGCCAGAGATGCCTGAACAGCTTCCGCAATTACCAAGCTTTCCGAATGGAAGTTTAGGAAATAAATTCTCACAGGATACAATCAAAGAAGCAATTGCTGGGAAGAAAGGGGTCGGGGTTGAAGCAGAGGTATTTTCAGAAGAACTGCCGATGATGCAGAGACCTCTTAGAATAGAAGGAACAAAAAGAGATTTTTCCGCTCCATTGCAGAGGACAAGAACAAGAGAAGCAGAACCGAGTGATTTCGCGAATGCCAGAAAAAGATTTGATAGCAATGAGCGAGAGTTTTCACGAATGCCGGAAAAATTTAATGCAATGAGTGGGAGCTCGAGTAGAGGTCAGGAGCCAATTTTTATCCGAATAGATAAATTTGAAGAGGGTTCAAGAACTTTTGAAGAAGTAAGAAGAAAAATTTCAGAAATAGAAAATATGGTTGAAGATGTAAAAAAAGTCAGAGAAAAAGAAGAGCAAGAATTAGCGTTATGGGAAAGTGAGATTAAACAGATTAAAGAAAAAATTGAAAAAATAGATAGCAACATTTTCTCGCAGGTAGAATGAAAACTAAAAAAAGTCTTCCGAAGGTAGAAAATAATAATCCGGTTTATTTCAGGTTGGGTTATTACGAATCTGTTGATGCAAAAAAAGATTTGCTTTCTTCTGAAATGTCTTTTCTTAACATAATAAAAATAGCAAGGAAATATAATTCTCTTCGGGCAGAAGAGTTCGAGATAAGAAGCAAAATATATCAGACAATAAGAGAACTCAACGCTGCCCTGAAAAAAACAAAAAATTATTTTCCATTTTTTAAGATTCCTGAAAGGACAGCAGTCGGAGAAATAAAAAAGATATCTCCGCCGGCAATAAAAAAGGATTTTGATGAAAAACTCGAAAATGAATTAATGAGCATTCAGGATAAATTGAAAGCAATTGAAGGAGCTTGAAAATACAAAGATTTATAAAAGATATTTTTAATTCAGGGTTATGAAGAAAAAAACAATCTTGAATTTATGTTTGGGAGTAACATCTATAGGGGTTGGTGCTTATCATGGTTTTTGTGATGCAAAGAAAATTCCAGTTTTACCAGAAGATTTAGAACTTGTATTAGTTTTTGGTCCAGCTATTGTTCGGGGAACTGTTGGAACAGTAATGGGGGGATTTGGTGGAGCAAAGTTCGCGAGGGCAATTGTAAAAAAAAGTCTTGATAGTGAAGTTAATATTTCTGTTACCAAAGATAATCAATCTATAGGGCATTATGAATCTCAATTGAGAGAAATTATTGGGAAAAATGCTGAAGAAAAGATGATTATGGGAGTTGAGTATGATTGTAAAAAAATGGGGAGATTAGCAGGCGGAACTATCGGGGTAGTTAAGGGAGGAGTTCAAACATTAATTGGATATGGACTTGGTTATTTAACAGGAAAGATTTTAGAATAAATTAATCTATTCTTAATTATAACTAATATTTTTAAAATCATATCCCTTATATTTCTATATGATAAATAGGAAAGAACTTATAAAAAAATATCTTGAATTTTTCAAATCTAAAGGGCACAAAGAAATTCCAAGCGCAAGCCTGATTCCCGAAAACGACCCGACAGTTCTTTTTACAACAGCAGGAATGCATCCTCTTGTTCCTTACCTTTTGGGACAAAAACATCCGTTAGGAAAAAGACTTTGCGATGTTCAAAAGTGCATAAGAACAGGAGATATCGACGAAGTCGGCGATGCAACGCACCACACATTTTTTGAAATGCTGGGAAATTGGAGTCTGGGTGATTATTTCAAAAAAGAATCTATTGAGTTTAGTTTTGAACTCTTGACAAAAATTCTTAAAATTCCGAAGGAGAAATTATCTGTAACCTGTTTCGCAGGAGATAAAAATGTTCCAAAAGATGAAGAGGCTGCAAAAATTTGGAAATCCCTTGGAATTAAAAATGTAAAATTTTTAGGAAGAGAAGATAACTGGTGGGGTCCTGCCGGAAATACTGGCCCCTGCGGTCCTGACACAGAAATATTCATGAACAATGTTGAAATCTGGAACAATGTTTTTATGGGATATAATAAAACAAAAGAAGGAAAATACGTTCCGCTAAAACAGAAGAATGTCGATACAGGAATGGGTGTTGAAAGAACAATTGCCGTTTTAAATAATCTCGACGACAATTATCTGACAGATTGCTTCCTGCCGATAATAGAAAGTATAGAAGATTTCTCCGGAAAAAAATATGACAAGCACAAAAAAGCAATGAGAATAATTGCAGACCATCTCAAAGCAGCCGTCTTCATAATTGCCGACGGAATTGTCCCGTCAAATACAGAACAGGGTTATGTTCTCAGAAGATTAATCCGAAGGGCAATAAAATATGGGAATGAATTAAAAATGAAAGATTTTACCTCAAAAATTGCAGAAGCAGTTTTTGATATTTATGACGATTATCCTGAGATGAAAAAAAACAAAAAGGCAATTCTTGAAGAATTAGAAAAAGAAGAAAAGAGATTTCAGCTGACATTGGAAAAAGGAATAGCTCAGTTCCAGAAGTTTATTGCAGATAAAAAAATATCAGGAAAAGAATGTTTCTTATTATACCAAAGTTACGGATTTCCAAGCGAATTGATTGAAGAAGAATGCAGACAAAGAAAAATAAAATTCGATGAAAAAGGTTTTGAAGAGGAATTGAAAAAACATCAGGAACTTTCAAGAACCTCTGCACAAGGAAGATTCAAATCCGGACTTGCAGACCAGTCAGAAAAAACAACCAAACTTCACACTGCAACTCATTTATTATTGTCAGCTCTGAGAATTGTTCTCGACGATGAAAATATAATGCAGAAAGGTAGCAACATAACTGCAGAAAGATTGAGACTGGATTTTAATTTTCCAAGGAAACTTACCAGTGAAGAAATAAAAAAAGTTGAAGATTTAGTGAATGCACAAATTCAGAAATCCTGTGAAGTCAGAAGAGAAGAAATGTCGCCGGGAGAAGCAAAGAAAAAAGGAGCAATCGGAGTGTTTGATAAGAAATACGGAGAGAAAGTTTCTGTTTATACCGTCGAGGATTTTTCAAAAGAAATTTGTGCAGGCCCCCATGTGAGAAACACTTGTGAAATCGGGCATTTCAACATTACAAAAGAAGAAGGTTCATCAGCAGGAGTTCGTAGAATCAAAGCAGTTATTGATTAAAATTTATATTCAAAAGTTACCAGCCCATATTTTTCAACGAGATGTCTGAACTGCAGATGTTCTATATAATTTATCGCTCCGTATTCTCTCGAGGTTTGTCTTATTTTGTTTAAAGTTTTAGCGTCGCTGTATTCATAGAAATTGCTTTCTCCAAAAGATAAATTCCCTTCGATGGGAATAATCTCGTAGAATGAATCAAGCTGCCCGACAGAGACATATTCAGTTTTATAATCAGTTATTATCGACGGCCCTGTTGTTTCTATAAAGCAATATCCGACGCTGTTGAAACTTTTTCTGGCAGGACATTTTATTCCTATCGCTTCGTGGTTCTCATTAGGGAAATAAAGAAAAGCAGTTTCATATCCAAGTTCCCGAAGTAAAAATGAGAGCAGTTCGGACTTTTCCCCGCACACTCCCTCGACGTCGTAGAGAACTTCATAAGGATATCTGTAATATTCAAGATCCAAATCAAGAAGTTTAATTGTTTTATTTGAACTTCCAAAAGGAATATTTTGTACAATACTCACTGCAATTCTCGCCTGGTCGTCTCTGTTTTTTGCAGAATTTTCAATAGCAACAACAAGTGGCAGCAGCAGTTCCCTCTGTTTTTTTTCATCAAGACTTTTCATTCTAAAATCACGAAGAGTTGCTTCTTCTCCGTCGACAGGAGTTATATATCTCGGAATGTCAGAAAGATAATCACTGAGATTTTTGTAGGCAACAAAATTAATTTCTCCTTTTTTTCCGTTAAGAGTATAATTAAGAGCAATATTTTTTGGTTGAGTCTGGTATTCTGAAATGCATTTATCTCCGTCAATCTTTGCTGAATTTCTGCATCCGCAGACAGAAGCCTTTTCGATTAAAGTTCCGTTAGAGCAAAAATAGGGTTTTATCTCAGAACAATTATTGAATGGTGTTTCGTCGTTGCAGGCAGGAATTTTCAGGCTGGAAAGAATGAGACAGGAGATAATTGTAAAAAATCCGATAAGAATAATTACTCCAAAATAAAATTTCCACCTCTTAATTTCCATATTATTCCAGATAAATTGCGGGTTTTCCAAGTTTAGCTTTTTTTGATTTTCCTTCAGGGTCATATTTATCTTTGTCGTTGACAGAATAAATGGAAACTTCCAGATTCGTTCTCTTGCCAATCATTTCAATTGCATCTTCATAAATTTCTTTCTCTTTGGGAATCACATAAATGGAAACTTTATTTTTTTCACCGACAATTCTCAAGACGTTATTTATATCATTAACAAGACTATCAATTGCTTTTTCCTGCTCTTCGAGTTTCTCGTTTATTTTTTTCTCGTCGGCAACAGGCCATTTTTCTAAACTGATGAAAGTTTTATTGCCAAATTTTTCCCAAAGTTCTTCTGTTGCAAAAGGGCAATAAATATGCAAAAGTTTTAGGAAAGCTTCAGCACTTTTTTTATCAACATCTCCGTCGGCAAAGCTTTCAAATAAACTTCTTATTTTTATTACTGCAAGATTATGTTTGAAATCCTGAACATAGTCTGTAATTTCTTTTATTGCCTTGTTTAATTTGCTTTCAATTTTCGGGCTGACTTTTGCAGATTCAAAATTTTCAAAATAATTATAGATTTTGCTGATAAAATTAAAAGTTCCCTGAATGCCTTTGTCATCCCAGTTAAAATCCTTGTCAGGAGAAGCAATTGAAACTAAAAATAATCTCAGAGAATCTGCTCCGTATTTATTTATCATGTCCAGAGGTTCGATAACATTTCCCTTGGATTTGGACATCTTTTCTCCGTCGCTGGCGTGAACAATTCCCTGTGTAAAATATCTTAATGCAGGCTCTTCAAATTTCAATAACCCCAAGTCTTTCAAAAACTTTGTATAAAATCTCAGATAAATTAGATGCATAGTAATATGTTCTGGCCCGCCAATGTACTGGTCAATCGGCGCCCAGTAATTTGCTTTTTTTGTATCAAAAATTTTCCTGTCATTTTTCGGATCAGAATATCTAAGATAATACCATGAAGAATTAACAAACGTATCCATAGTATCTGTTTCTCTTCTCCCATTCCCGCCGCATTTTGGACATTTAGCATTCATCCATTTTTTATTTGTAGCAAGAGGATTTCCTTTCCCAAATTCAACTTCTTTCGGCAATTCTACTGGCAAATCTTTTTCAGGAACAGGAACAATCCCGCATTTATCACAATAAATTATCGGAATAGGAGTTCCCCAATATCTCTGACGGGAAATAAGCCAGTCTCTAAGTTTATAATTGACAACTTTCTTCCCCAATTTTTTTTCTTTCAGATAAATGCTGATGTGTTCTTTCGCTTCTTCATTATGCAATCCGTCGAAATTTTCTGAATTGACTAATTTCCCGTCGCCAGTATAAGCTTCAGTCATTCTTTCTGGCGCTAAATGCTCATCTGGTTGTATTACAATTTTTACAGGAATTTCATATTTCTCAGCAAACTCAAAATCTCTCTGGTCATGTGCAGGAACAGCCATAACCATTCCGCTTCCATAATCAGCGACGACAAAATTACCTGCCCAGACAGGAACTTTTTCTTTTGTCATCGGATTAATTGCATAGCTCCCGGTGAAAACCCCTTCCTTTTCCATGTCTGCCAATTCTTTCTCAGAGACAGATTTTAATTTCTTCAAAAATTTCTCGACATCTTTTTTCTGTTTATCAGTTACTAATTCCATTAATCTCGGATGCTGTGCGCTTACAACCATGAAAGTAACTCCAAAAATTGTATCAGGTCTCGTCGTGAAAATCGGCCATTTGTTTCCGTTAATCTCAAAAAGAATTTCAGTCCCGTGAGATTTCCCAATCCAATTTTTCTGCATAAGTTTAGCTCTTTCCGGCCAGTCAACATTTTCAAGTCCATTTAACAATCGTTCAGCGTAATTTGTAATTTTGAAAAACCATTGCTCCAGATGTTTAATCTCGACGTCACAATCTTCATGTCTCCAGCATTTTCCCCCGATAACCTGTTCATTCGCCAAGACACTCTGGCATTTCGGACACCAGTTAACTGCAGATTTCTTTCGGTAAGCAATTCCTTTCTCCAGCATTTTCAAAAAAATCCATTGGTCCCATTTGTAATATTTAGGGTCGCTTGTTGAAACCATTCTGCTCCAGTCATAACTCCAGCCCATTGCTTTCTGCTGTTTCATAAAATTTGCAATTGACTTTTTTGTATACTCTGCAGGGTGCGTCCCGACTTTAATCGCTGCATTTTCCGCAGGCAGCCCAAGACTATCATATCCGATGGGATAGAGAACATTAAACCCCTGCATTCTTTTGAATCTCGCAAAGATATCTCCGAGGCTAAAAACAAACGCGTGTCCGATATGAAGTCCAGCTCCCGACGGGTAAGGAAACATATCAAGAACATAAAATTTCTTTTTTTTGGAACTCTCCCCGACTTCAAATATCTTCGATTCTTCCCATTTCTTCTGCCATTTCTTTTGAATAGCTTCGCTGTTCAAGTGGCTAACTTCCTGTTTGCCACGGTCTATCTTAGAAAAATCCATTTCCATATTTATGCAAGTCAAGATTAATATTTAAATTATTTTGTATGTAAGTTCTTCCTATCCAGTCTATCTTTTTGATATTTCTCAATTTGTTCCTTAATTTCTTCAGACATTTCAAAATCAAAATTAGACTTTTCTCGTCTCAAAAATTCATCCAACCCATGAATGGTTTTCTTTTCTCCGACGTCATACCATCCGTTTCCATTTTTAGGTTTCAAAACTTCATACTTTCCACAATTATAGTTGTATCTAATTTTTATTTTTTTCATGCCGTAAAAGTGCAAAGCATATTTTTAAATATTATTATCAGCTTAAGTAATCATGGAAAAAATAAAAGCATATATTATGGGAGAAATAATTTCAAGCATCGACGCAGACGCGTTCTCTCTTTACGAGAAAAGTCATTTCGGGGAACCCAAAGATGACAAGATACAATATTCCCTGACAGAAGCATTATTTCTTTTGGAAAAAGGAAAAATTGATATATTTTCCAGAGACAAGAAACTTTCAAAAAAAGAATTTATAGAAAAATGCAGAAGAGTTGACAAAAAGATTCAGATAAAATATTTGGTGTTCAAGGATTTGAGAGAAAGAGGTTATGTAGTTAAAACTGCACTGAAATTCGGCGCGGATTTTAGAGTTTACGCCAAAGGAAGTAAGCCGGGTGTATCGCATGCAAAGTGGATTGTCTTCGCTGAACATGAATCAAAAAGATTTACATGGCATGAATTTTCAGCAAAAAACAGAGTAGCCCATTCAACAAAAAAGAATCTGCTTCTCGCAATCGTCGATGAAGAAGGCGACATAAGTTATTATGAAGTAAGATGGATTAAGCCTTAGACAATTTTAAAGATTTTAAGAATGATAAAGAATACAATTGCCAATATAATAATTAATAACAGTGAACCCCAAAAAAATTCCCATTTTTTGCTCCCCCTTATTATAGACATACGCAAAACAAAGTCCAAAAGAATATCTAAAAGGGAATCCATGAGTAAATAACCTAAGAAGACTATAAAAATCTTTATAACTCTTTTATTTCTTTTCTAAGTATGCCCGTTCAAGATGCAGCTAAAGTAAAAGAGAAGATAATAACATTTATCAGATTAAGAGGCCCGAGCCTTCCTGTTCAAATCGCCAAAGAGACAGGCTTGAGTATTCTGTTCGCTTCTGCTTTCCTCTCTGAATTATATGGGGAAAAAGAAATTAGTTTAAGCAATTTAAGAGTCGGAAGTTCCCCGCTTTATTTTATTTCCGGACAAGAACCTCAGTTAGAGAGATTTTCTCACTATTTGAAAAGCAGAGAAAAAGAAGCTTTCCTTCTCTTGAAACAAAAAAAATTTCTGAGAGATTCTGAATTGCAGCCAGCGATAAGAGTTGCATTAAGAGAGATAAAAGATTTTGCAATACCTTTCAGAAAGGATGAAGAAATTTACTGGAGATATTTCACAGTTCCGGAAAATGAATTTAAACAGGAAATTGAAATACAAAAACCAGAAGATAAAGTCGAAGAGATTGAAATTGTTGAAATTAAATCCGAACCCGAAAAAATAGAATCAGAAATAGAGAAAGTAGAAGAGAGAAAAATAGAAAATATTTTTGATAACCACCAAGAAGAAATAGAAGAGGATGAAGTTTCAGAAGAAGAACAGGAAGAGTTTGAAGATGAAGAAGAAGACGAAATTTGCGAAGATAAAGAAGAACCAATAAAAAAGGAAAAACCGAAACAGAGTAAATCAAAAAAGCAAAATAAGAATAAGAAAAAAGATGAGCACTTCTTTAACAAGATAAAAGAATGTTTGGAAAAGAAGAAAATAGAAATCTTGGACATAAGAGACTTCCAAAATGAAGAGGCGATTTTAAAAATTAAAAAAGAGAAAAAAGAAGAACTGCTTTTCGTGTTCAACAGGAAAAGAATAACTGAAAAAGAAATTTTGAAGGCTCATAAAAAGGCATCAGAAGAAGGGATTCCTTACAGCATACTTTCCCTCGGGGAACCTTCAAAAAAACTGAATGATTTAATTGAAGCAATAAAGAATCTTTCTGATATGGGCACAATCGAATAAGTAGAGAAACCTTTAAATAGGAAAAAAAAGGAAAAATAATATGGGTAAGATAAAATCAAGATTAATAAGAAGATCTGCAAAAAAAGTAATGAGTGAAGGAATAAAATTCGACAAAGATTTTGGAAAGAATAAACAAATTCTAAAAGGAATTATGCCAAGCAAAAAACTTAGAAACCAGATGGCAGGTTTGCTTGCGAGAATCGAAAAAATAAAGGTTTAATCTGGTTTTTATTCTATAAGAAGACTTTTAAATTATCTTTTTCTTTTGCTAATTATAAAGGCTCTGTAGTTCATGAGGGGCACATCCCCTTACACTAACCCCTTGCTAAAAGGCATTAGTTCGCTACAGAATCATAAAACAGAAAGGCTCTGTAGCTCAGTGTTAGAGCGCTGCTCTCATAAGGCAGAGGTCGAGAGTTAAATTCTCTTCAGAGCCATAAATTAAACAAGCTTTGATGTAGGCAGAGGCGAGCGATTTCACGAAAGTAGGGTCAGTGTTGAATGAGGGAGGTCGCGAGTTAGGGAGGTCAGCACTCCCCAGAGCCATAGGCTATGTGGCAAAATTTTTCCTAAATTTTAGCCCAGAGCCATTGAAGGATTGAGATGGCTCGCCCGCAGCGAAGCGAGGACCAGAGCCATGAATTAATTTTTATTTTGTGAAGACTAATTAACTTCCATTGGGGTGGGGGGCGGGATACTGAGCAAAATAAAAAACTAGAAAAATGTTAAAAAAAATTTTAGAATGGTTTGAAAAGAATAAAATAGTTTCAGCAGTTTTGCTATTGATTAATCTCGGAGTCATAATTTATTTTTCAAGCACGCCGGGAGGAGCAATTTCTTTTGGTTCTGTCTGGCCGTCAATATTCTATCATTTCACAGTTTTCGCAGGATTTGCTGCTTTATTCCTTATGGTAATTTCAACTAAAAAGCTAAAATTAAAATATATTATAATAACAATTCTCGTTTCATTAATGATTGCTATATCCGACGAGATTCACCAGTCATTTGTTCCGTTGAGAACTTCTGGAATAGGAGATGTGCTTGTTGATTTGGCAGGAATTTCATCGTCGATGATTATCTATTTTCTGATTAAGAAGTTAGGAAAGTAAATTTACTCCGTCATCTTTTTTTCTTGGTAAAATATGCAGATGAAAATGATTGACAATTTGTCCCGCAATTTTAAAATTATTATTCAAAATATTAAATCCTTCGGCATGATATTCTTTCATTAATTTCAGTGCAGTATTTTTCGTACAGTCTAAAAGTTCAGCGCCGAGGATGTTCGGCAGATTTAAAGTATTTTCAAAATGTTTCTTGCAGATAACCAAAGCATGTCCTTTAATTTCCTGATTAATATCTGGAATAGAAAAGAAATTAGAGTTCTCATAAATTTTCTTGACAGGAATTTCCCCAGAACTCATTTTGCAGAATATGCAGTCTTCCATCATCATTTAAGAAAAATAGAGTTTAAAATATTTATCAGAGATTTTTCCCTTCCCAGAGAATTTTTTCACCTTTCAGTTTTTTGTCAAGAATAATCAGTTCATCATAAATCCCTTCGATTAAATCAAAATCTTTAGCCTCGTCCAAGTCCACCCATTTATATTCTGTTAATGCATTGCAAAGTTTTATTTTTTCAGTAATAGCGTCGGCAAATAAACTCACAATCAGGCACGGAATTTTATCGGGCCGAATATACACCATGCTTGTAACGTAATCAATATTTTCAATTTCAATTCCGACTTCTTCCGAAACTTCTCTCTTAAGCAGATTCTCAAAAATGTTGTACCAATGGTGTGGAGTGTCTTTGTCTCTGAGAGCATAATCCAAAACTTCTAATTTTCCGCCAGGAACAGTCCATCTTCCCGGAAATGCTTTTTCCCAATCAGCACGTTTTACAACCAAAAATTTTCCATCTTTATTCATTAAAATTCCTGTAACAACTGCATAATGGATGAGATTTTTGTCAGGCATGAAAAAGATTTATCACAACAATATTTAAATAATTCCTCAAAAAATTTGACTAATGGAGAAAAAAATAACAGAACTGTTTCTGACGAGGAATAATCTGAAATTTCATGAAATAGAAAAGGCACTAAAGGTAAGGTCAAACAAGCTAGATTATCATTTAAAAAAATTAATCGAGAAAAATATATTAAAAAAAGAAGATGAATTTTACATGCTAACTGAATCTTCTGAATCTTTAATACCTTATATCTCGGATAAAAATGCGACTCTTCCGGTTGTTCTTATTCTGATTGGCGATGAAAAAAATTGTTTCTTATACGAGAGAGTTAAGAGACCCTACAAAAATTTATTAGGACTTCCAGGAGGAAGAATTCTTCTTGGAGAGGATATAAACGATTCTGTAAAAAGGATTATGAAAGAAAAACACGGGGTAAATGCAGACTTGAAAAAAATAAATTCCATTTCTCTTGAACATATAGAAAAAAATAATAAAATTATCAATTCATTTTTTCTGATATATGTTTCTGCAAAAACCAAAGAGAATATTGAATTGACAGAAGTAAATTCAAACAAAACGAGAATTATAAAGAGCGATTATAATCTGATAAAAAATGATTCAATCAGAGAATATAATCTGAATATAATAAAAAGTTTAATTAAATAAGAAACAGAAAGTAAAATAAAAAATAAAAATAGAAGATGACGACTCAGAAGAAAATTATCTTCTTCTTTTTTTGGTTGTCTTCTTGGTTGTCTTCTTAGCGGTTCTTCTTTTCTTGTTAGGCATTGCTGCTTTTCTAGCCTTGGAAGTCATTCCTTTCCATTTTTTTCTGGCTTTAACCAGATTTTGTCTAGCTGCAGTCTTTTGCTTAGCAGTTGTTGCTTTTCGTCTTACCATTTGTCACCTCTATTTTAATTATTTGTATTAAGAATTTCTTGTTTATAAATTTTTGCCAAAAATACCACAAAAGTTTTGAGATTTGCCGTCGGAAAAAGCTTATTTCAGCAATTTCCCTGCTTTTTCAAAAGAAATTTGTCCGTTGATTAATTTTTTTAAAACATTTTTTAATTCAGAAATTTTAACTCTAATTTGTTTCTTGGTGTCTCTGTCACGGATTGTAACATCTTTATTTTTTAGCGATTCCTCGTCGACAGTTATGCAGTAAGGTGTTCCGATTTCATCATTTCTGGCATATCTTCTTCCGATGCTCCCCGACAAATCAGAAACAACATGCAGGTCTTCCTTTAACTCATTAATAATTTCCAAAGAAATTTTTTCGAAATCATTTCTTTTTACAATTGGAAAAATTGCAGCTTTTATTGGTGCAAGAGATGGAGGAATTTTCAAAACAATATTTTGTCTTTCAGAATCATAAGTATAAGCTTTTGTCAGCACTGCAAGAAAAATTCTTTCAATTCCAAAGGTTGGCTCAATAACTCTCGGAAGAACTTTTTTCTTGTATTTCTCGTCGAAGATTTCCATATTTTGTTTGCTTTCTTTTTGATGCTGAGTCAAATCATATTGTCCCCTGTTTGCAATTCCTGCAACTTCTTTTGAACCAAAAGGATATTCATAATCAATGTCGAAAGTTGCAGAGCTGTAATGGCTGAGTTCATCTTTGGTATGTTCTCTTATTTTTATTTCATTAAGTCCAAGTTTTTGAAACCAGATAATTTGTTCTGCAAGCCAGTAAGCATGCCACTCGTCAAGTTTTCCTTTTTTTAGCAATTCCCTTATTTTGGTTTTTTTCAGTTCATCTTTTCCTGTTTTTTGTGTTTCCTCGTCGAGAAAATTAAATTCGGTGTTCAAATGTTCTTCATCAAGAAGTTCGCATTTTTTTTCTTCAGGACTTATAAAAAATTCAAATTCTCCTATATGAAATTCTCTGCTTCTGAACAAAAAATCTCTTGGTGCAATTTCATTTCTGAAGCATCTTCCAAGCTGTGCAATACCAAAAGGCAGTTGCATCCTCGACGTTTGCTGGATTAATTTAAAATCCATAAACATTCCCTGTGCAGTTTCTCCCCGGAGATAAGCATCAACAGCGTCGAGAGCTCCCACTTTTGTCTTGAACATTAAACTGAATTCTCCTTTAATTTCATATTCCCCACCGCACTTTTCGCATCTGATTTTTCCAACTTCGCTCTTGTCAATCTTCGTCGACAATTTGCATCTTGGACAGTAAACAGCAACATCACTAAAGTTTGCAATATGCCCGCTCGCAGCCCATGCTCGCGGATGGCTTATTACACTTGCTTCCATTCCGACGACATTTTCTTTTTCGTGGACAAAAAATTTCCACCATTCTCTTTTTATGTTGTTCAATAATTCAACTCCCAAAGGACCAAAGTCCCAGAATCCTGCAAACCCCCCGTAAATATCTGAACTTCTGAAAATAAATCCCTTGCTCTTGCAGAAATTTGTCAGTTCGTCGATTGAAATTTTTTTGCTTTCAGTTCTGATTTCTTTTATTTCTTTTTTTTCAGGTTTTGTTTTTTCTTTCTCCATATTTGTCATGATTTCTTTTGCTTTTTTCTCTGCTTCCTTTTTTGTTTTTCCGAGGTAAGCAAGACTTTTTGTTTTAACTTTTCCGTCGATTCTCTTGTTTTCATTGAGATAGTAATACTCTTTTCCGTTTATTGTTTTCTTGACGACAAAAGCCATTACATAACTTAGGCACTACAATTTATAAATATTTTTACAGAGTAAAGCGCGGGACGGGAAAGCTCCCGACCCCACTCGTTGCATTCAAAATTTTTCCGGCACTTGTGAAATCGCTCGTCGAACCCAGGGTTCTCGTCCTTTTATAAAATAAGCGCGGGACGGGACTCGAACCCGTGAAAATCTCCTTTCCGATTATTTAATTTATAATCTGCAGGGAGACGCAGTAGCCGCTGTGCCACCCGCGCGCGAACATGTGAGTGCGTGACCAGAATCTCGCAGAGATTTTCTGAGTCCGCATAGAAAAGAAAGAAATTCAAAACTTTTAAAGTTAATCATAATTGCACAGAGGCACGATATATAAAATTATTTGTATTCCCGTCTAAGAGAAATCCCTTTAGCTTCTTTCACAACTCCCTTGCTCCCCTCGGGAATTTCTTCTTTTTCAGCAATTTTCAGATAATCAAGAACTTTTTTTCTTCTTAGTATTAACGGAAGTTTTGAGTTTATACACGGCCCGCCAATGCACCCGCCCCTGCAAAAATTAACGTCGAGAAACTTTATTTTAGAGTCAGGATTGTCAAGGAATTTCATAACCCTGTCCATCCCGTCGATAATTATTGCTTCGTCATTTTCCAGAATATTTTTCAGATGAGCAGTCTTGTAAAGTCCTCCGGCAATAGGATAAATTTTTGTGTAATCATTGTAAAATTTGTCAAAGGTAACCTCTGAATTTTTTCCGTCTAATTTTTTACATTTCCCCAAGATATTTTTGAGTTCTTTGTAGTCAATAGTATAATCAACATAATCAGAATTTTCAGATTCTATTTTTTTGAAATTGCAGGGCGAAATAAAAACAACTTTATGTTCTGGATAAATCTTGCGGCAGATTTTTGCCATCGCTATCATCGGGCTGTCAACAGGAATAAGATTTTTTACATAATTCGGATACTTTGATTTTATAGTCTCGACAACTCCCGGACAGACACTCGAGATAACAAGTCCTTTTGATTTTTCCAGAATTTTATGGTATTCCCTATTCACTAATTTCGCTCCAAAAGTAAGCTCAACAATTTTATCAAATCCAAGATTTTTTAATTGAGAAATTATTTTAGGATAAGGAAAGTCGACGACAAAACTCGGAGCAAGCATCGCTACATATTTTTCTTTCAACGGAAAATTCAGATTTTCAGCTCCTTTTTTCATGCGAGTTTATAGAATGCAAAACTTTTAAAGGTTCTCAAACAAATTAATAGTATGCCCTGGTAGCTCAGCCTGGATAGAGCATTAGCCTTCTAAGCTAAGGGTCGCAGGTTCAAATCCTGTCCGGGGCGTTACTTAATTTGATTTGAACCGAGGTGCAAATCCAGAGAGTTTTCACGAGTGCGAGAAAAAATTTAAAGCAACGAGTGAGGGCTCGAGTTGTCCGGGGCGTTACTTAATTTCAATCTCGTCCAAATCCTTAACCAAAACAGAATTCTTGAAAACCTTCTTCGCAGCGTCTAAAATTTTCTTGGGGTTTTTGTTGTATCTCTGGCTGATGTGAGTAAGAACAAGTTTTTTGGATTTAGACTTCTTCGCAATTTCTGCAGTTTGTTTCGAAGTCAAATGCTTAAACTCATCTGCCTTGTCTTCAAGTTCCACGCCAAAAGTCGACTCGCAGACAAGCAAATCAGAATCTTTCACAAATGGAACAATCCGGTCATTAAACGAGGTATCGAATACAAAAGAAACTTTTTTCCCAATTTCTTTGTACGTTAAATTCTTAGCCAAATATTTTTTCCCGTCGTAAACAATGTCTTTTCCTTCTTTCAGTTTTTTCAAAATCGGTCCGTGAATTTTTATCTTCGCAAGTTTCTTTTTGTCAATTCGCAGATTTCCTTTTTTAACAAAAGTGTAAGCATTGCATGGAATTCCATGGCTCATATTTTCAGACTCAAGATAAAAATCATTTGTCTCAAAAAATTTGCCGTCTACTTCTTCAACGTCAATTTTAAAATTTTTATGGAACACGAAAGTGTTAAGAAGATTTCTCATGAATTCTTTTGTTCCTTTTGGCCCGTAAATGTAAAGCGTTTTTTTGTATTCGCTGAAACTTAATGTCTGCAAAATCCCAGGAATCCCGAGGACATGGTCCCCGTGCCAGTGTGTGATTAATATTCTCGTAATTTTGTTCGGATTTAATTTCGCCTTTCTGAATTGTCTCTGCGTCCCTTCCCCGCAATCGACGAGGATATTCTCATCTTTGTAATTCAATAAAATAGAAGTATGATTTCTTTCCGCGCTCGGAATAGCATCAGAAGTCCCCAGAAAAGTTATTTTAATCATAGTTAGATTACGCAAAAAACATTTATATAACTTATTAGAGCAAAAAATTATCAGGCAGAACTGTCTTTATTTTTTTAGACTGGTAGATGCAGGAGAAATACAGATTATTGTGTCTCCTCTCAGGAATGTAAGTCCAAGATTTCTTTTTACTTCGCCGTTTTGCATTTCCTTTATGTTGTCCAATACAAGATTTATGTGAATATCAAAAGCTAAAAGAGTTCCGACAAATTGCTTGTCGCCTTTCAGGTAAACCAAAACTTCTTTTCCTTTTGCGTTATTCAGCAAATCCAAAGGTCTTTCAATTCCGCCAACCATAATTAACATCACCAAAAATCATTTATAAAAGTTTCGCCAGTGAAGTATATAGGTATTATTGAGTATCAGCCCTGAGCAGTATTGTAAAGGGAAGTTGAGTGTCAAGAAACCGATAGGTGTCTTACAGGGGAAAGATATTTAAACAAAAAATCAAAGATTGTAATATGAAACTTGGAAGAAAAATATCTGGCGGAAAGTATATTCAGTCAAGAAAGAAAAAATCCCGTGAAATAGCAGGGCAAAGAAGAACAGTAAAAGTAGGAGAAGGAAAAATAAGAAATAAGAGAACAAGAGGCGGAAACAGAAAAACATTCTTGTTAAAAACAAAATCAGTAAACATTTATGGCGACGGGAAAAGCAAAAAATTAGAGATAAAAAATGTCGTTGAAACTCCGTCAAACAGATTCCTTGCAAGACAGAATATTATTACAAAAGGAACAATAATTTTGACTGAATTAGGAAAAGTCAAGGTTACAAATCGCCCTTCTCAGGAAGGAGTGATTAACGGAATTCTCATTGAAAAATAAATATCAAGCTGATTTCTTACAAACTTTTACCATTTTTGAATAACTAACAAAGAGTAAAAGTTTAAATATAGAAAAGATTTATAAATGCTACCGAAAAATCTGTTAAAATGAGTTTTGTAAAAAAATGTCCTGAGTGCGGAAGTATAAATCTTACTTATGATTCTCATCTTGGTGAAATTATCTGCAATGATTGCGGACTTGTCGTCGAAGAAAAGATGGCTGATACCGGAATTGATTTGCAGGGAAAATTCGACAAGGATGAAAAGAAAGGAAGGGGCGGAGCTCCCATCAGCATGCAGAAATTCGACAAAGGGCTTACAACAAATGTCGGAGAAATTTCTGATATTTACAAGCTTGAACCCGGACAGACAAGAAAATTCCTGAGATTAAAAAAATGGCAGGAGAGAGTCTCAACTTCTATTGAAAGAAATTTAAGACTTGCAATGGCAGAACTCAGAGTTATAGCTTCTTACCTTAATTTGCCGAATGTCGTAAGAGATGAAGCAGCAAGAATTTACAATTATGTTTTGCAGAGAGGATTAGTCAGGGGAAGAAGTATGGAGTCAGTAATCGCAGCATGTTTGTACGCCGCATGCAGAAGCTACAATATTCCAAGAACCCTCGACGAAATGACAACCGCGTCCGATGTGGAAAGAAAAGAAATCGGAAGAACTTACAGATTCATAATAAGAAAATTAGGAATTAAAGTAAAGCAAAGTTCTCCAAAAGATTACATATCAAGATTCTCCTCTGTTTTGAAGCTCTCTCCAAAGACGCAGAATGATGCACTTAGTGTTTTGAAAAATGCAGAAAAAGTTGAACTAACTTCGGGAAGAGGCCCTGCAGGAATTGCAGCCGCTGCACTTTACGTCGCTGCGCTGATGAACGACGAGAAAAAAACCCAGAGAGAAGTTGCAGACATTGCAGGAATTACAGAAGTCACAATAAGAAATCGTTATAAAGAATTAATCGAAAAATTGAAACTTGAAGATAAGATAAAAGAGAAAGAGCAAAGAAATTAATTCTGCGATGGAAAAAGAGAAAAAAGAGCTGGATATTCCAAAGATATTGCTTTATGTTTTTGAAGGGATTGTATTTGTATTGGCATTATTCTATGTTTACTCAACTTTCAAAGGAACTGAACAGACAGGGATTTACAGCGAACATGCACAGATGGAAACAATAAAAGCACTGATTAACGGACTGCAGTTGCAGGATATTCATGAAGTTCCTTTTGCTGACAAAACACCGAAGATACAGTTATACATCACAGAGGATATTTATTTTGTAAATGCATATTACATAGAAATTGTGAAAGGAGATGTGATAATCCACGACGGAGAAAGCGATAAAGAAGACATAATAATCAGAACAACGCGGGATGAAATTATGAAAATGGTTGAGAACAATGATTATGCAGAAGAATCTTTTTTATCTGGAAGAACTGAAATTGAAGAAGTTGGAGAAGATTTCGTTTTGTTCTCGAAAGGCTATCCTGATTTTGAAAAAATGCTCGCATCGGGATGATTCTAAAACTTTTTATATGAATTTTTACTAAATTAAGGATGAGAGAAAAAAGAGAATTGAACGTTCCTGCAATAATGTTATTTATGTTTAGTCTGGTTGCATTTGGTTTGGTTGCATCTTTCATTTATCTTTCACTTAACGGGCTGGATTATACAGAAGAATATCAGGCAGAAACAGCAGAGATAAAAGAATCTGCTTTAGTGGGAAATGAAACAGAATTTGAAATTGTCAATGAGGCAAACCTTTCAGACTCGCAGGAAGAGATTGTAAGACAGATGGCGATTCTTTTAAAATTATATAACCTGCACGAAATTCCTTACACCCGAACAACACCAAAGATACAGGTATTTATCGACGAGAATCCGTATTTTGTCGAGATAAAAAAAGGGGAAATTATAATAAAGAAAGGAGAGACATTTGAGAAAGATATCGAGATTAGAACTACTTCTGAAGAAATCATCAAAATGAAACAGGATGAAGAATATATTAAAGAGTCGATGGTGTTTGGAAAAACAACAGTTAAAAGAGTAGCCAGTGATTTCGTTTTGTTTTCGAAAGGTTATTTTGAATTGTATCAGCAGGTTGATTTCGGAATTTAATAATTCTAAAACTTTTTATATTCAGGTTATTTGAAAGAATCAGCCCTGAGCAGTATTGCAAAGGGAAATTGAGTGTCAAGAAACCGATAAGGTGTCTTACAAGCGGAGTTGCCAGAGCGGTCAAATGGGTCAGCCTTAGGAGCTGATGGCTTAGTGCCTACATAGGTTCAAATCCTATACTCCGCATTTAACTTAATTTGAACCGAGGTGCAAATCCCGAGCGATTTCGCGAAGGGAGGATCAGTGATAAATGAGCGAGGTCGCGAGTTATACTCCGCATTTCTAAAAACATTTATAAATTCTTATCTTAATGGAAAGTGATGAGTTTAACAAAAAAAATACTCGCTGCAGCATTAACCATTTCTAGTTTAGGATGCACCACTGTCCCGGAAAGAAATTTCCCAGAAGGACACATTTATAACACGGAATATTCAAAGGTAGATGAAACTAAAGTTCCTTTTGATTTAGCAGAACATTCTATTTACGACAAAATATATTATTTGCAGGAAACAGCTCAAATACCGAATAGTCTCCCGATGCTGTTTTATCCGTGGGACAAGACTCAGAGAGAACTTGATATAGATTCTAAAACTATAAAATTAAATTCTACAGAAATGTATCTCCCTGAATTAGTTATAGATGGGACAGGCAAGAAAGATAAATGGGCAGATTGGATAACTTTAAGGAATAGTGGAATTTATGGAACAAGGGCGTATATGACTTCCCTTGAAGAATTAAAAAGAAGGAGAGAAAGTGAAAATGATATGGGCTATAAAGTAATAACTACAGAAGAAGATGCAATTTTTGCTCTTCCCACAATGAAAATTTTGAATGAGGAATATTTCGTCATATTGGTTGAAGATAAAAAAATAAACGAAAAAGAAAAATTACCTTTCTACATGACTCCTGTGAGGGGGGCTAAAATCCGAATGGATAACTCCTGCGGAAATTTAACAATCTACAACGAGAATCAGATTTACCGTCCGAGATTAATTAAAGATTTTAATGAACTAAACAGAATGCAAACTCAAGAGATAGGAAGTTCTACTGCAAATTAATCAGCACCAATACTTTCTGCCTGCATTCCTGATTGTTTTCCTACCAAGATATTCTTAACCCAGTTAATATCCTTCTGTCCCATATTTGCTCCAAAGATTTGATTGCCTCTGACATCTTTGCATTCCTGTTCTGTCAAAAGCCCGTCGATAATAAGTTCATCAATAAACTGCTTGTTCTCGTCGTAATTTCCTGTAAGGGGATTTCCTGCCCCGGAGTAAGGAGGGGAAATTTTGTTAAGTGCACTTAATATTATCCATGTTGCCCTTGAAGGAATTATTGCAGATTTTTCTTCTGCAGTTAAATTTCCAATATATCTGTAAGCTCTCGAAACATATACATTATTATTAAGCGTTAAAATGTTTGACACAGATTCTCTTTTCTGAACAACTTTACCGTCGTCAAAAAGTCCTTTTTCCTGAGTGTAAAATACAGCTTGTTTTGTGCTCAAATCCCAGTCAGCAAAAATGCCGATAGAATTTTCAGGCAGACATTCTTTTCCAAGAACAATTATATCTCCAGCCTTCATGTAATCAGGATCAATTTCCATAAAATTATTTGCGGGAGTTTCAAATCCATGAATCAATTCTTCAAATGAACGAATGCCGAGAGAACTGACTCCTGCATTTATTAGTGAACGGCTTACAAATTCAGCAGAAGAAACATAACTGCTTCCCAAAAGTTTCGCAGCCTCAGAATAAATTTTGTCTCCGACAGTTGTTTTTGTGGGTTGTGCAGGAGAATATCCGCTTGTAAATTCCGTAGGAGGAGCAGGAGAAATATCTTTTCCAATTTCTGTAGTTGTAATGTCTATCCCCGAAGTGTCAGGGCTATGAACCATATAAACTGGCTGTCCGGCAGCGTCGGTTAAATCACTTGTGTAAGTCCAGTAAGTCTTGCAGAAATAATTTCCGTTATAAGTGCAGTAATTATTTCCTCCGCCAGTGCAGGTATCAGCTCGGAAAAAGTTTTCTCTTGTGCATATCTTCCCTTGAGAATCTTTCTCTCCTTCTTTCAAGTAATCGCCATTCCAGTCAAATAATCTTGCAATTCTTTTGCCCTTGTCTTCCCACCCAAGGAAAATAACTCCGTGATTATATTTGCTGTCCCAGATTCTTACAAGATAATCTCCTGGCTTGATGTTGTCAAATTTCTGGGATATTGGTTTCAGAGGACATCCGGCATAAGGAGAAAATTTGCCGGGGACATTAACTATTACTTTACTGTCTTTGTTGAAATATTGTTGGTATACTAAATAACTTGCTTCTTTATCTCCGTAAACGCATTTGTATGAAACCTGTGCATAAGAATAAATTTTCAAAGCAGCAGCACCGCAGACAAGGAATCCGCTTCTCGGAATTGTTACAATCGCGCCGGTTAATTTTTCAGCAGCAACTAAAACTCTCTGCCTTGCGTCAGTGATATTAGAAAGCTCTGTGCTTGCAGTTGTCGTCGTTGTTTCTGGTTTTGGCTGTGTCCCGATTAAAAGTTTAAGCAATTCCATGTAAGCATTTCCTCTCAAAAATATCAGCTGAACTTTTTCAGTGCTCCAGAATGTTCTGTCAAAAATGTTGTCAATGATAGTTATTTTTTTAGCAGAATTTTTCTCCTTTTCTATTTCCTGGACAGAAGATGAAAACTCTTTCTCGCTGAGATAATTCCCCTCATTTCTCAGAACATCCATATAATTTTTCTGGACATCCTGTAATGCCTCGCCTTCAATTGTCGTCGTCTTAATTACATCCTTGACACTTTCTGTATCAAGCCAACATTTTATTTTTTCATTATCACAATAACCAACTGCAACCCACCTCGGCCCGTTCTTTACTCCTGGCTCTTTTGTCAATTCCTCAATTATTTTTTTGTCTTCCTCGATTGTGGTTGGTGGTTCTTCATCATTTGTTGTTTCTGTAGGGGTTGGAGTGGGTTCAGGTGTTGGAGTGCTGTCGTCTGTAGGGATATTTCCGTCAGTTTCTGTATCTGTAACTTTTCCAGTTATCATTCCGCCGGTTATTTTCGTCGCAACATAAGGAGAAGTATCTGTTCCTATTCCAGGATTGTCTGTCGCGCAGATTCTTGTAATTCCTCTGTTGTAAATTTCAGGATTAATTGTTTCCTCTGCACCTTGCTGGACATTAGGATTTGTCAAAATGCTGTAAACACTCGCGCTTCCCGAAATACACCCAGCCTCAGTCGTGATGTCTGTCTCAGTTGCCTGGCTTGCAAGATATTCATCCTTGAGATAATTAATCGCAAAGTCCGTCGAGACTTCCTTGAATCCGCATTCTTCCTGCCCGTTGACATTCACGCACAACTGATTATATCCTGCAACAGCTGTCAAATCTTTTGTTTCAGTTGCATAACCACCGACGCTGATGTAGCCAGAAGCAATTGCTAAATTCTGCGAAGCATCCTGATAATATGAACTGCCGGCAGTTCCTTTAAGATAAACCTGATAATATGCTCCTGAATCTTTTCCTGCAAAAATGTGATAGAAAACTTTGTAATGTGATGTTGGCGGTACCGTCGCTGTTGTCAAAGGAATCTCGTCAAATCTCGCAGTAAACTGAACAGGTGAAGCAGGAGTTGTTATCTGATTTATGAAATCAGCTCCTGAAGGAACAACTGCCGAAGTGTATGACTTGCAAACTTCGCTCTTCACAGTTTCTGTTGTCCTCGCTAAAAATGCATCCTTGGCATTTGCCCCGTAATAATTAGTGAAAAAACTTATCGCACTTTCTGCAGAGTTCCATGAGTTTTGAACACTTGCATATTCTCCTCCGCCTCTTGTTCCTTGTCCTGATAAAAACTCAACGATTTTTGGAATTGCGATGTCAGTAAGAGGAAGTGCCTGTCTCCAGAAGAAATCGCAAATGTAAAGACTGTAAATCTCGTCGCAGACTCCAACAACTTTTCCTGTTCTCAGACTTTCCTGAAGACAATCTCTGTAAGATTTTGTTATTGACAAAAATCCGTCGATTCCTGCTTTTACTCCTGTAAGGCATACAGGGAAAATAATTCCTTCCTGAACATTAGGCAGACACAAAACCAAACTTCCGATTACTCCTGTCTGCACAACATCTTTGACAGGATAAGCGCCGCCCAAATCACATCTGCTCGACGGACAAATCACAGGGTCGCATAAATTGAACAATACCAAACATTCATTTGGAGACATGAAATCCTGGCACTGGAATTGCGGAATATCCGCAGCAGGACTTCCAACACTGACGCTGTTTCCTAAAATATTAACTTTCCCCGAGAGTCCTGCTCTGTAAAGTTTAGACGCCTGAGTTATTGCCTGCACAGCCTTGTCAATCTGAGTCTTCGCATCTCTCTCATCTAAACCAGGGAATTGGTCGTAAGACATTCCTGTTCCAAGATTAATCATCTCGCAGGTATCATCACCGATAGTCTGGAATTCTTCCAGCCCGTTTTCTCCGACGTTGCAAAGGTAAAAACTATTTGGACGTGCAGAAGCGTCGTAAGGCTGAATGCTTCCCCCGGTAGGAAGTGTCTGTCTCGTCGCTGCATACCAGCCGTTCTTTAAATCAAAAGGGACAATTGCAGGAAGCCCTTTGTAAGGTTCAGTCTCGTAATATCTCAGCTGGGCATTCTTGTATTCGTTCTGGTAAGTCGTCGCGTCGAATCTCTGGAAATAAATATTTTTCAGCTCCGAAGGAATTTCAGAATATTTCGAACCGTCGATAATGCTGTAAGCGCCTAAAACAGGAAGCTGCTGTGTTCCTGCAGAATCGTCGAGCAGTAAAATATATTTCCCGCCGTCAGAAGCAGAAATTATTGCAATTGGCGCATTTGAATTTTCAGTAGGAATTCTGTTCCCGTTTGTCAATCCTTCATATTTGAACTTTCTGACATTCTGTCCGGTTTCTATAAAAGTTATATCGCTGGATGATACTCCAAAACGGCTGGCGAGATTTACTATCTCAACAAGATTCCCGACATTTGTTTTGACATCAGTCAGCTCAGAATAAATTCTCTGGTTTGCAATTTGCTTTAATTCAGCACTTGCCGTCGGTGATTTTAAAATATTGCAGTATAATTCAATATCTCTCAGCTGTTCCTTGTTAAAATATTGCTTGACTTTCCAGTTCTCGTAGGAGATTGCATTCAAGTCGTCAGTAGTGATTGCTGTCCCCTTTCCGCTCGGGTCTGCATAATTCTGATTTCCTAAACAGCTTCTAACCTGAGGAGTGTATTTTTCCATAAATGCAGTTGTGTTTACAATGCTCTCAGTCAAAAATTGTGCCTGAGTTATCCCCGATTCAATTTGTTTTATCTTGCTATTCTGCTGTTCAATAATTCCGGAAACAGCGACGACATCCTTGTCAATTTTGTCAGCATTTGAAAGGTAACACTGGTCCTGCGAATTATAAGTTCCCTGCGCTACAAGTTGTGCACATCTTTCTGTCCAGCCATTGCTTCCTCTCATTATTGTTTGTCTTGCAATTCCTTCTCCGCCAACCCCGAATAAAAAATTCTTTGCTACAAGTGCTGCTCCCGCTGCAAGGCATCCTGTCTGCAGTCCTTGTGTAACACCCCCGAGAGTAGATGAAATTCCTTCCCAATCATTTATTGTCTTGTTCAGCGTCGTGATTAAATTTCTGACTTGTTCAGGAGGAAGATTAATTGCCCTTTTTTCAATTCCAATTTTGAAACTGAAATCAGCAGTTGTTCCTGCGTTGTTTATATTCGGCAAAACAGAAACTTTCGCAACTTTCTTAAGATTTATATCAGTCAAAGTAAAGACATATCCTGTCCCCAAATCTTTAGGAACATCTTTCTGGAGTGTAATTATTCCCCCGGAAAATTCTTTTGCAATTGTTTCTGAAAGTCCATAAACGTTGAGATTGGTCCTTATGGTTGCAGAATTATCGTCGAGAGAATTCAGCTGAAGGTAATCATTGATAACCATAGTCTCTTTTACCGCCCCCTGATTTATCAGAGTTGTTTTCCCATCGTCGAGAGTTTTTCCTTTCAGCTGATTAATTAACTGAGTAGCAGAATTTGCATCAGGAGAAATCACCCAGGTTACTTTGTCATAAGACCAGCTCCATCCGTTGGAATATTTGAAATAAACAACGCCCCCGATTATAGGATGAACAGCATAAATTTCCTGATTCTTGTCGAGATAAACAATTGTATTTTTTTTCAAATCAAAACTTCTTACTGTTCCGTCAGGAGCGTTTATTCTCACAGTTGCACCAAAATCCTCGAAAGTCGGCTCGTTGATTCCGTCGAAGGAAATTGTTTTTATTTCCCCGTTGATTGTTACATAAACTTCCTGAGCATCCTGGTTTGCAAGTTTTATTGCATCAGTGCAGTAGCTCAAATCTTTCTTGGAATTAGGATAAGCCTGAATGTACTCCTGGCATAAATCATAAGCAAATTTTTTCTGGTTTGCATTCCAGGCTAAAAGTATCTCGTTGTAAAAAGCCTCTTCGCCAAAAGTTGAAGTCTCGTCTTTTGTGTAAGTTTCCGACGAGTAGCTCTCCCTTATAGTTTCATAATCTGCTTTTGCACCGTCATAATATTCCTTTGCATTTCCGGTTAATTCAGCGTCAGTTGCTCCTGCTAAATTAACTATTGAAATCGTCGGCCCGCTAATTTCAGGAACCTGATGATTTTCTCCAAAGTTTAATCTCCAGTAATATTCTCCTTTTTCAATTGCTCTCCCGATTCCGTTTAGCAATCCTGCAAATCTGCTTATTGCATCGCTGGTAATATCAATGTATCCTGTAGAAGTTTGTCCGGCTTCTTTTAAATCTCCAATAAGAGCACTTGCAGTGCTAATCTCCTCTTCGCTGAGCTTTTCTTTTTTCAAAAGTGAGAAAGTAAGATAGATAAACAAATCATCAACATTTTTTGAATCTCTGTCTGTTCCGATGTATGCGAGATAAACACTTCCGGGATTGCCAAGATAAGTCGTGTCATACAACCAATCACCGACGCTGTAATCTCTCGTTGCTTCTTCATAAGCTCCGGGAATATTGGTTATCACACCCAAATCTTTTCCTGCAAGTTTTAAAGTTATTTTAGGATTTATAGACAAACCAAATTCACTTGTCTTGCCGTCTTCAATGCATCTTATATCAACATGCTGATTAATCCCCCTGTATTCAAGATTTTTCACAGAACATTTATTGTCAAGGAATTTTTCTCCCTCGGCAATCTCAGCAACTTCTGCGTTTACTCTTATTATTGCTCGCGTGTTGGGACTCTCCAATCCGTCCAATTTTAATTTTGTTCCTGCCTGACATTCAAGTCCGGGAAGATAAATCATGCTCGAAGTTTCTCCTTTCTTGAGGCTGACACTTGAAATTTTCTTTTCATTAGAATAGACAGAAATCTGCGCATTGTCAGTTCCTATCCCGTCGGATTTCAAAGTTCCTTTTCCGTTCCAGAAATTATATTGATATCTTCTTGCTTCCCAGTCTGCATTGTCCAAGTCAGAAACATAAATCTGTGCATTCCCAATTCCAAGAGCACTTTTTACATTGTATTTTATTTTTGCTGTCAGTTTTCCCTCGACGAATTCAGGAATTGCAGAAGCATTTGCCTGTTTTTTTAAATTGATTACAACATATCCGATATTATTCAGGACAGGGGAATTCAAGTCTCCCTTTACACCGAGTGCTGCTTTTGCAGGATGAAATCCTATTGAAGAAACTTCTTTCGGGTAAGTTCCTGAAAATGAAATGCTGTCAATTGTCTGGACGTCTATCAGAGGATTTATTTGTGTTGCTCCAAGCTTGCAGTACACCTGAACATCTTCTTCTTCAAGCAAATCAGTTCTTACAACTGCAGGTTCACATCCCGACGGAGAAATCTGCACAAGGAAATCTTTTCCTTCCTGGCAAAGCGAAGTGTCGAGAGATTTTTTTGTGTCGAGATTAAATTGTGAAGTCTGGACATTCGAGATTATGTCAGCAGAAATGAACTGGAGAAATAAAATTACAAATACGAAAAACATTCCGAAGATTATTTTTTTTCTTGTCATCTTAATGTAATGTCCAATCCTGAATTGTCAAATGAAAGGTAATTATTCTGAAGCTGTTCAATTGTCGTAGGTGTTGTGAACTGCTGTGCATTTATCTCGATAGTATTCGAACCGCTTAACTGGCTTTCAACTGCGTTATATTCCTGCTTTCCTCCCCCCGCAAGAACATTTGTAACTAACTGCGACGGAATCTTCACATCAAAGCAATTTTTCTCTGTGATTCCAAAGATTCCCCCGATTCCTGAACTTGGAACATCAACGCATTCCTGAGTAGTTGTTTCCTGAAGCTGTAATGAAGAATCACGATAAATGTAAACTGAAACATCATAAGTTCCTTCGGAAAGTTTAACCTTTTTCTGTTCAGGATAAGAAATTGTTTTTGAATTATCGTCGGAGACAAAATAAATGAACGCTTTTCCGTCATAATTATTCCCGCCTAATTTTAATGCGACATTCAAATCATAAAGTTTGTTCATTACGATTGTAGCGCTTCCTTCCTGAATCGTCGAGAATAAAGTTCTTGTTTCTTGATATCCGTCAGCTCTTGCAGTTATGTAACCGTTGCTGCATTGCGGGAAATCTGCTGTAAGGATTCCTGAAACTGTATTGCCGATAGCACAGCTCTCACTGAAGCATTCGTAAGAAACTAAAGAGTTGATAGGATTAAGTGCAGTATCATAAGTTCTCACAGTCACTTCGGTGTTTTTGTATGGACATAATTCAGGAGTAATTGTCTCTGCATTTGCTGTTAATGGCTCTCTTGGTTTGTTTCCCTGAACTAGAACAGCGACGGGAAACTGGAAAATTTCATCTCCGTTGTAAACCTGCACTAAAACAGGATATTTAACATTGTAAACAAAATGATAAGGAACATAACAGAATCCTAAAATTCCAAGTCCCTGCTGGTTTCCGACAGGATTTGCAATCAGCAAGCTGTTCTGCGACGGAAGAACTTCAATGCTGTAAGCCCAGCTTTTTGAATTGATAAATCTCGCATTTGTGCCAATTCCTGCACTGACATAAAAATATCTTCCGTCATTTGTCGTCGGTGTCGTGGTAGTAAGTGCAAGAGTATTTGTCTCGATGGCATCCTGAAGATTGCTGAAAATTTCGTTGGTGTTCCAGGTTTTAGGACTGCAGCTTATTTCAACTCCGTCGACAGGAGCGTATAACCTTACATTGTCAATCGCGTAATCTTCTAAAAATAATTCTTTCTGTTCTTTCTGATAAAGAGTTTTTGCCGAGTTGTAGAGAGCTCCAAGATTAGATTTGACAGTTGTCTCGTGGCTGGTTACAAGAGCAGTATCTTCCCCTTTTGTAATTTCCATATTCATATTTAATCTGACATTGACGTCGCTGCTTCTTATATCAACATTTGCAGTCGGTGTTTTCTGGACAATTTCAAATCCTTCCTGATAATAACTTGAAAAGTCGCATTCTCTTATTCTGTCGTCGATAAAACTCTCCAGAGATTTTTCCATATCCTGTTCTGAAGGCATTTGTTCTTTTTGCAGATTATTTGCAGAAACATAATACCAGTAAGGAATTGGATTTCCCAAAAAATTTAACTGCGATGAAAAAGGCATGTAAACAGAACCAGGTTCGAATTCAGGAAGTTCAATGTAGCCTGCCTGACTTTCTAATAAATCAATTCCGGTTTTTGTTTTATCTTCCAGGCATGACAAAAATGTGTTGTAAACCGGCTGGATGTTTGCAGGAATCTGCACAATGCTTATTCCTCCTCTGACAGCCAAAAAAATTGCCACTCCTGCAACAATAATTATTGCAATAATGATAAAAATTGTAACTTGAGCTCTGCGATTTCCCTCTCTTTTTAGCATAGACAAATAATGGAATTTACGTATATAAATCTTATTGGAAAATTAATTAATTTTGTAATTATCGAGGTTAATAATTAAAATCTTCTTATCATCGGAGTTGTTGCTCTCATAGAAAAATATCCGCCGATGATTAGCAAAATTCCGCCGACAACATACATTGGCGTAGTTAGAACTGAAGAGATTGCTGCAGGAAGAACAATCAAATTGAACCCAAGATTTAAAAAATATAATCCTATAATTAAATTTACAAAAAATAAAATCCCCCCAATTTTCATTGCCATAAATAAAATGAATAAACAAACTTTTTAAACATTTCTTTCTACTAAGAAATTATATCAGGCAATCTGGCGGTCCCATAGTCCAATGGCTAAGACGTGTCCTTGACGTGGACAAGATCACAGTCCGATTCTGTGTGGGACCATTTTTATTTCTAAAAATATAAAAAGTAGGATAACCAAGATAGAATATGAAAGATAGTTATTATAGAACTATTAAAAAAGAGTTGAAATCTCGTGCTTCATCTTTAGGTCTCCCAGAAGAACGTATAGAAGAATCGGCTGCGATAGATAAGGTAATAAATCATAACAAAGAGTGGATACCTCCGAAAGAAAAAGATTATATTATAAATAGAATTGTAGATAGGGCAGTTTTTTTAGATGGAATTTATAGAAAAGCTTTTCAGTTAAAGATTAATCCAAAATATATTAATGAAATTATAAAACCCAAGTTTGATTATAGTATTGGATTTGGTGAACCTACTATTCCCGATTTAGGAAAAATGGATAAAAAAGAAGCAGACAAGATAATAAAAAAGGCACGAGAAATGCAAAAGGGAGAAGAAAAAGGTTTAACATCCAGATTATATTTGATTATTGGAGCAGGAATTTCCCTAGCAGGATTATTTTTTCTATCTTCCAATGTAACTGGAAATGCAATTGGAAATATTGCGATTCCAACATCAAAGATTATTGGAGCAATTTTGTTCATCGGAGGATTAATTGCTACTTTCTTTTTTCTGAAAAAGAGGTGATACAATTTTCTTTTCTCAAGAGGGGTGGGGAGGTTAAACTTTAAAAACCCAAATTCTCTTTTCTTTTTAATGAAGATTCCAAAGACAACTAAAAGATTTTGTCCTTATTGCAAGGCAAAAACAGAACAGAAAATAAAGATAGTAGGTACAGGAAATAAAAGAGGAACTCTTACAAGAGGTTCAATTAGCAGAGCAAAATTAAGAGGCAAAGGAAGAGGAATCGGCAACAAAGGAAAATGGGGAAGTAAACCCGCAGTTTCTAAGTTCAAAAGAAAATCAAAAACTACTAAAAAAACTAATCTTATGTACACATGTATAACATGCGGAAAATCTAAATACCAGAGAAAAGGACAAAGGACAGGTAAATTAATACAGGAATAAAATGGCAGAACTATCATTCAGCACAAATAAAAATTCAGGAGAATTTTCATAATGGCACAAGCAAAAAGAAAAAAGAAATTCTTCGACGTCGATATGCCGATAATAAATAAAGAAACGCAAATGCAGGCTTACGAACTTGCAGAATTAGACAACAGATATTTGAAATACGATTTGACAAGAATGCTTAAGGGGAAAAGTGTGATGATGACTTTCAGGGTTAAAGTCGACGGAGAAAAGGCAATTGCAACTCCAAGAAAAAGTATTGTCATGCCTTACTTCATCAGAAGAATGGTTAGAAAAGGAACAAATTATGTCGAGGATTCTTTCTCTGCACAGAGCAAAGATTCTAAATTAATAATCAAGCCATTTTTGGTTACAAGAAGAAAAGTTTCAAGAGCAGTAAGAAAAGCTTTGAGAAATAAAGCAAAAGAAGAATTGTTAAATTATGTAAAAGAAAGAACTGCAGAAACATTATTCGATGAGATATTAAGAAATCAGTTGCAAAAAACTTTAAGTTCTAAGTTGAAAAAGATTTATCCTTTATCACTTTGCGAGATAAGAGTTCTTGAAGTCAAGGAAAAATAATTTTCTAGAGTGCAATAATTCTTTTAAACGATTTTTATCTAAATAGATTATGGAAACAAAAGGGTTATTTGAATTGAGAGACAAGATGATTGAATTTGATGATTTAAACAACTTCAAAAACAAAATAGAAGAAATAATAGATAAGAATTTTGAATTTCCAATGGTTGTAGGGTATAAAAATTTTGATTCTGAAAAAAATTGGGAAGTCAGAAAATTGTCTCCTGTAAGTAAATCCGACAGAATTACCGTCGAGAATTATATTGAAGGATTAAATTATGTAATCGAAGAAATGAAAAATAGGACACCCCTCAAATTCAGTGGAACAATTGATTTTGAAGGTATTGATTCTCTTCATTATAGCAACTGGGATTCAAATATTTTCTGGGCATCTATGCGTTTGGAAAAATCAGCGTTGTATATTTTAGACATTTATTTTTCACGAGACAAAAATGAGAAAATGGGATATGCAGCAGCTGCAAGGAAAGAAGAAACAGCCTATGATGAGATAATGTCCAAATTTATAGGCCCAAATAAGAAATATCATAAATTACTTCTATAAGAAATCTTTTAAAACCATTTATCTTTCCTCTTATTAAGGCCTGTATAGCTCAGTGGCAGAGCACCTGCCCTGTAAGCAGGGGGTCAAGGGTTCAAATCCCTTTACAGGCTTTTCATAATCATGTGGCAGGATATAACTTTAGCAATAATCTCAGTAGTTCTAAATTTTGCATTAGTTCCTCAGATAATAAGAGGCTTTAAAACAAAAAAGAAAACAATAGTAGTTTCAACAGGATTAATATTTTTTGTTGGAGTCTATTTATTTTGTTTTATTTATCTAACATTAGATTTATACTTTTCAGCCTTGACATCATTTATCAGCGGAACTTTATGGTTCACGCTTTTTGTCCAGTCGATTATCTATGGAAAAAATTAAACAAATTTCACAGCAGTTCCATAAGCTAAAAGTTCTGAAGAACCAGCCATGATTGAAGAAGTTCCGAACCTCATTGCAATAATTCCGTCTGCTCCAAGTTCTGTTGCTTCATTTAACATTCTGTTGTAAGCTTCATCTCTCGATTTTGAAATCAAATCTGTAAAAGTTTTTATCTCTCCTCCAATAATCATTTTCAAACTTGCCATAATATCTCTTCCGATATGTCTGCTTCTCACTGTATTCCCTCGGACGATTCCCATCACCCTCAATTTTTTCCCGGGAATATCATTCCCAGTTGTAACGATAATTTTTTGTTCCATGAATAGATAATCTGTCTTGAATTTTTAAATGTATAGAATTATTTTACTTTCTCCTCAATAGTCTTCTTGGTAGGAACTTCTCCAGGTTTTGGTTTAACATAAGGATTTTCCCATTTGCCGTTGATATTTGCATCAGAGTTGTATCCATCAAAGAAAATTTCTTTGGAAGGTTTTTTCCCTTGAATATCACACATGCAGCCGAAAGCTCCGCATTCGATGCAGATTGCAGGAACACACCCTTCTTCCCAGCCATCTTTTCTATATCGCCATTCATGTTCGCAATCTTTTCTTCCATAATGTGCCATAAAAAAATTAATTGTTTTCCCTTTTTAATAATTTATATTTTACAAAGCGATTATTCTTCAACCAACTCAGCTTTCCCAGAATCAATTAAAATCTTAGCAATCTCCTTCGGAATATTTGCAATTTCCCCTTTTTCAAAAGCGCCCATTTTTTCCCCGTCAAGTCCGATAAATTCCTCGACGTGTTCCTTAAAAATAATCATATCATTTTTTTGCAGTTGTTCCTCATTTCCCCCGCTGAGCATGTCGCTAAGTTTCTTGTCAGAAAAATCAATTGATTTCATAAGTTCCTCAAATAAAGTTTTCTCGAATGAAAGCATGTTGTCAAAATCCTGTTTTGAAATTCCTGTCTCAGACGCAATAAGAACCAGCTGAAGAATTTTTTTCTTTCTCCGAAGAATAAGTTGTTTAAATAAAAGCACAGCATTCTCAAGCTGTTTCTTTGTCTTCACAATCACGTCGGAAAAAATATCATTCTCTTTAGAAGCAATCTCTTTCTTCTCCTTAAGATAATCAGAAACTTCCCTGACAAAATTCTTAGGCAATTGCTGTAACTGGTCAGAATATCTTTCTTTTTTCTCTGCTTCATAGATATCGTTATAGGTTATCATTTAGTCCTCCGATTTTTGAAGCAGCAAATAATAGGAAGATTAAGCGAAGGAAACCTTGGTGTCCTCGCGTCTCGTAAATGTCGTTATAAGTTATCATGAAAAAAATGGGTTCAGGAGATATTTAAGAATTGTTATAATAAGAGATTAAATTTTTCCAATATTAATTACACCCGACAATTATTCCGCCTTTGATATCCGCTTGGCAAGTTGTAGAACAGTTTGAATCCTTGCACATCCAGAAACCAGTATTATCTGTTATTCCTGCCTGGCTATCAACAGAATAACCTGCCTTTGCATTTACCAAACCAGTTTCTCTAATTACTTCAAACATCTTTGTAAACGAATTATTTTTCAGATACAAGCTAGTTGGGTCAACTCGGAAATAATAATCTGCTATGTCATCTTTAGAAGTATAAAGTCCAATTCTGTCTGGTTTTACTCTCGCATAACCAAAATCCGGAGAAGACATTGTGTCTCCCTGTGCATTTTTACCGTATACAACAATACCTTCAGAAGATACTGTCTGCGGGTCTCCATCAGAACCTAGCGAACCTAATCTTAAAACACTATTCGGCAGGAAATTCCATATCTGATATCTTCCGTAAGCATCCTGTGTTCCCAACCTCAAACTATTATTACCCAAAGAAATACTATTACTTGCAAGAATATTTCCGATAACTTCTAAAGCCGTCGTCGGATTTGAAGTTCCGATACCGACAAAATAATTTAAATTAGAAGGATACAACTTTGTCCCATTTAATGTCCAGAATTCAGATTGATTTGGGGGAATTGAAAAATCAGTTGTATAAGTTATTCCATTTCCATTATTATATAACTGAGAAATTTCCGAAGAGGTTAAACTCCTATCCCAAATTCCAATCTCATCTATTGTCCCGTTAAGAAATCTTCGCATTACACTAAAAGCAGTAGCTCCAATTTGAATTGGGACAGTAGTCTCGGCTATTGCAGGACTAGCACTACTTTGTCCAACCAAAATTCCATTAATGTATATATAAAGGGCAGTAGAATTTTTAGTCATGATTATATGCGTCCAGTTATTAAGTGTAAGTTCTCCTCCTTTCGCAACTAAAGTGGGAGCACCATTATTTATGTATGCAGACCAATTAGAACTAATATTCAATCCAGAATTTATCGCCCAACTTCTTCCGTCGTCTCTATCCTTAGATATAACTGTCGCAGCATCATAGGGAGTTAAAGTTGGCGTTGAATTAAGCCGAACCCACACCGAAATAGTTATATTTTGAATATTAAAACCAGGATTGTGAGGTATCTCAGCAAACTGATTGATTCCATTAAACTTTATTCCATTTCCAATTTTTCCCCCCGAATCTAATGTAGGAGAATTGTTCAATACTCCGTTAAAACCATTCACAGAATCAATTATAATCCCTGAAGTGATACTATCCATTTTATAATAAGCAACTAAATCTTCATTCAAATCTTCAGTCCATTCCGCTAAAATAAAATTGCTTGAAAGAATAATTGATACAAAAATTATTGCACCGACGGCAAAACCTCTTTTTTTAATATCCATATTACAAAATATATAATGGGGTATATAAATATTTATTCTAATTATTTAGTAAAAAACTATTTTCCAAACTTCACTTTCCCCAAAAGTTCTTTCCCCAAAATTCTTCCGAGTTTCCCCTTCCTCGCCTCGTTCTCGTTAAATTTTTTTTCTTTGGGAATTTCATGATTGTAAAAAAGAACAGGAACAGGGTCAGCAGAATGCATTCTTGTTTTGCACGGCGTCGAGTGGTCTGCAGTTATCACAACATTGATATTATTTGGAGGCGCGAATTTTCTGAGGAAATTAAAAAGAGTCTTGTCGATATATTCCAGCATTTCTTTTTTTACAATCGGTTTCCCGTCGTGTCCTGGCAAATCAGTTTCCTTGATATGAACATAAACATAATCAGAATTTCTCTTGCTTCTCTTGATGACAGAAATAGAAAACTTGCAGGCTTTTTTCAGCCCTTCCCATAAATTTGCATAAACATCTATTCCCCTCAGTTTAGGATAATCAAAAGAATAAGTTTTCATCCCGCAGATTCTGGAAAATCCTTTCTCCAACGGCATGTAAGAAGCCGAAGCCCACTTCTTGTAATTTTTTAATTTAGGAACTTCAATCCCAGCCCCCCTAACCAAAAGAAAGTTCGCAGGCAAAAGTCCTTTCTCTCTTCTCCTTTCATTGACAGGATGATTATTAAGAATCTCAAATGCTTTTTCCAAAAATGAATTTACTATGTTTGCAGTGTATTGCGAATTGTCTTCTTCATCAAGAGGTTTTATCGGGGAAATTTTGTCTGAAATTTTTGCCTGTCCAGGAATGTAAACCATATCATTTCCTGAAACATTATCTGAAAAACCGCCCTTGAAAACTAAAACTCCGCGGTGTCCGATTGTTGCCTTGAAAATAAATGGGGATTCCAATTTGATTCCTTTATTCAGCGCTTTTGCAAGAATCTCTGCCTCGTTTGTTGAAAGGTTTCTTCCTGCCCGTCTGTCGAGAATATTTCCTGATTCAATTGAATCAATCGTCGCGAAGTTAGCTCTCAGAGCCAAATCTCCCCTGACAAGTTTTATGTCTGTTCCTCTCGCTTCTAATTGTCCTCTCGTCGAGGAAATTAATTCATTTCCAAAAAGAGAAACAACAGCCTCGTCAGATTCAGGAACAAACCCCGGTTTCACAGGATACATATATCCAAGTTCCCCTCGCGAAGCAAGAAAATTAGCGTTAGGCATTTCAGCAGCTTCAAGAGGCGTCTTCCCCCCGAGCTGTTCACAGGGCAAATCTCCCATTCCGTCAACAATTACCACCACTCCCTTCATTTGGCACTCCTGTGACGAATGAATGAAAACTTCACCTCGTTTACTTTCATGTCTTAGCAAAGTCTCTTTTCTTTATAAAAATTTATGTTCACTTTGAAGACAATAATCCAAAAACTTAATAACCAATTAAAGACTTCTAAAAATATGTTTAACAAACTGAAAGAAAAACTGAAAAACTGGACGCAAAAACTTAGCCAGAAGGCTGAAGAAGAAGCAGAAGAAGAGATTAAGGAGAAAGTTCGGGAAGAGTTAGAGGAAACAAAAAAATCGGAAAAGGAATTAAAAAGAGAAGAAAAAGAAGAGAAAGAGCAGAAGAAAAAGGAAAAAAAAGACGCCAAGGAAAAAAAGAGACAGGAGAAGAGAGAAGAGAAAGAGAAGAAAATAGTTCTAAAAGAGGAAGAAACAGAAGAAGAAAAGAAAAAAGGAATTTTCCAGAAGTTCGGGGAAAAAATAAGCAAAGTAAAAATTTCTGAGAAAGAGTTTGACGTTTACGGCGAAGAACTTGAAATGCTTCTTCTTGAGAATAATGTCGCGCTTGAAGTTGCAGAAAAAATTGTGAGAGATTTGAAAAAGAAAATAGTCAATGAAGAACTTTTGAAAAAAGAAATCGAGAGTGAAATCAATGAATCATTCAAGGATATAATAAGAGATATTTTAATCGAGCCTCCGAATCTTGCTGTCGAGATAAAAGATAAATTTCTGAGTTCAAATGAGCCTTATGTTATTTTATTCTGCGGGATTAACGGGACAGGAAAGACGACGACGATTGCAAAGATTGCAGAGAATTTGAAACATCGGGAAATTTCCTGCGTGATTGCTGCAGGCGATACTTTTCGTGCTGCTTCAATTGAACAGATAAAAACTCACGGGGAAAGAATCGGAGTGAAAGTTATCGCACACGACTATGGAAGCGACCCGGCAAGTGTTGGTTTTGATGCGATTCAGTATGCGAAAAAAAATAAAATTAATTGCGTGCTTATTGATACAGCAGGAAGAATGCACACTCAGAAAAATCTTATCAGAGAAATGGAAAAAATTGTGAAAGTCTGCAAGCCGGATAAAAAAGTTTTTGTCGGTGAAAGTATAACAGGAAATGATGCAATAGAGCAAGTCAGAAGTTTCGACGAGGCAATAGGAATTGACGGAATTGTCCTCACAAAAGCAGACATCGATGAAAAAGGCGGAACCGCACTCAGCGTCGGCTACGTAACAAAAAAACCAATTCTTTATCTCGGAACAGGACAGGAATATAACAAGATAGAACCGTTTGACAAGGAAAAATTCATAGAAAGACTAGGATTATGAATTTTTGCTGCGATGATTTTTTTCAAAAATACACCGGAGGAAAAGTTTATCGAAAGGTTGGGGTTATAAATTAAACAATAAATTATTAAATCCCCTTCTCTTATTCTTTTCATGGAAAAAAAGGTGGGATGGATTTTTATTATTGGAGCATTTTTGCTTTTTGCAATTAATTTTGTAACTTTTGGAAATCAGGCAATGTTCACTGCAAGTTGGGCAACAATAGTAAGTGGAATTATTGGCTTTGCTGTATGTCCTTTGCTGATATTTGCAGGAATTGTTATTTTTATTCTTGGAAAGAAAAAGTAATCAAACCACAAATTTATTAACTCTCATTTGGCTCATTTTTCTATAAATTTCCAATTTCGCGAGTACTAATTAATTCCCTCTGGACGGGGAGGGCGGGATTGACGAGCGAAATTCTTAACAATAATACAATGCTAGAGAAACTTGGAGAAGCAATAAAAAAAGCAACTGACAAAATAGCGAATGCTATATTTCTCGACAAGGATTTGCTTGATTCAATTGTAAAAGGATTGCAGAGAGCGCTCATTGAAGCAGATGTCAATGTGGCGTTAGTAAAAGAACTCAGCGACAAGATAAAAAAGTCCGCAATGGACGAGAGAGTTAAAGGCATAGAAAAAAAAGAGCATTTAATCAAACTTCTTCACGACGAACTTCTGAAAATTCTCGGAGAATACAAGCAGTTAAAATTAGATAGGAAACAAAATATTGTTCTTCTTCTCGGACTTTACGGAAGCGGAAAGACTACGACAATTTCAAAGTTAGGAAATTATTACGCCAAGAGAGGATTCAGAGTTGCTTTGGTAGGATTGGATGTTCATCGTCCTGCAGCAGCAGAGCAATTGAAACAGCTCGCAGAAAAACACAAACTGAATTATTTTATCGACGCTGAAGAAAAAAATCCAGTCAAGCTCTGGAAAAAATATTCGAAGCAGCTGAAAGATTATAATTTAATTCTCGTCGATACAGCAGGAAGGCACACTTTAGATAAAGAATTAATTGATGAAATAAAATCTCTCAATAAGGAGATAAAACCAACAGAAAGAATTTTAGTTATTCCCGCAGATATCGGGCAGGCAGCAAAACAGCAGGCTTCTCAGTTTAAGGACGCTGTTGATATTTCAGGAGTTATTATTACAAGAATGGACTCGACAGCAAAAGCAGGAGGAGCTCTGACAGCTTGTGCAGAAACTCAGGCACCAGTTTATTTTATTGGAACAGGGGAAAAAATAAATGACATCGAAGAATTTAATCCGGGCTCGTTCCTCGCCAGACTTTTGGGGATGGGAGATTTGGAAACCCTGATTGAAAAAATAAAATCAGTAACAGAAGAAAGCCAGCAGAGTAAAATTCAGAAAAATATTGAAGAAGGAAAACTGACTCTCGACGATGTTATCGAACAAGTCAAGTCAATGTCGTCGCTGGGCGGGTTTGAAAAAATCAAATCAATGATTCCGGGATTGTCAGATGTCAAGGCAAAAATTCCAGAGGGCAAGTTAGAAAGTCAGGAAGCCAAAGTTGCGAAGTGGGAGCATATTGTAAAATCAATGACGGCTGAGGAAAAAGAAAACCCAGAACTTTTGGAAAAGCAAACTTCAAGAATCGCGAGAATAGCAAAAGGTGCAGGAGTTCCGACGGCTGATGTTCGTTCTCTTATCAAGCAATACAAACTTCTCAACGACATGATTAAGTCTGGTGTTGGGAATGCAGACATGTCAGAAGGAATGTCACAAAAGCAGATGATGAAGTTTGCAAAGAAGTTCGGAAAAAAGATGAAGAGGTTTTAAAGAATGGGTTATAGAAGAGTTAAAGTTGAATCAATGAATAAGAAATCAAATCTAAATAAAATTATCCCAAAGATATACTGGGCATTATTAGTAATTTCAGTTTTAATTCTTGGAATATCTTTATATTTTAATTTATCCCAAAAGATCTCAAAGGAATTTTTAAAAGAAATAATAATAGTGTTAGCATTATCAATGTTAAGCTCAGGATTTATTGCTTTTCAAATAGAGAAAAGTTCTAAATTTAAGATCCTCGTAGAACCATTTTTAATATCTTGTATATTTATGATGATTAGTCTATTAATAGGAATATATTATTTAATTTCTAATTCCGAGCTAAATAGGGTAGTTGGTGCAATGAGCATAACTTTTTTTATGGGAGGGTTTGTCAGTTATTCAATAGTTTTAATTTCAGCATGGTATATAGAACATAAAGAGAATATTCAATAATTACACCCCCATAAAATTTTATTCTGTCCGAAGGCGGATAAAATTTTCAAATAAATTCACGAGTGTCAGCGAGTGCAAATATCTTTAAAAATTCCCCATTAATTCCTTCTCCATGGACATCACTCCTTACTTAACTGCAATCATGGCAGTCATTGGTATAGCTGTCGGAACATTAGTAAGCCCGAAGATTAATCAGAGAATTAATATGGAGCATAATCGGAAAGATTTAATCTTCAAGAAAAAATTAGAATATTTCGAAAAAATAGCCGAGACAATCGAGGAGAACAGAAGAATGTATCACCAGATAATCGGCAGGATAGAATGTTCAAAAAATAATAAAGAGACAAATGAGATTATCGCGGAGTTAAAACAGGCAAGGAAAAATTTCCTGATAAAATCAAGTCCGCTCTATTTTGACACAAGAAGCCTCTCAGAAAAAATTGTAAATTTTGTAAGGATAGAAAAAGAAATATTTTCTGAACTTGAAAAAATAAAAGAGAGTGAAAGAGAAAAGATAATCGGACAGCTAAAAGAGAATATGAAAAAATTAAACATGAAAGCAAATGAGATTATCTGCGAGATGAAAAAGGAACTTTCAAGATGATTTTTTCCTATGTTTAATCCATCCAATTAACGGTGGAATTAATGAAATAAAAATTATTGTCAAAATAGCTAATTCAAAATTTTCTCTGATTAAAGGAATGTTCCCGAAAAAATATCCTCCAAAAACAAAAAGAGAAACCCATAAAATTCCTCCAAAAATATTGAACAATAAAAATTTTCTGTATTTCATTTTTCCTATTCCCGCAACAAAAGGTGCAAAGGTTCTTATGATAGGAATAAATCTTGCATAGACAATTGCTTTTGCTCCGTGTTTTTCGTAGAATTTTTCTGCACTGATTAAATGTTCTTTCTTGAAAAATTTCGAGGTATCACTTTTGAAAACCCTCGGCCCGACATATTTTCCTATAAAATAATTCAGACTGTCTCCCAAAATTGCGGCAGAAGAAAGCAAGACAAAAATCAGGAATAAATTTAATGAACCAATCCCCGCAAAAGTTCCTGCTGCGAAAAGGAAAGAATCCCCCGGAAGAAAAGGGATGATAACCAAACCAGTTTCGACGAAGACAACAAGGAAAAGCAGAACATAAACAAAAACCCCATAAGTGCTTATTAGTCCTGCAAGTGAAGTATCAAGATTAAGAAAAAAATTTACAATCCCAACCAAATCCATCATAGTCCTAACATAATTTCATATTTAAATTTATCAAAAAGTTTATATTCAAAAAACAGGGAGTTATACTATGAAAAATCAATTAATCCTTGCCAGAGGGGCAGAAGCAGTTATTGAATTGAAAGATAACTTGATTATTAAAGATAGAATTTCCAAGTCTTACAGAATAAAAGAACTCGACGACAAAATCCGAAAACAGAGAACAAAAGCAGAAAAAAAACTCCTTGAAAAAGCTTCAAAAATAATCAATGCTCCGAAACCATTAAATGAAGAACAACTTCGCGAGTACAAATTAATTCCGCATCGGGAGGGAGGGCGGGATGAACGAGCGAAGTTGCAAGAAAGAATAATAATGCCTTTCATCGAAGGGGAAAAACTCTCAGAGCATCTCGATTCTTTCCCATTAGAAAAACAAAAAGAAATCTGTAAAATAATTGGACAGGAAATTGCAAAGCTTCACGACGCAGATATAATTCACGGAGATTTGACGACGAGCAATATGATTTTAGTTGATAAATCTAAAGTTAAAAAGGAAAATATTCCAATAATTGAACCCTGCGACAAAGATTTATCCGGATTAACAAAATCTCAGCGAAGCGCCTTGACAAAGTCTGGCGCGAAGCAATCAATCGCGAGCGATAGCGAGCCAATTATTTTCTTCATAGACTTCGGCCTCGGTTATATTTCGAGAAAAATTGAAGACAAAGCAGTTGATTTGCATTTGTTAAAACAGGCGATGGAAGCAAAGCATTTCAAAAATTGGGAGATACTTTTCAGAGAAGTTATTGAAGGTTACAAAAATTATAAAGAATCACAAAAAGTTCTCGAGAGATTAAAAGCCGTGGAAAAAAGAGGAAGATATAAGGAACATTAACCCAAAGCATAAATAAAAGGAGACACTGAACTTGCCTGGCTAAAGAATACCAAAGCTCCTGTCAAAACGAGAAGAATAATTATTGGCAACAACCACCATTTTTTTCTTACTTTTAAAAAATCCCATACTTCTTTTATCATCCCCCGATTTTTGATTTGTGGTTGTTCTTCCATAATTTGTTTAAACTTTTTACATTTATAAATTTTTATTAATAGTCTTGTATATTTCTTCAGCTACCATCTTATGTCCCTCAGGAGTCCAATGCCCGTCTACTTTTATGAAGATATTCGGGTCCTGCGAATAAACCCGTAAAAATTGTATGTTCAATTTGTCTGCAATTTCCTCAACACTTTTTTGAGTTTGGTCAGGCGATATTTCATAATTAAGATTGTATGCCTCTTGAATCTGCTCTTGATTTAATAATTCATCTCTGCTCGGGCCCACAAGGATGATTATTTTAGCATTCGTGCTTTCGTCTAATTTTTTTATTAAAGAAGAATAACCATCGTAAGCTTGTTGGTATTCAGGAGAGTTCTTATCCAGGAAGTAAGTTGGAACTCCCTGATTTTTCAAAAATTTATCTACCACATTGGATAATAATAAACGGGATTGGGAATAAAAAAAACTATAAGTTCTTAGATTGAAAAGCAGATGGTGGTGAATAGATACTAAACTGGATATTTTAAAAGATGAAATCAGCACTCCCTTGTCGTTGGCAGAAAGTGTATGGCTCTTGTTGACTACTTCATTCCCAAACTCGTCTTCTGATATCTGGTGGGTGTTCCAGTCATTTGTTACATAATTTAATATTATAATGTCAGGATTATATTTATATCCCTCCTCGATAAAAGAGAGATATTCATTATTTATTCCATACCCCGGAACACCGAGATTTACAACTTCAACACTTTGATTGGAGAATAATTCTCTTAGATACTCTGCATAAGTCTCTTTCAATTCCACCCCGTTACCAAAAGCAAAAGAATCTCCCAAAATTAATATTCTTGAAATGTTCTCTCTTTTTTCATAATTATATTCTCTGTCGTCCCTCAAACCTTTGCTATTGGTTTTCAGCCCAAACATTTTCCCGGGAACAGATTGAACACCTTCATAATTAGGAGAAAGTTTATACCCCACGACATCGTCGCTTACAAAAACTCCCTCCTGAAATCCGTAATTGGGGTAATTAAATAATCTTAATACTATTTCAAAAACTACAAAGAACAGAATTATAACACCAAGCAATAATAAGATGTTTGTTCTCTTCTTTTTTTTATCCGTCTCCATTATATTAACTAAGAAATAAAATTTATTAATCTTTAGCTATTTTTTCACTGTCCCACGCATCTCTTAAATTGTCTTCTCTCTTAATAAGAAAATTTCCCATAACTAAACAATCAATTCCTGTTCCCATCATGCATTTATATGCATCAAACGGCGAACACACAATTGGCTCTCCCCGAATATTAAAAGAAGTATTTATCAAAATTGGTATCCCGGATAGTTTTCCAAAATCCTTAATTAAATCATAATAAAGATGATTTTGATTTCTTCTTATTGTCTGCAATCTTCCAGAACCATCGACGTGAGTGACTGATGGAATTTTTTTATGCCACTCTTTTCTGATTGGATAAACCATCAGCATAAAATCTGTCGGCAGAGGAATTGGAGTATCACATTTAAAATATTTTAATGCATCATCTTCGCATACAACAGGGGCAAACGGGCGGAACTTTTCTCGGTGTTTAACTTTCAGATTTAAAATTTCCTGCATTTGAGGATTACAGGGATTTGATAAAATGCTTCTGGCTCCAAGAGCCCTTGGTCCCCATTCCATTCTCCCCTGAAACCATCCGACGACATTATCATCAAATATTAATTTAGAAACTTTTTTTATCAGTTCCTTTTCATCTTTAAACTCAGAGTAAGTTATGTCATTTCTATCTAGAAAAATTTTTATCTCTCCGTCAGTAAATCCCGGACCGAGATAAGCATCATTTAAAACAAATCTTTTTTTATTTCCTAAAAGAGTATTATAAATGTACATTGCAACACCCATGCTGGTTCCTCCATCACCTGCATCCGGATTAATCCATAAATTTTTGAAAGGAGTGTTTTCCAAAATTTTTCCGTTAGCGACGCTGTTCAAACCGCATCCGCCGGCAAGGATAAGATTCTCGCAGTTAGTTTCTTTGTATAAGTGATTTAACATCTCGAATAAAACCTCTTCGTAAATTAGTTGAAGTGCAGCAGAAATATCTTTATGCCTCTGAGTTATTTCATCTTTAGGATTCCTTATTTCCCCGCCGAGTAAATTGCATAATTTTTTTGATGGCATCCTGTTGGAATAATTGTATTTAAAATAACTCATATCAAATCTGTAACTGCCATCTTCTTTAATGTCGATGATTTGTTTCAATTTTTTGTAATATACATTCGTCTCTTTATTTGCATCCCCATAAGGAGATAAGCCCATCACTTTGTATTCGGAGTTATTTACGCTAAAACCCAGATAAGCAGTTATTGTTGAATAAAAAAGTCCGAGAGAACTTGGGAATTTTATCTCTTTGAAAAATTTTATATCATTTTCTTCTCCCACCCCATAGGCAGTCGTAGTCCATTCACCAACACCGTCGATTGTGAGTATTGCGGCTTTTTTGAAAGGGCTTAATAAAAAAGATGCCGCCGCGTGAGCCATATGATGCTCGACAAATAATATATCTCTTTTGTACTTAAGTTTCTTTTTGATAATTTTAATTATCCTTAGTTTTTCATTAAACCAGGAGGGCATATTCGATAAAAAAGTTTTATAACTCAGAGGGAACGTTTCTAAATGCTGGTATAATAACCTCTCAAATTTCAGCAGAGGCTTTTCATAGAATCCAATAAAGTCTATTTCCTCGATGGAAATATCTTGAGATTCTAAACAATATTTTATGGCATTTTCAGGAAATGAAGTGTCATGTTTTTTTCTTGTGAATCTTTCTTCCTGAACAGCAGCAACGACAATTCCATCTTTCAAAAGTGTTGCAGAAGAGTCATGATAAAAACAGCTTATTCCTAAAATGTACATTTTAATTAAAACTGGCGATAGTATTCCCCCATTTCTTTTTTTCCCAAATCAAAATTTTCCCAGTAAGTTGAAGACTCTTTATCAAAATCCAAATCAAGAAAATGCTTCTTGAAAATTTTTGATATAATAGAAGTAGCACCAAACCCAAGAAAATAAACTACTGAAAAAAGAATTGAATTTACCACGATTGCAATATTCTCTCCGAACATTTTATATCCCTTTGCAAATCCATTTGTCATTTTAATATCATCCTGAATAAAATTCCGATTAGGCAGATTAACATTGTAAAAAGAGAAATATGAAACACCCCCCAATTAGGAGGTATCTTCTCTAAGAATCTCAATACAAAGAAAAGCATAAAAGTGGAAATAATGTAAGCAAAGACGTATCCTATTTTCTCCCAAATTTTTAAAGATTTATTCTTAATCCTGAAGTCCATTTTGAGAAATAGATTGAACAATTTATAAGGATTTTTGGCTTAAAGTATACATTAATAGCCCCACCCGGATTCGAACCGGGGTCACAGCCTTTCTTTTATTCCTGTTCGCGGTTAGCGAAAATACCAATAGGAGGTATTAGGAACCTTGGTTCTTATCCAAAGGGCTGCATACTTGACCGCTGTACTATGGGGCTCTAGAAATTAGAACTAAATTTTATTTATAAGATTTGGGGTTAGTGGAAAGGTTTAAAAAATAAATTTGCGCTCTACTAAAATGCCAAGAAAGAAGAAAGAAGAAACTGAAGAAGAAACTGAAGATAAAAAGGAATCTAAACTCTCTCAGGAAGACTTTGAAAAGAAAGTTCTGGAATTATCTGAGACAGGGTTAACAGCTGAAAAAATCGGAGAAAAGCTGAGAAGAGAAGGAGTTCATTCAGCCGAATTTTCAAAAAAAATATCAAAAATTCTCGGAGGCAAATACGTAAGTCCGGACTTAAAAAATATCGAGGTAAAATTAACAAAGTTACAGGAACATTTTAAGAAAAATAAAGGTGACAAGAGGGCAATGAGAGACAAGGAAAGAGTTGCTGCCAAGTTGAGAAGGTTAAAAATATATCTCAGCAAATAATTTTACGAGGTTGAAGAGGTGGAAAAAAAACTTGAATCAGAAATTGAAAATGTTGCAAATCGTTTTATAGAAAGTATTTCAGACAAAAACATATTAGTAATAAGTCATTTCGATACAGACGGAATAACTTCCGCGACGATTTTTGCAAAGACATTAAAAAGACTTGACAAAAAATTTTCTCTGAGAATTGTAAAAAGAATCGAGGAGGAAACAATACAAAATCTTCCGAAAGACAGAGTGATAGTTTTTCTTGACCTTGCTTCAGGAAGTTTAAATGAAATTGTAAAAGCAGAATTAAAAGATGTTTTCATAATAGACCATCACGAAATAATTCAGGAAATTCCGGAAGGAGTAAATATAATAAATCCGCATTTAAATGGAAAAGAAGAATTAAGCAGTTCAAGTCTGGTTTATCTTTTTTGCAGGCAGATTAACCCAGAAAATAAAGAACTTGCAAAACTTGCTATTCTGGGAATGATTGGTGATTCAATGGAAAAAAGCATCGACAAACTGAATAATTTCATAATCAGCGACGGAGAAGTTAAAAGAAAAAGAGGATTATTAATTTATCCCTCAACACGTCCGCTAAACAGAACTCTTGAATATTGTTCAGACCCTTACATTCCGGAAATAACTGGGAATACTCTTGGAGTCATAGAATTGCTCAGAGAAGTTGGAATAAATTCTGTAAATGGAAAATACAAAAGTCTGATAGAACTTGACGACGATGAGATGTCAAAATTAGTAACTGCAATAATGCTGAAAAATCCAAGAGTGAAAAATAAAGAGATAATAGGAGATATTTTCCTGATAAAATTTTTCAATAAACTTGAAGATGCAAGAGAATTAAGTGCAATGATTAATGCATGTTCGCGGCTTGGTGAAAGCGGGACAGCAGTTCAGTTTTGTATGGAATCGATGAAGGCAAAAAAGAAAGTGGAGTTAATGCATACAAAATATAAGCAGTTCATAATTTCAGGATTGAAATTCGTTTCTGAATCTGAAAAAATAATGGGAAATGGATTTGTAATAATAAATGCAAAGGGAAAAATAAAAGATACAATCATCGGGACAATAGCAAGTATTTTATCAAACTCATCTATTTATGAAGAAGGGACAATCATAACTACAATGGCATATTACGACGATAAAATAAAAGTTTCTGCGAGAAGTGTCGGGAGAACAGGAAGGAACATAAGAGAACTCCTTGCTTCAGTGATAGACAAACTTGGGGGAGAAGTCGGCGGGCATCAGTTCGCTGCAGGATGCATGATAAAACAGGAAAAAGAAGAAGAGTTCATAAACCACCTGAAAAAAAGTCTGGAAATTGAACTGGTAAAGATTTAAAATGAAAAATCTAATTCGGATATCTTTTGTTCCATGTATTCTATAAATTTATTTGGCTCATAATCATTTCTTTTTACTTGTGAAATTTTATCTCTTAAATCATTAGTATAATTAGAAAGATTTTTCTTAGAAATCTCTTTAAAATAATATTGAGGAAGAGATTTATCATTAAGTAAATCCTCTAGAGAAACCATCTTTTGCTCTATTTTGTCTATATTTTTCTCTCTCCCCTGAACAAAATGCCTCAAAGAATTGTAAATATTAATTAGTCTTGCATATACACAACCCGCGTAGAATATAGCCCGGTTATCCATACCAATATAGATTTTTTAGTTTTTTAACCATTTCTGCATTTAATAACAACCTTTAAAACTCCTTTTTCTCTCAATATTTTATGTTAGAAGTTGGAGATTTAATTTTATGCACAGTTGACAGAATTGTAGGAACAGTTGTATTCGTAAGGCTAAATGTCGACGGAAAAGACGTTGAAGGAAACATAGTGTTCAGTGAAATTGCTCCCGGAAGAATCAGAAATATAAGAGACTATGTTGTTCCAAAAAAGAAAATTGTCTGCAAAGTGCTGAGAATTTCACAATCGGGGAATATTGATTTATCTTTAAGGCGTGTTTCTCAAAAAGAAAGAAAAGAAATTCTGGAACAGGAACAGCAAGAAAAAAGTTACACAAGCATAGTAAAAGGAGTTTTTGGAGAAAAAGCAGAAGAGATTATTAAAAAAATTTCAGAGAAAGAAAAATTATATTCTTTTCTCGAAGAAGCAAGGACAGATTCAGCATCTCTTGAAAAAATTGCCGGAAAAGAAAATACCAAAAAGATTCTTGATATTCTGAATACCCAGAAAAAGACAAAAAAGAAAGTAAAAAAAGAAATCCATATGACAACAATTAAACCAAATGGTATCGCCTTAATAAAAAAGATTCTTGAAAATTTTAAAGGAATAGAAGTCAAATATATTGCAGCAGGAAAGTATAGTTTAGAATCAGAGTCTGAAGATGTAAAAATCACAGATAAAAAAATCAGAGAGATGACAGATGTCGCAGAAAAGGAAGCAAGAAAATTAGGTGTAGAATTTGCAGTTAAATAAGAGTTGATTGTTTCTCGCCAATCATTGCCTTACCATATTCTCCGTCAAATCCAGGCTTGACTTTTATTTTCTCTTCTCTGTTTCTTAAAATCAATTCTATCAATTTCTCGTCGATATTCTTTCCCAAAAATTCTTCTTTTGAAACATTAAGCAAAATATTAAATTCATTTCCAAAATTTTCAATTAACGAATTGTATAAATTCCAGCAGCTTTTTGTTTCTATTGCTGTTCCAAGGAATAATGAAATAATTTCCTGCAGCGGAAGAACCTTATAGAAAAATTTTGCATTTTCTGTTCTGTGTCCTTCGGGGAATGATGCAAGTTTCCCAACCCTGTTCTCGACGCCAATTGTCAGATGTTTTTTGCAGACAGGACAGATTTCATTTAATTCCCCGCTTTCTTCAGGAGAACACGAAAAGAGACAGGTTCTGTGCCCATCCCAGTGATACTTCCCGTAAGCAGGATCAGTTTCAACAGTTCCAATAAAATCTTTATTTCTTATCTGTTTGATTATTTCCGAGTAAGAATTAACTTTTCTAAAAATAGTCGCCTCTCTTCCCAATCTGAATGGCCAGAAGCTATGCGCGTCAGAAAAGCTCACAATTGCGATATTTTCAAGTTCTTTTATCCTCCAGTTCATTTCAGGGTCAGATGACATTCCTGTTTCAATTGCGTGTATGTTTCCAATTTGCTCTTTAAAACATTCTTTCAGAGAATCAAATCCAGACATGCTCCCAAAAATTCCAAACCACGGCGTCCAAATATGTGCAGGAATTATTTCTATTTCTTCAGAGATTGTCATCATCTCTCTGACAAATTCGTCTCCCGGAATATTAAATATCGGCCTCCCGTCATAATCTCTTCTTCCTCTGGTATCAAGATAAAGATTAATTTTCTCAGCAGTTTCTAAATTAGGAACTAATAGTACCAGATGAATTCTTCTTCCTCTATTTTGCGTATAAACTAAAGAAATTTCCCCTGTGATTATAAAAGGAAAATCATCGTAATAATAAAATCCATTTCCTTCGTCAGTTAATTTCTCCTTGATTTCTTTAAGCCACAAGGGGTGAGTAAAATCTCCTGTCCCAAGAAGATTAAGCCCTTTTATTTTCGCCCATTTAACAAGATTCTCAAAATTTATATTTGTACTGCATGCTCTGGAAAAGCGCGAATGAATATGAAAATCAGAAAAGAGAACTTCGTCAAAATTTATCTGCATGAATATTAAAAAAGAAATTGATTAATAAATATTATTACAAAGATTATCTTCGCTTCTTTAAAGCAAATCCGCCACCGACAATTGCAGCAACAATAATAATTCCAATAACTACCCAAGCCCAAATAGGAAATTCTGTTACAGGAGTTTCTTCTCCAGAAGGAGCCGAAGTCTCTTCACCACCAGAAACTGCAGTTTCTTTTTGAGCAATTGCAAAATAACTGAAGCTTGTTAATTGAACAGTATAGTAATAATTAGAACTATCCTCACTCTCGTAAGTTGTTGTAAGTTCGTTCCATTTATTTGCAGTGGAATCATATTTGAATAATGCAACATCTTCCTTAGCGATTCCTTCAGTAGAAACCCAGGATTTTGGAACATAAATTCTCATAACCGCTTTGCTTAATTTATCTGCTAAATTTACAGTGTTGACTTGAATATATTTGTAAGCATCACCCTTTTCAACAGAAACTGCAGTAGGTTTAGAATTGTAATTACTTACTGTAATCTGAACGTTACTTGCAGTCGAGCTTACTTCAATTTCTATATCCTTCACGTTAGTACTGCTATCAATAGTTGTTACTACTTTTGTAGTCCCAGGGACTATTTCAGGAATAACTGCTTTTTTTACTGTAGGTTTAGAAGAGGGACCAGAACTAGACGGAGGAGCTCCGGTCATTGTAACACTATAAGTATTGGAAGTTGTAGTACCTGTCTTTCCGGCATTATCTCCAAAACTGCAAGTTTGAGTAAAAGTTCCTGTTTTAGTAGTTGTAGGATTTACAGTGTAGGAAGTTAATGAAGAATTTACTCCAGAACCAGAGTCGCTTGGAACACAGTTACAAGTAATAGTATCCCCCACATCAACAGTGGTTGGTGTACAAGTCATACTTGCTACAGGCGGAGTATTATCAATCCGAATAATAAGATAAGCCGAATTATTCAAATTTTGGGTAGAATCATTAGCCCAAATAGTTATATTATAAAATCCGTCTCCTAAAGTAGCAGTATCAAAGGTGGCATTCCAAACATTTGCAGTATAATTAAATGCGTCAGTAATATTTTGCTGAACACCAGCAGTGCTGTTTGTAATATTAAAGTATACTTTCCTGGCAGGGACTCCTCCTTGAAAGTTATCAAAAAGAGAAACATTCAATATAATTGTTCCGGAATAATTCCCGCCGTTAGCAATTAGAGAGATATTTCCAGCATAAACATCAGGAGGAGTTGTGTCAGTAATATTTACTGAAACATTCACATAAACAGCATTACATAATGTCCCTGAACAATTTAAAAGAGCAACAGTGAAATTATAAAATCCGGGGTTTGCTGCAGTTGCATTAAATTTAAAGTTAGTTTTGTTTGTTGAATAATTTACTAAAAAGTCGGCTGATAAATTAACCCAACTTAACATGGTAGATGTATTTGAGAATAAAAAATTCGCTGAGTTATTTGTAGCATTTGATTTATATAAGAATGAAAATCCATCAGGTAAAGTAACATTAAATTGTCGTATCTGTACTGCTGGTGCTAAACTGACATTTAGACTTAAATTATATTGTTGAGTGGCATCCTCATTTATTGTATTAAAGAAAGGCGTTACATTATAAGGATGGAGTTTGAAAGCAGTATCAGCAAGGATAAAAACCAAAAATCCTGCGATTATTAAAAATAAAAATATTGGTAGAAACTTACTTTTACTTACCTCTTTTTTTTCTATCATCCCTTAAGTAGTTAACCTCTATATTACTAATATAGAAAAATATTCTTTATAAATGTTTTTTTTCAAGATATATATTGCAAAATAGGTTTTATTTTTAAAATTATTATCTCCGTCGGAAAAAAACTTTTTTGTAATACAAAAATTTTTAAATCAAAAACATTCTTCATTTTCATGAAAGAAGAAAAAATAAATTTTTCATACATTCTTAATTCATGAGGAAGAAAATTAAGATGGAAGAAAGAACTTTGGTTTTGATAAAACCCGACGGGCTTGTTAAAAGTTTGACAGGAAATATAATTACAATGCTCTCGGAAACAAAATTAAAAATCGTCGGTTCAAAAGTTGTAAAAGTCACAAGAGAACTTGCAGAAAAGCATTATGGAGATTTGAAAAATAGTTTAATAAAAAAATTCGGCGAGGAAAAAGGAAAAATGGTTTTTGAAAATACATTGGATTATATTCAGGGAAAATTTCACACCGACAGAGTTCTTGCAATGGTGTACAAGGGAAAAGATGCAGTTAAAAAAATCAGAGAACTTGCAGGTGAAACAAATCCGGAGAAAGCATCTCCAGTTTCAATTCGAGGGAAATACGGAAGAATCCATTCAGAAACAAAAGTTTTTGAAAATGTAATTCATTGTTCCGATTCTGCAGAAAATGCCGAGAGAGAAATTGCTTTGTGGTTCAAGAAAGACGAAGTTGTCGAATAATTATTTTTTCTGAACTCTTTGGCTTATTAATAATTCTTCCGTCGGAAAAAGTATTTCTAAATTTTTTCTATTTTTTGTTCGTGCATATTTTTCGCGAAGTCCTAAGATTTCATAAAATTCTGAATCACAATCTAATTGTTCAACATCTTTTGAATTAACTCCGACAATTTCTCCAATTAATTTTGAAAGATTCAATAATTTTTCCGCCCCAATTTCGTCTTCAATTTGCCCAAGACTATTTGGAACATATCCTGAAAAAGTTTTGATGTCATATTCTTCGCTCAATCTTTTTGTTTCTTCATCAGTATAAACTTTTGGAAAAAATTTATATGATCTCATTTTATATCTCATCCACAACGCCTTTTTCTGTTACAAAGAAAACACATTCGTTGTCTGGAAGATTTGGACTGTCAATCAATTTTGCAACTCTGCTTCCCTGCTTTCCTCTTCTCAAATACATTCTGTAAGTTGAAGCATGTCCGACAATGTTTCCACCAACAGCTGTCGTCGGGTCTCCGAACATTTGTGCCGGATTTGCCATTACCTGATTAGTTACATAAATAGCAATATTATGTTTCTCGCAGAGACTCATCAAGCTGTGTAAATATTTATTCAGTTTGTGCTGTCTGTCAGCAAGTTCTCCTCTTCCTGTAAACTCTGCTCTGAAGTGTGCAGTTAAAGAATCAACGATTAGAAGTTTTATTGGCTCTCCGTTGGTAATCATCTCAGAAATTTTTTCCAATAATAAAATCTGATGGTCAGAATTAAATGCTCTTGCAACAAAAATATTTTTCAAAACTTTTTCAGGATTTGCTCCGATTCCCTCGGCAATTTGTTTTATTCTTGAAGGCCTGAATGTTCCTTCTGTATCAATGAAAACACATTTTCCGTTTGCTCCTCCGTTCTCAACAGGAAGCTGAACTCTTACAGCCAGAGTCAAACCCAGCTGAGTTTTCCCGCTTCCAAAAGCACCGTAAGCTTCAGTGATTGATTTTGTTTCTATTCCCCTTCCCCCCAGAAGATTGTTCAGGCTTACGCTTCCAGTTGTTATATTCATAATATCCTCCCTCCTTTTCTCGAACTCTGTTCCGTCGATAAAACCCAAGTCAAGCATTTTTCTCGCAGCCTGAATTGCTTTTCTTGCAACTGCTTCCCCGACTCCAGCCTTGTCAGCCATAGTCGAAGTGCTCATAACAGCCAGGCTCATTAAATCAAAAATCCCGGCAGCTTCAAGTTTCGCGGCAACAGCAGGCCCAATTCCAGGCAAATCCGTAAGTTGCGGCCCGTCTCTTTTCTTCACCTCTTTGTCCTCTTCTTCCTCAGACTTTTTTGCCATACTGAAAATATCCCGAATCAGTTTATAAAGATTATTTGGATTTCAGACATATATTAGAGAATTAGAATTAAATTGAATATATTAAAATTAAATATAAATGTTTATAAATAAATATTTTTCTAACAGATTATGAAATATCCCTTAGATGAAATTTTAGGCAAAATAATAAAAAAAGAAAACCAGACAGGAACAGGAATTTGGGAATGGGATTCGGAGAATTACCGAGGAGGAAAATTAAATATTAAAGTGGAAGGTTCTGAAAAATTAAGATACACAGGCATAACCCAATATGATGATAAAAATTGTGTTACGAAGTTTGGAGAAAATTTTTCAAAAGAATTTGGAAATTTAAAGATAACTACTTCTCAAATAAAAGGAATGGGATATTTCCCGACAATTGCAGGATATGAAGCAATTGTTTCTAATTTGAAAACCTTAAATCCAGATTATCTGATTTTCAAAATGTCGATTCAGGAAAAAGCGCCTTCAGGAAAAATTATAATTCCCCAGAATAAAAATGAAGTATTTTCAAATATTATGACAGATGTTGCTTCTTTTTTAGAAAAAGAATATCCAAAAGTTTACTAATTTTCCAATTCTTCCGACGTATTTTCGTAAGAAAATCGACGCAGAACTTAAAAAAATAATTTAGTTGTTTTCCAATTCACTAATCAGCAAATCAGCATCTATCTCTTCTGCTCTTTCAATTATAAATTCAGGCGTGTTGAACATTTTATTATTTCTCATAATTCCGTAAAAAGCCATCTCTCTTCCAAGCATATTTTCCTTCTGGACAATCATTTCTCCCGGATTTTCAAACTCAGTTATTCCCAAATCTTTAAGATTGTCGTGAAAAGCAACTGCCCTGATTGTTTCTGTTCCGTCGTCGAGAATTACATTCATCAAAGCTCTTTTTTCTCCTGCAACTTTTCCGTGTTCAGCACAGGTAAAGTTTCCGTTTTCCTGGACTGCTTTTTTTCTGCAGCTTGGACAGACATAAAAAAATCTCGGCTCAAAAGACTGGACAATAAAAGCTCTGACTCTCGCATTGTCAGAATTTTTAAGTTCAGAAATATTTTTCGTTCTGAAAACCTTTCCAGTGTTTACTTCATTGATAGTTTCATTCGTTATTTTAATTTCTGAAAAACTCCCGAGGTGAAGTTCATTTTCTCTCATCGCTCCGTTGGCAATCTCGACGACAATTCCCTCGCCGATTTTTTTATTTTCCACCAGAGAAATATGATTAGTATCCCATAAAACAACTTTTATGTTTGAAGTGTCGTCGGCAATAAACAAATTTACAACTTTTCCGTCATCGCCTTTTTTTGTTTTGAAAGTTCTTACAGGCGAGACATTCATTACTTTACCGACAGTGTTAACCTTTCTCATTCCCGGAAGCAGTTCCTCTAATTTTAATTTTTCATTATCAAAAGAAATTCCGAGTTCAGCAGCAACAACCTGCGCCGCTCCTTCTCTGCTTATCAGTCCGGAAAGCTTTGCTCTCTTCGCCTCGATTCTCCTCTCGATTTCCTCTTTTTCAAGCCCGGATTTTTTGGAAATTTTTTCCACAATCCTGTCATAATTTTCCATCACCATTCAAAGAAAAAATAAAGAATGTTTTTAAGTATTTTCGTGAAGAGAAATATGATTAGTAAAAATTTATAAACGCTCTTCTTTTTCCTAAACTATGGCAATCGCAGCAGTGAAAATAAAAATAATGCCTGTTTCTCCTGAAGCAGATCTTGAAGTGATTAAAGATACTGCAAAGTCTATGATTGAATCAGCAGACGGAAAAAACCCAACCTTCGAGGAAGAGCCAATAGCATTTGGACTAAAAGCAATAATCGCACTTTTCGCATGGCCCGAAGAAAAAGAACTTGAAGAGTTGGAAGGAAAATTGAAAAATATCGAGGATGTTAATTCTGTTCAGGTTATTGATATCAGAAGAGCATTTGGCTCTTAATAGAATAATTCTTATATAAGTTAGTCTTGATAATAGGATGAAAAATCTTTCAAAAAAGATGAGTGAAGAATATAGAAGAGAAGTTTTTGATAAATTAATGAATATACTGGTTTCTCAAAATCCATGGATTAAAGACAGAATAAAATTCAGAGGAGAAATTACAGAAGACACAAGATTTCAGGAAGATTTGGAGCTGGATAAGAAGTCTATGTATGCATTTACTGAAGAAGTAACAGAAAAATTTAAAGTTTATATTCCAAAGGAAAAGATAGAGGACTTTAAGATTGTAAGAGATTATATGGACGAGATTGCTCTGATAGACTGCACGAGCAACAAAACATAATTATAAAAATCATTCATTTTTCCCACTACAATGCTATCCGGCGAAGAAATAATTGACATAAAACAAAAACTTGTCTCCCACATAGAAACTACTTTCCCTCCCGAACAAATACTCTCGGCAAAAAGCCAGATTGAATCAATGGATTCTGAACAGCTTGAGAAATTTCTTGAGAAAAATAATATTCTTGTAAATGACAAGGAAGAAGATTCCAAATGCGTTTTTTGTGCGATTGCATCCGAAAAAATAAAATCAGTAAAGATTGGCGAGAATGAAAAAGCAATTGCTGTCTTGGAAATAAACCCAATATCAAAAGGGCACTCCATCGTCGTGCCAAAAGAGCATTTAGATGAAGCACCGAAAGAAGCCATGCATCTCGCGAAGGAAATTTCAAAAAAAATTAAAGAAAAATTTTCCCCGAAAGAAGTTGAGATTTCAGAATCAAAATTATTCGGGCATGCGATAATAAATATTCTTCCCGTCTACAAAGATGAAAATTTAAATTCAGAAAAACAGCATGCGACTATCGAAGAACTGGAAAAGACAAAAGAAGAATTTCAAAAGGAAGAGGAAAAGGAAGAAGAGGTAATTCCCGTCGAGGAAGTTGAAAAATTTTTATGGCTGCCAAAAAGAATTCCATAAGCTGATTTTCAAAATTTCAAAAAGGATAAAAATAATAAAACTGAAAAAGAAAACAGGAGAAAAAGGAATTCCTTCTCTGATTCGCACCTGCTTAAATTTTTTAATTATTTCCCTGATATCGTTTCTTGTAACTCCGTCCCACGTCGCTTTTATAACTTTTTTTCCGACTTTCAAATCAGAATAAATCCAGTCTCCTTCTCTGAGATTTTTTGCTTCTATTCTTTTGATTATGCAGGCTTCGTCAACTGCTTTTGAATAAATGTAAAGATAAGAAGTCACGAAAGTCATAACTCCGAGGATTAAAAATAATTGTTCAAAAAATCCTATGATGAGGAATATGAAACTCAACAAAATAAGAATGCACATTATTTTTTTATGTTTTCTCAGCAGCCTTGCAAATTCTTTTTTGAAAGGTTTGAATCTTTTTGCGCAGAGTACAATGCTTGTTGCTATTGTATAAACAAATCCGACTGTAAGGAAGATAAGTACGAAATTAAAGAATGTGGAAAAGATTGAAGAAATTTCAGCAGGTGCTAAAATAGCTCCCAGCCCAATCATTAATTTTGCATCTCCCCCCGCGAAAACTCTTGAGTAATAAAGGATATTTCCGAGGGCAAAAAAAACTCCGAATCCTATAGCACCGCTGTAAAAAAATTCAAAATCTCCCTGAAACAGCGAATATAAAAATCTAAATCCAAGAGCAAAAATCACAAGAGAAAAACTTATCCAGTTGTCAATCTCTCGGGTTTTCAAATCCTGCACAACTGCAACGAGGATAAAACTCAATGATAACAGCCATAAAAAAATCACCTCATACATAAAGGATAAAACAAATTTGAATTAATAAAAGTTATCTAATCAGGCTTGACCACAAATTTAAAGGGAAGATTAAGCGAAAGAAACCGATTAGGTGTCTGCGCGATTAATAAAGTTTTAGAATTATTTTTGAGTTCATCCTAATTTCTCTATTGTTAATTGTCCGTGTGTGATGTTCATATTTCCCACTGCACCAGCGTTTGTTTCAAGACCCAATCCATCACCAGCATTTGCTGTTTGAACATAATATTTGAGCTGTAAATGTATTTCCATTAGGTTGTGTGAAATTGGAAGTATCTGGAATGGCAGGGCAAGCATAAACTAAAGACATAGATGAGATTATAAAAATAAATAAAATTACATTTTTAATTTCCACCCCCATTTTTTGTTAAACACACTTTTCATACCAGAACTCAAACCCCCCATAGAGGGGTTCTCCAGAGCTGGATTCTGAATATATATTAATTAAACTTTTATCTCCAATAGAAAGATTATATTCAAAGGAACAACCCCTGCGTATAGTAATTATATCTCCAGAAATTAATGGATCAAATTTAAGTACATTCGTAGAATCATCACGAGTATAATTAATTACTTTATCAACGCTAACTTTTACAAAGAGCCCATACAGTTTACCCTTAATCCCTTCATTAGTTACAACATCTTTATTTATAGACAAATTCAAAACTGTTGCTTCAATAGTAGCATAATCAATTGAAGGGGCAGGGGGGGCAGAATTATTTGTCTCATTTTCATTAGGGATAACATTATTATTAAAATAAATCCCCATCAGAATAATTCCAACAATAAGAATGGTTACAATTCCTGAAATTATTATTTTTTGTTTTTTCATTCTATATATTATAAAACATTATTTATAAAATATTCCTCATCAACAATTTCCCCCAATCCCCACATCAGCAAAATTATCGTCGGCATCGTAGAAAGAGAGTTTAATTGCATTAAAAGTTGATTCTGAAAAGGATTCATTAACCCGCAAGTTATCAGACGGAAAAAAATTAAAATTTATCTCAAGAACATTTTCTTCTTTATTTTTAATTATTTTAATATTCTCGTCGCTGTTCAGTTTGATATTTTTCTTCTCAGAAATTAAATAGATGTTAGAATCGTCTGAATTGCTTCCTATAATATATTCTTCCCCTAAAATTCTTAGAACTTGCCCTTGAATATTTTTATCTGAGAAATCAATTCCATTTGAAAAGACTAATCTATATGTAAAAAGAGGTTTATCTTTCTCAATGGCATACTCTTCAATATTTTTTTCTAATTTATTATCACCAATTAAGATTAGTTGAGTATAGAAGTAATTCACTAATTTATCGTCGATAATTTCAACCAATTCTCCTCCCGATAATAAAGAAGGAATTTGAGCTTTTGTCAAAACTGTTTTAACAGAGTTAATTGAATCTCCTATTTTTAATCTATTTGTGGGGGTATAAAGATTAATTTTTCTGCATAAATCAATTTCAGTTTTGTTCACACAAACATTCTCAACACATTCACTATTCTCAGAACATTGAGAATTTTGCAAGCATTCGACTTCGGCTCTTAATCTTAAATTTTCTAATTGAGATGCATCAACAGAGTTAATAACAAATCCCGTCTTCGGAAAAATGAAAAAAATTAAAACAGAAACAAAAACCAAACTCAATAAAATTACTGCAACCTCTTTTTTCATCCCCCATCAAACAAAATAAACTTTAAAAAAGTTCCTTAAGATTATCATTTAATTTCTGTTCCTCGATACTTCCCCCCAGTCTTATAAGGATGTTTTTTCTTTTCTTTTCTTTTAATTTTTTTCTTATTTCTTTTTTCAGAGAATCCGTAATCCATATTACTTATGCCTGAGGAATAATGCAAATCTGTCCGCTCTCAAGATTATTTGCTAATGTGCTGACGTCATACTTTACAGCGGCTCCTGTTGAAGCAACTACTGCGTTAGTGTCATCAACCAAAATTGATTCACAGGCTAAATCACAATTTATCGCTGAACATTTTTGAACACCATAAGTGGTAAGTTCAGGAGAATTTGCCATAACAGCACAGCTCGTCTTGACAGTGAAATCTTCCTCATTTACTCTCAAAGTTCTTTCAGCAGAACAGAAAGCAAATTTCTGACTCAGTCCGCAGGTGCTTGCACATTCTTCGACGATTGAATCAACATTTGTAGGACTTATGATGCCTTTGAAAAAACTCCAGCCAGTTGAAAACCCCAAAATCAAAACTACCAGGATTATTAATCCCAGGATAAGAAGTATAATTGTATTCGTGCTAAGTTCCTGTCCTTTTTTATCTAGCCTCTTTAACATATTTAAGTTACGATTATTTTGTTTAAAAATGTTTTCGTATCAACCCAATATGAATAGAATGATTTCGCGAGTACAAATTAATTCCCTTTGGGGCGGGCGAGAGTTTTCACGAATGCCAACGAAAATTAATCGCAATGAGTGGAGGCTCGAGTTGGGTGGGATTGACGAGCGAAATCAAAATTAATTTAAGGTCTGAGTTTATACTCTACTGAGAATAATAAAACTTCCTTGCCCCAGAACGCAAATCCTTCTGTCATGTTTTTTTCAAGATATAATCCGTTCGGACTTTCACCATTGAAAATTTTTCCTTCTGTCTGCATATTTATTTTTTCAACCATCCCAATTCCCACAAAAGAATTTCTCGTCTGAATCATTGAATTGATAAAACTAAATGTCGCAATTCCGCAGACAAGGAAAACTCCGATTACGAGAATAGTTATAGAGATGTCTCCCTTTTTATTTTTCAAAATTTTTAATTTAACCATTTTCCTCCTTCAAAATATTATCAATAATTTCTTTGTTTAAATTTCCTGCGAGCTGGTGGCTTAGCGAAGTTTTATACATCAGCAACTCAGGTTTATCTGCGACATCTGACTGCAGGTTTAAAGTCTGAATCATTTTTGTTTTTGAAATTAAAATTGAAACGTAAATAAAAAAAATCATGATTCCGAGTACAATCACCGTCGCAACTATCCATGAAACCGTTTCTCCAACCTGTGCTTTTTTGTCGCGAATTTTATGATTTTTTAAAAATTTATATTTTGACATTTTTTTCTGATTTCCTGACGACAGACAAAATTTTAATTATGTATTGATTATTTGAATTATCAACAGAATAAAAACTTCTCTCGACGCATTGTGCAAGTTTTTTCTCTTCCTTGTTTTCCTGGAGCACACAGCTTGAGAGCCATTTGGCATTTCCTTTTTTAACATTAAAAACCGGCGTGTTCATATTTTGAATTTTGTAAAAATTAACTTCCGAATAAAATTGCTCCTCTTCCCATTCTGTCGAGTTGAGAATCAAATGGCATTTCTCAAGGTAATTATTTTCACTCGTGAATTGTCCGTTGACAACAAGTTCTGAATTCATTTTTCCGGCATAAGAAATGCAGTCAGCAATTCTGTTTGTCAGAAGTTCTGCTTCTATTTCCCGAATGTCATAAGGACTCCCGTAAAAAGTGTAAACCATCGCGAAAATTCCTCCGGCTACAATTATCAAAATTGCAAACCAGTAAACAGAAAGAATCTTATCTGCTCTTTTATTTTTGTAAAGTTTCATTTGAACCCATTTATTTTAATTACATAATTTTTTTCAGGATAAATATCAGGATAAACAGTAACGTCGACGTTGTTGAAAAAAGAATAGTCATATCCTCCCTGTCCGCTAAGTTTTACAGTCACAATATTTCCATTTATTTTCACAATATCTTCGGCATTAATTCCGTTTGCTTCAGCAAGATTAAATCCTTCTTTCATATTAAGTTTCATTTCAGTTACAGGGCGTGAAGAATCAATCAGCAGTGCAATATTTTTTGCGTAACTCTGCTCGAGCACAATTGCCCCGCTTCCTTGTCTAAACAGGAACAGCATAAGAATTGAAATAAAAAGAATATTAAGAATGATAAAAATAATATTTTCTATGAGGATTGTTCCTTTTTTGGATTTCATTTTACGCCAGCGTCTGTATCGACTCGCATTTTAATGAATTAAAGTCTGCAGAATTTGCTTCGATTATCGTCGGAGAAAGGTAACTCTGTCCGCCAACTCCATCAATTATTGTTCCGATGAAATGTCCTCCAACTCCTCCGGCAGCTCCCACAACAAGAACTACCGGAATCGCAGCTCCTGCAGTCACAACAGCGAGAACAGCAATTCCTGCTCCCGCAACTGCCCATTGCACGACGCTGACTTTGCTGATTGTTCCCATCACAACATAGGATTGTTTGTTGATATTTATCTTGCCAAATGCAGATTGGTTAGTTGTCAAAGTGTCTTCTATTGCCTGTGAATTTTTTAACCCAACGAGATAATCCAGGTAAGTCAAATCCTTGTTTGAAATATTTGTAGTTGCAAGATATCTGTAAAATTCTGTCTTGTCTATTTCTCCGCTGGGAAAAATTTTGCCGACGCTGTCGTCGAAAGAAACCTGCGAGCACAAAGAGCAGTAAAGTTTTGAGAAAAGCTCTTCACCGACGTAATTTATTTTCCCCTCGCCAAAAACCCACCAGCAGTCTGCCATTTCATTCGCTAATGCATTAAAAACTTCATCTTTATTTTCAGTTCTTTTTATGTCAGGAGAAGTCACCTGTTCGCACGTTCCGTCTTCGCTGATGCAGATATAAGTTGTCTTGCAGTTTAGAGGAACAGATTCTCCAGGAAGAACTTTGCTTCCCCTCGTCAAAACAGAATTGTGGCACACTTCTTTCTCAGTTGTCTGCCCGAGATTAAGTCGGAAAATAAAAAATAAAATAACTGCAAAACTCGCGATTAAAATTATCAGCAGTACAATCTGCTGCGTCGTGATATCACCTCGTTTATTTATCCTCTTATCTATTTTCATCATAGTACTCCTATCTGCTTAAGCACAAAATATAATCCGGCAAGAGCTAAGATAAAAAATGCAATCCAAATTATATATTTTATCATATCGTCGAGACTCATTATGCAAAATCTCCTATTTTGTATTTGTGCTGTCCGCATTTCTGTGCGGAACGGCTGACTTCCTGTCTGAAGTGAATTTCCTGTTCAGTCATTTTTTTTCGATTATTATCTGTTCATTTACTTTGTTGATTGAAATTATAATTCCTGCCTTTTCTATTTTCATCTTTTCAAATTTTTGCAGATTTCCGACGTTGGAGCAGACTCCTTTTTCATCGCATCTTTTTATCTGCCAGTCAAACAAATCAGGAAAAGCATTTTCGCAGATGCAGATGCAGTTTTGCTGGATGCATGAATTTGGTTTTTTATCGTCGCCGACAAAACTAAAAACATACCAGTCAGCAGGATTTGGCACGACTAATCCGTCTGCACTATAATTTCCCCCGAGATTAAGCCTGTTTATTTCAGCAATAATTCCGTGCTCGCCGTTTACAATTGCCTGCGCTTCTTTCAGCTTCTGCTGTCCTGTAACATTAAGATAAACCGCAACCAGAAGATAAACCAAAAAAACAATGCAGATTACCGCAATTACCATCTTCAGAGTTTCTTCCCCAAGTAAAAATCCGCGTTTATCTTTTATCATTTATTAAAACCCGAAAAATTTCAGGAGGAGACAATCCCTGAAAAAATTCTATAATTTTATCCTTGAAGAAAAAATAAAGTCCGACTGAGACAGCCACAACTACGAGAATTCCGAGAATTATTTTTATCAGTTGTTCGACGGTTAATTCTGCGATTTTATCTTCCTCCAAAAATTTCTTTTATTCTGTCAATGAATTCAAAACCTTTCCCCTTCAACAGGAAAATGCTTATCATGACTATCGCGAGAATTATTATTCCAATCAAAAGCCACGGAAGATATTCCGAGATAATCCCCTTTTTTTTCATAATAAAAAAATGGTTAAAGAATTAATAAATGTTATTAATCAGTTCAAGCAAGTCCGCCGAGCACAATCGATGTCAGCAGGAACAATGCAATCACAGCAAGCAAAGCAGTTACTGCATAAAGCCCGATTCCTGCTCTCAAATTAATTCCTGTCTTGTTTGTCGTCTCAAGTTTGTCCTCTCCCGAATCAATTATCACGAGAGCATTTGTCAGGATAAAAATTATTTCAATGATGTAAAATCCAATTATTATCTGAAGCAGATAAGGAGGAATCATTTTTGTCATGTCAAAAATATTCAGGATTGCATTCAGGTTTCCGACGCCGGCAATTGTTTCTGCACCGCCAGCCTGTGCAAGATTTAATTTGCTTAATATTCCTGTTATCATCGCTGCAAGTCCGATTACAACTCCTGACAGCAGCGGAGCAAGGAAAGTCATGTTGCTTTTCATGTCAGAAATAATTTCAGCAAGCATATCTCTCAGCCTGTCTGTAATTTTGTTTATGTTCTTGACATATTCTGAAATGCTGATTAAACTAAGTGCTGCAATATTCAATCCTTTCTTCGCAGATTCAACAAGTATCCTCATGCTGGTAGCAATCAACTCCGACGGATAATAAGCAATTGCTCCTCTTTTCTCGTCGAAGATAGCACCCTCAACAGACATTCCCATCTGCAGAACATTATAATTGACTCTTTTGAAAAAATCCTCTGTCTTCAGTCCTTTGGTAGATTCTGCAACTTTACTGAATGCGAGTTCAGGAGGAACCCCGTTCCCAATTCTGTTTCCAAGCTGGAATAATGAATTATTAAATTCTGCTTCAAGCTGTTTGGTTTTTTGTCTTTCCTTGATTAATTCTTTTGTCCTGTCTTTGAAAGCAATTGAAAAAAACAGTGCAACACCGAGAATAAAAAATACACTTAATATCAGAGCACCGACGCCGAATGGCCCTGTAAGTTTTCCGTTAACATCTCTGAATCCAAAAAACGGCTCATCTCCAAAAAAGGTTAATCCTAATTCTGAAAAAGTATAATCATTTTTCAATCCTAATGCAGGAGCCAGAGGCGACTGAAAAAATAAAGGCAGAAGTCCGATGATAAGAAAAGGAATGCAAATCAAAAAGGCTTTGGCATAATGTTTCTTGTCCTTGTAAACAGGATAAAGAGGATTTCTCTCGATGAGTTCTGTTTCCCCATATCCGCCAGGGCGAAGGAACAAAACTTTGTCTGTTAAATAGAAAACAAAAAATGGAATTATCAAATCAAATAAAATCAGTACGTGATACCATTTCAGAAAATCTCCAACCATTGCAGAAGCAAGAGGAAGAAGTGCAAGTCCAAGAGTAGGAAGTACAACACCAAGCATGTAAACATTTGTCAATGGACTTCTGACTTCGTGCGTGAATCTCAGCATTTTGTCATAAACACCGTCGAGAACAACCTGCAAAGCTTTCTCAAGAGTTACAATTCTTTTCCCGTCATCAGGCTCAAACAGACTGCTTTCAATAAGGTGAAAAGACTCAATAAATTCAGTCGAATAATCTCTCCAGGTGTCAAGATAATTATCAAGACTCTCCTTTATCGTCGAGAATTTCCCAAGTTCAACATTGTAAAAAACTTTTTTCAAGTCAAGTGCGAGGGGATATTGAAGATGCTGTGACGCAAAAGAAATTGCCCTTTCAAGATTTGGAGTATGCCTCATGTAAACAACAATGTACAAAATTGCAGGAACCATTTGCGACGATGCTTTCAGTCTCCATTTGTTCGCCAGCCTCGCAGGATATCCGTTGATGAAATAAAAAAGAAATAATCCCGCAAACATTACAAGAATAAAAAAGAAGATAGGGAAATTTTCAAGCCCCCCGCTGAAAAGCGAGATTGCAACAGAAACTAAAAGTCCGACGATAAAAACGCTGAAAAAAGAAACTATCGAGAGAGTTATTGGCTGCCATGGTTCCAAATCAAGATGCGCGATTTCAAGAGAGCGCTGTATTTTCGCCTGGTCCTTTTGCGCAATTTTTAACTTGACAATATTCCCAAGACTTTTGCACCATTTCTCATATCTCGTAAGTTCAGGAGCCATTTCCTCTTTGAACGTCGAGTAACTCTGGCTGTAATTTATTTTCTCAATACCAGAAGCAGTCTTTATGCTCTGCTCAATTCTCGCAGCATGTTTCTTAAGAATCTCGTCGATGTTTGGTTTTTCGTTTGGCATAATCACCTCTGTTATAATTACAAAATACAATTATAAAAATCTTCTCAAAGCAATTTAGTTCTTATTCTTGAGGTAAAGAAATGCAAAAGATAATCCGCAGAGGAAAAAACAAATGCTTATCCATCTTGAATCATTCAAAGTTATCCCACCAACTGCATTCCCTGTCAGATTAAGTGAGATAAAAATTAATGCAAACGCAAGAGAAGCTATTGATAGAGATGAATAAAGTTTATCTCGAAGTCCTTTTCTCGGCTTCTTGGTTACAATATCCTGTTTCATTTGTTCAAGACGCCCCAAAATTTTTACCCGCTCAAAATGCAATTTTTCCATTTTGTTTTTAATTCTAGTTTGGTCTTCTTTATTGGAAACATATCTCAAAGCATCTTCATAATCTTTTATTGCATTTCGAATTTCTCCTTTTTTCTCCCAATAATCCCCCGCATTTTCATAAGCGTTTGTTGCTTTAGGATAATTTTTTTCTTTGAGGAATAGTTGGGCATATTTTTCATAAATATCTGCAGTTTTTTTAGAGTCTTCAGTCATTTCTAATTAAACAAAAAGAAGTTTAAATAATTTATCTAAAACTTTTTTATTTTAATCTCATTGTTTAACCACTTTTGCCACTCTGGGAAAACTCTTTCTCCAATTGGCAAACCGACTTCCTGTCTTACATTATCAGAAATCTCGTGGAATATATGATTAGACAATACACTGAATCCAGCCTCGAGGATTTTGCTGTATCCTGTTTTTTTTGCAACATTTACAATCTCCTGTTTTATTTTTGCTCTCAGTAAAATGTTATCATAAATCGCATCCCAGTTTCCTGCCCAGCCCTTGACATTAGATGCAACACCTTTGATAATCTCGCTGTCGCCGTTGATTAAATCCGAGCTCGGTTCAAGTTCATCTTTTTCAATATTATAATTCAGCAAATCAACAAATCCTTTTTCAAGTTCAGGGTCTTCTTTCCAGTGTTTCCTGACTTCAGAAATCTGCACAACTCTTTTTTTCGAATGCAAACCATCAGCAGTTTTTATCGGATTGCAGACAACAATCAAGTCAGTTGCCTTGAAGCTCGTCGCTGGAACTTCCAAGTCATTTACAACTCTGTCAAAAACTCCGTAAGGTGAAGCTCCGTGAATTGTTCCTGCAACAACATTTGCCAGCGCACCGACTCGCATCGCCTCGTAAAGTGCTTTTGCCTCGACGCTTCTTACTTCACCGATTATCAGACATGAATCTCCCAGTCTCAAACTCGTCCTTATTCCGTCGTCGGCAGAAACTTCTGTCGTCGTTTTCAGCAGCGCAGAACGAACTTTCATTCTCAGAATATCGTACTCTAATTTTCTCAGTGATTCAACAGGAAGTTCAAGCGAGTCTTCAATTACAATAATTCTGTTCTTCGGAATAATCTCGAGCATCAGGCTTCCAAGCAGAGAAGTTTTTCCTGAACTCCTCGTCCCGGCAACTAAAAGTGTCCTCGCACCGTCGATTAAAAAACTCAGAAGTCCTGCAGTGAAAGAATTAAGCATCCCGTTGTTTACATAAAGAGGAAGTGTCCAGGGTTCTTCTCTGTGTTTTCGTATTGCATAAGAAAGTCCGTCAGGAGAAAGCGGGTTTTGGATGATTGCAATTCTCGCTCTGAGTTTCCCGACTTCAAGTTGCGTGTCAAGAATTGGATTTGCTTCATCCAGCGGACGTCCTGAAATCATTCTGAATTTTGCTGCCCACGAGTCAATGTCTGCCTGGCTCGGAAGAATATTTGATTTGCATTCGTCGTAATCCTGATGTCTTACATAAATATTCGTCATCGGAATCGGAGCATTAAGCATGATGTCCTGAAGTTTCTGGTCCTGCAGTAAAACCTCAACAAGCCCGAAGCCGATTGTCTGCCTAACAAGTATCGTCGCAAGTTTGTTCAGTTCAGAATAATTAATTTTTATATTCTGAGTCTGCGACAAATCCTGAAGCAAATCTTTTGCAATATTAAAAAAAACATTTCTTATTCTCTCGACGTCGGTAAATTCTTCGGCTTTTGGCTGGTGCTCAATTAAAACTCCTCTCGCAAGATTAAGAAGCATGTTGTAATCTTCATCGAGGGAATTTTCAGGAGGATTAAGATGGTAAATAAGTTTTGATTCATCTTTCTTTTTCAGTATCGTCACAACAGAAGTATCATAATCCTCGCCGATGGTGTACTGGTCAATAATTTCAGCGTCCTGTGGCAAATCATAAATCAGCCTCGTGAAAGTGAAATTTGGAATTACATCTGGCTTTAAAATTTTATTATAAATTTCTCTGTCTCCTTTTTTGTACCCGTCGAAATAAGGAATAAGTTTCTGTATCATTGCAGTATTCTCGACGAGAACTAAAATTTTCTCAAGAAAATAAATATAAGATTCCTGCTCATTCTTTTGATTAGGCTCAAGTTTTTCAAGCAGAATTTTTGCCTGGATTATTATCTTCTTGATTTCAAAATATGCAGAGACAGGGTCCTGTTTTAGCAGGAACAAAAAAGAAAAAAGCTCGTTGTATCTCTGGCTGAAAAATTGCGTGTTATTAGTGGCTAATTTTTCCTGCGATAAAATTTTTTCCTGCCTGAGAAAGTAAATGTAAAGATGTGCAATTTCAAGAAGAATCATTGTTTCCTGCAAGTCATAATTATAATTTTTCTGCTGTGTAAAAACAATTCGCGCAGCACTCGGATTCTCAATAAGGGCGTCAATTGTCCTCGACATAACTTCAGAATAATCAGCAAGGCTCGGAACAAACGGCGCTCCGAGATAATTAATGTAAAGAACATCTTCTCCCCCTTCCCGTCGTATCGAGTAAGAATATAATTTTTCCTCTTTTGGTGGCATTAAGAAAAGAAATTTGCAAAGTTTAAATTATTTTGTATAATTTTACTTCTTATTTCTCAAATAAAAAAATGCAAAAAGCAAACCGCAGAGGAAAAAACAAATGCTTATCCATCTTGAGTCATTCAAAGTTATCCCGCCAATTGCATTTCCTGTCAGATTAAGTGAAATAAAAATTAATGCAAACGCGAGAGAAGTTATCGACAGAAATGCAAAAGTGTTCCATTCGACATTTTTGAAGCGGGATTTTTTTCCGTGAAAACCTGAAAACATTTGATTATAACCTTTAATAATATTCTCTTCATAAGATTTAGATAATTTAGATAATTCTCTCATCTTTTTCGAATCTCCTATTTTATCATAAAGTTTTGCTGCTTCTTTGTATAAATCAGACACTTCTCTCGCGATATTTGTTGAACCTTTAAAATAATCCTTACCAAGTTTCTTTGCCAAATTAGAAGCTCGGCTTTCCAAATTCCACGCTTCATCTCTTATTGCTTCTCTCCCATACTCTTTTGCCATGATTAACTAAGTAAAATGAAATTTATAAATTTATTTAACATAATAATTCCTGCCCAGAACTTCCTAAATTATTTAATGCAGTTATATCGCTGGAATTAAGAGACCTGTTCCAGAATGCAACTTCATCAATTGTTCCGTTAAAACTTGAAGCAAAAAAATTATTACCCATTCTGAAGGAAGTTACATTCGTCACATCAGAAATAATATTGTAATAATCAATTAAAACAGAATCTACATAAAGTTGTGCCTGAGCTCCGTCATACTGATAAATTACATTGCGCCATGGAGATGAATCATTGCAGAAAGGAGTTAAAGTTCTAACCTGATTCATTAATCCAGTCGGAATAGTTCCTGTTGAGTTCAGAAATGAAGTATAAATATAGCTGATAGTTCCGTTCGAGGGATAAAGATAAATATAAACCCCGCTGTAAGAAGTTAAGTCTCTATAAGCCATAAATAATTTTGGATACGCTGGTTGGGGGTAAGTGCATTTTATCCAGAGCGAAACTGCGAATTGATTTAACGGATAAATTTTATTTGGACTTGAACGAATGTCTTGACTGCTTCGGAGTTCATAAGCGCCGTCTATTTTTCCGGTTGAATTAAAAATCGCGTTGGTGATTGCATTATTTCCTTCGCCGCTCCAGTCACGAACATAAGAATCATTTTCTCCAGCAGTTGTATTTCTGTCAAGATGATATAATAATTTTAAATCAGAACATAAACTGCTTGTTGGGTGGCAAACTCCGTCGATACAATTATATCCGTCCGAACAATTTCCGCAGTTTAAAGTTCCGGCGCAGGTTCCGTTGGCATGAGTTCCGCAATTGTATCCTGATAAAGAACAATTCATAGGCGTACATCCCGTCGGTGGAACTAAAATCCTCGTCCCTGTATTTATGTCAAAAGTGTCAGCAACAGTTCCAACATTTTCTTTTCCGCTGACAGAACTAAAAACCGGCACGATTGAAATTTTGTTCAGGTTAGAAACATTCATCATCAGATGAAAAAGAAAATTTTCTTCTTTAAGCTGTTCAAGTGCGATATATTGGGTAATAACTTCTGTGCTTGTATCATTGTAAAAGAAAAATTTCATTCCAACCAAATTTCCTCCCCCGACATTTCTTCTTATCAGCAAGCTTACATTATTCGAAGAATTATCAATGCTAACTTCTTTAATTTCTGCACTGAGAGTTAATCTTTCCAGCCCGACGTTTTCCGAACTTCCTTTGAGCAGATTATTTATAACAACCCAGAGAATTCCGATAGCTGCTAATGAAACAAGAATCAAAATCATTGTCATTATTATCGTCGACAATCCTTTCTCCGAAGAAAAATGATGAGATTTTTTGCCAAGATTAAAATTTTTTTTAAAAAAATTATAGAAAGAAAAAACCTTTTTTTTGCCTCTTTTCTCCATCGATAAAATAATAAGAAAGAGTTTTTATATATTATGCAAAATATATTTTGCAATTGTATTTCAAAAGAGAAATTAAAAACAAACAATTTTAAACCAGAGAGGTTTTATTTTAGTATGCCAATCAGCCTTGAGCACAAATTTAGTGGGAAGGTCAAGCCGAGCGATTTCGCGAAGGTAAGGTCAGTGATAAATGAGCGAGATAGTGAGTTAACGAAACCGGAGGTGTTGTCGCATGGCTGAACAGCAGACAGATTATACAGGACAATTTCTTGGTGATATCAACGCAAAAGTTCGTGATTTGGAAGAAAAACAAAAAATTCTCAGAGACAGGCTTTTGCTTATTGGACAAAATCTTATTGAGATGAAAGAAGATTCAGTGAAAAAAATGCTGGAATTAAAAAGAGATGTTGAGACAATGAAGCAGGCACTTGAAAGGCTGTCATCTTTTATGGAAACAGTCTCGGGCGAATTTTCAAAATTCGCGAAAAAAGAAGATTTGGAAATTCTTACAAAACAGGCAAAAATGTTTCAGCCGATGGATTTTGTAAGAAAAGAAGATTTAAAAAAATTAAAAAGTTAATAAATAAATAAAATTTAAAATAATAATAAAAATAATAATAAAATGGGTGTGCTTGATGATGTGGTTGGAATGAAAAAGCAGGGATATGCTGATTCTGATATTGTTAATGCACTCTCAAGGCAGGGAGTTTCTCCTAAAGAGATTAATGATGCATTAAAACAGGCAGAAATCAAGAATGCAGTTTCTGATTATGGATACGAAGGAATGGAACAATCAGTAATGCAGGGAGAGGACATGGCAGTTCCGCTTCCGCAAAATGGACAGATGTATCAGCAGGAATACGCTCCGCAGGAACAGCAGCAGCAATATGCCCAGCCAGAATATGCACCGCAGGAACCGCAATATTATCAGCCAGGAGGATATGAACAATACGCAGCTCCTTCCCCGTCGTCAGCAATTGATACCGACACAGTCATGGAAATTTCAGACCAGGTTTTTTCAGACAAGATAAAAAAATTCCAAAAAGTTCTCGACGCAACTTCAGAAGCAGCAATAGTTCTCCAGTCAAAATTTGAAAATATTTCTGAGCGTCTGAAAAAAATAGAAATGACCATGGATAAATTGCAGATTGCAATTCTAGAAAAAGTCGGCTCTTACGGAACTAATCTTGAAAGCATAAAAAAAGAAATGTCAATGATGAGCGATTCTTTTTCAAAGATGGTTTCTCCAAGAGAATCACACAGGCAGGTTGAAAAAATTACAGAATATTCCGAAGAGAAATCAGAATCGCCGAAAAGAGTTTCTAAGAAAAAATAATTAAAAAATAATTTTTATTTTCCTCTCCAATGAGGAGCGTAATAAGTAGTGTCTGGTTGTTTAGGTTGGGTAGATGCACCAACTACTATGAATACTAATATTGCAAGAACAATTATCACAGAGATTACTCCGAAATATTTATCCCAGAATTCTGCCGATTCCCAGCCAGCTCCTGCAGCAGACTGAACAATTATTACTCCAATTACTAAAACTCCAACTCCGAGGAGAATGTAATCTATTATCTTGCTGTTAGGCGGAGCAAAGAGTCCGATGATAATTAATACTCCGAGAATAATTGCAAGTCCGACTCCAAGTCTTGGAAATATTTGCGAGAAGAATGTGGGAACAAAATCAAACTGCAGGGACATAAATGCAACAGCGAGGGCAATAATCGCATTCACTGCTTTATTCTCTTTGAATATTTGTGTCCTCGTCAGAATTCCAAACACCAGTGCAAAAACTAACAAAAACGGAAGAAGATAACTAAAAAATCCAAGCGCTTCCCATTTAGTAAGCAAGTCTGCAACAACACCCTCTCCAAATACAGAAGTCTGAAGCATTATCATTATGCAAAACACCTGTTTTGTATTTGTGCTGAAACTTCTGTTTCAGTCATCTCTTTTAGCATATGTAAAAATATGAAAATATGTTTAAATATGTTTCGTTAAAAAAATAAATTATTTCTTTTCTCCGCCGCTAAATCCTTTCATTACCAAGGCGAGTGCAATCGCAATCACAATCAAGAAAACAATATTTGTGACAATTGTTCCGCCGATTCCTGTTGATAAATAAGTTTGAATGTCATCGAGAAATCCGGTTGCCCAGATAATTCCGATAGCTATTGCAATTGTAGCAAGAATGCCAAGTCCGATAGTTAAAAATTTAGGAAGTTTAGTATCTTTCAAATCTCCGAATATAAATCCCCAGATAAGCAAAGCAACAAAAACAACGACGATAGTTACAGTCAAGAACAAAATTAAATTATTAACGACAAGAACAGGATAAATTGCTCCGACAAAAATCAAGCCGATTACAAAAGAAATTAGTGCGTGCAGTTGTTTTTTCTCACCGAGAAGTTTTGTCTTTTCAAGAATAGCAAACACGAGGAAGAAAACCAGGAAGAATGGCAAAATAAATTTAGAGACAACATCATATTGTAAGAGATTCATTGTTTCTGCCATTATATAATAAAAATATTATTACTTATAAATCTTACTTTTAATTTAGAATTATACCAAGTCTTCAGGAATTTCTTCAACGCTGGAATCTGGATTTGGCAATGCAGCTCTGTTGATTAAAAAAACATCTCCGACAGCTTTTACAAACTGGTGAGGAATTATAACTCCCCGTGCTCCGCCAATCATTGAGATGACGCTTCCGCCAACTTTAATTCTCCAGCCGTCAATTCTGTTGTCAGAAAGATTTGCTTCCTCGATGTCTCCGAAAAAATCTCCCGAATCAGTATAAACTTTGTTCCCGACGACTTCACTAATCTTTTTTATTCTCATAGATAAATTTATTGCAGTGTATTTAAATAGTTTTCCGTAGTAAAAAATATAAATATTAATAGGAGGTATTAGAAACCTCGGTTCCAGATAAATTTATAAAAAACTACCTCCAAATAAAGTCATGCTGAACAAAAAAGAGATATTTCCAATTTTGCTGATTATAATAATTATAAGTTTCTCTGTCAGTCTTTCTCTCGATATGACTGAAAACTGGATGGTGCTTGGGGGAACTTTCCTTGCAGTTTCTCTCGTAATGCTCGCAAATATCTTTACAAAAAAAATAACAGCATATCTTCTTGATTCAGAAATTGAAATGAAAGTCTGGAGTCTTGAAAGATACGGGCTTCGCGCTTCATCGCATTTCAAAAAACCCTTCCCAATCGGAGCTTTTCTCCCAATATTATCTAAACTAATTTTATTTCCCCTCAGGAATTTAGTATGGATGGGTTCTTTAGTTTTCGATGTCAAGCCAAGAATTTACCGCGGAGCAAAACGCCACGGATTATACACATTTTCAGAAATAACAGAATATCACTTAGGATTAATTGCAGCGTCGGGAATTGTGATAAATTTAATTCTCGCAGTAGTCGGATATTTCCTCGGTTTCCCGCTTTTCTCGAGGCTGAATGTTTATCTCGCTTTCTTCAACATTCTCCCACTTTTTGATTTGGACGGGAACAAAATATTTTTCGGAAACTTGATTATGTGGAGTTTCCTCGCAGCATTAGTCCTAATCGGCATGCTTTTTGCAATCTTTGTAATATAATCACAAAATTATAATAAATAAACTTCCCAGAGAGGTTATATGGAATTTTTAGAAAAAATTACCCCAAGAGAATATCAGCAGAAAATATTTGAAAAATGCGTCGAGAAGAATTGTTTAGTTGTTCTGCCGACAGGGCTTGGAAAAACTTTGATTGCTCTGATGCTCACGATAGAAAGAATGAAAAAATTTCCAGGAGAAAAAGTATTATTTCTCGCTCCTACAAAACCTCTTGTTGAACAGCATCTTGATTATTTCAAAAAACATCTCCCCGAATTATTCGCCGAGATGAATTTGTTTACAGGACAGATAAATGCCGAAGCAAGAAAAAAACTTTGGCAGAACACCGACATAATTTTCTCAACCCCGCAGTGCATTGCCAATGATTTGAAAAATAGATTATATGATTTGAAAAATGTCTGCTTGTTAATTGAAGATGAAGCACATCGGTGTATAAAAAATTATGACTACAATTTCGTCGCGCAGAAATATAAAGAGCATTCAGTGCATCAGAGAATTATCGGAATGACTGCCTCCCCCGGTTATGATAAAACTAAGATAAATGAAATATGCAAAAATCTTTCAATTGAAGAAGTCGAATTAAAAACACGGGATTCCGACGATGTAAAACCCTACCTGCAGGAATTGGAATTTGATAAGCGGGTCATAGACTTCCCCGACGAACTTGATTCTCTCAGGGAAAGTCTGAAAAAACTTTTCAATTCTTATATCACCGATATAAAAATGCGCGGGGTTTTCTGGGGAAATTCTTCAAAAATCGGATTGATAGAACTTCAGAAAAAACTGATGTCAGCAGTTTCCCACGGGAACAGAAATTACAATTATCTCCTCGCTGTTTCTTCCTGCTCAATTGCAATAAAACTTCAGCATGCATTGGAGCTTCTTGAAACGCAGACTCTTGCAAGCTTTACCGAATATCTAAAAGAATTATTCAAGCAGGCAGTCGACAAAAAAAGCAAAGGAATTGTAAAACTTGTAAGCAATCCTGAGTTCAGCTCAATATACATAAAATCAAACGAACTTCTTGCAAAAGGATTTGAACATCCAAAAATTGAAGAGTTGATTAAAATAATTGAAATTGAAAAATCTCGTAATGAAAAATTGAAAGTAATAGTGTTTATGCAGTTCAGGGATACAGCGTCGGTAATTTCAAAAAAGTTGAATATGATTCCCGGAATTTGCTCAAAAGTTTTTGTCGGGCAGGCAAAAAAAATTTCATCAAAAGGGGAAAGCACAGGATTGAATCAGAAAGAGCAGAAAAAAATTATACAGGAGTTTTCATCGGGGGAGATAAACATTTTATGTGCGACGTCAATTGCAGAGGAAGGGCTTGATATTCCTGAAGTGAATATAGTCATTTTTTATGAATCTGTTCCGTCGGCAATAAGAAAAATTCAGAGAGGAGGAAGAACAGCGAGGCTGATGGCAGGAAAATTAATCATGCTGATAACAAAAAGCACAAGAGATGAAAGTTTCTATTATGTTGCAAATGCGCGCGAGAAGAAAATGCACAAGACAATTCAGGATATAAAAGAGGATATGTTAAATAAGGATAAATCTGAAGTTCAAAAGAGATTACTATGAAAACAATTTACACAAAGCCAATTTTTGATATTTTTTCGAAAAAACCAGAAAGGAAAAAAGTTGAAATAGAAAAACAAAAAGTCATTGCAGATTATCGTGAGAAAAGTTCTTTGGTTGCTTCAGAATTAATCGCTCTCGGGTTGGAAGTTGAATTTCGTGAGCTAAAAGTAGCAGATTATCTTGTGAATGACATCGCGGTTGAAAGGAAAACAATTTCAGATTTTATTTCTTCAATGCTAAATAAAAGAATTATTCGGCAGTTGCAGGAAATTCAGCAGTATGAAAAAAAGTTTTTGATAATAGAGGGAATTGATGAACAGGAACTTTACAGCGATGATAATCCAACAGGGCTTCACCCGAATGCAATTCGTGGTTTTTTGCTTTCGATAATTTTGAAGTTTAAAGTTCCAATAATTTTTTCAAAAAATTATGAAGACACAGCTAAGTTCATAAATGTCTTGGCGAGAAAAAAAGAAAAAGAATCGTCGCTGAATGTTTCAAAAAAGACGCTGAACAAAAAAGAAAGAATGCAGTTTATTCTCGAGGCTTTTCCGGGCATCGGCCCAAAAACAGCAAAAAAACTTCTAGAGGAATTCAAGACAATAAAAAATATAATGAATTCTCCGAGAGAAGAACTGGAAAAAACTATAGGGAAAAAAGCAGATGTTTTCAAAATTGTCGACGAAGATTATCAGTAAAGTTTAGGGGGATTATCCAAACAAGATCTGACATTAATCTTATAGTTATGATTTTTTGAAGAATCAATTTCTTTCTCAGAGATAATTTTTATAGACAAATCTCTTGTAGCAAAATATTCATCCATTGATTTTTTAAATTGATTAAATTCCTCGTCGCTTGAATTATACAGGATAATAGTCCTGCTTGGAGTAAGAGTAGTATCTAATTTTTTAGGATTATTCAAACAGGATAAATAATCAGAAGCAAGTTGTTTCGCTATCCTCTCTAAAAAGTCTTTATCCATCAAAATATAATATGCTTTCTTCTGTTTTTAAAAAAATGTGCATAACAAAATATTCTTTACTATACAAAAATTATATAAAACTTAATTGTCTTTGTTAGTTATATTTTCCCCCGGTAAATTTCAATATTTTTATAAATTGAACCTGGGGAAGTTAATACAGATTCCTTCAGGATAAAGTTATTGACATAAAAATTCATTTTGGGAATATTTATTTTATATAATTTTTCAGTAAACTTTTTTTTGTTTTCTACAGATTTTACTCGGGCTATTGTAAGATGAGACATAAATCTTTTTTCTTTCTCAAACAATCTTTCTAATTTTGAATCAACTTGTTTCTGAAGTTCATCGCAGTTTTTCATATGTAACCAGACAATAAGCGATTGTTCATATTTGTTTGATTTCCTGTTATCAAAAAAACCAAGAGAGTCAATTTCAGTTTCAAAAGGATTAAATTGAATCTCTCTTAATTTCTCTTTTACCTTTTCAATTTTATCGTCGCTGACTTCCCCCAAAAATTTTAAAGTAAGATGCAGATTTTCAAATTCAGTTTTTTTGCCTTCGAATGGTGGAAGTTGCTCCTGAATTTTCAAAACTTCTTTTTTTATTTTTTCAGGAATATCTATTGCAATAAAAGTTCTCATTATAACAATTCACTCAGGATTTTCGCACCAAGTTTAACAGTCATGTTATTATATTTTTTATCTTCCTTTTCGTTAATCTCAACGAGATCAATTGCTCTGAGAGTTTTGATTCTTTTCATTCGTTGAATTAGATAAACAAATTGCCTGCTGGTAAGCCCGCCATTTTCAGGATAAGCTGTCGCAGGAGCAAAAGCAGGGTCAATAACATCGATGTCAATCGAAATGTAAAGTTCTTTTCCGTTGGCAAATTCCATAATTGTATCACACATATCATTCAAATCTTCTGTAAGTGCACTCATTGAAAGGGTTTTGATTTTGTTCTCTTTGATAAATTTAATTTCATCTTGGTGAATATTTCTCGCCCCGACAATTAGCACATTTTCCGACGGAAATCCGTCGTCAATTAATTTTCTCAGCCATTCCTCGTTGGTTGGTTCCTCTATAGGTTCCATACAATCTGCATGTGCATCAAAAATAATTAAGCAGGGTTTTTTTCTCTGGTTTTTGCAGTGTTCCAGAAAAGCTTTCCCGATAGAATAGCTTATTGAATGATCTCCTCCAAGAAAAATAACTTTCGGTTTTTCATCAAAAATTTCAAGCGAGTTTTCATAAATTAATTTATTAGTAAGTTCAAGATTAGAATTATCTAAATGAATTTCTTCCAAATCAAGAAGTTTTGTATCAATAATATTTCCGCTTTCATTGCTGTGAATATTTTTTAATTCTTCAAGAATTGCATTCCCTGCTCTCTCGCATCCTTTTGTTTTTCCTTCTCCATTAATTCCCGGAATTTTTACGATAAACATGAAAATAATTAATAGAAGAAGTTTTTATAGATTATTATTAAATGCATTTTTTGAAACTTTGCCAGCAACCCTTGAGAGCACAATGCAATTCAGAATAATATAGATAAGCTCCAATGGAAAAAGCAATGATTAAAATTGCCAAGAGTAAAAAAATGATATTTCTCATTCTGTGCTTATTTTTCTTACCAAAAATTTTACTAAAAAATTTCATCACCTTTTTCATTGAATAAAAAAAGAAAATAAGTTTAAAAATATATTAGTAGTTTTCTTTATTCGGGAACCAAAGCAAAAAAGCTGTAATTTTTTATTTTCGCGAGTTCCTTGACATCTTTTAGTTTGACTTCAGAAACATTCTTTTCAAATTCATAAAATTCTTTGGCATCTCCGTCGATTTCTTCAAGGAGGAGATTGATTAATTGTGCCTGCGAATCTTCCATAGAAATATGATAATTCCCAATAAGTTGTTCTTTAACCTGATTTAATTCTTTCTCGTCAAGCCCTTCAGAAACTTTTCTGAATTCTTCGAGAATTATCTTCTTTACAAGTTCCATATTTTCTCTCGTTGTTCCGACATAAATTATATTATATGCAAAAAATTTGTTTATGTTTGATTCTCCTTTCACAGAATAAGCAAGGTTTCTTTTTTCTCTTATCTCGCTGAATAATCTCGAGGACATCCCGCCAGCCATCAAAGTTCCTAAAACCTCGGCAGCGTAGCTTTTTTTATTTCCTGCAAGAGGTACATGATAAGCGAAAACAAGATTGGTCTGGTCAATGCCTTTTCTTTTTTCAATCTTTGAACCATTTTGCAGGGAAAATTTTTGTCTTGAAATTTTTCCTTTAATATTTCCAAAATTTTTTTCTGCAAATTCGATAATGTCATCAAGATTAGCATCGCCGATAACTCCAAGAATTAAATTATTCGGCTGATAAACCTGTTTGAATTTTTCAACAATTTTTTTTCTGTCAATAGACTTCATTGTCTCATAAGTGCCGATTAAGTTTTTACCAAGGGTTCCGCTGTATAATTCTTTTTGAACACTATCAAGAACATAAATATGCGGGCTGTCTTTTCTCATTTTAATTTCTTCAAAAATAACTTTTCTTTCTTTTTCCAGTTCTTTCTCGTCGAACAGGGGATTTTTTACCATGTCCCCCAAAACTTCTAGTGCAACCTTGAGATGTTTGCTCGGCATTTTGCACCAGTAAGCAGTAATTGCCTCGTCGGTAAAACCATTCAAATCTCCGCCGTTTTTCTCAATCTCCTCGGCAATTTTTTTCGCGTCTCTGCTCGGAGTTCCTTTGTAAAGCATATGTTCAATAAAATGAGAAATCCCTTTTTCAGAAAGATGTTCATTTATTCCCCCGCATCTAACTGCAAAGGCAACAGCAACAATAGGCAAATCTCTTTTTTCAAAGAGGATTGTCATTCCATTTTTTAGAACTTTTCTGTAAAATTGAGGCTTCATAGAGGGAAAAAATGCTTGAAATATATAAAACTATTTACCGAAAATAATATACCTTTCTCCTCCAATTTCAAAATCATCCAGGACATTAAAATTCTCTTTGATAAAATCAACAATCCAATTCCTCTTTGCCTTGAACTTTTCTCTGCTCCCCAAGCTTCTCGTCGCAAAACTAACAACAACTTTGTCAGAAATAGGAACAATTTCAGAAATCAATTCCTTGGAATAATTTGGTTTCAAACTTTCAAGTGCATCAATAACCTTAAACAAAAAGACAATTCTCGGTTTCTTTTGTTCTCTGATAATTTCCTTGACTTTTTCTTTTTCAAACAAACTAAGATGAATTGCTTTCCCGCCTAATTTATTCTGCTTAAAATAAAAATTCATTAATTCAACAAGCTGTCCGACAGATTCTATCGCTGTATAATTAATCTTTTCATTAAAAAATTTGTAACTAAATCCATTAATTCCAGCCCCCAAATCAATCACGCTTGCCTTTTTATCATCGGTGAAAATTCTTTGATAAATCTTTTCATAATAAGGAAGTCTTTCACGAGTGGAAATATGTTTCCTTAAAATCCATTCGGGTTCTTTATTTTTCAAGGATAAAAGTTTCTGGCTGATGAAAGCGCTGAAAACTTTTCTCAATAATTCCTTCGTCAGTTTTACTTTTTCATCTTCACTTGTCTGTCTATTTTCATAATGTGAAAAAGCAATTTCGATATCTTTTTCAGGAAGCTGAGAAAATTCTCTTTTCTCTCGGATTTTTTCAAGAATTTGTTTATTCATAAATAATTAAAGAATAAAGATTTTATAAGATTTTAATCCGAAACACAAGTGGCATGTCGTCTCAGATAATCAATCTTTTTTGTTATATATTCGGAGTTCTCTTCTTTTTTGGAATCATCTTTCATTAATTGATAAACCGTTTCCATCATCTTGGCAGAGATTAAAATATTTTTCTTATGAGTGGGCGTTTCTCTTACGAGATATTCACATAATTCTCTTAATTGATATTCAAGATTTCCCATCTCCAAATAATCAAAAAATAATTTAAATAGATTATTATCCTCTAAAATATATGGCATCTACAAACCAGTCCCCGTTCTACCAGAAAGCAGAATCAAAATTCCTGAATGCCCAGACCGACGAGGAAAGACTCATGTATCTCGAAGAAATGATGAGAGAATGTCCGAAACATAAATCTTCTGAAAAGATGCTTGCAAATATCAAAACAAGATATACAAAATTAAAAAAGAAAATTGAGACTGAAAGGAAAACTAAAAAATCTTCAGCGAGAGTTGGAATAAAAAAAGAAGACTTGCAGGCAGTTATCGTCGGTAAAACCAAGTCAGGGAAATCTTCTCTGATTTCTCTGCTCACAAATGCAAAACCAAAAATATCTTCTTATGATTTTGAGACAAAATTTCCGATAATTGGGATGATGGATTATAATGGCGTTCCCATACAAATGATAGAAGTTCCTGCAATTGAATCAGAATATTATGACAGGGGAATTGTAAACTCTGCCGACACAGTTTTAATTCTGATAACAGATTTGTCTCAGCTTCCCGAGATAGAAAAGAAAATTGAAAGAGCTCCAGGAAAAAGAATAATCCTCGTCGGAAAAACAGATTTGCTGTCAGAAAATGAAAAAAGAAAAATCTCTGCAACTCTCCAAAGTAAAAAATATAATTTTGTTTTAGTCTCAGCAAAGGCAGGAGAAAATATTGAGCAATTCAAGGAAAAACTTTTTCAGAGTTTTGGCAAGATTAGAGTTTATACAAAAGAACCAGGAAAGCCGAAAAGCAACCGCCCGATAATTCTTTTGCCAGAGAGTACAGTAAAAAATGTCGCAGAAAAAATCCTGAAAGGATTTTCCTCCAAAATTAAAGAGACAAGAATCTGGGGCCCATCATCAAAATATCCGGGACAAGTCGTCGGATTAAAACACGAAATGAAAGATATGGACGTCGTCGAGTTTAAGACAAGATAAATTTACCAAGGAGAAAAGTTATCTTCAAGAGAAAGTGTATCTTTTCTGTATGGAACTTTTCATTTCATCTAGATTTTTTAAAGGTTTATCTGGATATTTTCCCATTTTCTTTATTTTTTCTATATAAATTTTTGAAATTTTTTTAGGTAGGGAAGGATAGATTATTTTTTCGGCAATTTTCATTAAAGAACAGGCGTTTAAATCCGGCTCTAAAAAGGAATTGCTTAATATTTTGGCTTCCCCTCTGCATCCACCCAGGCATAGATCAAAATATCTACAATTTAGACATTTTTTTAAATCACTAAATTTCATTTTTTGAAATGTTAAATTTTTTTTCTTTTTTATTGCTTCATTGAAAGTATTTTTAGAAATATTTGCAATTGTAATATCTTGACAGGGGATTGAAGGACATAAAATGTATTTTCCCTCAGCGTTAACGAACATAGAATAATCTGTTTTATATGCACAAGGATTTTCTTTTAAGTCTACTTCAAAAAAGTTATTTTGGTCAATTTTAGAGCTAAAAATTTTGTAGATTTTTAAGTAAAATGGTTCACCATCCCGATAGTATTTTTTTAATACTTTTTTTAATTGTCTTCCAATTTCGATATAATCTGCAGAAAATTTTCCATTAAATTCTGCTAATCTTCCCCTGAGTTGGGGAAAATCTATATGCCATTCATCAATTTTTAAATCTTTTAATAAATTATAAAGTTTGAGAAGTTCTTTAACAGATTTGTCATGGACCAAGGTATTAATCTTAATTTTGACATCAGAAGTTTTTTCTTTTACTTTTTTGAGATTATCTAATATTTTGAGATAATTGCTATTTTTTCTATAAAAATTATGGGAAGAAGTACCATCAAGAGTAACTGTTAATCGAGAAACATATTTTTTAATTAAAATAAGATTTTTAGGTTCTGTAATTAATGTTCCATTAGAATAAATCTCAATAAAACATCCTTCACATTCTTTCAAAATTTTATCAAAATTTTCTTTTACAAATGCTTCTCCGCCAGTAAATAAAAAACTTTCACAACCCTCTTTCCTCGCTTGGATAATAGTTTCAATTATTTGTCCTGTAGATAATTCATTAGAAATCTTTTCAGGAGTATTCAAATATCCTCGACAACAATAAAAACAATGAAGATTACATTTCCCCGTAACTTCAAAAGAAACTCTTTCTATTTTATTTTTAGTCATAATGATCTCTAAGAGATTCTTTCTTGTTCTTTCTTAAGGGATCTTCCATTTTCTTCTTTAGTGGTTGTTTTTCCATATTATTTTTGAAATTTTAGAATTTATAAATCTTTTGTATGTTACTACTTTTAAGCAAATTCTTTTAACAATTTATCTAATTCGTCCAACATCTTTTTTGGAGCACCTTTAGAAAAATGTTCCCTTGCAGGTTCTAATATTTCAATCAAAGAATCAGCAACAGCATTTTTTAAGTCCATAGGATGCAATTTTCCATTTGCAAAATCTTTTTCTAATTCATGATAAGAATTATATAATTTATTTCCACCAAATTTCTCATCTCTTTTTAATTGAAGCTTATCTTTTATAGGAAAAATAAAACTTTTCGCCCAGTCTAAAATAGGATTAAATTCAGTTTCTTTTTCAGGACAAAATGCTTTGGATATTTTTCTTTTAATCTCTTCTGTAGAGTCATGAATAAAAATACAAGTATCTGGTTTTGATTTAGACATTTTTAAAGAACTCCAAATTTCTTGAATATTTTCTTTTTTTATTGGCCATTCAGAAGGTTTTCCTAAACCAAGAATTAATTTATGATGAATTGCAATTGGTTTTATTTGTTCTCCTTTTTTATTAATTAAAGGACAGAAAGATAATTTTGGAGCAACATCAATTGCAATAACTTGAGCTTTTCTTTGGTCCAATCCTGCGTGAGCAATATTAATTTGCTGGATAAAAATATCTGCAACTTGCATAGGAGGATATATCATCTTAGCAAAATCAACATTCCCTTCTTCTTTTCTTCCCATAATGGTTATGCTCCTTTGAATTCTAGATAAACTAGTATGTTTGCTAACATCAATAACAGTTTCCCAGTAAGTATCATTATTATGGTATAAATCACTTCCAAGAACAAATTTCAATTTTTTAGGATCCCCTCCAACACATTTCAAACTAGCCATAATTCCTTCTTTAAAATAACCAACAGCAATTTTTTTTATGATTTCAGGATTTCCACCCAGTTTATCATTTATCCAAGTATGCCAATCAGCTAAGAATACACTGCAATCAATACCTGCATCCATAAAATCTTTTACTTTTAACATACTCATTAAACCACTACCAAGATGAATTTTTCCGGAAATTTCAAAACCAATATAATGTTTTAATTTTTCTTTACTTTCTAGAAGTTTCTTCAAATCTTCTTCTCCTAAAATCTCCTCGGTATTCCTCTTAACAAGCTCAAACTTTTCTTCAGCATTCATAGAAATAAAAGAAGTTAATGATTATTAAAACTTTTCTTAATTAAAAAGATTTTTTATAAAATTAATTAACCCATTTCCAGTTTGTTTTTGTCTGGCTATTACTTCTCCTGTAACTGGTGCTTCTCCGCCAGAACCAACTTCACCAGCAGGAACTTCAACAGGAGGCACATATACTTCTTCGGGTGTTTCTCCGCCTTCACCAGTAGGTGCTTCAGTTGGTGGGACTTCATAATCTCCTGCTTCCCCTCCTGGTGCTTCTCCAGGAATTCCTTCGCCTCCAGGGACTCCACTTTCTTCGCCAGGTTCATAACTTCCAGGTTCTCCTCCAGGCGCATTTTCATCTCCAGTAGGAGCGCCTTCTTCCTGATACCTTTGCCAATCTGCCATTTGTTGATCATATTCCTCTTGACTCATAAATCCATTTGCTAATGAAAAATCCATACATTCCTGCATATGTTCTCCTGATTCACAATATGCTTGACATTCTTCCTCGCTTGTGCATCCTCCAGGTCCAGCCCACATTCCCTGCCCGCCGCCTTCTTTAATTTTATTATATTCTTCTTCACTAATCATTCCGTGCTCATAAGAAAATTCAAGACAAACTTCTCTTCCTTCTTCGCTGCTGCAGAAGGCATCACACTCTTCTTTGTTTCCACATCCCCCAGGACTTTCCCCGCCACTTTTCTTAACCATTTCTGCTTCCTCTGCCGACATAAATCCATTTTGAACTGAAAAATCTATACAAGTTTCAAAATTTGCTTTATCTTGACAAAAAGAATCGCACTCTTCTTTTCCTTGACATCCACCAGGTCCTTTTCCTCCTGTCCTCTTAACCATCTCTGCTTCCTCTGCAGAAATCATTCCATATTGAAGTGCAAAGTCAACACATTCGGTAATATGAGATTCATCCTCGCAATAATTATCACATTCTACTGCTCCCTGACATCCTCCAGGTCCTTTTCCTCCTGTCCTCTTAACCATCTCTGCTTCTTCAGCGTCGATAATTCCTGCCTTCAAAGCAAAATCAACACACTCATTAATATTTGCTTCATTATCACAGTAGAGATCACAGTCATCAGGAGTTCCGCATCCGCCAGGAGTTTCCCCAGAAAGTAAAAATGGCAAAAACATTCTAGCCTCTTCAACTTCTGCGTCAGTCATTAAACCAGTTTCTTCAGCAACATCCAGACAAGTTTCCATATTATTTACATCATCACAATAAATTTTACATGCAGATTCATCAGCACAATTTCCCAGTTCAGCAATAGGATACTGCACTTCAGCGCAGACAAAACTTATCAAAAATAACACAGCAAAAAATAAAATTAATTTTTTCATGATTCATTTGCAAAAGGATTTAATTGAGTATTCTCCCATGGATTCGAATTCACAGAACCTCCGACGACATCTCCGAGATTTGCTCCTTGAGAAAAATCAGGAACAGTAAATCCAAAATATGAAACTCCTGGTTTAAAAATTAAAAAATATGCAGCAGCACAAATGAGAATCAAAAGAGCGATACCAGCGACGATAATAATTAATTTAAGTTTATCTTTTTTCCGAACCCCTCTTTTCATATAGCACATAAATAATTCTTATTTAAATTTCTTTCCATCGCAATTAAATTAAAAAACCATTTCTTAAGTTTTATTTTATGTTGTTTGAAATTTTAATTTCGATTTTCATCGGAGTTTTAGCAGGAACCGTTACAGGCTTAATTCCAGGAGTTCACATAAATCTCGTCGGAGCAATTTTAGTTAGTTTATCTGTTACAATTTTTTCTGGAATAGATTCTCTTTATCTGATTATTTTCATATCATCGATGGCAATCGCGCACACTTTTGTCGATTTCATTCCGTCGATATTTCTTGGCTGTCCTGACACAGACACACAGCTTTCTGTTCTCCCAGGACATGAATTGCTGAAAGAAGGAAAAGGATACGAAGCAGTTATGTTAACTGCAGTCGGAGGAATCTTCGCAGTTTTTATTTTGATAATTATTTCTTTCCCATTATCGCTGATTGTTTCAGAAATTTATAACTCCGTTCATTCTGTGATGTTTTGGATATTGCTTGCAACTTCGTTGCTTCTTTTATTTACTGAAAGCAAAAAATTCACAGCTCTTTTTGTCTTCGTGATTTCAGGAATTTTCGGATTGTGTGCATTAAACATCGACGTTAAAGAACCGCTTCTTCCGCTTCTTACAGGATTATTCGGAAGCTCGATGCTCGTCACAAGCATAAAAAATAAAATTGAAATTCCTAAACAGGAAATAACAAAACCAGAATGCAGATTGTTTAAACCTTTATTAGGCTCGCTGATTGCCTCGCCCTTGTGTGGTTTTCTTCCGGGGCTGGGCGGCGGGCAGGCAGTAGTTTTAGGGAATACAATTTCTCGGACAGATAAAAAAGGATTTCTCGTCCTCGTCGGTGCGACAAATATTTTAGTAATGGGATTATCTTTTGTTTCTTTGTATGCAATTTCAAAAACGCGAACAGGAGCAGCCGCCGCGATTCAGGAAATAATTGGAATATTATCCTGGAAATGTTTATTAGTGATTCTAATCGCAGTTTTATTCAGCGGAATAATTTCTTTTTTTCTGACAAAAATTCTCACAAAATTTTTCGCCCAAAAAATCAGCAAAATAAATTATTCAGTTCTCTCCATTGCAACGCTAATTTTCCTGACAATAATTGTTTTTATTTTTTCAGGATTTTTAGGATTATTAGTCTTGACAGCGTCGACATTAGTCGGAATTTACTGCAATTCCCTCGCTGTAAAGAAAACTCATATGATGGGATGTTTGTTGATACCAACGATGATTTATTATTTTCCAAAATTTTTCTAGCAAAAGATTTATTTACTTGTTTTATCATATTAAATAAAGGAGGTGAAAAATGGCAACTGAAAAAGAGATGAATCAGGCAAGCTTCATAAAGATTGCTAAAGAAATCAATGCTTACTCTGAGATAATCAAATCTCGGCAGAATCAAAAACAGGTTATCCTAAATGATTTTGACAAAGAGAGAGGCAGATATAGAGCAGGAAAGATTTCTAAAGCTTCTCTTGCATCTTCTGTTCCAAGAGTCAGAAAAGAACTTCAGAGACTTAATGATGAGATAAGAAGGAATATTCGAAATCTCAATAAGACTGCCGATAGAGCAAAAAGATTTGCTACACATCAGATACCGAAGAATTTCAAGGTTTCTCTGACAGGAATAAGTCTCGCTGGTGGAAAGAAGAAAAAGAGGACAGTTCATAGAACACGCCACAGAACTCGAACAAGAAGCAGAGCAAAGAAAAAGAGATAAATAATTTTTTATTTTTTTATTTTATTTTTACAATTTAAAACCACTTCGCCAAGTCTTCTTGTTTCTCAAGTTCCTTGCCGAAGACGCTGTCAATATTTTCCTTGATGATTTCTAAATTTTGTTTTATATAATTAGACAGATTGTATTTATTAGCGAGGTTCAAAGCAGGTTCTAAATATTTTTTGATTCCTCCCTCGTTGATTGTGAAAATTATTTTCCCTCCGCATTTCTGGCAGACACCTGTGAGTGGAGGACGTCTCATGATTTCATTGCATGCGACACACCTGAATCCCTGCATTGAAAATTTTCTTAAATTACCTTTTAAGTCTTTGATAAAATGTCTGTCGATGATAAGTTTAGCAGTGTCAGAAGTGTCAACTGCCCGAATTTTTTCAACAAGCGCCATCTGGTGGTCAACTTTGTCCTGCATTGTCTCGAGGGATTTGTAAGAAGAGCAGATAACTCCGTCGTTAAAATTAGAAGTGTCGTGGGTAAAACCAATTCCGACAAAAGGATTTTTCCCTTCTTTCAAAAAAGTTTTCACAGTAGGAATTAATTTCATTTCAGAGGAATGTTTTTTCTGTTCGGCAAACTGATAAAGTTCCAAAGGATATTCGTTTGTTAATTCAAAATCAAGAATCTGATCATCAACTTCTCCTGCATCAATTTTCGCATTCAAAACAAGCGGGGCATCCTGAGTTCCTCCTCGGTGTCCGGGCAAAAATTTTCTTGAAAAGTTTAAAAGCACATCACCCAAAAGCATAAGTGCTGCTTCATCACCGTCGCAGTCTCGTCGGATTGCTGCATGCATGTAGGGGCTTGCCAAAAGTCCGAGAGTATTTGAGAATCCGATAAACCTGCAGATAACTCCTGCACAATTGTGCGGTGCCATGCAAACTCCAATCTGCCCGACCAAGTCTTCTCTTTTTTTAATATTGTAAATTGATTTTAATCCGTAAAATTTTTCCAAAAGCGCGTCGACAAAATTGCAGACGCTGATAAAAACGTCATCTGCTTTTTCATCTGCAGTTTCAGGAGAACAGGGCAAAATAACATCGTGGGGCATAAGCTCAAGAATCTGATTTTCATCAGTCAGCTCTTTTCCATAAATATCTCTGTCGTAACCAATTTCCTTCAGTTTATCGATGCTGACAAAAACTTCTTTCGGTTTGAAAGAAACAATCGGAAGTTCTGTTGCATCAAATCTTATCGTCCCGTCTTTATTGACTTGCAGATTATATTTTGCTCTCAAAATTCCTTTGCAGATATTTTCCAAATCATGATTCTGCGACGAGGTTCCTCTGACTCCTTTAATTAAAACAGGCACATCTTGCTTCAAAAGTCCAAGTTTCTCGACGGCTTTGTCAAAATAATGTTTTACGTCCAAATCAAAAAAATGATAATTTTGGACAATATTGTGTTCTCTGCAGACATTGAGAGATAATTGGTCGCAATCTTTGCAATAAAAAAGTTTTTTGCATTCCTTCCCGCAATTCTCGCAGACAGAATAAATAGTATTTTTCTTGCACTCTTCGCAATAAAAAATCGGAAAACTATTTTTCACATTTCCTCCTTCACATGCTGCCTGCAGACTTCTCAGTCTCCCGCCTTCTTTTCCGACAGGAAAAAGAATATTCGGACTCCCAATAAGTTTTCTTAACTTTGCCTTTTCAGGCCTTCCCATTCTCGTTCCGATGAATTCTCCTGCCTTGTCTTTGATGACAAATTTTGAAACAGAGTTTACAATTTCTAAAACAGTTTTGTCAGGATTAAACTTTTCCTCGTCGACAAAATTAGAAAGATTCGTTTCCTGTTTTAATATTTCAAAATCAATTCCAAGATTAGAAAGTAATGCTTTGCTGTTTGTTTCATTAATCACGACATTTTCAATAGTAACTTCATGTTCAACTCCCAAAAGTTCTAAGGCTCTTTTTCCTAGTTTAAATTTTTCCTGCTCGGTTTTATTGTAAGGAAGAATTATTTTTTCTGCAACTCTCGAATTTTTAATCCACTTTACAAGTCCGATAAATTCTTCTTTAGAAATCTGGCTCCAGTAAAAAATATAAGACGGATGAAGAGGAATTCCAAAATTTTTACTTATCTTAGCTGCTTCCTCAAAAGGAACATTAAAACAATCAATTCCTTTTTCCATTTCAGAATTTTTCTGTCGGAGTTCAAGTTTCCACCATTCTTCAACATAGCCTGGACGAATAAGAACAGAATTTCTGTTGGCAACGTCGCTGAATGGAAATAAAACATCTCCCATGTAAATTATTTCTTCGACGTCAGGATACAATTTTTTTGCCTCGTCTTTGCTTTTCACTTTTCTCACGCTCCCGCTGAATAATTTTACAATCGGCCCGTCGATAACATCGCAGGTTGTAACAACGCAGCCTTTGGTTGGTTTTTCTATTTTCAGCTGAGTTCCGATTGCAATAAATGAATCTGAAATTCCCATCGTCGCTGGATGCATTGAAGTCGCGCTGAACCCTGAAACTCTTCCTCGCCCGTATCTGAATCTGAAAGCACCTGACCTCGCTGGATGCCCGAAAACAGGTCTGCCTGCAACTAAATCCTGAATATACGTCGGAGAATCATCAGTCTTCCCAACATCTCTCTTCTCATGAATTTTAACATACTCGTCGAGAAAATCAAAACCAGTTGATTGAAATCCCTTCGACTTAACTTCTTTCAAAAGCCTCAAACCTTTCTTTGCTTTTTGAGAAAGCCCCTCAGAAAAAATTAGGCACATGCCTCCCCTGATAAAATTTGTATCAACCCTGTCAAGATTTTTAAAATTTGAAACTTCAAGTTTCTCCGTAGGATCTCCTGCAATCTGAATCGGCAAATTCTTCGCTAAAAAAGTAGCTTCCTCAACAGTTGGAAGATACTGCAGATTTGTAACATATTCGTGATAATCATAATTTTCAGTAACATATCTTTTAACTTCATCTTCAGAAGGGTCATATTTCGCGTAACCAAAAAGTTCTCTCAAATAATCAATTAACATTAAGACAACACAGCTCGCCGTCGTCCCCGCACTTCTTATCGGCCCTGAAAAAGATGCAATGAAATATTCTTTGTTATCTCTTGTCTTCCCCAATTTCAATCCTGTAAATCCCTCGATAGGACTTGAAACAACACCAAGCGTTGTGTATGAAAAACCAATTCGTATTCCAGCGTCGATAGCTTCGAGCAAATTTGCAAACTTGCAGTATTTTTGCTTGGCAACTTCCTCAGCAATTCTGAAAGAAACCGACATTGTAAGTTTCCCAAATTCTTTTTCCAATTCAAGAATTCTCGGCGCAATTCCCGAACCTTCCATCTGAGGATAAATTGTAGAAATCAGTCCGACAACTTTTTCAGCAAGACTTCTCGCGAGAGGAATCTCAACTTTGTTCACAGGATCTAAATTCTTGGCTCTTGCTTCATTTGCAACATCATAAACTTTCTTAACTTCTTTGTCCAGCCAAATAAAATATTCTTGAGTGTTCATTTTATTTTTCCCTCCACAACTTTTTCCTCTGTCTTCTTTTCCTCAAAATCCAGAATTTTAATTGCTCTTGTCTTAAGATTAAAAAGCGGAACCTTGCAGAAATCAGGTTCATTTCCCATTTTTTCCTGATAAGGAGTCTTGCTCTCCCACGCCGACGCAGAAATAGTCAAAATATTATTGTAATAAGAAACTGCACTCTTGTGTGTGTGCCCCGAAACAAAAATGTCAGGAATTTTTTTAATGATTAAATTGTCTTCCTCCGACGGAAAATACTGAATAGATGCATGAGCAGGAGCAAGATGGCGATTTTTGAGGAGATAAGCCATAATTTTATCCGGAAATTTTTTTAATGCTCCGTCGCGGATTAATTTTGGAACAGTGTTAGAGTAATAGTGAAAAGACATTCCGTGATAAGTCAGAATATCAAAACCAGAAAATTCTTTTGTTGCTCCGATATTAACATAAGCAGGATTTCCAGTCACAATTGCATTTTTCAAATCATAAATGCTCCACGCATATCTTTCATTCAGGAGCGGCTGCGGTTCCATAAGCCTGACACCGTCGTGATTTCCAGGAGAAATAATTATCTGAATATCTTTTCTTATTTTGGATAAAATCTCTGACAATCCAAGAAACTGGTCTTCAATATCTTTTACTTTCAAATCTCTTTCCTGTGTAGGATAAGTTCCGACTCCGGCTATCAAATCTCCGACGAGAAAAAGATATTTTATCTTGTTTACTTCAGGAGTGTTTGGAAATTTCCCGTTGAGATAATCAATAAACTTGAGAAAACTGTTTTCTAAAAATAATTTGCTTCCAAAATGAATATCTCCCAAAAATAAAGCATATTCTTCCACAGGTGAAGTTTTTCTTTCTTGTAAAAAAGAATCCGGAAAAACAATATCACTGGCAAAAAGAATTTCTCTGTTTCCTGTTCCGCTAAAACCTAAAACAGAATCAAGACAAATTTCATCGGCTTTCTCATAAACTTTTTTGTTATTTTGATTTATCAAAACTCTTATCTTTCCTGTCAAATCCTCGACGTCAAGAAGCATATTTTTATTTTTAGTGATAGTCTTGCTGGAAACAATTCCAATTATAGAAATCCCTTGTCGTGTTTCAGGAATTTTATTTATTGAAACCAAATTTTTCAGAGAAGAATTGCTTTGCAAAATTTTCTTCATCTCCAAAAGTCGGTTCCTGAAATATTTTGTAAAATCAGAAACTTCAAGTTTCTTGAGAGAGTTTAATGGAACAGACATTACTTTCACGCCGTTAAAATTAGAATCCTCTTCTTTCTCAGGAATTGGTTTGGAAAATTCTTTTGAAATCTCAATGCTCAAGCCAAGTTTAATTTTCAAGCCTTCAAGCTGTTGCTGATTTTCCTTCGGTAAAGTTGAAAAAATCTGAAAAACCTTGTCTTTATTCTGATTAAACAAACTTTTGGTTATTATCCTCTGCTGAGTCGAATCCTTAATTCTTTCAATGATTAACTTAACAGATTCCACGTCGGTAGTTTCGTTAAACATATTAAGAACTTCGTTATCTAACAAGAATCCTTTCTGCAAACAAAACTTTAATATTTCTGAATTGTTCATTTTATTATCTCCGTGACTATAATTAAAGAGATTCTGCAATAATTTCCTTCGCTTTCTGAATAATATCTTTGCTTATTGCAAGTTTAATTTCTCTCATTCTTCCGCCCCTTCCTTTTGAAATAACATTAACAGTAATAATCCCAAGCATGTCAAATTCCTGAATGATATCACTGACTCTTCTCTGAGTCAAAATCTCAAGTTTATTTTTCAGGCAAAGTTCTCTGTAAAAGTTATAAACTTCTCCTGTAAAAAGATGATAATTAGGCTGTTTCTCAAGCAATTGAATTATTGAACTCAAAACCAGCTGAAATTGTTTAGGTTCAGATTTGATGACATCAAGAATCTTGTCTCTTTCTATTTTATCATTTGCTTCATCAAGATATTTCAGGTAAATTTTTTTAGAACTATCTCTCTCAGCAAGTTCTCCTGCAATTCTGAGCAAGTCCAAAGCTCTCCTCGCGTCGCCGTGCTCTCTGGCAGCCAAAGCAGCGCATTTTGCAATAACACCTTCCTGCATTACATCATCCTTGAAAACATCCTTCGCCCTTGTAGTTAAAATATCCTGCAGTTGAAGTGCATTATAAGGATCAAAGACAATTTCTTCCTCGGAAAGAGAACTTTTTACTCTCGGATCAAGTTCATCCAAAAAAGTCAAATTATTGCTAATTCCAACAAGACAAATTTGAGATTTTGAAAGTTCAGAATTTAACCTTGTAAGATTATAAAGAAAATCATCAGAAATTTTTTTAGTTGTCTGGTCGATTTCATCGAGGATAAGAACAATTGTTTGTTTTTCAGCGTCAATAATATCAATAAACCTGTCATAAACAGATTGAGTCGGCAAACCTGTTGCAGGAATTTCTCCCCCAAATTTTTTAATCAACTCTGCAAGAATTCTGTATTCAGTGTCAGAAACTTTCTTAAGTTTGCAGTTCAGATATTCTATCTTCAAATTAAAATCTGCATCTTTTTTCACTCTTTTCATTAATTCATTTCTCACATATTGTATAGAAAGAGTTTTCCCTGTCCCTGTTTTGCCATAAAGAAATAAATTACTGGCCCTTTCTCCTCTTAAAACCGGAGCTAAAATCAAAGCTACTTGCTGTATCTGTTTGCTTCTGTGAAGAATTTCTTCAGGCTGATAGCTATGCTGCAGCATCGATTTATTCTTAAAAATCCCATTGTTGTCAAAAGCTTCAAATATTTTGTCTAATTCACTCATAACCCCTCACACCACAAGTTCCTGTGGAAATTTTATAGTAATGTAATTTTACCAACGATAATTGTTATATTAATTATATAAAAGATTATGACTACTAAAAAAGAAATACACCATTATTTCTAATGGAAAAAGTTTTTTATCTATTTTTCTTATTTTTGATTAATTAGACAATTCTCAATTTTTTCTTTCTTTTTCTTTAATTCTCTTCTTAAAAGTTATTATAATGTAAAATTATTATTATTATTATTATTATTATTATTATTATTATTATTATTATTATTATTATTATTAATTCTATATCTATATACTATATAATATAAATTTTTATAAATCAAAACAAAACAAACAAAACAAACAAATTCCTTTTTAAACATTTCCAGTCGAAATCAAGGAGGGAGAGTCTATCTTATTATTTATTTTCTTTAATCTTTTCTATTTTTAATTAATTTATTACTAATTTTCTAAATTTTAATAATTTCTATTATATACTGCTAAATCTATTTATTTTCACAGAAAAGTTTATAAATAATTTTTATCTTTACCTCATTATGCAACAAGGAACTAAAAATACTTATACTTCTCTTATGGGAAAAATGATTGTAACAAAAGAAGGAAAAAGATTAGGTTTTGTCAAAGACATAACTTTCGAGACTAAATCCGGAGAATTAATTAATCTTTTAGTTAAAGATCCTACTCCTTATACAAATAATCTTAATTTAGAAAGAACAAGCAGCCACGAGCTTTTAATTCCTTACAATTCAATAATTGCCATCGGTGATTTTGTAATAGTTTCCGAAGAAGATTTAGTTTAGAAATATTAAGATATCTTAATCCTCAAATAATTCTATATTTTATACTTATTTTATATTTCAAATAAATTTTTTTACTAACAATTTTTTACTTTTCTTCTTAATTTTATAATCTATAAACTTCTTAATATAAATATTTAAAAACATCTTTTATTCTAAAATAAAATGAAGCTTGTAAATTTTAATTTTACTAAAATAAGTGTTGAAAGATTCAAAGACAGGGCAGACAATATAAAATTTAACACAAAAATGGATATTTCTTCTATAGATATTTTAAAGAATGAACTTCTAAAAACCAAGGATGAGTTAATAAAAGTTGATTTTGTTTATACTTTATCATTTGAACCTGAACTTGCTAAAATTGACTTTGCCGGTAATTTTATTCTTTCTGTTGATTCTAAAATGGCTAAAGATATTATAAAAGGCTGGAAAGAAAAGCAGACTTCAGATGATTTCAGGACATCTATTTTCAACTTAATTCTTAAAAAATCCAACGTAAAAGCTCTTGAATTAGAAGAAGAATTAGGATTGCCTTATCATATTCCTTTACCTTCTTTAAGTCCTCAAAAGAAAACCGAAGAAAAAGAAAGCCAGTAATTTTTCTTAATATTTATTCTTATATAGAAACACGGGATTATATTATCATTACTTTTAAAAAATCAAGTCTATTCTTTTGTATATGAAAATTTCCAGGCAAAAAAGGGAAAAAATATACGAACAGATTCTTGCTTATCTTTATTCTATTTCTCCCAAGGCATTATTTACATTGAATATTGCTGTTGAAATTGCCAGGGATGAAGAATTTGTAAAAACTCTCCTTCTTGAATTAAAAAAGAAAGAGCTGGTAGTTGAGATTAAAAAAAATCCTGCTGGTTTTCCTTACCTAAAAAGATCAAGATGGAAGCTCACAGACAGCGCTTATCAGGCTTATAAAAAACATCAATCTTCTTTCCAGAATCAAAATAATTCTCTAAATTATACTTAATTTTTTATACTGGCTTTTTATTTATGTTAAGATGGATGAGCAAATTAAAAATGCTTTTCAAAAAGTAAAACAAGATATAGATTCTATAAACAGCGAGGTTAATTTATTAAATCAGTTCTTGCATGAAAATAAAGAAAAGCTTGCTGACATAGATAAAAATCTAAAAGATTTATTCTCTAAATTATCTGATTTAACCTCTAAAAAAGAGGAAATAATCCCAACACAAAACCCAGCACATAATATCCAAAATCCAACATATCCAACAGATATTCCAACACATAACTATCCTTTTAAGCCTCTAAAAGAGCAAAATCAAGCCTTTTCCACTGGAAATGAAGGGGTTCCAACAGACAGACAGACAAACCAACAGACAAACCAACAGACAAACCAACAAACAGAAAAAGCCTCTTTTAATAATGCTATTGAGGTTTTAAGTTCTTTAGATAATTTGAAAAAAGAAATAAGGAATAAGTTCAAGAGAATTACAGATCAGGAATTTTTAGTATTCTCGACGATATATCAAATTGAAGAAGAGTTTGGTTATGCGGATTATAAGAGCATTTCCCTGAAGCTTAATTTGACAGAGAGTTCTATAAGGGATTATGTTGGAAAGCTCATAAAAAAAGGAATTCCCGTCGATAAAACAAAAATAAATAATAAGATGATTCAACTCTCTGTTTCTGAAAAGTTAAAGAAAATTGCACCATTACCTACACTTTTCCAGCTTAGATCTCTATAAAATATTTCAAATACTTACATTTTCGGTTAACCGATTAACTTAACTCTTTCTTTTCTCTGTATAAACACATTTTTACCTTTTTCTTTTTTATCTAACTCCTCCTTTTTTATTTCCTATTTAATCCTCACTTTGATTCAATTTTTTAATTTATTTTTAGTTCCAAAAACTCTCACTTTGGAATATTTTATTGACTTTTATTCATCTTTTCTGTTATTTTTACTGTTTCCAACTCTCACTTTTGTCTTTTTTAACATCTTTTCTTTGATTTCTTCAGGTATAAATACTCTCTTTTTACCATTCTTTTCTACTTCTTCTTCAATTATCTCACTTTTCTGTTTTATTGTATTAATTTGCCCTCTAATAGTAGATCTCTCTTTCCCCAACATAGCTGCCAAATCATCATAACTTAATTTCATATCACTGTTTAATAATATCCATAAAATTGCTCTTTCAGTTACTGAAAATTGGCTTAAATTTGGTGTTTGAACACCTGTTTGAACACCTGTTTGAACAGCATAAACACCTGTTTGTTTCTTAGAAACACGTGTTGGTGTTTTAAACACCCTGTTTGTTTTTAATTCATTCATCACAGCAATTACATTTTTCAATCCTTCAACATCATTTTTTATCGACGATAAAACTTCTCTAAGTTCAGCAATTTCTTTCTTCTGCAAATTTTTTTCAGAATCAAGGTGTTTAATCCAACCACTGACCGAACTAATATCTTTTTTTACAGAATCAAAACCTTTTTTTGTTTCATCTTTTATATTATCAATCTCTCTTCTTCCGGAAAACCAGCCAAACATAATATATTTTACAAAATATAGTTTAAAAATGTTTTGTTTCTCCGACGACAAACATCTATAATTATGCTCAATAAAATCTTCTTCCTATTCTATTCAAAAACACCTGTTTAAACACAAAAAAATTGTAAAACACCTGTTTAAAACAGCATTAAACAGAGGCAAACAACTGTTTACTATTAAGCTTGCCTGTTTAAACAGGTGTTTATCTATTTTAACTAAGTTAACCTTAGTGCACAACTGGTGCCAAGCACTAAAGAGTTATTCCGGAAATTTCTCGTCGATAATTATAATAATCTTTAAAAATAATAATTCTTTTTTCATTCATGGTAAAATATCGAAGTGAAAAAACCGTAAAATTCATAAATTTAGACGGGAAATCTGAAGAATATTGTTTGAAAGAAGATGAGAAATTAATAGACATAAAATGTCCATTAGATCAAACCTTTTTAACAAGAAGACTAGTTAATGTTGGCCCATACAATGAAGTACTAATTAAATGCCCAAAATGTGGTTTAGACTATGATAATCATGATTTATCTCCAGGAAATTTACAGGACCAATTAAGTTATGATCTCGAAGATGCTGAAAAAAGAGTAAATCAGCTAGAAAAAGAAAAATCACGTTTAATAAAAATATTAAATTTTGCCCATTCACAAAGCAAACCTTAGTATACAACTATCAAAAAATCACAATAATCTTTAAATAATTATTCTTATATTTTTCTTTATGGTTCATCCAGATATTGCATATGGTTATCATGCTATTAAAACAAAATACCCTCCAGAGTCAGAAGAGATAACAGAAATGTTTATAGGAAGATTTGAATCAGATAATCAATATCATCTATTGGGATATAGACCAACAGAAATTTCTTACATGTTCTCTGAAGCAAGCGAAACTAATCAAGATTTGGGAATAGTTCAACTCCCAACAAACAAAAATAAATTGACTGATTTAGTAAAAGATGAAATATTTTTTGTTTATCCGGAAAAAGAAAAAACTTACCCTGTAAAATATATTTCTCATTCTTAATAACTAAGTTAACCTTAGTGCACGAGCAAAGCGAGTGTACGTCAGTGAACAACCCTCGCCAGCCACTAAAGAATTATTCCGAAAAATTTGTGGGAAAAGTTCATCTTTTCCTCTATTTAACACAATATTTATATACTTATTTTCCAATAAGGTTATAAAATCATAGCAGGAAGGGAACCCTTACAGGAAGAAAAACCCCTAAGTTTACAAGAAAATGATAAAAGAGAACAATAAAACTCCGAGAGTTGCAATATATTCTCGAGTTTCAACAGAAGAGCAGGCAAAAGAAGGTTTAAGTGTCGATGCCCAGATAGATAAATGTGAATCTTTTTGCAAAGCAAGAGGTTGGGAAGTTTTCAAAGTTTACAAAGATGCAGGATTCTCTGCAGGAAGCTTGGACAGGCCCGCCTTAGAATTATTACTCAGAGATGCGCAAGAAAAAAAATTTGATATAATCTTAGTTTACAAAATAGATAGGTTCTCAAGAAAATTAAAAGACTTGATTACAATACTGGAAGACTTGAAATCTAAGGGAATTAATTTTACTTCTGTAACAGAACAAATTGACACGACATCTGCAATGGGAGAAGCATTTTTTCAAATTATTGGAGTTTTTGCCCAGCTTGAAAGAGGAATGGTGAAAGAAAGAGTTCAATTATCCTTTGACAGAAAAATAAATCTTGGGGAAGCATTATATCGCGCCCCTTTTGGTTATACTTACCAAAATAAAAAACTAATCAAACATCCAGAAAATTCAGAAAAAGTCAGGGAAATTTTTGAAATGTGGATTGCAGGAATTAATTACAAAGATATATGCAATAAATTTAATCTCTCTTCATCTGCGCTTTATCAAATAGTCAAAAACCCTATCTATATTGGGAAAATAAGATATAAAGGAGGGTTGTACAATGGTAAACAGCCGCCAATAATTGACGAACAGCTGTTTAATCAGGCTAATAATAAAATAAATGAAGAATAATCTTCCTCTTCCATTAATCAGAAAAATTTTAGAAAGAGACAGTTTCAAATGCCAGAAATGTGGTTTTGAAGACCCGAGCGGAGAAAATCTTGAAGTACATCATATAAACCCAAAGATATTCAATGGATTAAATGAATCATCAAATCTTTCAACATTATGTTCAATATGCCACAAATATGCTCCTGATTCAGAAAAAGAATTCAAAAAATATTTGTCTGAAAAAATAGACAGCAAATTATTAGACACCTTCAGAAAATCAGATTACTCAATTTCTAAAAAGACAAAACTTGGGATGGATACTGCTTTCAAAAAAGGAAGGCATATAACCAAAGCACCAAAAGGTTACAAACTTTTAAACAAACAGCTGATTAAACATGATGAAGAATCTGCAAAAGTAAAAAACATTTTCGAAGAATTTCTCAACTCAAATATCTCTCTGACTCAGTTAGCAAAAAAATACAATCTAACGACGTCAGGTTTGATTAAACTGCTAAAAAACACAACTTATCTCGGAAAAGTTAAATTTGCGAACCACGAAAGCGACGGACAGCACGAGCCAATCATTGACAAACAGCTGTTTGAACAGGTTCAGAATAAGTTGAGTGTTTAATCACTAATCCGCTTGAATATATTCAAATTCTTTTTCTTCGTAATTTTTCATTACAACTTTCTCGTCGGTAATTGTCTGCAGATATTCTGGAAGTAGTGGAATTTTCCCTCCTCCGCCCGGTGCGTCGATTACAAAATGAGGAACACACAACCCAGAAGTGTGTCCCCTTAATGCTTTGTAAATTTCTAACCCCTTCTCAACCCTTGTCCTAAAATGGTTCGCTCCCCTCACAGGATCGCACTGATAAATATAATACGGCCTGACTCGAATACTAATCAGTCTCTGCATAAGTTCTTTCATAATTTCAGGATTATCATTGACTCCCTTCAGAAGAACAGTCTGATTTCCGACAGGAATTCCCGCGTCAGCCAGCATCCCGCAAGCTCTCTTGCTTTCAGTAGTTATTTCATTAGGATGATTAAAATGCGTGTTCAGATAAATAGGATGATACTTTTTTAGAACATCACACAATTCTTGGGTAATCCTCTGAGGCAAAACGCAGGGAATCCTCGTCCCTATTCTTATAATACCGTTTTCTCTTTTAGAGATTATTAAATAAACTGCTGCCAAAATTTTGTCAAGTGTTTTGTCAGGAAGCATCAGCGGATCTCCGCCCGAAAGAATAACATCTCTGATTTCTCCATGCTCCTGAATGTACAACAAAGCCTTTCCAATTTCTTTCCAGGTTGGCTGTTTATTTACATCTCCAACTTTTCTTTTCCTCGTGCAGAATCGGCAATACATCGCACATGAATTTGAAATTCTAAATAGAACCCTGTCGGGATATCTGTGCGTCAACAGCGACGGAACCCCCTGTCTTACCTGGTGTTCGGGTTCCTCATTTAGCGGATCTTCCTCCCCCCCCAAATCAGAAATTTCTTCCATCGACGGAATGCACTGTTTGTAAACACCGTCGTCTTTTTCTTTAATCAGCGAGAAATAATAATTTGTAATTCTGACAGGATATTTGTCAAAAATTTTCTTCAAATTATCTTTGTTTAATTTAGAAATGCCAGAAACCTGATCAGCCGAGACAATACCTCCAGGCTCTATCGCCGGATTGGGAGGTTCATCCTCTGATTTGGCTACACTTGCAGAATTGTCGTTCATATTAATTGAATGGTTAATAAAAATAGAAATACTATTTAAACATTTTGTACACTTCTCTAATTACAAACCGAAAATAATTAAACTTCTTTTTCATTCAGAAAAGAATGGGCGAGCTTGAAGATTTAAGAAAAGAAAATGAGGAACTGAAAAAAGAAATTGAAAAATTAAAATCAATTCATATCACAAGAAAAAAATCTATGTCTGAAAAAGCAATGCACGGAAATCTTATGTCGCGTGCTCCTTTCGGCTATCAAATCTCCGACGGCAAATTAATTCCTGCGCAAAACTTTCGCGAAATTGAAGAAATATTCGAAGCGTTTTTGAATAATAACTTAAGTCTGAGAACTCTGGCAGAAAAGCATAATCTTTCTGTGAATGGACTAAAAAAAATCCTAAAAAATTTTACTTATATCGGAAAAATAAAATTCAATAACCAAATTCACGAAGGAACACATCAGCCGATTGTTTCATCGACGCTGTTCAATCATGTTCAGAATAAATTGGAGAGGTTGGGAATTAGATAATATCTATCCCTTTTGAGAGAGATATAGTTTCACATCGAACATATATTTTTAATTATGTGAATTATTAAAAGGTATAATTCTTATTAAAATCTTATGCGTAAAGATGAAAAAAGATATCAAATAAATCCAATATCTTTTTTTTCTGGGGTAATCTTATTATGTTACTCTTCTAGTCTTATAATCGAAAAAGTTATAAATACAATTAAGGAAGGAAAAAATATACTTTCAGTTAATCTTTCTTTTGATATCTCTCAAATATTAACCCTTCTCTTTTTTTGTCTTATTTTTTTATTATCTGCTCTTATAAAAGATAAAGAAATATTATACAAAAGTATGCCTAAATTTTTTAGTTGGATAATTCACACCTCTATTTCAACACTTTTAATTTATCTTTTAATATTATTTACTATCACAAAAACTTGGTTTTCTCTAATTGCAATTTTAATTCTGTTTGCTTTGTTTATCTTAAAAGAAATGGCAGAAAAAGAAGCTAAATAAAATTTCCTTAAAATTTGCCTAATTATCTATTCCTCTTTCGTCTTATCTATAACTCTTTTGTCGCTTACTTCTAGCTTTAGAATCTCCTGGCTTGTAAGTTTCTTTTCTTCTTACATCGGCAACAAGAAGACTTCTATCATAATCTAAGAATGCTTTTTCCACTTCGTTTGATTTAGAGAAATTCAAAATTGCCCTCGACAATGCAATTCTTGCAGCTTCAATTTGTCCTTTTTCTCCGCCGCCTTTTGCAGTTATAGCGACGTCAAAATTCAACTTTCCCAAAACATTTTCTGCAATTCTCAACGGCTCTTCAATTTTCAATTTGTCAAAAATATGAAGTGTCTTGTAATCTCTTCCATTTATTGATATATTTCCTGTTCCTTCTTCAAGAACTGCTCTTGCAATTGCGCTTTTTCTTTTTCCTGAAGTTATTATTTTGCTCATTTTGAAATATCCTTCACTCTTATTCCTTTGACAATCTTTCTTTCCATTGAAGTCATTTCCTTCCCTTCAAATTCTTTTGGAATTCCAGTGTAGCATTTTATTCTTTTTATCGCGTCTCTTCCTCTTCCCATCCTTCTCGCATTTGGAAGCATTCCTCTTATTGTCATCTTCACAATTTTTTCATTTGTTCTCGAAACTTTCGGCCCTTTCTGCGTGCTTCCGACTCTTTTTCTCTTTCCTTCATAATTTTCAAAAATATTTTTTTTGTTTCCTGTTATGAATATCTGTTCACAGTTTACTATTGCAAGCTCTTCTCCTTTCATAGATTCTTTTGCTACATATGCTGCGAGCCTTCCCAAGATTGCATTTTTTCCGTCGATGATTTTCATTATGCAAAACTCCTGTTTTGTATTTGTGCTGAAAATTTATTTTCTGTCATTTTATTATCTTAATTCCTTTCCCTGTAGGATTTTTTTTAATTTCTTCCATGATTGTCAAAACCTCTCCCTTTGCTTTTAATATTTTCTCTTTGGCTTTCTCTGAAAAAGAAAATGCAGCTACTTTAACTTTCTTGCTGATTTCTCCTTCTGACAAAACTTTTCCAGGAACAACAATTACATCTCCTTCCTTTGCTTCTTTATCTATCTTGTCAATATTAACATCAATTTTCTTAACTCTCGGACTTGACAAAATCCCGGCAACTTCAACCCACTTTTCTTTTTTCTTAGCTTCAATTATTGTTTTCACTAATTCAGGATTTGTCTTCCTTCTCAGCTGTGTTTCTATCTGTGTTTTAGTTTTCATTGAATGTTCTGCTAATAGAATTATTAATTCTACTATCGCTTGCGCTCGCAGATAAAAGTGTGAGAGAAAAAGGGTTTATAAAAGTTTTTATCAGGCGTGACCCAAACTTAAAGGAAGATTAAGCGAAGGAAACCTTGGTGTCCTCGCGAGGATAGATTGATAAAGAAAAACAGGGGTTTTCTTTATGCGGATAAAAGGATTCGAACCTTTGTAGGCACTAAGCCAACAGATTTTGAGTCTGTCCCGTTTGACCACTCCGGCATATCCGCTTATGGTTTTAATACAAATTATCTCTATAAAAAGGTTTAGAATTATTTAGAAATCTTCTTTGAAACTTCTTTCAAATCTTCTGTCAGGTTTTCAATCGCTCTCTTGAATATTTCCTCTTCGCTGATTTGCCCGAATGATTCTACTGTTATAACAAGTTCCCCTGTAGGCGTAAGTTCTATTGATTTTTTCCCTGCCTTTCTGCATGCTTCAATGCATTCTTCACACATGTCGCATTTATTCTCGTCGACAACAGTGATTTTTCCTCCGTCAGAGTTTAACAATCCTCTTGGACATGCATTGGCAATTTCTTTCGGACAATCTTTGTCCACTTTAACTTTCATTAAATTTCTGTAAAACATTAATCCCGGAGAAAATTTAACATGCTCATTTCCTTTTCCTGTTCTTATAGTTCCAAGTATTTCAATTTCCTGTCCTTTTTTTAAAACAGTAATTGGAATATTTCCATAAACAGGTTTTATTTTCCCGTCTAAATCTTCAGAGTAAACTGCTCCTTCTTTCTTTGCAACTAACTTTATTGGTTCATCTTTTCCGCCTGCTTTTTTATCCATTTTCAGAGGGATTAATCCCATTCTGTGCGCGATTGTCTCGTCGTATAATGGAGAATCGTTCATAGAAATTTCCACGTCGTCAATTGCAATTATTGGAATTTCATCGACGTATCTTCTTATTGCATTTGCAAGACTCTCGTCTATTTCTGCGCTGAATGTTATCTGATTTTGTTTTCTGTCAATTGTTTTCATCTTATTACTCTATAAATTTTATTTTTAAACCCTTCTACCTCTAATTCAACTTGTCTGAATTTGGTTATCATACTCTCCTACCTCTTCTTCCACCTTTCTTCTTAGGTCCTCCGCGTGGAAATCTTGTTGTATCAAGAATGTTAAGTATTTTGAATCCTTCTCTTGTCAAACTTTTTATTATCGCATGTGCACCAGGCCCCAAAGTCGGGCTTCCTGTTTTTGCTCTTATTCTAACGTATAATGATTTAGTTCCAAGCTCTTCCAAGCTTTCTGCAATTCTTTTTGCAATGAAAATAGCAATAGTCGGATTAGCTTTAAGTCTTCCGTGCTTGGTAACCATTCCGCCCGTAATCTTTGCAATTGTTCTTCCTGACATGTCTGTAACATGCGCGATTGTATTGTTAAACGACGTATAAATATTCAGAACAGCTTCGATTTCCCTTTTCTTTTTTTCTGTTTTTTTGCTTTCAGTTTCTTCTGTCATTTCCATTTCCTCACTCATTTGCTCCTCCTATAACTTCTTCTTTTTTCTGTTTTACTTTGCTCGGTTTTAAAGATATTTCTTTTTCAAATTCCACAGGAACAATATACGACGGAGAACTGACTAATTTTCCTCCGATAAAAACTTTTTTGTGAGTAATTAATTGTCTTGCTCCTTTTGGAGTTCGTGCAATTTTTTTCTCGACGAGAATTGTCTGGAGTCTTCTTCTAAGATAATCTTTTTTGTCCAATGAAAGAACATCACTGATTGAGCTTACCTTGAGTCCGATTTTTCTTATTCTGTCAAAAAAAGCATTCTTTTCATCCTCGTCGCTGGAAATTAATTTTTTCGCTTTTTCTCTTATTGACTTTATTCTGGCGTCTGCTTTCCAGATTTCTTTTTTATTTTTCAATCCAAATTCTTCTTTTATTTTTGCTTCTTCTTCTATTCTTGCTTTTTCAAACGGTCTTTTTGGCCTTGAATATGTTTTATGTTTTCGCTTCATTTTTTAACTCCTTCTGTTGGTTTAGTTTTCTTCTTAATTCCGACTCCTTTCTTCTTGTTCTTTCTGAAATGACTCTTTGTTCTTTGTCCTCTCACTGGAAGTCCGACTGCATGTCTAAGTCCTCTGTAACTTTTTATTTTCTTAAGTCTTCCAATATCAAATTCTTTCTGCAAGTCCAAATCATTTCCTATAAGGTGTTTGTTTTTTCCTGTTTCAATGTCAATTCTTCTGTTTAACAAATATACTGGTATTGTTGGATTTTTTACAAAATTACCGATGCTCTCTATTTCTTCTTTGCTTAAAGAACCAATTTTTCTATTTTTATCGAGGTGGAGTACTTTACATATCGCATTTGCCAATCCCCATGAAATTCCTTTTATTTTTGTAAGTCCGACATAAACTTTCAATTCTCCCTCGATATCTTTTGACAGAATTCTGATTAGTTTTCCTTCAAACTTTTCTCCCATTGGTTTTCCTTTGTGTATTGCTTCTGTCATTTTATTTTACAAACAAGTTGTGTCTCTCAATATTTATTAGTTCAGTTAATATTCTTTTCTGTATTGCCTTTTCTGGATCAGGAAGATTCTGAATTCTCTTTTTCATATCTTCGAATGACTCGAATTCTTTCTCTTTCCTTTGTGTTAATATTTCTTGCATATGTCTTTTCCCAAAACCTGGAAGCAATTCTATTTGGTGCAGCCTTTTGTTAATCGCTTCTGACTTGTTGAAAAACTCAACAAATTCTTTCTCTCTTTCTCTGACAAATTTTTCCACAAATTCCTGAAGCTGATTTTTTGCAGATTCTGTCAGTTTTTCTCTGTGAAGTCTTCCAAGAATATAATATATCTTGTCTCGCTTTCCTTCGCCGATATAAACTTCTTCTCCGGCATCCAGCGAAATTCCTCGTCTAGGAACTAATTCCAACAAAACTAAATTTGTCTTCCCGATAGCCTGAGCTATGGGCATCATTTTCCTTTCTAGAGGATATCCGTTCGGCAAATAATCTAAGATGATTGCATTTTCTTCTTTTTCCATTTTCTTTATTTGTATTTTTTAATTGCATCGAGTATTTTTTTTGTTTCATCTTCATCAAGACTCACATCGATAAAAATTTTATTTAATTCTTCTGGACTTTCAGGAAGCAAATCTGCTATCTTAACTGTTATTTCGGGCTTTATTTTCATCATACCAAGAGATTCAATTTCCTGTCTCAAATCTTTGGCATCTTTCGCCTTTAATTTGTTAAATTTTTTTATGAATCCAACTATCTCTGTTTCACTTTCGTCTTTCTTAACGTATTCAATTGCTTCTGCCATGCTCAATGGCTCGCTACTTATTATCATGTTTTTTTAATCGTTTTATTTTTTTTAAATGTATTGGCTCGATTAATATGCTCTTATATTCATTATGGTCTCTGATTTTTACGATGTAAGATTTCCCCCGCTTGCCCTCGACAATTCCTGTTAGTCCCTGAAATCTCTCTGGGAAGCTTGATTGAACAGCTTGTTCTCTTGAGATTGCAACAAAATCCCCTTCCTTCAGTTCCTGGAAGTATCTGCTAAGCTGCAATTTCCCGCGAGTTCTTACTGATTTTTTATTTGTCATTAAACTACTCAGAAATTTTTCATTTAAAAAACTATCTTTTTACACAAAAGAATTTAGCGTCGGAATTATACGACTTGGTCTTTGTATAAAGCCAAATCTCCTCTTTCTTGAGCATCATCTGTTGTTTTCTTTATATGAGCCCATTGTTTCGGCCCCCACACACCGACTCCGCATTTATCACAGATTTGCATCGCTCTGTCATCAAAAATTTCCGCATTGCAATAAACACATTTTTGCCCCATTATGCAAAACCCCCAAGGTTTTGTATTTGTGCTGAAAATTTTCTATTTTCTGTCATCTTCTTTTTCCTTAATCACTAAAAAAAATTAATTTAGTTTTTAAAGATTTGTATAAATTTTCATCTAGTTATTCGTATCGAAGAGCATCAACAGGTTTCAATTTCGACGCTTTCAGTGCAGGAATTCCCCCAGATAATGCTCCAATCAAAAATGCAAAGACTAAACTTCCTACAACTAAATATGCAGGAGACGCTGCTTTTAATAAAGTTGTATGCAGCTGATTCACTGCGATAAATTCCACTGTCTTTGATATCATAAACCCGAGTGCAACTCCGATTACTCCTCCAATTAATCCTAACAAACCCGATTCAAATAAGAAAATAAAAAGTATATCTCTGTTCTTTGCACCGACAGCTTTCATTGTTCCAATTTCTTTTGTCCTCTCTAAAACAGAAGTGTACATCGTGTTTGCAATTCCCACTCCACCGACAAAAAGAGATATTGAAGCAATACCGACGAGAAATGCAGTAATTATATTCAAAATAATATCAAAACTTGCTAACAGTTCTTCTGGAGTTGCAATATCAAAATCTTTTGTTTTCTCGTCGACATCTCTAAACTTCATTAATCTTTTTTCAATTCTCTCACTTGTTTCTTTCACTTCTTTTTCGTCGTCAACCTGAACAATTATCTGATCAACTCTGTTGCCAGAATTGAACAATTCTTTGAAATCTTCCATTGACATATAAATATTTTTATCATCAGAAGGGTTTCCAATCGCCCCAACTATACCGCTGACTCTGAATTCCTTTCCATTGATTATTATTTTATTTCCTGAAATTATCGGCTTGTCAAAAACAAAATTATATTTGTAATCATATCCCAGCATTACTTTTCCTTTTTCTCCTTCTCGTAATTCACTTCCATCATCCATTTCTAAATTCGCGCTGGTTGTGAATAATTCCATCCTGTCCAATGGAATTCCTATTACTATAAAATATTTTTTTTGTTTATTGAATTCAATTTCTCCGCTTCCAATTGTTGCATAAGATATTTCTTTAACTCCTTCAACTTTTTCTATTTCATCGACGTCAAAAGTAGTAAGTTGAGCTGCACTCACTCCCGCACCAAAATTTCCTTTGGGCATTATGAATAATTTATCTGTTCCAAGAATTTTGAACTGCTCGTCAATCGCTCCTTTCAGCCCAAGAGACAAACTTATCAAAACAAATATTACCGAAATTGAAATTACAATTCCTGTTATTGTCAGCCAGCTTCTAAGTTTTCTTTTTCTCAAATTTTTCAGCGCCAGTTTTGAATAATCTTTTAACATTTTATTTCCTTAGTGCATCGACGGGTTTTAATTTACTTGCCTGAAATGACGGCATTAATCCTGAAAGTAATCCAATAATAAACGCAAAAGCAATAGAGCCAAAAATTAAAGGATATTCCAATGTAACTTTTAAAATCTCAGAACCAAAAGCCAAATTTGCAACAGCTGAAATTCCAAATGCAAGCCCAATTCCCAGAACTGCCCCGATAATTCCTCCAATTAATCCTAACAGTCCTGATTCAATAATAAAAATGTAAAGTACTTCTTTATTTTTTGCTCCAATTGATTTCATAATTCCAATTTCCTTGGTTCTCTCTAAGACAGAAGTATACATCGTGTTAGCAATTCCCATTCCTCCAATAATTAAAGAGATTGCAGCGATTCCAGCGACGATTAAATTAATTATATCTAAGATAGTATTGACTCCAGAAATTGCCTGTAATGGTGTCTGAACAGAAAAATCTTCTTCTCCAACATCTTCATTTCTATCTTTTCTTAACGCATTTTTTATTCTCTCTGCAATAATTTCTGTATCTTCTGAATCAGAAACCTGAACAACAATCATATCATATTCGTCATTAATATCCAGCAATTCTTTCATATCTTTTTCATTCATCAACACAACTGCATTAACCTGAAAAGAACTCGCTGCTTTTAGAATTCCAATAACTTCAAAACTTTTTCCTTTAATCAAAATTTTATCTCCTGCTTTTACTTCCTTGCCAAAAACCTCTTCCTTTGCCATATGCGCTCCAAGAATAATTTTCCCTCTGTCTTCTAGTTTTAACCATCTTCCAAATTCAACTTCAAGATTTTCCTGAATAATTTCTGATTGTTTTGCATCATTAGGAATGTTTGCTAAATAACCAAAATTTACATTCTTGTTAAATTCCATTTCAGCTATTCTTATCCATCGCGGAATGGTTTCATCGACGCCATTTACTCCGCCTATTATTTCAACGTCGTGTTCGTTCAGTTTTGTTATCGCTGTGCTTCCAGGAGGCCCCATACCTGTTTCTGCATTTAATATTGTAAGTTTGTCAGTAGATAACGTCGAGAATTGATCTGTAATTACTTCTCTTAATCCATTTCCTAAAGTTATAAGTGCAACAACAGCAGCAATTCCAATAAAAACTCCGAGAATAGTCAGCCAGGATCTTACTCCTCTGTGTTTAAGATTTCCCAGTGCGAGAACAAAATAATCTTTTTTCACAGGAATCACTTCCCTTGGGCTTTGTTAATTCTTTTCTTTTTTCTTATTTTCCTAACAATCATCCACCCAGCAAATATAACTATTCCAATACCCATATAGACAGGTGTGTTATCTGGTTTTATAATTCCCAAAGCTAATGCTTCTTCTGTAGAATAAACTGTAAGCGGAAGAGTAACTGTCTTGGTTGTTTTTTCATTATTGAAATCTTTGTACTCAACCTGTGCAGTTAACGTAGGATTTTTATCCTTGAATATAACATCAAAACTTGCAGTCTGAGAATCATCAGAACTTACTGTTCCAACATAATTTTCTGCCTCTGATAAAAGAGTGTAACCTTCAGGAACTATTTTAACGTCGACGAATTTCGCATCTCCAAGTCCCTTGTTTACAATCTTTAATGTTATTTTTCCCTGGCTTCCAACAATAGCCTTCTCTGTGCTGACTGTATAAACAAGTTCAGGATTTGCTTCAATAGTCAAACTGAAAGTTCCTGTCTTAGTTTCAACTGCAGTAGTTTCATTATTCTTGTAGCTTAATGTGTAAGGAATCTGATAATCTCCTGCTTTTGCTTCGCTCGAAGCTTTTATTGTGAAATCAAAACCCTCAGTATCATCACTTGAAATTTCAATATCGTCGCTGTCTGAATCAATAATTGTGAAAGGAAGTTTAGACAAGTCCAATGTCAAAGAAACATCTTCTGTGTCATCATCGAGAGTATTCTTTACTTCAATTGTTATTTCCTGCTGGCTTCCTGGCTGAAAGTTAGTTGCTTCAACAGATTTAACAGTCATAGCAGATGCTATACTTAATGTGCTTAGAGTTAGCAATATCAAAACTATTATGCTGAATGCAATTTTTATTCTTTTATTCATATTCTTCCATAAAATTTTTTATTTATAAATCTTTATATTGTAACCTTTTTGAAGTTATTACACTATCTGTGCTTAGTCCATTTCCCTTTAACTTTTTTCTCGACACTTTCAATTTTCCCGTCTCTGACAGAATAGATTGTTTTTGCATGTTCTTTTGCAAGTTCAGGATTATGTGTAACAATAATTATAGTTTTCCCCTCGTCGTTAAGCTTGTTTAGAAAAGCCATTACCATCTCCCCTGTGTGCGTGTCTAAATTTCCTGTCGGTTCGTCTGCTAGGATTACTTCGGGATCATTTGCCAAGGCTCTTGCAATTGCTACTCTCTGTTGCTGTCCACCTGAAAGTTGATTCGGATAATGATTCATCCTGCTTTCGAGTTCAACAAGTTTCAAAAGTTCCTCGGCTCTTATCTCTCTGTCTGTCTCATCCTTCTCCTGAAACAGCATCGGAAGCATGACATTTTCCTTCGCAGTTAAGTTAGGAATAAGATTAAATTGCTGAAATATAAAACCAATTTTCTTCCCTCTTATCTGAGCAAGTTCTGATTCTTCCAAATATTCAATGTCGTGTCCGTCGAGATAAATATTTCCTTTGGTCGCCAAATCAAGACTTCCAATCAAATTCATACCTGTAGATTTCCCGCTTCCTGAAGGGCCCATTATTGCAACAAAATCTCCCCTCTTTATTTCAATGTTAATTTCATCGAGAGCTTTGACTGTCTCTTCACCCATTTCATAATATTTCGCAACGTTCTTTAATTCAATTACATTATCTGTTTCCATATATTTCTCTTCCAATCTCAATTTTTAAATCTTCTCTTTCAAAAGTTTTATAAACCGAGAATAAGGGATAATATTATGATAATTCCAGTGAGATGTTTTTCATGCGGAAAGCCAATCGGCCACCTTTGGGAAGATTTCAAAAAAAGAATCTCCAGCGGAGAAAATCCGAAAAAAGTTATGGACGAGCTTGGCTTGGAAAGGGCATGTTGCAGAGCAATGTTCCTCGGGCAAACTGATTTAGTAGAATTAGTAGGAAAATTCAAGAAAGCTTAATTTTCCATCTCGATATTTTTTTACAATTATCACATGTTATACTTTTAATCTTATTTTTTATCCTGATTTTTTCTTTCCCCGAATGGGGGACAAAACAATATTTGCAGAATAATTTCCGTCCTTCTTTAAGTGGAATATTACGGCTCATTGCCAGCTTCTTTATTTTCTTAATTTCCCTCGGAGATTTATGTTTTATTTTTTCAAAAAAATTTTTGATTTCTTTTTCAGCCTCGGTTTTAGAAACATTTTTCATATACTTTCTTAGAATTATAACTATAAAAACAATATGAAATCGAATCAAAGATTTTTCTTCTCTTTCTAAAAAAATATGAAAGACAGCTTTATGATTTCGCACCTTGTGGGGCACTAAAGTCATAAACATAGGAAGCTTAACTTCTGTGTTCGGAAAGGGAACAGGTGTTTCCAACCTATTATGGCCGTCTTCAAAAATACCTAATATTACTCGTTTATAAAACTTTTTATATGCTGAAAAAATAGAATTTATATGCGGAATTGCCAGAGTGGTCAAATGGGCGAGATTAAGGCTCTCGTGGCTTAGTGCCTGCAAAGGTTCAAATCCTTTATTCCGCATGAAATAAGGAATAATGAAAATTTTCCTAATTTGATTTATTCCGCATTTATAGAAAACTAAAAATTCCTTTTTGAATTAATAATATTGCAGGAATTATGCAGATAAACCAGGGTATTGGGAAAAATATCAATAAAATAAAAATCACTCCCGAGAATAAATCCATCCAGCTTGCAAAATTTTTCCAAAATCCCAAACTTGATTTTATCAAAAATATTATTCCTAAAAAAATTAAAATCTGGCTGGGGAGAGTAAACCCCGAGATAAACATTAAAATAACTCCTCCGATAAAATCCACTGCTCCTAATATCTTAACCAGCATATTTTTTAAATCCAGATTCTAATTTAAAAATGTACGCTTGAGAGTGCGCCCGTAGCTCAGCCTGGATTAGAGCATCTCCGTCCTAAGGAGAGGGTCGTAGGTTCAAATCCTATCGGGCGCGTAAGTCACTAACATAAACTTTAAAACTATCTTTTAGGTAGTAAAATTAGGCGCTGGTAGTTCAGTGGCAGAATCTCTGCCTTCCAATGTGTTTTTGGAGAAAACCGTTGCGGAAAAAACTGCAAAGTTTTTTCTCCAAGCAGATGACGAGAAGAAAGCAGATGACTCGGGTTCGAATCCCGACCGGCGCATATAACAAGATGAACACAGAAAAATTCAAAAAAAAATTAGTAGAATTTCACGATAAGAATTACAAAAAATTATTGTTAATTCCATTAGCATTATTCATATTCGGTTTTGTTTACATGGGAATCTTCTACTCCCAAAATAATGACTTTATCCACAAGGATATTTCTCTTACAGGAGGAACTTCTGTAACTATCAATGATAAGATAAATTCCGACGAATTAAAAAATGCAATCTCTGACAAATTAGAAAGTGTAAATGTTCGTGAAATTTCTGACTTAATAACTCGGGAGCAAATTGCGGTTATTGTCGAAACCAAAAGTGGCGGAGAACAGACAAGAAATGTCCTCGAAGATTTTTTGGGCTACGAACTTAATGAAGAAAACAGCAGTTTTGAATTTACAGGTTCAAGCCTCAGCGAGAATTTTTACAATCAGCTTTTAATTGCTATATTAATCGCATTTGTTCTCATGGCGCTTGTCGTCTTTGTCCAATTCAAAGTTTTGATTCCTTCTCTCGCTGTAATTGTCTCGGCATTTGCAGATATTTTCTTCACATTGATTGTAGTAAATATTTTTGGAATTCCAATCTCTACTGCAGGAATCGTCGCATTCCTTATGCTAATTGGTTATTCCGTCGATACTGATATTTTACTTACTAACAAAGTATTGAGAAGAGAAGGAACAGTCAACAAGAAAATCTGGAGCTCTTTTAAAACAGGAATAACAATGACAATAATTGCTTTCTGTTCTGCTTTAATATCTCTCTTCGTAGTTGGATCATTCTCTTCTGTATTAAATCAGATTTTTTTAATAATGACAATCGGATTAGGGTTCGATGTTTTTAACACATGGCTCACTAATGTCTCGATAATTAAATGGTATGTTTTACGCAAACAGAAAAAAAATGAAAATTAAATTTACATGGAAAATCTGGCTGTGGCTGATTGTCCTCGTGCTGGCGCTTGTTTCAATTTTTATAACCCCCAATTTTTTACAGAAAGGAATTTTAATAACAAATGTTGAACAGAATTCTTCTGCATTTGAGCAGGGATTAAGGCAGGGGCAGGTAATCACCGCAGTAGATAATCAGGAGATTAAAAGTGTTGAAGATTACTCAAGAATAATTCAGGAAAAATTTCCCTCTAACGAAAAAATAAAAACAATCATAACTGCTTCAAATACAGAATATACTCTTTATTCAAATATTATTCCAGAAATTACTGTTTCAGATATTTCATCAACAAACTTGAAAACTGGTTTGGATTTAAGCGGGGGAGCACGAGCCTTGGTAAAAGCAGAAAATCACGATTTGACTTCTGCAGAAGTTAATGATTTAGTCAGCGTCGTCAGTAATCGTCTGAACGTTTATGGAATTTCTGATATGACTATCCGTCCTGTTTCTGACCTCGCAGGAAATAATTTTATGCTTATTGAAATTGCAGGAGCAACGCCAAAAGATTTGGAAGATTTAATCTCACAGCAGGGAAAATTTGAAGCAAAAATTGGCGACGAGATTGTATTCATTGGGGGAGAAAGAGACATAACTTCCGTGGCAAGATCAGGACAGGAATCTGGAATTTATTCTTGCTCAGAAAATGCTCAGGGCGGATTTTTCTGTGAATTCAGATTTGTAGTTTACCTTAGTGAAGAAGCAGCACAAAGACATGCAGATATCACAAAAGATATTCCAGTAAATTCAACATCTCAGGGAAATTATCTTTCTGAAAAATTAGATTTATATCTCGACGACAAACTCGTTGATAGTTTGTTAATCAGTGAAGGTTTGAAAGGAAGAGTCACAACTCAGATTGCAATTTCTGGCCCTGGAACAGGAGAGACAAATTCTGATGCTTATGATGATGCCTTGGAACAGATGAATAAACTTCAGACAATTTTAATCACAGGAAGTCTTCCATTCAAATTAGAAATAGTGAAATTAGATACTATCTCCCCGACTCTCGGAGAAAATTTCTCTAAATATATTTTCTATGCCGGAATTGCCTCTCTTCTTCTCGTCGGTGTTGTAATTTTTATAAAATATAGAAGAATAAAATTAGTACTGCCCTCTTTCTTAATCTGTACATCTGAAATAGTAATTACTCTTGGAGTAGCTTCAATTATGGGGCAGGATTTGGACTTGCCCGGAATCGCAGGAATTTTGGCTGCAATAGGAACAGGAATTGACGACCAGATTGTAATCCTCGACGAGACTCAGCAAAAAGAATCTATGAATATCAAGCAAAAAATAAAAAGAGCTTTTGCAATAATCTTGGGTGCATACTTAACTGTATTAGTTTCTCTATTGCCTCTTTTATGGGCAGGTGCAGGATTACTAAGAGGATTTGCAATCATGACAATAATCGGAATAACTATCGGAGTTTTAATTACTCGTCCTGCTTTTGCAGATTTAATCAAAATGGTTGAGAAAGAAGATTAACATGCTCCCAAAATACCACATTTCATTCGGACTTATATTTGTTACAATTCTTTATTTCTTCTTCCCCCAGATATCTATCTTCGGATTAATAATTATTTTTCTATCTTCAGTCTTTATTGACATCGATCATGTATTTTATTATTTCTTTAAAAAAGGAAGTATGAATCCATTTAAGGCTCGTAAATGGTACATGGAAAAACAAAAAATGTTAAATAAACTCCCAAGAGCACAGAAGAAAAAAATTTATACAGGATTTTATTTATTCCACGGAATTGAATGGAATATCCTTCTTTTTTTATTAGGTAATTATTTTTCTTTTTTCTTTTTTCTTTTTTTGGGTTTTTCTTTTCATTTATTTATTGATTTAATCTATGAAATGTATGACAAAGGAACAGCTGACAAATTTTCTCTAATTTGGAATTATTGCCAATTTAAAACTCGAAAATAAATTTCATATAAATATTTAAGAATAAGGATTTTTAATTGATTTCTTAAAATAATTGATTGTCTTTGTTAAGCCTTCATCTAATTTTATCTTCGGTTCCCATCCCAAAATTTTTTTTGCAAGAGTTATATCTGGTTTCCTTTGGTGGGGGTCATCTTGTGGCAATTCTTTATACTCGATTTTGCTTTTTGAATCTGTTAATTTTATAATTTTCTCTGCTAGTTCTAACATCGTGAATTCCCCCGGATTTCCAAGATTAATCGGTCCGATATTATTTGATTCCATTAAATTGTAAAGTCCTCTGACTAGATCTGAAACATAGCAAAAACTTCTTGTTTGTTTTCCTGTTCCATAAATTGTTATTGGTTGATTGTTTAATGCCTGTACAATAAAATTACTGACAACTCTGCCATCATCTTTATCCATGTTTGGACCATAGGTATTAAAAATTCTTGCAATTCTCACAGGGACTTTATATGTCCGATGATAATCCATCAATAAGGTTTCTGCAACTCTTTTCCCTTCATCATAGCAGGCTCTTGGTCCTAGAGTATTAACATTTCCTTTGTAAGTTTCTGTTTGGGGGTGTTCTAACGGATCTCCATAAATCTCCGAGGTCGATGCTTGCAGAATTCTTGCACCATTTAATTTTGCAAAATCGAGAATATTAATCACTCCTATCGTGCTGGTTTTTATTGTTTCAATTGGATCAAACTGGTAATGAACAGGAGAAGCTGGACATGCTAAATTGTAAATCCTATCAAAATGTTCTTTTAAATCGAGCGGATTAGTTATATCATGTGGCATAACTCTAAATTCTAAATTCTTTTTTAAGTCCGCTACATTTGCACTCTTTCCAGTAAAAAAATTATCCAGACAAACAACTTCATTTCCTTCCCTTAATAAATATCTGCACAGATGATTCCCAATAAAACCTGCTCCACCAGTAACTAAGATTTTCATTTTACAAATAATTATTTTTTGCGGTTGCCCCCGTAATATTCAACCAATCTTTATCTTTCCTTAATTTTTCATTTGTCCTCCAGACTTCTTGAAGGAGGTAAGGATCGTATTCTTCTTCTTGTGATAATCTTATCAATGCTTTCAAATCTTTTGGGAAACATTTTCCCCCAAACCCAAAATCTCCATCAGGACCAGGAACATCAATATTGCTTCCAATTCTTTTATCTAGTAAAATAGCCTCTTTTACAGTATTATAATTAACCCCTGCAGCACTACAGATTTGATAAATTTCATTTGCAATTGCTATCTGCGCAGCCAGAGTTACATTTGCTGCATACTTTATCATCTCCGCTTCTTTTCTTGTAACCATAACATATTTTGCATCAGGAAAAAGAGATTCATAAACTTCTCTTAGTTGGTCTCTGCTTTTCTCATCATTTGCTCCTATCACTACCCTGTCTGTTTTTTCCATATCTTCGACTGAATATTTTTCTCTCAAAAATTCAGGATTAAATGCAAACCTAAACGGATACTCCTTAGCGAGTCTATCAGTTGTTCCTGACACTGCAGTTGATCTCACAGTGATAAGAATATCCTCTGGATTCCTTTCAACTTTTTTTATCTCTTTATTTAGCTGGTTCATTGAACTATAGATTGAGGAATAATCAATTTCTCCTGTAACTTTCATAGGTGTTGGAACACAAATAAAAATCACTTCTGAATTAATAATAAGTTTCTCAAGATTTTTTTCTGAATTATATTCTGGTTTAAATTTGTCATAAAGATAAATATCATGCTTTTTTTCTAGAACTTTTGCTGTAGCTCCACCAACAATACCCACACCAACTACACCAATTTTCATAAAAAACAAATATGAACTTTGCTTTTAAGGCTTTATGTAGTTTAGATATTCTTATCCAATATATAATTTTCCTGAATATACTATCCCAGATACTCAAAAAATAAAAACTCTGTTTATCTCCTAAACTGATGAAAATTTTTGATAAATTTCTTTCTTTAAAAAAGAATTGGATAATCTTGTTATTATTAATATTACTCATTTCTGTAACTCTTTTAACAACTTATGAAGGCTCTACTGACGTCGGAGATTATTCTGATGTTGCAAAATATTTTTCTGGAGATTTAAATGCAGATATTCGTTCTTCACATTCTTATCTGTACGGTTTTTTAGTCTCGCCATTACTTTCTTTATTCGATAATTTCCTCATTTTCAAAATATTAAGTTTGATTTTTTTATTACTCTTAACATACTCTGCTTTTTGGATTAGCGGGAAAAATAAAAAAATATTTTGGCTTATGATTCTGTCTCCTGTTGTTTGGTATATGGCACCGTGGATAAACTCTATCCAATTATCTTCTTTATTATTTTTATGGGCATACTTTTTCATTAAAAAATATGATAAAACTGAAAAGATTAAATCTTTAATTCTTTCAGGCATTTTAATGGGGCTATCATGGGGTTTCTGGGATGGCGCATTATTTTTACTGATTGCACTTTTCCTCGCTTTTTTTTACAATAAAAAATTTTATCATTCTATTTTATTTGTCCTCTTCTTATTTGTCGGACTTCTTCCTAAACTAATCTTAGATAATTATTTGTTTAATTTTGCTTTTATAGGAATATTAAGATATTTATCAGGAATTATCACGGCAGCTTTTTTCCAGGGAGTTTATGGAACTATGGGTTCTTCATTTCCCTTTGTAACTTTTTTATCCCTTCTCCTATTCCTGCCTTTTTTTACTTATAAATTATTTTCTAAAGAAGATTGGAGAGATAACAAAAAAACACTTATTTTCCTCTTTCTGAGCTTTTTAATCCTGCTAAAAAATCCCCAAATCCGTTATCTTTTATTGTTGACTCCCATAATTCTTCTAGAATTAATTCCAAAACTTACAGAGAAACAATTCAGGAAGCAAATAGCTATCTTTTCAGTTATATCTCTCTTAGTTATAATCCCTTATGCTATACAAATAAATTACTCTACAAATATTGAAGAATTTTCCTCTATCTTATCTAAATTTAATAACATAGAAATTTCTGAAAATAAAAATATTATCTTCCAGAATGATATAAAAAAGATAGTTGAAGAATTTCCTGAAGAAACTTTTATCGTCGGAAATGAAAATGATAATTTTCAAAAAATTTCCCATTTGTACTGGGGAGATGATGTCAAAGAATTTGTAAGCATCGAAGATTATAATCTCTTTTTGAATAATCAAACTATCTTATTTGAAAAAACATTTATGCCTATTCCAAATATTCAGGACAGAAGACAAATCTGGATTTCAGGGGGAATGAGCAAAAATACACACGATAACACAGATTATAGTTCTATAAAATATGGGATTGGCATTGGTGAACCTATTGATGCTGAAAATTTTTCTTTGATAAGAAAATATGATTTGTTATACCTTAGTGAAAAAAATAATTAATCTAGTACTTCTTAAAAAAATCTTCAATGCTTTCACATACATAATTGATTTTCTCTTTAGTCAATCCGGGATAAACTCCAATAAAAAAAGTATCATTCAAAACTCTGTCTGTATTTATTAAATCTCCTACAATTCTCTTTTTTATTTTAGTAAAACCCGGTTGTCTTAAAATATTTCCTCCAAATAACATTCTAGTTTCAATTTTTTTATTCTCCAGAAAATTTACAATATCTCTTCTTCCAAATCCCGCATTTTCTTTTACAGTGATAGGAAATGCAAACCAGGAAACATCTGCTTTTGGATTCCACGACGGTAAAATTAATTTATTTTCATATTTTGAGAATGTATTATAAATCTGTTGAAAATTCTCTTTTCTCTTTTTTGAAAATTCGGGTAATTTTTCTAACTGTTCTATTCCAATTGTACATTGCAAATCTAACGGTTTTAAATTATACCCAATATTGCTGTAAACATATTTATGATCATATCCTTCAGGAAGCAGAGGAAATTTATGTTTGAATCTGCTCTCGCATGCACCAAGAGGATTTTTTTCTCCAGTTGGACAGAGACAGTCTCTTCCCCAATCTCTCAGGGATAATATTGCTCTTGCAATTTTAGAATTATTTGTTGCTAATGCGCCCCCCTCCCCCATAGTTATGTGGTGAGCGGCATAAAAACTATATGTAGATATGTCTCCAAAAGTTCCTACTAACTTTCCATCATATTTTGAATCAAGAGCATCACAGGTATCTTCAATAACATAAAGATGATATCTATCTGCTATCCGCATTATTTTTTCCATATCTGCAGGATTTCCTAATGTATGAGCAAAAAAGATAGCTCTTGTTTTTTTTGAAACTGCTTTTTCAATTTTTTCTGCTTGAATGTTATAATCCCCCAAGTTTATATCGATAAAAACTGGAATTAAGTTATTCTGGATTATCGGAGCTAATGTCGTAGGAAAAGTTGCGGCAGTTGTTATAATCTCTTCTCCCCTTTTTAATGGATTATCAATCGTCGGAGAGCACAGAGAACTTATTGCAAGTAAATTTGCAGAAGAGCCAGAATTACAAACAATTACTTTTTCCAACCCCAGATAATCTCCAAATTTTTTTTCAAACTCTTTTCCTTCCTTCCCGAGAGTTAGCCAAAAATCAAGAGAGCTATTCACAAGAGCTAACATCTCTTTTTCGTCAAAAACTCTTCCTGAATAATTAACTCTGTCAATTCCAGGAGTAAACTTTTCATTTTCTTTTCTTAAATTATATATCTGTTTAACTCTTTCCAAAATTTCTTTTCTTAACTTTTTTTCTTCATTCATTCTCTTTTATCTCTCTGATTACATTAGGTAATTTTTCTAAATCATACAATTTCCACATAACATCTTGTCTCTTTTCAAAATCATTTGTTTCATTCATTATTCCTATAAAGGGCATTGAAAGATATCTCGCACATTCATAATCTGATTTTCCATCTCCAACAAAAATAGAACTTCTTTGTTTTATCCTCTGTTCTTTTATTAAGATAGTCATACCTTCTTTTTTGTCTCTGAATCCCCCATAAACTTTTTTGAAATATTTTTGCATCTCTCTATTTTTTAAAACTATATCTATACTTTTTTGAATTGTTCCTGTAACAATAAACAAAGGATATTCTTGGCTTAACATTTCTAAACTTTTTTCAGCTCCGGGTACTTCTGTAGCTATTGAAACTTTCCTCTCTGTAATCCAATTATACCTGCAAACATATTTTTCTGTTTCTTCTCCTAAATCTTCAAACTGCATTAAATTTTTATCTTTCAATTCTTGCAAAACAGCCTCGATAATTCCATATCTGTCTCTTTTTGAATCTTCTGCAATTGCCTCTTCTATTATTTTTTTAGAATTTGGTACATGGCTCAATATATCAAAATAAGTCTGATTTCTTATTTGATTCGATTTTACAAGCACCCCATCAAAATCAAATATTATTGATTCTATTTTCATTTTGCACTCCATTTCGGAAGTCCCTTTTGTTCTGGATCAATCATCAGTTCACAAACAACTGGCCCGTGATAATCTAAAATATTTTTAATCTTATACAAATCATTTTTATTTTTTATTTTTTCATATTTAATCCCCCACCCATTAATCAAATTTTCCCAGTTGGGAAGACTTACTCCCGATTCTTCATCCGCAGCAAAAATTTTATTAAAAAATTTCCTGTGGGTATTTCTTATAGAATAGTAACCTCCATTATTAAAAATAAAAACTTTCAATGGGAGATTATGATATTTCATTGTTTCTAATTCCTGAAGATTCATCATTATCGAACCATCGCCTTCCATACAGATTACAGGTTTTTTCTTATTTGCAATACATGCTCCAATCGCCATCGGCAACCCCTTCCCCATTTCACCAAGAGCAGTATTTGTTATCAATCTCTGTCCTTTTTTTAATCTCGCAGCTTGGTGAGTAACTTCAGCAGTCATCCCATTTGATGTAATAATCGGAAAATCACATTTCCCATTTAATCCTTCTTGGAAAAATTCATAAATATCTATAAAATTTTTTTTGCTTTCATAAAGAATAGGTTCTGTATTAACCTGCCACCGATTTAATCTAATCTCTTTTTCCAAGATATTTTCTAAAAAATCTTTTGCATCAGATTCTACTTTTATATTCGGTTTAAAATTAATTTTATCTAGCTCGGCTTTATCAATATCTACCATAATTTTCTTAGCTTTTTTAGCAAATTTATCATAATCAAAAGATGTCTGTCTCATTTGCATTCTCGTTCCAAGAACAAGTAATAAATCACAATTATCGACGGCATAATTTGCTGCCTTTGTTCCAGTCATTCCTTGCTTGCCAAGGTAATAAGGATAATCTTCATTTACTAAATCATCCCCGCTCATTGCTGAGACAACATTAATTTTAGATTTCTCAATAAACTCCCACAATAAATCATAAGCTCCCGCAAGCCTAACTCCATGTCCAACGAGCATCAATGGTTTTTTTGATTTTTCTAATTCATTGACAATTTTCTCAAGAGGAATATGTAGCTTTTGTTTTTTTGGAACTGAAAAATTTTTTAAAGTTTCTTCATCAATTTCAGAACTCTGAACATCTAAAGGTATATCAATCCAAACAGGTCCGGGCTTGCCTTCTTTAGCAATATAACTTGCTTTTTCTAAATGATATTTTATCTCATTAGGATTCATTACAGTCGCAGCATATTTTGTGATTGGTTTAACAACATCAACGATATTAAGTTCCTGAGGACCGATTTGCCTTAATCCTCTTTTTTTATCTTTTTCTTTTAGCATTATTTCTCTTCTCACCTGTCCGGAAATTACCATCATAGGAATTCCGTCCATCCAGCTTGCCGCAACTCCTGTAATTGCATTTGTTCCTCCCGGCCCTGTTGTAACGCAAATAACACCAATATCATTTTTCATTCTGGCATATCCTTCAGCAGCCAATGCACACGCTTGTTCATGATGGCAGCAGTAGCTGTCAAGATTACTTCTCCCAATAGAATCAACAAGATGCATAATCCCCCCGCCAGAAACTAAAAAAATACTGTCAGTCATTTTCTCTGTAAAAGAAGTCACATAATCACTAAGTTTCATAATCAAAATCTGATTAATCTGTTTAAAAATATTATTGAGTTAAGATATCTTTTTTTACAAAATCAGGTTTTTCAATAAAATCCTCTTTATCAAATACCCTATCATAGGGCACTGGAAGAGGTTTGTTATATATTCTGCCAACAACGTATTTGTCAATAAAATTCCTGTCTTCTGCAATAAGGCAAGTATCACAATGATTTCCAAAATATTTTATTTTTAAGCCTCTCTCGACAATATCTTTTAACGGTTCTTTAAAAAAATTTCCAAGTGAAACATGAATATAAGGACAAGGCATAACATCTCCATATTTTGTAATTGATATCATTCTTTTGACTGCAATACATCCCAAGTCAAGTCCGTATGAAGGAGTTAAATGTGTGAAAACCTTATATCTTTTTTCCAGTTCTTTTACATAATTCATATCTTCTTTATCGACGAGAATATCAAAATTTCCTTCCCATGCCCCAACAGGTTTTGCATAAGTGACAAAAACTCCCACATCTTTTTTATTTAGGTATTCTAAGAAATCAATAAACTCCTTTGACCGAACTCTCTGTTTTGTAACGACTGTCTGAACAATTGTATTTAATTCAGCTTTTAATGATGCATCAAGAGCTTTTAATGCCCAACCGTTTGTTTTTCCCTTTCCATGAAAATTCTCTGAATTATTTTCTGTAATGCTGTCAAGACTTAATTGAATTTTATCAATACCAATTTCTTTCAAATGTTTTGCTTTTTCATAATTTAACAACCACCCATTTGTATCTGAAGAAATATAAAATTTTTTAGGATCGATTGCTTTAACTAAATAATCCAAATCCCGAAATACCAATGGTTCTCCTCCCGTAATTACCATATTTGCAAGCCCCATTTCATCAGCCTGCCGTGAAAGTTCTTCGACATCTTTAATCGTAAAATATCTGCCTTGCTTTTTTCCCTGAAATCTTTTTACTGAACAATGCGGGCATTTAAAATTGCAAGTATAATCATACTGAAATTGAATTATCGCAATGCTCTCTCCCCTTTTTGCTTTTTCAGCGAATTTTGAAACCTTTTCATAAACTCTTGGTTTATTCTCTTTTAACCAACTTCTCTTCTCTAATTCATTCTGTTTTAATTCATTCATATTTTTTATATTCCAAGGATTTTTTTATTTGAATTGCAGGTTCTATTTCAGTATCTCCAAATGACCTCCCATTGCAATAATCACATGTTTCAAGGAAATCTTTTTTCATAATAAACTCTTTAATTTCTTCTTTCATCTCTTGGACATTTTTCTCCTTAAAAATATTTATATAATCTCTCTCAAGATTCGGAACTGCTCTAAGTCTGTCGGCATTTGCAGAAAAAGGACATCTGTATAATTTTCCGTTCGATAATGTAAAAGTATTTCGAGCACAACAATTTTGAAAGATTTTTTTCTGTTCTTCAATATTTCTATAATGTTTGAATATATCACTACAATTAGTCCATCCTTGTGCTTTTTGTACATAAAAAGAAATATCTTTTTTTGACAATTTCTCAGTTAAATTTTCTAATTTTCTTGAAAGGTTATTATAATCTGTAATCAGTAAAAGTACCTTATCATCTTTCAAACTGTCAATTTTGTTTTCTTCAGGCACTATTGTACCGTTTGTGTAAATTACAACTTTTTTAACCTTGGGCTCATTAATTAATCTTTTTATTGTTAAATCAAAATCTTTATTCATAAACGGTTCCCCCCCCAAAATTCTGAATTCATTAATCTCGTCAGCGATGTTACAAAATGAATCTATAGATTTTTTCAATTCTCTGTAATCACAATCTTTTGGTTTTTCATAATACTGCATAAGATTGGAACAGTTCTTGCATTTTAAAGAACAGCGTTCAGTGATGATTAAATCCACACTTCTTAAAAAAAGTTTATTTGGATTTAGATAATTGTCTTGACATAAAATACAGGTATCAACAGCATATCTGACAAAATCTCCCAAAGCATTAAATTTATATTTATCGACGTTAAAATCTTTTAACAACAAACTGCCAGCATACCATTTTGAAAACCCCAACTCTTCTAATTGATCAACAACATCTTTTATATCCGCAGCAGATATTAAAAAATTTGCATCCCCATATTCCTCTTTTATTTCAGCAGGGGTAAATACCTTTGTCCCGCATTTATTTAATTTTGTTTTATTTTTATTATTGTCGCAAAAAGATTCAACTTTAACCCCCACCTCATTGCACACATTAAATAATGCTTCACCAACAATACCTGCACCAAATATTATTACAGGGAGATTTTTATCTTCAATGATATCTTTTTTCATTTCTTATTGCCTCTGTTATATCTTTTATACGCTTTATGTTTGCATAATTTAGTAATTGGTGTGACAAGTTTCAGCTTCATCAGCATTGGAATAATCTTACTGTCTCCTTTTGATGGAGAATAAAACTGAAGGTTATCTCTGAAATTTAGTTCATTAACAATCTCGTGGACAAGTTTGTAAATCTCTTTTTCATTATTTTTATTTATTTGTCCACAAGTGCGGATTAACTGAATTATTGTATAACATACATCTGCGTGCCCCACCTCTTTTTTTATATTAATATTTTCTAAATCACTACACTCAAGAAAATTTTTAACATTTTCAAGTGCTTTCTTATAACCAAATAATTTTTTTGGATTATTTCCAATATCCATTGTTGCAGAATTAAAACTGTCATACATCTGATGATTATATATCGCCTGATTTACAAAGAAGATTTTATCAGTATGCTTTAAATATTCAAAATTAAAAGCCACATCTTCAAAAGTATGTAAATCTTCATCAAATTTAATATCCTTATTTTTTATGATTGAAGACTTAAACAATCTTCCCCAAGAATAAGCAAATAAAGGATGTCTGTTCGGTTTTTTTAAATATTTTTTTACATAATCTCCAATATCTTTTTTCATCATCAATTTATCTTCTGAAAAAACATTGCTATGCCCCGAATTAGTCATACTTTTTCCAACATTTTTGAAATCTCCAACGACTATGTCCGCCTTGTATTGATTATAATTTTTTATTAGTAGCCCTATTGCATTACTTTCGATAAAATCATCTATATCAAGAAAAAAAATAAATTCTCCTCTTGAATTTTTTATTCCTTTATTCCTTGCCGCTGCAGGCCCTTGATTTTTTATATTAAACACATCAATATTATTATAATTAAATGCATATTCGTTACATATCTCCCTGCTACCGTCGGTTGAACCATCATTTATTAATATTGTCTCAATATTTTTATAACCCTGACTAAAAATACTTTCCAGGCATCTATCAATATATTTTTCTCCGTTATATACGGGAATTATAATACTTACTAAACCTTCATTCATTAATTTCCTCCAATCCAAAATCTCTTAGGATGGCTATATTTATTTTCTTGACTTTATCTTCTAATTTATTTTTATATTTTATTTTTATAATATTCGAAACCTCATCAGAATAGCTTCCTGCCATTATAATAATTGAATCCACCGGATTTGACATTAATGTATCTGGATGAACAATCGGAATATGCGTTGCGGGAGTATATTTGCCTTGCTTAAACGTTGCGGAATCAACAACATATCTAATCTTATCCTCGAGTTTTGCCAAGGATAGAATGCTAAATGACTGATGCCCTGCTCCCCATATGGCCGTTTTCTTATCTCCAAATTGATTAATATAATTTGTTAATTCTCTTGTTATTTTATTCTGATGATTATTAAACTCAGACAAATCTAATTTCTCTTTTTTTCTAATTGGGATATTTGTCTCGTCATAAATTTTCTTTTTAACCACCGCAGAAATTATATAATCCTGCCATATCTCTTTGCACTCAATAATCTCAAAACCATTTCTGTTTAATGTTGAGCTCAATGTCTCTTCGGTAAAATAGAATAAATGATCCCTTGCGAATTCTGAAAAAAGATTTCTTTCCAAAATCATATCAAAATTTGGAACCTCGATTATTCCAACTGCCTTTTCTGTAAGATTGTTGCTTATTCCTTTGAGGACCGAATTAATATTTGGTAAATGTTCAAGAAAACTTAAAATATAAAATCCGTCAAAAGGAGAATTTTTCAATCTATCCGAATCTTTTTCGATGAATCCCTTAGAAATTCTTAACCCTTCTCTATTTCCTTGTATCACAGAACTTTCTGAATATTCCAGTCCAGAAGAATTGGTTATAAAATTTTGCATAAGAGAGAGATATTCTCCTCTTCCACAACCGATTTCAATAATTTTTTTATTTCCTAAAGAATACTTTTTTGTAAATTCTTTAAATTGTTCTAATCTAAAATTTTTCATTTCTTCTGAAAATCCTGAAGCACGTATAACCTCTTTGTAATACGGAACAGGTTCATTATTTAATTGCACCAAACCGCATTTTGAACATTGACACACTTCCAAAACAATTCCCTTATCTCTTTCTAAGGATTCTATATCTGGTAAATATTGAGCTGTCGACGGCATATTCTCATACCTCAATAGCGGTTTTTCAAAAAAATCATTCTCACATACTCTGCATTTATTTATAGTCATTGATAAACTCCCGATATATTTCCTGTACTTTAATTAAATTATTTGGACAAAATTCATGCCATTTCAAATAACCTGCATCTTTTTCAGTTAAACCTTTATTTTCTAAAGTATATTTGCTGTTAAGAAAACATTTATACATAAATGCCAGCGAATGTCCTCTTGTGTTCTGTTCTAAAATAACCTGCTTTATTGCTATCGGATTAGGTTCAAATTCAATCTGGGTGCCAATTTCCTCTTTTGCAACTTTCTGAATTCTTTCTTCTAAACTTTCTTTAAACCTGACAATTCCCCCCGGAATATGCCAGCCCTTTCCTGCATATTTATCATCTCTCCACGATAAAAGCGTTCTTCCATTTTCATCTTTTATTAATAATTCTACATTTACCAATGGAGTAATGCTGCTTGCAAAAAGAAAAATTTCTTCAGGTAATCCTTTTCTTGCGTCTGTAATCTGTTCTTCCAGAAAATTTATAGCACTTTTTGTATTCATTTTGAATAATTTGGATTTATCAACTCGCAAATATCTATAATTTTTTTAACCTCTTTGTGATTCTTTTTTATGCGCCCGGTAATTTCATTAATATACGCTGGAATTGGAATCACTACTGTTTTTATTTTTTCAGAATCTATAATCTCGGGAGGATTTACTTTTTTCCCATATAAATCAACTAACCTTTTCATTTGTGAAATTTCAATTGGATAAACATTTTTATCTTTGAGTAATTTTGACCTCCTAAATAAATTTGTTACATGATAATTTATTCCCCACATTGCTATCTTTTCCTCTTCATCCAATAATTTTTTTAAATTATCGTCTATGTTAGATATTACTTCATCTGATAAAATTAAGTTATATCTTTGTCCGCATTTGTTACAGGCAAGAAAGCTTGAAGAAAATAATTTTACATTTTCCCAATAATTCTCTCTATCACAGATGCTGCATTTCCCCCAAACCTCCATTCTTCCTGTTTTGTAATCTAAAACATTCGTTTTACTTTCTGAAAGAGTCTTTGTTAGAGTTAAGGGAGCTTCGATTATTTCTTTAACTAATTTAGAAACTTCTCCGTCGGTTAATTTAGAAACATTTACCTGAGGACATCCATCTTTAAGAAATTTAACTCTATCTTCAATTAATCCTTTGTTGCATGCATGATTATAAAGAAAAGTTCCGGGGTAAATGGTTATAAGATTAAGAGTTATTTTATACTCTGAATGTTCTTTCCACCATTTTAAAGTGTTATCTGCAGTTTCCCCTGTTTCTTCAATATCACCGAATATAAAAGCACCTTCTAAATGCATCCCGCTGTCATAGACAGATTTTAATGCTTTTTCTGTTTCTTCAATTGTCGTTTTTTTCTTCATACTTTTTAGAATGCGGTTATCTGCACTTTCTAATCCAAAAGACATAACATCACATCCAGACTCTTTTAGCATCGGAAGAAGTTTTGGATTTTCTGCTATCTGATCGACTCTGAATTGTGCCCACCATTTAATATTGTAAGGTTTTATTCTCTCGCAAAATTCTTCTGTGCGTTTTGTATCTGCAGAAAAAAGTTCATCGGCTAAACAAATAAACCCCAGATCATATTTAGCTACCATATAATCTAATTCTTCGAAAAAATTATCCAGTGTCCTCTGTCGATATTTTTTACCGAGGGTGTGAAAACAAAAAGTGCAACTATAAGGACATGAACGGCTGGCAATCATAAATGCTGTATTTTTTTTATTTATCCCGCTGATACTTGGCGATGTTTCTAAGAACTTTTCAAATTCAAATCCTTCATAATCTGGCCAGGCGATAGAATCAATATTTTCAATTTCTTTGCGGGGATTTGTCTGAACATAACTTCTTCCATCACTCAAAATTACTCCATCGATTTTGCAGATATCTAATTTTTTCTCAATTGCTTCACTTAACTCGCATATTGTCTTTTCCCCTTCACCGATTATCCCATAATCTACATTTTCTAAGGCAATCATTGCTGGTTTTGGATCTGCTGTGATAATTCCTCCCCCGACAATTGTATTAATTTTTTTATCTACTCTCTTAGCAGAATCAATAACCTCCTTGATTGTAGTATATTGGAAGGAAAGCCCGCCCGTTGCAACAACATTGATTTTGTTTTCTTCAATTTCTTTTTCAAGAATATTAAAAATATCTCCTTCGCGATGATTCAAATTAATGGTTCTTACATTAAATCCCGACTTTTTCATGCTAGCAGAAATATATGGAAGCCCCAGGGGGAAAGAATATCCATCCCCAACATTCTGAACTAATCGGGGCATCACCAAAAGATAATTTAGTTTACTCATTTCTCTCCCTCTTATACCATTCATATAATCTTTTTATTGAATCATCTATAGGAGTAAACTCAAAATTTCCCAATTCATTCAAAAGGAGAGAATTATCTCCGCTGTATTCTTTTCCAATTTCTTTATTCTGAATATTTATCTTTAAATCTTCTCCAGAAATTTTTACAATTTTTTCTGCCAGACTTCTTCTGTCATAAGTTTTTCCAGAACACACATTATACACTTTTTCTTTTGAATTATTATTGATAAACCAATCTACTACCCTTGTTAAATCATCAACATCTAAATAATCATAAAAAGCATTCTGATGTATATCTATTGTTTCTTTTTCCATTGCCTGACAGCATGCGTTGGGAATAAAACGAGTTTTCCAATCATCATTTCTCCCTACCACTGCAAAAAGTCGGAGGTTAATTATATTTTCATTTGATTTTGTATATTTTGTCATCACATATTTAGAAAAACCGTATTGGTCCTTTGGAACGTGTTCGTCAAAATAATTTTCTTTCATTTTAGGAATCCAATGCTCTCGGCTAAATTCTGCCCCCGAACCAAAATAAATCATCTTTCCAAAATAATCCCTGCATCTCGCAATATTAAAAAACATTCTCAGATTATTATCTAAGACTTTTGCAGGATCTTTAACAGAATGTTTAGGAGCAGCGTCGTATGTAGCAGAATGTATAACAACATCAAATTTTTTTTGATTTACATAATCAAACACCTTTGGTGAATCAAGCAGATCAAGTTCCTGGTGATTTATAGTTTTAACATCATATTTTCCTTTTAAATTTTCATAGAGATTTCTTGCTATAAATCCGTTCCCCCCAGTTATTAAAATTTTTTTCATATTCTATACTCCGATTTTATCACGCACAATATACAACGGGCGTTGTTTTACCTCATCATAAATTTTCGAAATGTATTTACCGATAATCCCTAAAAAAATAAATAGAACTCCAAATAAAAATAATATAACTAACATCAGAGAGGTATGTCCTTTTACATATCCCGGGGAAGCTGTTCCGTAGATAAGATAACCTCCCAAGAAATACATCGCAAGTATAAATGACAAGAAAGAAGTAAAAGCACCGACGCTGGTCATTAATTTCAATGGAAAATCCGAAAATGTAAAAATTGCATTTGTGACAAACCATTTTATATTTTTTGCACGTTGGAAAATGCTCAACACTTTTGCTTCGCCTCCTTCCTTATATCTTTCTGCTCTTACAAAAGGGATACCTGTGCTCTTGAATCCTGTCCATGAAATCATTCCTCTCAGAAATCGATTATGCTCAGGCATACTGTTTATTACTTCATACACTTTTTTATCAATTAATCTGAAATCACTGACATTTTTTTTAATTTGTCCGTTAGTTAAAGAATATATTGTTTGGTAAAACATCCAGGATACCATTTTTCTTAAAATTGAAACACCTTTTCTTTTCTGGATAACTCCATAAATAATTTCATATCCTTGTTCCCATTTATTAATAAACTCTGGAATAATCTCCGGAGGATCCTGGAGATCAGCATTCATAAGTATTACAGCATCACCTCTGACATATTTTAATCCTGCGCTTATTCCTCCATCGCAATTAAAATTTTTGGACAACTGAACAATCTTAAATCGTTTATCTTTTTGATGAATCTCCAACAATTTCTTATAGGTATCATCTCTTGAACCATTTTCTACAATTATTACCTCAAAAGAATATTTATCTAAACCATCTAAAACTTTCTGCAGTCTTCTATAAAGTTCATCCAATCCTTCTTCTTCATTATACGCAGGAATAACTATGCTGATTAGTCTCTTCACTTTTTTCATTCTAAAAAAGGATTTTTCACATTTAATAAGGTTATGAAGGAAAAATTCATAATATTTTGAGAATATATTTTAATCATTCTATAGTTTTTCCAGATAGCCAATCTGCCCAGAAAGTCATATGCGTTTTTCTGTTCTTATTATTTCTTACTTCTTCATTTTCATAAAAAGAATCATTATTATAATGCGTCGTTGACACCTCCTCAAAAATACATCCTTTCTCAGAAGAAAAACTGTGATTGACTTTTCTTTCTACCGTCTGTATATCTCCTGGTTTCAATGATATTTTTTCATTTCCAAGCTTAAGATTCATATCTCCATATAAAACTTGGAAAGTTTCCTCTTTCTTTTCATGGTAATGCAAAGGATGATTTTGTCCCGGTAGTAATATTATTAACTTTTTACAATACTCTCTGTTAATGCAGTTTAAAATTGCAGCACCAAATTTTTCATAATTTTCAATCCCGTAATGGTGCGATAACTCTAACTCTATTCTATTAGGTAAAATTATATGGCTTTCTAAAACTATATCTTTCAATTTTTTAACAATTCTTAAAACATCTTCACGTGAATTTTTAATTGTTAAATTTTCTAAATTAATTGCCTCATTTGTATTGATATCTTTAGTAGGAATATATTCAATATATTTTGACATATCATTTGCTAGTATTTGTCTTTCACCGCAAGGAAATGCATAAAAAATATTTTCTTTTGTCAATAATTCTCCTTCCTTCAGATTTCTTTTTACGAATACTCCTCTCCTGAATCTTCTCAAATCATTTTTTTCTTTTTCTGTGCTGATATGACGATTATTTTCCACACCGCACATTTCATAAGCCTCTTCAGCAGACTGCAGCCATTTTTTTATCTCACCAGGCGTTGAAGAATAAGCATTTATTGAATATTTTTCTGATTCAACATTTACATGTCTCTCGAATACTTGCGCCCCTTTTCCGACGGCAATCTTAACAGCATCAAGATTATTTGGTTCTTCATGTGTAGAAAATCCAATTGTGATTTCGGGGTAACGCTTTTTCAGCAAGTCTATCTGATTCAACTGAAGACTTTCTTTTTTAGTTGGATATTCACCAACACAGTGCATTAATACACTTTTTTTATCTCGGTGCTCAAGAAATGAAACAACCCTGTCAAGTTCTTCGAGAGTAGCTCCTGCAGTTGATGCAATTATTGGCTTGTCTGTTTTGACAATTCTTTCCAGTAGAGGCCAATCAGTAAAAGAACAGCTTGCAATTTTTATTATATCAAAATTTTGTTCTTCAATTAGATCGACGCTGTTCTCGTCAAAAGGAGTGCATACAGAAATAAATCCTCCGTTTTCTATTTCATTTTTCATTAATTCAAATTCTTTTCTTGTCAATTTTGTATCAGAAAATCTTTTAACATAACTTATGTCTTTTCTGTCTTTATAATCCGGATGAATAAAACTATCTAAGTCTCTATATTGAAATTTAAATCCGAAAAGAAATTTATCTTCTAATCCATTACATACTTTAGAAGTTTCACGAATAATTTTCAAGCCATGCTCAACATCGCCATTATGATTGTTTGCAATGTCAAATATAAATAATGGTTTTTTAATCTCAGAACTTTTTTCTTTATCAAACAGATAACTTAATTTTTTTTTCATCTTACATTAATTTTGTATACCATTCAAATGTCTCTTTAATTGCCTCTTCAAAATTAGTCTTGGCTTCCCAACCTAAAGTAGTTTTAATTTTATTCCCATCGAGATATTGTTTTGGAATCTCTGCCTTTGCATTATTTATTATTTCATAATTCACTTTTCTTCCTAATGCCTCTGACGTTTTTTCAATAATTTCAAGAACAGACATAATATTTTTTCCACTAATATTAAACGCTTCTCCCCTTGTTTTTTTTATATTCTCAGCGAGATTAATATAAGCATCAATGCTGTCTTTTACATAAATATATTCTCTAATCATTTTCCCATCACTTCTAATTTTGAGAGGTTTATTTTTAATAATTGATTCCATTATCCCCGGAATTATTCTGTTCCAGTTTAAATCTCCCGGGCCAAAAACATTTACAGATCTCGCTATTGTAACGGGTAAATCAAAAATTTTAGAATACATTTGAGCAATTAAATCAGCACATGATTTTGAAACATCATATGGCGCTTTGCCCTGCAATCGTTCTGTTTCTTTGTAAGGAATTTTATCGGTAGGGCCATATGCCTTGTCGCTGGAAATCATCACAATCTCTTCTATCTTAGAATTAATCCTTGCAGAATCCAGAATATTTACCGTCCCCATAATATTTGTCTCTAAAGTTTCAACAGGATTTGACAAAGCAGTTGTAACAATTGGTTGCGCCCCCAGATGAAAAATTGTTGTGATCTCATATTTGGATAGAATATCTGAAATCTTTCTGTAATCCTTTAAATCTCCGACGACAACCGTCGATTTCTTTCCAAGTTTTTGCATTTCAAAATAACTTTTTGGATCAAAGTCTCTTACAAGAGAAATTATGTTCGCTTCTGTTTCACCTAATTTTTCCAATAAATGACTTCCTTTAAAACCTCCCGCCCCCGTGACTAAAACATTTTTATTTTCCCAAAATTCTTTATTCATTTCCATGTCTCCCAAGGAGCCCCTTCCTGGTAAATTTTATTTAATTCATCGACTTCTTTTTGATTGTCCATGCATTTCCAAAAACCTTTATGCTCATAAGCTGCCAATTGTCTTTCGGTTGTCAATTTTTCCAAAGCATCTTTTTCAAGAATACAATTTTCATTTTCAGACAAATAGTCAAATATTTTATTTTTGAAAACCATGAATCCTCCATTAATTACCATATCTGTCATATCTGGTTTCTCATCAAATTTTTTAACCAATCCCTTGTCCTTGCAAAGTTCAATTAGCCCAAACCTATATGGGGGTTTAACTGCAGTAATCGTCGCTATTCTATCCATTTTCTTGTGGTATTCATAAAGTTCCTGAATGTTTACATCTGAAACACCATCTCCATAAGTTAAGAAAAAATCTTCATCTTTCTCTACGTATTTTTTTATTCTTGCCACCCTCGAACCAGTTTGGCTGTTTAATCCTGTATCTACAAACCAAACCTTGCCTTTGAGACTTTCATTATTGCTAAATGTTTCTGTCTCTTTATTTTTCAAATCCATCATAAAATCATTGGACATTTCCTTAAGATTCAAAAAATAATCCTTAATCATATTCCCCTTATATCCCAGACAAAGAACAAAATCATTGAAACCCTGAGTGTCATATATTTTCATTATATGCCATAGAATTGGTTTTCCCCCAATTTCCACGAGAGGTTTGGGGCGATATTCTGTTTCTTCTTTCAAACGTGTTCCTTTTCCTCCGCATAATATCACCGTTTTCATCAATCTAAATTTTCTCAGAGATATTTAAAGATTATATAGGTATGATATATCTTTTATTAATCATATAAAATTATCATGCGGAAGAGGATTTTTTATCCTATAAAGATACTTATTAATTGAATCAAGTCTGCATCCTTTTTTGCAATGAGACACTCCCATCTTTTTTATTTCTTCGACGATTTCTTTTCTTCTCGCACTTCTCCATATTTCTTTAAAAGTTTTTGTATTAATATTTCCATATGAATAATATTCTTTTCCAAAATAAAGATGACAGGGCATTACATTCCCTTCAGAAGTGATTATAGAGAAAAAGGGAAGCCCGTAACATTCGCAATAATCTTGCTCATGTGATAATTGGCTCATTCTATTACCCCTGTAAATCACAGAAAATTTTTCACTGGATAATCCTGCTAATTCTTTTTCAAGATAATCAAATTTTTGATAGTCAATATTCATTTTATTTATACTATTTGGATTTTGAGAATATGGTTTAATCTGAACATTATCAACACCAATCTCTTTGAATATTTTTACAAATTCTATAACCTCTTTTTCATTTTCGGGCAAAAGTAAAAATTGCACCCCCAAAACGACTGGATAATTATTTTTCTTTTTAATCTCTACTGCATCTTGTATATTTTTTTTAACTTTTTCAAAGTCAGACTCAGAAGTTCCGTGGAGTAAAGCATGAGTTTTTGAACTTGCAGCATCGACGCTAAATCTTATCCATGAAAGATAAGGCATACATTCTTCAGCAATTTCTTTTGTAAATAAAACTGCATTAGTTGAGATAGATGAATCTATTCTCTGTGAGTGGCATTTTCTTAAAAAACCCTTTAAATCTTTATGAAGAGTTGGTTCTCCTGCTCCTGCAAAACATACCGACTTTACCCCCCCATCTGCCAATTCGTCTATAAGTTTATACATTATTTCTGAGCTAATAATATTTTTTCCTCTCGCCCAATCAAGTCCGCAAAAAGTGCATCGGTGATTGCAGCAATTAGTCAATTCAATTTCAACATAAATTGGAAAACAATCATCAGTCTTTTTCCAGTCATTAACTCTCTCTGGATGATACATTAGTTTATGACTATCTATATCTGAACCCATAATCTAAGAATAATAAAATCTATTAAAAATATTTATGTGATGGGATACATCAATTTACTTTATCTTTTTTTAAACTGATAAATGTCGGCTTTTTATTTTCGTAAGATTCTATCAGCGCTTTCCTGGTCTCATCTGCATTACTTGGAAAATAATTTTTAGTATTTTTTAAAATATTCATTAATTTTTCTGCATCTAATTCGGCATGTGTCGGACCCTGTTTTGGATAATCCGCATATCCTACCAATTTAACATTGACATTTTGTTGATCAATATCAATTTTTATTTGTTCAAAAGGTCTTTCGATAAGAAAAGGAGTTATTGTAAACACATATGGTTTTAATCCTTCAAGAGCCATTCCTGCTGCAATGCTTATCATGCTTTGTTCTCGAATTCCGACATTGATAAATCTGTCACAAAATTTATTTCTGAATTCGTCAAAAATTCCATAGCCAATATCTCCGACGATTAAAAAAATATCTTTGTCTTTTTCTGCAAGTTCTGTGATAACCTTCCCGAAAATTTTTCTCATTTTAATTCATCATATGCTTTTCTTAATTCTTCTTCATTTGGCAATCTTGTATGCCATTTTGGGTCATTTTGCATATAACTCACCCCCTTACCCTTTACAGTATTTGCTATTATCACATAGGGCTTTCCTGCCGGAGTATTTTCAAAAGCAGAAATAATCTCTTTAAAATTATGTCCGTCGATTTCAGTAACATAACAACCAAAAGCCTGAAATTTTGATTTCAAAAATGTAGGGGAAATCTCCTCTATCTTACATAACGCCTGTAATTTATTATGATCAACAATTACTGTTAAATTATCTAATCTATAATGGCAGGCTACATCTGCTGCTTCCCATATGGTTCCTTCCTGACATTCTCCGTCTCCAAGTAAAACATAAATCCTTCCACTTCTATTCATTTTTTTTCTAGCAAGAGCCATCCCAACTGCTATTGGCAAGCCATGTCCAAGACTTCCTGTCGTCGCAAATATTCCATTTTTTTCATCTAAATCAGGGTGAGTTTGAATAATTGGGTTATATCCTTTTTCCCTTAACAATAAATAAAAGGGGGTGCTTGCATGCCCTTTACTTAAGATAAATTTATCTTCTGGTTGTAATATTTTATTATAAAGAGAAACTAAAATTTCTATCTCAGAAAAACTTCCCCCCAAATGCGCCTCGCCTTCTTTCATCGACAAATCTAAGACTTTTTTTCTCAGCTCTCTTGCTTTAAATTCTAATTCTAAAATATCCATTTTAATTATTCGAAATAAATAAACTCGTAATCTCCGGTATATCCAAATTCATTAAAAATCCATTTCCACTCGTCGGGGCCAAAAAAAGAATTGCACGTAAGTGCCCAGCATTGGAGATTAAATAGTTCCTTATCATTTCTAAAACTTTCAACAGCAACATACTTTTCTTTCCCAACTCTTTCTATTTCCTGTAGTGCACTTTTTAAATCACTTATAGGAAGATTATGCAATGTTGTTATTGAGATTGCCAAGTCAAATTCCTTATCCTTGAAAGGATATTTTGTTTGTGCTTCATGTCTGAAAATTTTAGATTTTATCTCCTCTTTGCAGTTTTCTAATGCATAAGATGAAATGTCAAATCCGCTCACATTTTTTGTTGGAACTGCCTCTTGAAGTTCGTAAATTAAATATCCTTTGCCGCATCCAACATCCAATATCTTTGCATCTTTCTCAAGATTGTATGCTTTTATCAATCCATCTGATATTCTCTTTTGTCTTCCATCATAATGATATCCGCCATAGCCATATTTTCTGTCACCATCCCAAAACTCTTTGCCATATTCTTTAGCGACTTTCATACACTCTACCTTATCGTCTATCATCCTTGCAAGATAATTTCTCTCTGTTTTTTTATGCAATGATGTAATAATCTCCATTAACTTTCCCATTCTTATAAGTTTTATAATGAACTTATAAATATTTATGTAATCTATACCACAACAATCTTTTTATACAATTTTTTTATTCTACAAAAATGAAAGATATAGAGACCGAGCTTAAATCTCTGGCAAATCGGCTTAATCTAACTAATCTTTCAGATTCTTCATTTTTTCCAAAATATTTTGAAATTGAAACGGTTCATGCTTGTAATGCAAAATGCAAAATGTGTCCTATCTGGAAACACCCAGAAGATTATGGCAGAATGGAAAAAAAATTATTCGATAAAATCTCTTCTGAAATGTCAGGATATTCGTCGTGGATAAATTCAGTATGTTTGTCAAGAAACGGAGAACCCTTATTAGATAAAAATCTCGTAGACAAAATTAAGACTCTGAAAAATTATGGAATAAAAGATGTAACTTTTTCTACAAATGCTTCTCTATTGAATAAGAAAAAATCTCTTGAACTAATTGAATCTGGGCTTGATGATATACGATTTTCCATTGATGGATACACAAAAGAGACTTTTGAATCTATTCGCTATGGACTCGACTTTGAAAATGTAGTTGAAAACTGTCTTCAATTTATCAGATTAAGAAATGAAAAAGGAAACAAACCTCGTATAAGGATAAGAATGGTTCTGCAGGATGAAAATCGGAATGAGGAAACTCAATGGAAAAACTTTTGGCTTTCTAAAATTTCTGAACAGGATATTGTCTGCTCCAAAGAGATGAATACTTGGGGGAATAAATTAAAAAAATGTGATACTGAGATGCTTGAAAAATATTCAAATATCCCCTGCATTTCTCCTTGGTCTACGCTGGTTTCTCTTTATGACGGGAAAGTTCCGCTTTGTGGTGTAGATTATGAACCTTCGTTTAACCTTGGGGATTTAAATTCTTCTACTATAAAAGAAATTTGGAATTCAGAAGCTTATGAAGAAATACGAAAAATACATTCTTCTAATAAACGAAATGATATTCCTCTTTGTCGCGGTTGTAACATCTGGGATTTAGAAGAGAAAAAAATTTACTAATCTATGGAATTAATTATAGGTGCATCAGGTTATATAGGAAAAAATATTTTAGATTATTTTTCTGAAACAGGAAAAGATAGCGTAGGGACTTATTTTACTTCTCCAAAGAAAAATTTAAGATATCTTGATTTAAAAAATCCATCATTAGATACTCTTGATATAAATTTTAATAAAATAACTCATGCAATCATTTGCTCGGCCAAATCCAAGATAAAAGATTGTGAAACAAATTCTGATGAAACTTACAAGATTAATGTTTTAGGAACTCAGAATCTCATAAATCAACTTTTTGAGAAAAATATCATCCCTATTTTTTTATCTTCCGATAGAGTTTTCGACGGGAAAAAAGGAAATTATGCTGAAAATGATGAAACGAGTCCTTACTACCATTATGGAAAACATAAAAAAACTATAGAAGATTTCTTATTAAACAGCAATGAGAAATATTTAATCTTGAGACTAAGCCGTGTTTTTGGAACAGATTCTGGTGACGGAACTTTACTAACTTCTTTAATTAAAGATTTAAAAGAAGACAAAATTCTCAAATGTGCCGATGACCAAAAATTCAGCCTTACTTATATTGGTGATCTAGTGAAAATAGTTGACAAGATGCTTGATGAAAATTTGTACGGTCTTTATAATGTTGCTTCGATTGATTCTTCAGACAGATTTGAATTAGCAAATTTATTAAAAAGAGAATTAAATATCTCCTCGGGAAAAATAGTTCCTTGTTCAATAAGAGAATTTGGTTTTTCAGAGCCATTACCTTCTGATTTAACTATAAATAACGAGAAGCTTAAAAGAGATTTAAACATTGATTTTCCAGAAATTGATAGATATCTTAAATTCTTCAAATAGAATTATTTTTTGTCAAACTTATATACTGGGAACATTTGCCAAACGCTTTCATAAAATGTTTGCAGTTCTTTCCTAAATCTTCTATAGTTAACTTTTCTTTTTTGTTTAATCTATAAATATCTTTTAGAGAATTTAATATATCTTTATCTAAATATCCTGCATTTTCTATAATCTTCCCAATATTTCTTCCCATCTCTTTTTTAATTTCTTTATTTTCAAATTCATTTAGGTATGCCCATTTTCTGGCCTCTTTGCACAAATCAAGAAGTTCTAAATTTTGTGATGATTTTCTCTTATCAAATATTTTTTCTGTATAAAAGAAATTATGCATAAGGCAATTAAATTGCTCTAAACAAACTTCATTATGTTTTCCATCTTCTTCGGGAATTTTCTTAAACCATCTGTAATCTGTGAAAATTTTTGGAGATGTGTTATAAATTTGATATTTTTCTCTGAAAAAATTTATACAATCTCCCATCGAGAATAATGAATTATGCACAGCTTCATTAAGGAAATTATCTATAACCCAATCTTCTTCAAACCTGCTGCTTCCGCTTAGAGTTCTTTTATGGGGACCCAAAGCATCTACTAATATATTTACTTTTTCTCTGAAATCTTCTTTGCCCTTGACAAGTTGAAATCCAAAATATCTTTTCATAATTTCAAAATAACTCGAAATCTCATCTATGCATGTCAGCACCATAATACCTCCTTCTTTTGTGAACTCATCTAATTTATTCAATAAATCTTTTTGATTTTTATTATGCGGGATTGTTTGTTCACATAAAACAATATCAAATTTTTCATCCAGAGAAGTTTCTTCCAATCTTTTTTCTATGAGTTGTAACCCTTTTTTTTCGAGAATGGGATGGCCCGCAAAATTTCTTTTTATATCGTTTATTCCTGTCTTATTTGCTTCAATTAATACATATAAACTTGGTTCCCAGTCTGCAATAACTAGAGAATTATATCCTCCCCCCGGACCAACTTCAAGAATTTTTTTATCTTTGAATGAAGTAGGAAGTAGTCCCAGATGTCTGTACAATTCTCTTCTTCTTTCTGTATGTTTTTTATAATCAGATAAATCTTGTCTCACAGGAGATATCTCATGCTTTCCATAAAACTCCAAAAAACTTTCAACCAAATTCAATACCTCTTAATTTTGTTTTTAACCGTATGCTCTTCATTGAAGTGTCTTTTGGTCTTTTTATTTCTCCAGAATAAACAGGACAATTTATCAAACTTTTATTCAGTCCGAATTTATCTGCTATCTTTATTGCAAAATCATATCTTGACATTTTTTCACTTCCCACCAGATGGTAAATTCCCGAAGCATCTTGTTTTAATAAATAATCCATATAAGTGCAAACATCATCGATGTGTGTTGGGCAACTAACAATTTCTTTCCAGCTGTCTATCATTTTTCCTTGACTTAAATTATCATAAACAAATTTCATGTACCCCCCACTATTAACATCTCTATATAAAATTCCCAGCCTCAAGATTAAAGAATTTTTTTTATTTTGGAGCAAAACTTGTTCACCAAGATATTTTGTCGTCCCATAATTATTTATTGGATTTGGTTTATCCGTTTCAATATAATCTCCTCTTTCTCCGTCGAATACACTGTCAGTTGAAAAAAATATTATTTTTTTATTAAATATTTTTGACAACTTTTCATTTATTTCGTAATTTACTTTTTTCGTTTGCTCTGGATTTGGGTCAAGAAAACCTCCGAGATTAAGGCAGTTTATTATTATTTCAGGGTTAACTTCCTCCAAAACCTTCTCTAAATTATCTCCTGCGGTTAAATCTGTTCTGATAAGATTCTTGATATCTTTTCTAAATGTAGTCCCCGCACAATTTTTTTCTCCAAGGAAATTATAAATCTCTTTTCCCAATAGTCCTGATGCCCCCAGAATTAATATTTCTTTGTTCATCTTAATATGTTTTTGTAATATCTGAATTTGAAAAGGGAACAATAAATCTCCCACCTTCTTTTATATATTCTTTATTTTTATTTATTATTGGATCAGAATATCTCCAGGCGAATATGCATACTGCTTCTGGTTTTTTTTCTTTTAAGGATGTTGGAGGATATACTCTCAATCCAAGTCCGGGGCTCAGCAAATTATGCCTCATCTGATTATCATCTATTAAAAAATCTATTAATCCTCCCATATCCCATTCATATAACATTGTTGTAACTCCTACAGATGCACCATATCCTGCAACAATCTTCCCCTTCGATTTAATCTCTTTAATTGTCCTTTTTATCTCTTCACCTTCTTTTTTTATTCTCTCATAAAATCCTTTGAATGTTTTTTTATCACGAATTTTCATATTCTCTTCAAAATCTAATTGATATTTCACAGAATCAGATATTTTCTTCTCCTCTCCTTTAAATTGAACCATTCCCCTTATTGAACCCCCTTTTGTTGGAAGATGTTTGATATCAAAAATTTCCATATCTTCAGATTCAAAAAAAGATTTAAGTGGACCAACAGAAAAATAGGATAGATGTTCATGATAAAGATTATCAAAAATATTATTTGCTATTGCATCCGGCATATACCCTGTTTCAAAAATAAAAACTCCTGTTGGTGAAAGCATATCTTTAATATTTCTTATTGTTTCTCCAAGATTGTCTATATTGGCGAAAACATTATTGGCAGTAATAATCTTTGCCTTCCCATATTCTTGTGAAACTTTTTGAACAACATCCCGATTCAAAAAATCTTCAATTACAGGAATTCCTTTTCCTCTGGTTATTTCAGCACATTTTTTCGCGGGTTCAATTCCCAGGGGTTTCATGCCAAGAGTTTTAAAATGATTGAGCAATGTTCCATCATTACATCCAATATCTATCACCAAGCTTTGTTCTGGAATATCAATTTCTTCAAGAGAAGTTTCTGCGTATTTTTTGAAATGTTCAACTAATCCGAGAGAATTAGAAGTCAAATAAATATAATCTCTATATAATATCTTGGGATTAACCGTGTGTTCTAATTGCAAAAGTCCGCACTTATTGCATGAAACAATATTTAATGGATATTTTGCCTCTTTTTTAACAAAATCTTTTTCTGGCAAATATTTATCTCCTGGCGGCGTTGGAGCAAGGCTGAACATCTTTTCGAGTCCCCCATTACACAGTCTGCAATTATTTCTTTTTTTTATAGATGATTCCATAACAGATAAATTTATTTTATCTTTTTAAGAATTTATATCTCATAACAATAATGTTTATATATGTAAAAGTTACTTTCGAAACTATGGGGAAATCATACGCAAAAACAAAAATATTTCATTTTCCAGACAAATTAACCTCTTTTAAGGAAAGTAAAATTTCTTCTCCGATTCATGTAAGAATAAAACCGACAAATTCATGCAATCATAATTGTAGTTATTGTTCTTATCGGGCCGAATGTTTGCAGCTTGGAAAAGATATGGTAATAAAAGATTTTATCCCAAAGAATAAACTGATAGAAATTATCGACGATTTGGATTCGATGAAAGTTAAGGCGGTTACTTTTAGCGGAGGAGGTGAACCATTTTGTTATCCTTATCTTTTGGACGTATTAAAAAAAATTTCAAAGACAAATATCAAATTCCGATCTTATACTAACGGTGCGAGACTTGAAGGAGAGGTTTCAGAATTATTTGCACAAAAAGGAACATGGCTTAGGGTATCAATGGATGGGTGGGATAATAAAAGTTATTCAGAATACCGACGGGTAAAAGATGGAGAATATACCAAAATAATGAACAATATGGAAAATTTCAAAAAATTCGGGGGGCCATGCAGCCTCGGAGTTAGTTTAATTATTGGTGAAAAAAATTCTTCTCACGTTTATGAAATGATACAAAGACTGAAAAATGTCGGTGTCAGCAGCATAAAAGTTTCTCCTTGCATTGTAAGTGATTATGGGGAGCAAAACAATTTATATCACGAACCATTTTTTAATCAGGTAAAAGAGCAAATTAAAAAAGCTGTACTCGATTTTGAAAAAAATGATTTTGAAATCTTTGATTCTTACAATAAAGAAGTAATCTCTTTCAAAAAAGATTATGCTTGGTGCCCTTATATTCAAATACGTCCTGTCATCGGAGCAGACCAAAATATTTATGCCTGTCAGGACAAAGCTTATAATTTAGATAATGGGCTGATTGGTTCTATAAAAAATCAGAGTTTTAAGAAATTTTGGTTTTCAGATAGAGATAACTTTTTCAAAATAAATCCTGCATTAAATTGTGATCATCATTGTGTTGCTGATACAGAAAATAAACTAATAATTGATTACTTGAATGTTGATAGAAAAGAATTAGAATTCGTTTAATTAATGTACTTCTGCCACGGAAAAGCCCCTTTGGTAAAAATAGATTCTTTTAATAAATTTATATGTGAATCATAAGAAAAAGATTCCCCCGAAGGATTCACTTTCAGATAAATTGTGTCGCCGCTGCCAATCCCTTTGCATTGCTTTTGGTGGGGGGTGAGATAAAAATACTCATTATCTTTCACAAATGTAAAAATAATATCCTCTTTTTCCAGTCTTCTTAAGTATTCTATAATATTATTCTCTAAACTTTTATCGAATGCTATTGTATCTAAATCGGATTCTGTGAAAAAAACCTTATCATTAAATGGAGTTGGTTTTTTTGTTGAACCTAATAATCCTCCGCAATAAACTGTTTTATTTTTTTCATCTTTTAATAGTCTTGGTATTAAATGGCAATGTTCATGGTCGGGAATGCTCATGCCCGCAAATTTATGATTTCTCATTGCAACCAAGTCATATTTTTCACAGATATTTTTTATTACGTCAAGATATTCTTGAGTGATTGTATTTCCAACTTTTATCTCTGAACTGTCATGATATTTGCTGATTAAGAGAAAATGTCCTCTTGCAAAAGGAAATCTGTTTGGACAGAGAATGTAATTTTTATATTCTTCAAAAGGAAGAGTTAAATTATTTCCCTTAGATTTTGCCTGTCTTACATTGTCACATAAAAAACATTTTATTTCCTCTTCGCCATTTTGAATTTTTTCTTTTTTTATCTTATCCATAAATTCTCTTCTTCTAACATATCCTGAAGATTCAAATAAAGTTATTGGGAGTGCTTCCCCTTTAATTGTTTTAATCAAAGTATCATCAGCAAAATTTCCAGGAGTTCCGTAAGAAGCAAGTGAATTTTCCCAATTCTTCATTAAGCTTTCGATTCTCATAAATCTCATCCAAAATACTCCTTTATATACTTTTTTGCAAAATATCATAATAATCCTTATAAATTATTCCGAGATAAATTTTAAATGATAGACACAGATAATTCCTATTATTTGCTTTCCAATATTCTTACCGAAAATGGATTAGTAAAAAAAATTCAGGAACTTAAATACGAAAAAAAAATAATCGGATTATGCAGCGGTAGTTTTGATCTCTTGCACCCCGGACATATTACCCATTTAACATCAGCAAAAAATTTTTGTGATGTCCTCTTTGTTGCAATAGCAACTGATAATTTGAGTGAAAAAATAAAATCAAGAAAAGGAAGACCTGTTTTTTCACAGGAAGTAAGAGCATATTCGGTAGCGCAGTTAAAACCAGTTGATTTTGTCTTATACAATGAAAATGAATACTCTACAATAGATTTAATTCAACCCGATTTTTATATCAAAGGAAAAGATTATCTTAACAAAACAGATCCTGTTCTTGATAAAATAAAAGAATTCTTAGAAGCTCGTGGGGGGAAAATTGTCTTTACTGTTGATGAAAAATTATCTACAACCCAGTTAATAGAATATATTAAACATGAGATTAACTGAATTATAAAAAATTTGAATGAGTAATTTTCTCTTTGAATGCATGTAATATCTCATTATGTTTTTCTAGCATACAGGGATTAGGACAATCTCTTAAATTTATCTTTTCATAAGCATTTTTTCTCTCATCCGATTCCCAAATTTCTCTGAAACTTTTTTCTTTCAAATCTCCTAATACATATGCTGGATTATCTTCTAACATACAACAAGGATATATTTTCATATCTGGAGTTATCAGCGTGTTAAAATGATGAACATTGCATTTTGTATATTTTCTTTCTCTTCCAACGGTAACAGATTCACATCTATCCTTGGTAAATGATACAGAAAAATCATTATTTTCTAATTCCTTGCATCTCTCTAACTCGCTGTACATAAAATCCCCTTCTTCTTTTTTTAATTTGTTCCCTTTCCATTCAAAAAAAGGCCTGAATCTTATTCCATCAATACCTATTTTTTTGCATAATTCTGCTGCGTTATAAATTCCAGATACTGTTTCCGGACCAAGAAGATAAGCTGCCCCAATTACAATCTCGCTATTTTTCGCTCTCTTTTTTATTGCTAACTTGCTCATGTTTTCTATTACTCTGTAAAATGAATCTTTGGACATTCCATGTGTTTTCTTATAAATCTCAGGACCATCAGCATCTAAACTAATTCTCATCCATGAACAGCAGTCCACAATTGCATCAATAACACCGTCGGACATTTTATATCCGTTGGTGCAAACCGCAACATCCATGCCCTTCGATTTTGTGAGTCTTATTATCTCTTCAAGATTTTCATGGCAGGTAGGATCTCCTCCTCCGCCATATCCGACTGCTTTAACATCAACATCTTTTAATTCTTGAATAATTCTTTTTGCATCTTCAAAACTAATTGTTGTATTATCTTTTCTTCTCGAAGTACATAAAGGACATCTATTATTGCATTTATTCGTAAGATTGACTCCAACAAGAATTGGATAAACTACTTTTCCTTTTTTCCAGTAATCTACTCTGTCTAAATTCTTTAACAATTTAAATTCGCTATAAAGTTCTGTCATCTTATAAAAAGTTTGAATGAGTTATTTTTTCTATAACTGCGTGCATTATTTTATTGTCTTTTTCATATTGGCAGGGATTGGGGCAATCGTTGACATCTATTTTTTCATGAACTTTTCTTCTCTCATCCGATTCCCAAATTTCTCTGAAACTTTTTTCTTTCAAATCTCCCAATACATACTTTGGATTATTCCTTAAGACACAGCAAGGATACAATTTCAAATCCGCAGATATCGCCGTGATAACATGGGGAACATAACATTTATCATAATGCCTTATCTTTTTTGTGACTACTGCCTGTAATCTATCTTCAGGATAAGAAACAGAAAAGTTATTACTTTTTAATCTGTTGCAAAATTCAAATTCTCTGAGCATTATTTCTCTCTCTTTTTCTGGAAACTTTTCACTATTCATCCATTCAAAAAAAGGCCTGAATCTTATTCCATCAATACCTATTTTTTTGCATAATTCTGCTGCGTTATAAATTCCGGATACTGTTTCCGGACCAAGAAGATAAGCTGCCCCAATTACAATCTCGCTATTCTTCTCCCTCTTTTTTATTGCTAACTTGCTCATGTTTTCTATTACTCTGTAAAATGAATCTTTGGACATTCCATGTGTTCTCTTATAAATCTCAGGACCATCAGCATCTAAACTAATTCTCATCCATGAACAGCAGTCCACAATTGCATCAATAACACCGTCGGACATTTTATATCCGTTGGTGCAAACCGCAACATCCATGTCTTTAGATTTTGTAAGTCTTATTATCTCTTCAAGATTTTCATGGCAGGTAGGATCTCCTCCTCCGGCAAAATAAATAGACCTTGTACCAACATCTTTTAATTCTTGAATAATTCTTTTTGCATCTTCAAAATTTACAGTGGTATTATCTCTACTTTCCGAACTAACACACAAAGGACATCTATTATTGCATTTATTTGTAAGATTAAAATCTGCAGCAATTGGATAAACAATTTCTCCATCTCTCCATGCGATTAATCTATCTAAATGTTTTAACAGTTTATATTGGCTGTATAAATCTTGTCTCATTCTATTATTTCAACATAACCCTTTAAAAATAATCTTATTGTATAGCATATAATTTAACTTCGCAAGGGTTAAAAACAAGGATATTCGGGATATTACATGGAAAAAAAACAGATAGTTATTATAGAATCTTCCCCCACAGATACTCTTGCAAAAATAGCAAAAGGACTTAAGAAAAAAGGATATGAAGTTATTTTTATCAGCCTTGTCAGCGATATTGAAAGAGATTTTATCAAAGAGAGTTATGATAAGACAATATCATTTAATGCTAAATTTTTCAAAATAAATATTTCGAATTTTCCAGAAATTTTTTTCCATGGACTTAAAAATTTCTCTGCAATAATAAAATCATTATATGAGATAACAAAACTTAAACCTTATGTAATCATAGGAAGAGCTCCCCCAAACTGGCTGTGTACTATCTTTGCAAAATATTTCAAAAAGTATCCTTTTATTTATTTCCCTTATGATATAAGGTCATTTTCATACCCTTCCCTTAAAGATGCTTTATCTAATGGGGTTCCTAAATTTGAAATAAATTCAGAAAAATATTGTTTTGAAAATACTGATGGTATCATTCACAAAGGAGACGAGAATGAATTAAATATCTTAAACAAAACTCTCCTGGGGGATATAAATATAGCCTGTCCGACATTTTATTTTTTCCCATATTGTTTAGGGGAATTTGCAGTTCCCCTCGATAAAACAAATAAAATATCTTTAAGGCAGAAAGGAATCCATCTGGTTTATGTGGGGCATGTCCCTGATGACTCTGGGTGGATTGAAGGACTTAATAATATAATTAATCAGGGGATTTATTTACATCTATACAGCAGGACAAATAATATTCCAGATAAAGAAGAAAAACAAAGAGTTATGAAAGTTTTAAAAGATTCTTTAAAAAAAAAATTCTTGGTGCTTCATGATACAGTAAGCCAAAAAGAATTATCAAAAGAAATTTCAAAATATGACTATGGAATTTATAGTTATTGTATCTCTGGCAAAAAAGGATATTCTAACGCTACAGGAAATAAAATTCCTTCCTACCTTGAAGCCGGACTTCCGGTAATATATCCCGATTATTATCTTTCCGCAGGAAAATTTTTAGAAGATAGTGGGGTTGGCATCAAATTATCTAATTTTAACAAACTTAAAAAAATATTAAAAAAAAATAATCCTTCAAAATTTGAAAAAAATATCCTTAAAACGAGAGATTTTCTGAGCATTGAAAATCAGGTAGGATTACTTGAGAATTTTTTTAAACAGGTAATCTGTATTAAACATAACTTATGGAAGAAAAAGGATTAAAAAAAACAAGTATCAAGAATTCTTTATGGGAATTAATTTCTAAAATTGTAGAAAAGATAGGAGGATTTATTTTTACAATACTCCTTGCGAGATTCTTGCTTCCGGAAGGATTTGGAGCTTATAGCCTGGCAATGACTGTTTCTCTAATTTTTATCAGCTTTATGGATTATGCAATTGACGGAACTTTGATTCGATATGTTTCTGATGCATTGGGGAAAAATGATAACAAACTTGCACGAGGTTATTTCAATTTTATCTTCAGAAAAAAAATTATATTTTCTCTCATAGCTTCATTTTTGCTCCTTGTTTTAGCATACCCTTTATCTATGTACATTTTTAAAAAACCTTTCCTCTTCCCTTTACTATTTATTCTCGGATTTTACATTCTAATTTTAGCAATTGAAAACTCTTACTCCTCTTTATTTTATATTTTTAAATATACAAAAGGAAAAGCGATTAAAGAATTAGTAAAGCAATTTTTTAAGATATTAATAACAATTATTGTTTTTCTCTCCGTCGCTAAAGTTTATTATATCGAAGGAGTTCTTTTGGGGTTAACTCTGACTAATATTCTTATTTTAATTTTCGTCTTCTTCTATGTAAAAAAATTTGCCTTTTTTCTTTTTAATAAGGAGGAGATAGAAAAATCTGATAAAAAAAAGATTATGAAATTTTTCTATTATTTGCTGATTGGTGGCGCAACAGGACTAATTTTTTCTTATGTAGATATTCTAATGCTTGGAGTCTTTTTGCCAGAGATAAAATATATTGGATTATACAGTGCAGCAGTTGCTTTCACGTGGGGAATTGCAGGACTATTAAGTTTTAATTCAGTATTCCTTCCTATTTTTACTCAGATTAAAGAAAATAATCTCGAACATTCATTGAACTCTGTTTTGAAATATTCTTGTATCTTAACTATCCCGATAGCATTTGGGGTTGCGGTATTATCAAAATTTATACTCTTCCTTATTTACGGAGAGCAATACATCGGAGTTTCAATAGTTTTATCTTTGATGGCATTTTTAATAATTGAAACAGTTAACGGAAGTTTTATCATAACAATATTTGCAGCAAAAGAACAGCCAAAATTTACAACCAAAATTACTATCTATTCTTTATTTATCAATATTGTATTAAGTTTTATTCTGATAAAATCCTTACTAGTCTTCTCTCCACTGTGGGCATTAGTCGGTGCAGTAACAGCTACCCTCATAAGCAGATATTTTGCTTTAATTATGTTAATCCTGATGATGAAAAAAAAATTAAATCTTAAATTAATTTTGGGCGATTGGATTAGGCCGCTTGTGGCTTCCATAGTAATGTTTTCTGTTTTATTTTTATTGAATAATTACCTCATAAAAGAGATTACTTTACTGATGGGAATATCAGAAATAATTATGGGGATTTTAATCTATATCCTCGTTATGCTATTAATCGGCGGAATATCTAAGAAAGATTTTCAAATATTTAGAGGAACATTAACACGCCAATAATCTTTATAAATCAATATTAACAATTTCTCGTATGAACCATTTCCAGATATTGCTCGTCGTGCCCCGATATAATTATACAACAAGAGCAAATTTTTCTTATAACTTCCCTCTTGGATTAGCTTATATTTCTGCAGTTTTAAAAAAAGCAGGATACAATTTGGATATTATAAATTTGAATCATCATGAAGGAACTATTGAACAATTAATACAGAATGCATTAGAAAAAAAACAATATGATTTTGTTTGTACTGGTAATAATACTCTTGGTTTTTCAGTTATTGAAAAAATTATAAACATTGTGAAAAATCACAACTCCAAACCAAAACTCATTCTCGGAGGCCCTATTGTAACAAGCGAACCAGAATTAATGATAAAATTACTGAAACCAGATATAGGAGTTATTGGTGAAGGAGAAGCAACAATCTTAGATTTATTAAAATGTTTTGAGACTAATGGGGATTTAAACAAAATTAAAGGAATAGTCTATTTAGACAAGGAAGGCAACGCAATAATCACAGAAAAGAGAGAATTTATAGAGGACATCGATTCAATTCCCTACCCCGATTTTGGAGGATTGGAATTTGAAAAATTTGTTGGAAATAATTTTTGCAATTCCAATTATATTTATAACTGTCTTGATTACCCAAGAACTTACCCTCTGTTAGCAAGCAGAGGATGCCCTTTCAGTTGTAGTTTCTGCTGGCATTCCGAAAAGAATAGAAAAAGATCCATCAAGAATATCATGAAAGAATTAGAATTTGCTATAGAACATTACAAAATAAATAACATCCTTATCTATGATGATTGTTTCTCTGCTACTAAAGATAGAGTGTACGAATTTTGTAAAGAACTAAAAAAATTATCTAAAAAGTTCAATCAGGAAATTAAATGGACATGTCAATTAATGGTATTTTCCGTAGATTATGATTTGTTAAGGACAATGAAAGATGCCGGTGTTGAGACTATAAGTTATGGTTTTGAAAGTTTTTCTCCAGCAGTATTAAGAAGCATGAGAAAGCCAATAACCCCCGAACAAATAGATAAAACTTTCCATGATACATTAAAAGCAGGAATTGGGGTGCAGGCAAATTTTATATTCGGAGATGTTGCTGAAACAAATGAGACTGCAAAAGAAACTTTAAGTTGGTGGGAAAAAAATGCTCCGGGGCAAGTTGGCCTCGGTTTTATAAAACCCTATCCTGGAAGTGAAATTTATAATCATTGCATTCGAAAAGGAATCATTAAAAATAAAGAAGATTTTATTCGAAATCAAATTTCTACAGATCATTGGTTTAATATGACAGATAATATGACTGATGGAGAGGTTGAAAAATTGAAAAGAGATATTCTTGATTCTATGGCTAAATACCAAAAGTTTGTTCAGCCAATAACTATGAAAAAAACAAAAAAAGAGATTTATGATTTCACTATCAAATGCCCCCATTGTAATGAACTAATCACCTACAAAAATTGTTTTGTTAAAAACAGATTCACATACGGATTTAATCTCGTCTGCAGGAATTGCCATATGCGTTTTTTTGTTGTCAGTGCTATGCAAAAATTTGCTTATCAGCATTATTCGAAAATAAGAGGTTTGAGAGATTATCAAAAAAAATTTATAGAAAATTTTAATAAGAAAAAAGTATAAAATGTCAAAGAAAATATTATTAATCTCCCCTCTTGAAGATTTTTTATTAACTCCAAAAGAATTTCCTCCCCTGGGAATTTTATATCTCTCTTCTTTCTTGAAAAAAAATGGTTATGAAGTGAAATGTCTTCATGGAAATCCCGACGATATAAATGGGGATTATGATTTTTACGGAATTTCTTCTTCAACCCCCCAGTATTCAAAATCTAAAAAATTTTTGGAGAGAATAAGGGAAAATAATCCTTCTGCAAAAATTATTTTGGGGGGTGCTCATACAACTTCTCCCCGATGCATTAATGAAGCACTAAAAGACGGTTTTGATTATGTTGTTAAGGGACAAGGTGAAAAGGCACTTTTGAATATTGTCCAGGGAAATGAATCATTTGGGGTGGTTGAAGGTGTTAATCTGGATAACGAAGAACTCAACAATTTTTTTCCGGACAGAGAAGCATTAGATATGAAAGAATACGGATATCCTCTCGAAGGCGGCAGAGCTGCAACAATTATTACCTCGAGAGGTTGCCCTTATGATTGTGCCTTTTGTGCTAATAATTGCAGAAAAGTTTCCTTTGTAAATACCGACTCTGTTATGAAAGAGATTGATATGCTTGTCAATAAATATGGGTTTGATAGATTATTATTTTTAGATGACTCTTTTACCTTAAATAAAAAAAGATTAATCTCAGTTGCCCAATCCTTAAAGAACTATAAATTAAAATATCGATGTTATGCAAGAGCAGATAATTCTGCCGACGAGGATTTACTCAAGTTAATGCTGGAATCTGGTTGTGTCGAACTTGGTGTGGGGATTGAATCTGGGAGCCAAAAAATTTTAACATTAATGAATAAACATACAACCGTGGAAAATAATATTAACTTTATTCAGCAAACTCAGAAGATAGGAATGTCTGTCAATTCTTTTATCATGGTTGGTTTACCGGGCGAATCAGAAAAAACAATTGAGGATACCAGAAATTTTATGGAGAAAGCTAAACCGCATAAATTTGGTTATAACATTTTTGTTCCTTATCCAGGTTCTCCTATTACAGAAAAATATGATTCTCCATTTACTAATGGACAATATGCAGGAAAATCATTTAGAGACTTTATCACATTGTATGGTATGCCTCACGAAAAAGCAGTTACAAAAGCAAAAACTATCGACGAATGTTTTGTTTCAACACCTGATTTATCCAGAGAAGAAATTATTGATGCTTATCATAAAGAATTTGAAAAATTTGTGGAGATTACAGGTTTTGATCCTCGGAGAAGGGGAAATAGAAAATCATGAATAGAACTCTTTAACTGAATCAATAATATAATTTATCTCTTCATCTTTCATATATGGAAACATGGGCAAGGATAATCCTTTGTTGCACAATTCTTCTGTTACGGGATAATCTCCATTTTTTAATCCTAAATTTGAATACGCTTTTTGGAGATGTATTGGTCTGGGATAATGCAATCCTGTCTGGATATCTTTCTTCTGAAGAAAATCTTTTAATCTGTCTCTTTCATTTTCTGTTTTAGCTCGAATGACATACAAATGAAATACCGGATTTTTAATTGTCTCAATATTTGGTACCTTAACGAGTCCGCTCAAACCTTCATTTAATTTCTTGGCAGAATTTCTTCTTGATTCATTCCATTCATCAAGATATTTTAACTTAACATCTAAAACTGCTGCCTGTATTGTATCAAGTCGTTTGTTAAAAGCAAAAAAATCATGAAAATATTTTTCTGTTTGCCCGTAATTTCTTAATTTCTTAATTTTTTCAATTAATATTTCATCGTTAGAAACAATTGCTCCGCCATCTCCAAAACCACCTAAATTTTTTCCAGGATAAAACGAAAATGCTGCAGCATCTCCAAGACTTCCGATTCTTTCTCCCATGTATTTCGCGCCATGAGCCTGACACGCATCTTCAATTACTCTCAAATTATATCTCGCTGTAATTTCTAAAATTTCATCCATATCTACAGGATTCCCATACAAATGGACTGGTATAATTGCTTTTGTCTTTCTTGAAATTTTTCTTTCTATCTTTTTCGGATTTATATTACCATCTTCATATTTAGCGTCGGCAAATATTGGCTTAGCTCCAGAAGAGCTGACTGCAGTTGCAGTTGCTATAAAAGTATTTGCAGGAACTATTACTTCATCTCCTTCACCAATATCAAAACCTCTCAGAATTAATTCTAATGCATCAGTCCCTGTCGAAACTCCTGCACCATATTTCACACCGCAATATTTTGCAAAATTTTTCTCAAAATCTTCTACTTGTTTTCCAAGAATAAAATTTCCTTTATCTATAATTCCAAGAACAGAATTTTCCAATTCTTTTTTTATTGGTCCATGCATTCTTTGTAAATCCATAAAAGGTATTTTCATTTTATATAACAAATTTGTATTTATTGTCTTTAACATTTCCAATAATTCTTGCTGGATTTCCACAGATTACTGTATATTCTGGAACATTTTTTGTAACAACGCTTCCCGCCCCAATCATACTTCCTTTTCCAATTCTTATCCCCGGAAGAATTGTTACTCCGCCACCAATAGAAACTTCATCCTCAACGACTGCTGCTTCTAAATTCCATTTTTTCTCAATCGCTTTTTTAGAAGTCGGATATTTGTCATTTAAGAAAGTAACTCTTGGTCCAATAAAAACATAATTGCCTATTTTTGTTCCTTCAGGTACAAAGACATAAGATTGAAATCTGCAATTGTCTCCAACTTCTGCTCCTTCTTTTATTTCACAATAACTTCCTATCTGGGTATTTTCTCCAATTTTACATCCGTATAAATTACAAAAATTCCATACCTTTGAATTTTTCCCTATCTTTACATCTTCCCTTATTATAGAATTTTCTTTCATTTTATTTTTATTTCTAATCCTCCTTTCTTTCTGGATTCCTCCGCAGTTTCCAAAATTTTTACTGTTTCTAATCCTTCATATCCGTCGGTAAAACATTTTTCTCCGTCTATGCATTTTGAAAAATGTATTAATTCTTCTTCTAGTGGCTGATTTAATTTTAATTTTGGAATTAATGTATCTCCTGTTCTTGTAATTGCCTGGAACTCTCCAAAATCTCCTGTTCGAGGATTATAATCTACCCCCCTATCGTAAATAGTAACTTTGTCTGTTGGTTCAATATCGTCAAATAGAATTGCTTTTTTTGTTCCACCTATGATAATCTTTCTTTCTTTTATTGGATGCTCCCAATTTGCATAAATTGTTGTTAGTATATCCTCCGGAAATCTCAGATTTATAGAGACGATGTCGTCTATCTTTTTGTTATGACTCTCCCCAATACAACTTACTGAAAAAGGTTTTTTTCCAATAAAGTATTCTGCTATATACACGTCATGGACAGCCAAGTCCCATAATGCGCTCGTAGATTGTCTTATTGGCCCCAAGGCAATTCTTCTTGATTCTATATACTTTATTTCTCCAATATCGCCCCCATCTAATCTTTTCTTGATGTCTCTTATTGCATTATTATATTTGAAAATATGTCCAACCATCAAAACAACTTTCTTCCTTTGAGCTTCTTCACAAAGATTTTCTGCATCTTTCAAATTCATTGTTATTGGTTTCTCAACAAGAACATTTTTCCCCGCATTAATTGATTTAAGTGCAATATCGTAATGTGTTTCCGGAGGAGTTGCGATTATAACTCCTTCAATTTTATCATCTTTTAAAATTTGAGATAAGTCTTTTGTAAATTTGATATTTTCAGGGATAGATTTTGGTTGAATAAGATCTTGAATGTATTCTAGTTTTAAATCCGGAATATTTTCTATACTCCTTATATAATTTTTCCCCCAATAACCACAGCCAATCAGCGCCAGTTTTTTCATAAAATCCTGTATCTAAATAATCTTTTAAACATTCTTATGTTCCGAATGATATATTCTCTTATAAGATATCCTTCTTCATACTTAAATCTTCATTTAGATATAATCTGTATTTTTTATTTTCTATATCTTTTCTATTCTTCAGACAATATCTTATCGCTTGAACATTATAGACTAAACCATTAAATGTCTCTTTTTTTGGCCGAAATATAAATCTCAAAAAATTTCCTATTATTATACCCGCTAAAGATAAAAACAGTTTAATTTTTCCCAGAGGATTATTAAAGTACATGTAAAAATAAGAAAAATGATCTTCATGATTCACAAAAATTCTTTTCTTGTCGTCATATCTCCCCGCATGACTATACCTATGATAAACTCTGCATTTTGGAATCATCATCAGACTTCCTTTTCCATATTCTTTATATACATGATATGAAGAGTCGATATCGTCGATGACATTATATCCTTTGATTTCTGGCCATAAATAATTTTTATAAATCTCACTTCTCCAGCAGGTATTAACCCCGGGAATCCATTGAACTTCAATATTTTCATTTATAATTGGACTTGAAGTGTGTCCATAAGGCCCAGTTATCCTGAACTTATGATTTTCTTTGAAAGGTAAGAAAAAAATTCTTAGAATTAAATTTTTAATTTTGTTTCCCGGAGAGTCAAAATTATATGAATTTCCTGAAGAGATATCTTTTCCTCCGATAGCCATTATCTTAGGATTATTATTAAATTCTTTTATCACTTCGTCAAGATAATTTTCAAGAAAATCGACATCATCTCCCGAGGTAATGAGTATTGGAAATTTATCTCTATACTTCTTAATTCCCATATTCATAGAGATGTCTGCCGATGGTATGTTGCAATAGATATAATCTATCGGTAATCTCTTTTTATATTTATTAACAACCAATTTTGTTTCTTCATTTTTGCTTTGGTCAATTATGACAACTTTCCCCGGGATATTTTTATTTTTAATAAGTGAATCAAAAGTTTTTTCTATATCCTCTGCTCTGTTATAGGTAGCAATAAGAAGACAAGTATCTTTCTCCGTAAGTTTTTTATCTTTCATAGTCTTCAATCGTTTTTTCAATTATCTCTTTCCATTTATATTTTTCTGCTTCTTTTTTCATATCCCTTTTTTTCCATATTAAAATTTCTTTTATTGCATTTATAATCTCTTTGCCGGATTTTGGTTTGATTATTATTCCTTCTTTATCTTTAATCATGATAGGAATACCTCCAACATTTGTTGCAATCACCGGAAGATTTTTTGCCATTGCTTCCATTAAAACAACAGGTGCGCCTTCAGTGTAACTCGGCAGAATCAGACAATCCGACGCAGAAAGGTAATCTAATTTTTCTTTCCCATAAACTGAGCCGAGAAATTTAACATTTGAAATATTCTTTTCCTTAACATAATTTTCATATTTTAAAATTTCTTCCTCGACCCCACCCCCGACCAGAAGAAATTCTATCCCCTTTAATCCTTCGGCAGCATCCAATAATTCTTTAATCCCTTTTGTAGTTTTAATCCTACCAATATACAAGACATATTTTTTATTCAAATTTAGTTTCAGTCTTTTTCTTGCCAACTTTTTATCGATTTTTTTGAAACATTCTTCTTCAATTCCCATTGTTCGGAATTTTATTTCTGAATTCGGAGAGATTTTTTTTAAGTATTCCATCTCTTCTTCGCTTAATGCATAAACGATATCAATTTTCTTAAATAAAAAATTCTCGCAAAATTGCATTAATGCTATCAAAGGAAAAACTAAAAATAATATTTTGTATTTTTTCAGATTTGCAAAAGGATTTCTCCCTCCGTGATGTTGAGCAATTATTTTTACATTATCTTTCTTCGTCAAGAATAAAATTAAATAAGTAATCCATGAATGATATTCATGCAAATGTAAAACCAATCTTTCATTTTCTTTTTTAGCTTTTTTTATCTCTTCTTTTATTGCTTTCAACAAATTAAATGAAATTTCCATACCATGCCTTAAAGAAATCTTCGTCGGAAAAATCCTAAATTTAACTCCTTCTTTTTCTATTTCTTTCTCGTCTTTACATTCTTTTTCAATTGTCCAGCATTCAACATTTAATTCTTTATGGTATTTTTTAATTGCAAAACCAACTCTTGCATACCAAGCAAGAAAAAAATCTTTCTCATAGTCTTTTACAGAATACGAAGATGAAGCTGAACTTATCTGAATAATTTTCATTTATAAAATCTGTTAAAATTTATTTCCTAATCTTACCCTAAACGGTAGGCATAAAACTATTTTCGAATTTTCATTTAAATAAATTTATGTATTATAACTACCCCTTAGTATTGTTTCATAAATCTTTTAAACAAGGTTTTTCTTTTCTAAAAATGCCAACAATGTCCTTGTCTCACAAATTAAAACTGCTGTCTCATTTTATTGTCGAAGGAAAATTCAGGGAAATTAAGAATATGTTCTGGGTTTATCCTCTGTGGTGGAACAGAAAAACTGCTGCTTTTTTATTGAACAGATTTTTTCCAAAATTAGGAATTGATTTATTTCCTCCTTTTCTCGAGATAGAGCCAACAACTGTCTGCAATCTTAAATGTGTTTGCTGTGAACATACTTACTGGAAAGAACCATCAAAAAATATGACTTTTGAACAATTTAAAAAAATATTTGATGATTTTGGAAAACCAAAATGGATTGGACTTACAGGAATTGGTTCTTCTTATTTGAATAAAGATTATCACAAAATGCTCGCGTACGCAAAATCAAAAGGAACAATAATTGAAGTCTTTGACCATTTTGCCCATTTTAAAAATGATGAACAAATCCGAGAACTTATTAGAATCGGTCCCGATTTTCAGTTTATTTCAACTTACGGAGCATCAAAAAATTCTTTCGAAAAAATTTGCGTCGGAAGTGATTATAAAACCATTGAACAGAACATCAAAACTTTTGTCCGATTAAAAAAACAAATGAAGAGAAAATTTCCTATTCTAAACTTTCATTACATCATCACCAGCAAGTCAAAAGATGAACTTCCCGAATTTTTAGATTTTGTTCATTCTCTTAATACAGAAGTTGGGGAAATTTTGGTAACTCCCCTGTTGCATTCTTTCAAGGAAGCTCAGAAATATGCTGTTGAACTTGACAGTCAATACGTAGAAAAAATAAGGACAAAAGCAAAACGTTACAAAATCCCAATTACAATAAACATGTGTGCAAAACAGGATGCTGAAAAATTGGAAAAAAAACCATCGATAAATAATTGCAAGGAATACATCATGCCATTCATTTTTGTTAATGGTGATGTTACACCTTGTTGCGGACAGAATGAAGCAAATGCAAGAGAGTGGCAGAAGAAAATGTCTTTGGGAAACGCTTTAGAAAAACCATTTAAAGAAATTTGGCATTCTCCAAAATATAAAATAATGAGGAAATTAATAAGAGAAAATAGATGTCCTAAAGAATGTGCTTTATGTCCGGCATATGAAATAAAATGAAAACAGATTATCTTTATGCATTGGAAAATATTCTTCCAGTAAAAAGGTTAAGAAGAGCAATTTTATGCCTCACGAATCTCTGTAACTCGCGTTGTAAAACCTGTTTTCTTTGGAAGAATAAAAAAAGAGAAGAACTAGATTTTGAAATATTGGAAAAATTTGCAGAAACAGGTTTATTCAAAAAAATACGCTTTCTTTCTCTTACTGGTGGGGAGCCGTTTCTTAGAAAAGATATAGATAAAATTGTAAATATGTTTAAGCAAAAAAATAAAAAATTACATATTACTATTTTGTCTAATGCTCTGATGCCGGATGTTATTTATGAAAAAGTAAAAAATATGCCAAAAGATGTTTTGATAACTCTCTCTTTCAATGGGAAAGAAGAAACTCACGACGAGACTCGCGGGATTGGGGGGAATTTTAAAAAACTTCTGGAAACAATTGAAAAATTAAGATCATTAGGCATAAACACTAGTTTAATTTTCACAGTTACTAAAGAGAATTATGACCAGCTTTTATGGGCATGGGAATTTGCCAAAGAAAAAAATATGAATATCCTTTTCTCTCCCGAGATGGATTATGGTAGATTGAATCATGTCGGAGACAGAACTCTCTCCAAAGAACAAAAACAAATTGTTCTAAATCAGCTAAAAAAAATTTACGGAGAGAGAAAAAGAGGTTTTTTTGATTATACTTATCTCTTGTTTTTCAGGAAATTTTATGAGAAAAAAAATATTACAAATAAATGCTATGCTGGAACAAATTCCATCTATATAGATTATACGGGGAATATTTACCCTTGTGAGAATCTCGTCGGAAGAATTTCTGCCCTGGGAAATATAAAAAATAATTTTACTATTCCTCGGAATTATTCTTCGATGATAAAAAAATCAAAATGTTATGAGGGATGTTATCTATTATGTGAGATGGTTAGAAATTTAAGAAAACATCCGCTGAAAACATTAAGGGAAAAAAATTAATTATGTTCACGCTTCTTCCAGGAAAACATATATGCTTCAACCATCTTTTCTGCAAATGCTTTCCAGCTTAGGTTATTTTTTACAAATAATGCCCCCCCCCGTGCTATTTTTTTATACCTCTCTTTTTCCCGATAAATATTTAATATCTCTTTATCATATTCAGTTGTAATAGTCCCTAAATTATTTTTTTTAATTAATGAAGCTGTTTCTATCTCCGTTGAAACAATTATTGGAATTCCCGCACACAAGACTTCTATTGGCGCTAAAACTCCTCCCTGTTTTTTAATTGGAAATAATCCAATATCCGCAGATTTATACAGATCTCTTAATTCCTCTCTTGTTTTAAGAAACCCCAAAAATAAAACAAATTTTTCTAGTTTTTTTTCTTTTATATATGCTCCCAGTTTTTTCTTGTATTCTGCGTCTTCTTTCCCGGTCAAAACAAGCAAGATGTTTGGAATTGCATCCTTGACTTTTTCAACAGCTTTTATACTTTCTAATTGATTTTTAACGTCGCATAATATTCCCGATTGTATAATCACAAATTTATTTTTTAGATTAAATTTTTTAATTGCATTTGCTGCTTTCCCCTTTGAAAAGAACTCATAATCAATTCCAAAATCGATTAATCTTGCATTTTTTCCGTATCTTTTTTTTGCCCTTATTTGATTGAGGCTTTCAGCAACAGTAATCACATCTATACTACCTCTTACAATAAACCTATCCAGCCAAATCCTCAACTTATTAAGAGTTTTAAGAACCAATCCCGCCTTTGGTTTGCTGTAAAGATTGGGGGGAAGATTCATGAACCAAACAGATGGTTTCTTTTTTGGCCATAGAGTCCAGGTTACAGGGAAATCATGAAAATTAATTACATCATAATTATCTATTATTTCATTTAATTTTTTTCTAAACACTTTTATTGCATTTAATATGTCAGACATATTTTTGTATCCGGGAGGATTTAAATAAATGTTATTCTCGGGGATAATCACTTCAGTATTAAGCAATTGCTCTTCGACATCTTTTGAACTCGATAAAGCAAGTATATCATTTTTTATTCCTCTTTTAGTAAGTTCATTTGCAAGTTCAACGATTAATAATTCCCCCCCACCAAAATATTTCATTTGATTATGAATTATCAGCACTTTTGGTTTACTTTTTTTTATCATTTCTTTTGCAATGTTCAATTCTTCGTAAGTATTCACATTTGTATAATCTCTTGCTATCCTATGAATTTTTACTTCTTTCCCGTCATCAACTGCGCATTGTATCATGTCTACTAATTCTTTTTGATTTCTATAAGCATTAATCGGTGTCTTATCTACATAATCTAATATTTCATTTTTAAAAACACAATATCCTGTACCCTTTAAATTACTAATAGGAAATCTTGGCTTTTCGACTAAACGAAAAATTCTTCCTTCTTTGCTTGTCATAACTGAATATGTTCTTTTAATGCTAGATTTATCATTTTCATAAACAATCCCGCAAACAGCAAACAAATCTTCTCTTCTGAACTTAGTAATCATACCCTTAACATCAGTATCAATCATAACCTCATCTCCCAGCATCAAAATAAAATCACTTTTCCCTATCATTTCCTTAGCATTTTCAATTGCATTAACAATTCCCTTCCCTTCTTTTTCAATAACATATGTGACAGAGATACCCTTATACCTTTTACCAATCCTTTTAATTATTTCTTGTGGCATGTAACATAGAACTAAAATTATCTCCTTAACTTTTGCTTCAACAGCCCGATCCAGATTATATTCCAGTAAACTTTTATCATAAATTCTCAACATGGCTTTATTCTTTTCCTTAGTAAGTTCTTCTAATCTCACTCCTTTTCCACCCGCAATTATTACAGCTTTCATTATAAATCCTCAGCACTTGCTCTTTAAAGGGTTTATATAAGATTGATATATTATTCCAAAATATATATTATTTTGAGATAAACCCTTAAAAAACAAATCCTTTATTCTTTTAGATGAAGATAACTCTCATTTCAACTTCAACCTATCCCTCTGATCAGGGAATAAGAACAATTTCTTCAATGTTAAAAAAGGCAGGGCATAACGTGAGGATTGTATTTATGTCTCTAAGTGAAAATTATTTTAGAAATTATAACCTTCGAGAACTGAATCAATTATTAAAATTTTGCAGAGATAGCCAGTTGATTGGAATAAATGCATTTGCTTCAACTTCCAAGAGAGCATCAAGAATAATATCTTTTTTGAAAAAAAGATTAAATCAACCAATAGTCTATGGTGGAGTTCACGCAACAATATCTCCTGAAGATTGTATTAAAGTCTGTGATTTAGTCTGTGTCGGCGAGGCTGAAGATGCAATTGTGGAACTTGCAAATGCCATTGAAAATAAAAAATCTATTGAAAAAATAAAAAATTTATGGATTAAAAAAGAAAATAAAATAATAAAAAATCCTGTCCGAAATCTGATTGATAATCTTGACGAAATCCCGATGCCCGACTATGAGATTAATACCCATTATCTTTTGGACAATAAAAAAATAAGAAAATTTTCTGAATCAGATTTAGATGGAGCAATATTTTTCCTGACTGGGCGGGGCTGTCCTTATGGATGTGATTATTGCAGTAATAGTCTATTAAACGAACTTTACAAAGAAAAGCGAAAAAAAATTTTAAGATGGCATTCTCCAGAATATATCATCAGGGGGATTCTTGAATTAAAGAAAAAATTTCCAACTTTAAATTATTTTGATATCCGCGACGATACATTCTCCTGGAGAAATAAAGAAGACATAAAAAAATTCTGCGAATTATATAAAAAACAGATAAAAATGCGATTCAAATGTCTCGGAGACCCAAAGACAATTGATGACGAAAAAATTTCTCTTTTAATCGATGCTGGATGCACTGATATCATAATTGGTATTCAGGGAAGTGAAAAAACAAATTCTGAAATCTATCATAGAAATCAGAAAGATGAAGATGTTTTAAGGGCGTCAAGAATTTTGAACAAATACAAGGATAAATTAGCAGTTATGTACGATGTTATTACCTGCAATCCTTATGAAACTCCAGAAAATATAATTAGCCTGATAAGGCTCCTTCAAAAAATTCCAAAACCCTATTATCTTTCAGTAAATAATCTTGTTCTTTTTCCTGGCTCTAAACTTGACCAGCGAGCAAGAAAAGAAGGATTAGTAAAAACAGAAAAAGATGCAGCCTATCATTTGAATTATTGGGATAGAAAAGCTCACATTTTACTTAAACGAAAAAATATGTATCTCGTTCTTATATTAAATTTAATGAGAGGAAGTGTTACTAAAACCCGTTTTGGATTTTTATCTAATTCTCTAATTAATTATTTATTAAAACCTGAAAGAGTAAAAAGAAATTTAAGAAATAATCTTAGAACTTTGATTGTCTTGGAAATCGTTGGGTTCTATGATTTAATTCGGGAAAAAATTGCCAAGCCTTTTTATCGCTCTCTTCCTGTAAATTTTAAAGTGTGGTATGATAAAGTAAGATATAGAATATGATTTCCATAATTGTTACAGCTTTTGAACATTCAAACACTATTGGTGAATGTATTTCCCGAATTTTAAACCAGGAAAATTTTTCCGAGGAATTTGAATTAATTGCTGCCTGTCCGGACAATCCCACAAAAAAAATAATTATGGATTATAAAAAAAAATACCCCCAAATTATAAAATATATTTCTCAAGATTATACTCACTCAAAAAATCAGCTTATGAATGAAATCATGAAAATTGCCAAAGGGAGAATTTTAATCTGGACTGATGGAAACAAGTTTTTTGAAAAAGATGTTGTCAGACTTCTTGTTGAACAATTTAATGATGAGAAAGTTGGAATCGCCGGTGGCAGAATAATCCCTCTAAATGGCAAAAATAATTTATACGATTACTGGGCGCATGTATTGACAAACGGACTTCATAAAATGAAAAAAAGAAGATTTAAGAAAAATTTATTCATTGAACACACCGCAACAATCCTCGCTATTCGAAAAGGTATAATCAATGAAATCCCCCTCGACGTCGCTGAAGGCACCATAATTTCTTTTTTAATAAGCAATAAAGGATACAAGAATATTTATGTCGAAAATGCAAAAGTTTATGTTAAATACCCTTCAGATTTAAATGCACATTTTCATCAAAGAGTTCGTAGCGCAAAAGCGCACATGACTTTATTAAGATACGCAAAGGGCAGTAATATTCGGTATAAAAATTTTTATAATGAAGTTTTATTTTTTTCCTTTGACAATCTTTTTGATAATTTTTTAAAATCTTTATCCTTTATTTTATTCCTGGCTTACATACAAATTCGAGCCTATTATGCTTTGAGGATTAAGAAAAATCCGTATTGTCCTGTATGGAGGCCGAAAGTAAATCCATAATTATTTTAAATTTTTCAGGAAATCTAATATCTCTGTAGTTGCCCATTTTGGATCATCAGTGTATATCATCTCCCCGCCAACTTTTTTAACCATCTCACGTTCTTCATTAATTGCAGGAGTATCTAAATTTTTAATATCTGGTCCTTTAAAATAATGTGTTGGTTTGATTATCTCTATCATTTCTGTTCCTCTTTCATAATTTTGAATAACCACGCAATCAACAATTTCCATCATTGCTATCATATAAGCCCTGATTTTTTCATTAAATATGGGCCTGCCTTCACCTTTTCTTGGAGTTATAAATTTGTCTGCAGTTATCGCAACAACAAGATAATCGCATAATTTTTTTGCAGATTCTAAATGTTTTATATGTCCGGGATGAAGCAAATCAAAACATCCGAGGCACAAGCCAACTTTTTTATTAAAACTTTTTAATTTTGAGACAAAAATCGCTGCTTCTTCCGGCTTAATGATTTTTCCAGAAGTGTATAAATCGGAATTTTCTACAGGAAACATTTAAACTAATTCTTTATGCCCCCTTTCAATATTTTTTACAATTTCCTCTATATCAAATTTTGAGGATTTTATCCAGTTAACATAATCATTAACAGATTTTTCAGGACTATTTGATGGATTCCAGCCGAGATTTTCTAATTTTGAAATATCTGACACAGCATTTCTGGTGTCTGTCCTTCTGTATCTTCCGTCGATTAAAATATCTGAATCGGATTTTGTTATTCTTTTTACTATCTCTGCAAAATCTTTTACCTTGTAGCTTTTTCCTCCACCGACGTTGTATATCTCAAAATCTGTTTTTGAATCTTCAATCATTAGCACATTTGCCTCCGCGACATTTTCAACATTGACAAAATCTCTTAACTGATTCCCATCTTCCATTACTGTGATAGTTTTTCCTGCAAGAGCTTGAGTTACAAAAATTCTCAATGCTCCGGAATAAATATTTCTCGGAGATTGCCTTGCTCCCTGCACAATTGAATATCTCAAAATTGAAAAAGGTATGCCATAAGTTTTTCCAAGTCTTAATCCCATCACTTCCGACGCCATTTTAGATAACCCATATGAATTGATTGGATTAATTTTTTGCTCTTCTTTGAATGATATAAATTTTGCTCTTCTTCCTCCAGAATCAATTATGTCCCACATTTTATTTTTGAATTGTTCTTCAGTTCTTAGCTCGGGAAAAAATTCTTTTCCATCCTCTGATTTGTAAATCCCATCACCATAAACAAATTGGGAACTTGCATAAACTATTTTTTTAACAGGAAATTTATTCTCTAATATTGTCTCAAAGATGAGAGCCGTACTTACAGTATTTGTTGTAAAAAATTTGCTGAAGTTAGGCATCTGATCTTGGTATGCTGCAAGATGTAACACATAATCGACGCTGTCTAACACTTTTGTTAAATCTTTTTTGTTTGTAACATCTCCTCTTACCAATTCATATCCTTCTCTTTTAACATAATCCGGCCATTCTCCGTCGTGGACTGGCGGGCTTAAATTATCTAATATTTTTACAGAGTATCCTTTTTGAGATAACAAATCTGCAGTATGACTTCCAATGAATCCTGCTCCTCCTGTGATTAAGACTTTCATTATTTTTCTACACCCTCCTTAAAAAACTTCCCCTCTGATTTTAAAACATTAATTTTTTCTCTTATCCAACAGCAGATTAAATGTGAAAAAATGCTATGTGCATCTTCAATTCTTCCATAATGGGGTTCTTCATAGAGTAAATAATAATCCACAATCTCTCTTACCTTCCCCCCATTTGCTCCAAGAAAAGCAATTATAATGGCTTTTTTTTCTTGGGCGACTTTAATTGCCCTAATCACATTTTCACTGTTTCCGCTTCCAGTAATAGCAATTAATACATCTCCAACTTGAATTTGGTTATACAACTGTTGGGCAAAAACATTTTCATAACCAACATCGTTTGACAAAGCAGTTAACAAGGGGGTATTATCAGTAAGGGAAATAACTCTGAATCTTTTTTCTCTGGGATCATAAATCTTTTTCAAAGTTCCTTTTCCCAAATCACAAGCCATATGGGAAGAAGTGGCTGCACTTCCACCATTACCAACAATAAAAACCTGCTTGTCGTTTTTCCACGCATTTATAAGAACATTCGCGATCTCTTCTATTTTTTTTTTATCTACTTTTTCCAGATTTTTTTTCAATTCAAAAAAATATTCTTCTGCAAAATTCATATATCCTCCAGATAGATTATCTTACTGCCAGAACTTTCTAAATTAAAATGAATCTCATTTAGATTCCCTAAAGCAGCTCTTACCCTGTCTTGATTTTCTGGTTCAACATACAGAAGCAAGAATCTTCCATTTTTACAATTCCAAACCTTTCCTCCGACTGCACCGGCGGATTTTGCAAGATTATAGTTCCATTCTATTGCAGGATGTATTTCCTCTTTTGTTTTTTTATAAACCCAATTTTGGTGTAGAATTTCTCCAAATCTTCTAATATCCAAAGACTGTAGTGAATCTTTAAGTGCATAAGCAAATTCTTTTGCCTTATGAAGAGATTCTTCATCTATTGGTTTTTCTTTTAAAATTTCATCTTGAGGATTCTCTTTTATCCCCATATCAAATAAAAGAAGATTATCCGTCAGGCTCTTTTTTATTGAGGGAGGCATAATAATCGGGCTAATTTTTATTTCTCCATCTTTTTTTAGTTCTATAAAATTTAATCCTCCATATGAAAGGGAATACTGCTCATTTCTTTTGCTATTTAATCCCCTCGCTTTTCTTTCTATTTCTATGGCTTCTTTAGCCAACTCTAAGGGAGATTTATATTTTCCCAATAAAGCATAAACTGAATTTAAAGAACCAATAGTAAATGCACTAGAGCTTCCTAGTTCATACCCCTTTGGGATGCTTGAGAGGGAGACAAGTTCTATCCCCTTGATGAACCCTGTTTCTTTTAACACTTCTTTTAGTAGTTCATTTTTAATCTCGTCCAATCTTTTTACAATTTCGTTTTTGGAATATTTCAGCCAGATTTCATTATCAATTCTTTCTTTTGCGATTAAATATATATATTTGTTAATTGTTCCACAGATAATTGCCCCGTCATGTTTTTCCCAATATTCTTTTATATTTGTCTCCTCTCCACAGAAATTTAAATTTAATGGAGTTCGAGAAATTATCATTTCAATCCCCCAATTAACTGCATTAATTTATCGCAGTCCCAATCAGGAAAGATTTCCAATATCCCAACTTCTTTTAATCTCCTTGTTACTTCTTGGTTCTTGTAGTATATGGGCATAGCAATGACTCTGGAGCCAGCATTTACTGCCGCTTTAGCTCCGTTTGGAGAATCTTCAAAAACTATCTGTTCTTCAGGAGAAATTCCCATTCTTTGCGCGGTTTTAAGATAAACATCAGGAGAAGGTTTCAAATTAAAAACATGCTCTCTTAAAACTATACTATTTGTATCAAAGGGATGCATAAGCCCGGATTTTTCAAGAATATATACAGCCCACTTTGTATCTGTGAGAGAACCGATAGAATATTTTATTCCTGTTTTCTTTAATTTATCTAAAAATTCTAAAAATCCGGGGCGCGGTAGAATCATCGGAGTGCTCATTAATTCTTTTTCGTAAAGTTTGCTATCCATTTCAATCATCTCTTCTACACTTTTGCTTGTATATCCCAAATTGCGTATATCCTCCATTATTTTATTGTCTGGTCCGCCTACAAAATGGGGAATTTTTTCAATGGCTTCCGTTAAGGAGATATTCAATCCTACTGCCCTGCAGACTTCTAAGTGAGCGTTATGATGAAACCTTTCTAAATCCACAACAGTTCCCTCCAAATCAAAAGCTACTCCCTTTAGTTTTGGAAAATTTCTCTCCACTTTATTTTCAAATTCTTTTTCATCTGAATAAATAATCTGGCTTCCAGTATAATCAATTTTAAATTCATGAAACTCTAAATTTTTAAAATTCTCTTTTATTATATTCTGCTTTTCTTTAGAAGCAGACACAATTAAAAATCCAGAACCTCCTGCTCCGGAAAGTTTTGCTCCATAGACCCCAAGAGATAATGCGAGAGCACAATAGTTTTCTATTATAGGATTATTTATTCCTCCGACTAATCCTTTCTTGATAGCCCAATTCTTTTTTAGATATTCTCCAAATCTAACTTCGCAGTTTGAGTCACATTCTATAAACATCTGGTCTGCGAGATTCCTCATATTCAAAAGAGAATTAAAAACTTCCAAGTTATCTTTTATTCTTTCATTTTGTTCTGAGAGAATATTAGAAGTCTTTCTGCTTCCTCCAAGATAAAACATCATCATAGTTTCTTCAATTTTAGATAATGTCTCATTTTCTAAACCCAAAGAAGATACTTTAACATCCTTCCCAAAAAATTCCATTCTATTAAACCCCCCAAAAGCAGCAGCATATTGATCTTGTTTTCCTATAGGCTCTTTTAGAATATCGATTTCTATTTTGCAGGCTTCTTCAGCTAATTCTTTTTTATCAGGATGTTCTCCCTTGTAAGCATGAAGAGCATTTAGAATTCCTACCGTGAATGAACTAGAACCACCCAACCCTGTTCCCACCGGAGCTTCTGCAATCGAATAGAGTGTAATTCCCTTTGTAACTCCAGTAAGTTTCATTGCTTCCCTTATTCTGGAATTTTTTACTTCTTCAACATTGTCGGCAATTTCTATATTTTCTTCAGAGATTATTGTGATTTTATCATCTTTTGATTTATTGATTATTATGTAAATATACTTTTTAATCGCCGCATTAATTATACATCCCCTTTCTCTTCTGCAAAAACTTCCTAAATCAGTTCCATCTCCAATTAAGTCAACTCTGTAAGGGGTCTTAGAAATTATCATCTTCCTTTTGCCTCACTTTTTTCATACACCTTTTTACCTATATTATCTTTTAAAGATTATGAAGAGATAATCTATATTTTACTTAGGAAATAATTTAAACATTAAATTTCTTTGGAAATTTTGCAACATCTTTTTTTGCTTGCTCATATCTTTCTAATGTTCCTATATCTTGAACATATGCTTTCGGATTAAATGCATAGAGGGGGCATTTATCTTCTAAAAGTCTTGGGAATAAATCTGTTCCCAAATCTTCTTTTTCCTCTCTGAAATATTTTAGCGTTGTCGGTTCAAATAAATAAACACATGATGCAGATTCCCCCCTTATTTTCCCCGAGATTATATCTTCTTTTTTTGGTTTCTCTATAAATCCCAAAACCTTTCCTTTACTATTTACGTTCACAATTCCTCTTGTCCAAGGTTCAGAATGATTATGCAGGGTTAATGTAACAAATGGAGAATTTTTTTTATGTCTTGAGATTACTTTTTCCAAATTCATATTGCTCAAATTATCCGCATAAATTACAAAAAAAGGTTCTGAACAAAATCCCGGATAAAGTTTATCAAATCTTTTAATTGGCGTTGCAGTTCCAAGAAGAGTCTCTTCTATTAAATAGTATACATTCACCCCAAAATTTTTTCCATCACCAAAATGATCCATAATCTGTTCCCCAAGATAATTTAAGTTCATTCCAATCTCTTTTATATTATATTTTTTCAAGAGTTCTACCCAATATTGCAAAAGAGGTTTTCCATTTATTGGCACCATCACTTTTTGAATTTTATCCGTGAGGGGCTTTAATCTTTCTCCTCTCCCCCCGGAAAGTAAAATTGCTCGCATAATTTAATAATTTCCTTTTATTATTTTAAACATATCTGTCTAATAAGATATATTTTTAATTCATAATCTTTTAAAAAGGATTGTCCGTCTGAAAATTATGATTTCATTAATTGTGACTGCTTACGAAGATCCTCATTCAACAAATGAAGCAATTAATCGTTTATTAAATCAAAAAAATTTTTCTGAAAAATTTGAGATAATTGCCGCCTGCCCTGATGAGCCGACAAGAAAAGTAATTATGGATTATAAAAAAAAATACCCCAAAATAATAAAATATGTTAAACAAGATAACCCAGACAAAAATGAATTAATGAATAAAATTTTAAATCTGGCTAAAGGGAAAATATTAATCTGGACTGATGGAAATAAATTTGTGGAAGAAGATGCAATCAGTTTAATTGTTGCAAAATTTGATGATCCTTTGGTTGGCTGTGTTGGTGGGAGGCCGCTTCCGCAAAATAGCAGAAATGATTTATTCGGATTCTGGGCTCATCTATTGACAAATGCCGCCCATAGATTAAGAGAAAAAAGATTTCGCAGTGGGAAATTTGTAGAGCAATGTGCAAACCTTCTTGCGATAAGAAAATATATTATTAATAAAATTCCTAAAGATGTTGCCGAAGATTCTATCATCCCTTACCTGATTGTAAAAAAAGGGTATAAAAATATTTACGTCGGAGATGCAAAAGTTTATGTAATGTACCCACGAAATTTTAGAGACTGGGTAAAACAGAAAGTTCGTTCAGCCAAATCTCATGAAGCTATGAATATTTATCTATCTAAAAAAGTAAAGCAAAAAACTCTGCTCAACGAATTCATTTACGGGTTCTCATTTGTTTTGTCTTTTCCAAAAAATTCAAAAGAACTTCTTTGGACTTTATTGTTATATCCCGCAAGATTATATGTTTGGTTAAAAGCTTTTTATGAAATAAGGATTAAAAAAATTCCCTATGTTGCAGTATGGTCCCGTTCTGAATCAACTAAAACTCTGGATTATAAAAAATGAAATTAAAAAGAAAGATAAAATATTTTATTAAATACATCTTAATTCATCCTCGGAGATTAGTCAATCTTCTGAAGATTAAAATTTCTAAACGATTAAAAAAGATAAAAATTTCTGGATTTCCTCCTACACTTATGATTGAGCCAACAAATACCTGTAACTTAAAATGTCCTTTATGCCCGACCGGAGCAGGGTTCATAAAAAGAGCAAAAGGTTTTCTTACATTTTCCAATTTTAAAAAAGTCATTGATGAACTCTCCCCCTATATTTATCATCTTAGATTATGGAATTGGGGAGAACCTTTGTTGAATAAAGAAATTTTTCAGATGATTTCTTATGCGAAGGAAAAAAATATTTTTGTCAATCTCAGCACAAACAGTCATTTTTTAGATAAAGATACTTCTTCCCTGATAATTAAATCCCGACTTGATGAACTTATTGTTTCCCTTGATGGCGCTTCTGAAGAAACTTATCAGCAATACAGGAAAGGCGGAAATTTCAAAAAAGTAATAGAATCAATTCAATTTCTGGTTAATGAGAAAAAGAGATTAAAATGCGCAAATCCTTACATCAAATTGCAATTTATTATTATGAAATCAAATGAACATGAAATACAAAAAATTAAATCTCTTTCCAAATCTCTGGGCGTGGACGAAATCGTTTTCAAAACAGTTGGAATAATGGATTATTTCTCCAAGGAAGACATAAAAAAATATCTCCCAAAAAATAAAAAATACTCGAGATATTCTGTTAATAGCAATAAAGTTATTTCAAAAAAAGAAATTAAAAATGAATGCGATTTCCTCTGGGATGAAATTGTTGTAAACTGGGATGGAAGCGTTGTTCCTTGCTGTTTTGATATGAACAACTTGTTTGTCTTTGGAAATGCGTTTAAGGAAAAAATAAGAGACATTTGGAATAACAATAAGTATCTTGCTTTCAGAAAAAAAATATTAACTAATAAAAAAAGTCTTGCATTATGCAAAGATTGCCCTGGAACAAATAAGGAGACTTTTGTTGAGATTTAAAATAACAATAAATAAAAACTTCATTTTCTCTCTCAATTTATGGAAGAAATTAAAGGAGAGATAAAAGAGTCTTCATCAGATACAGAGAAAAAAAAAGAAGAATTAAAGGGAAAAATAAAAACTATCTTAACCAATAAGTATAATATCCTTTTATTTGGACTTTTGATATTTTCTTTTGTTTTGCTGTCATATTATTTTTTTATCACAGATGGTCAAACTTTGTGGCATGATGAAGCAGAATATTTATCTGCTGCAAAATATTGGGCTTTTGATATTCCTTATGAGATTCATCCCGCAAGACCGCCATTGTTCTCATTTTTAGCTTTTTTAATATACAAAATTGGATTTCAGGAAAACAGCATTAAATTCCTTCTCGAATTAATTCCTGCTCTGCTTGTTGTTCTTTTCACATACCTTCTCGTTAAAGAGATGTATAATAAAAAAATAGCATTGATAACTGCGTTTATAACCTCAGTTTCATGGATTCATCTCTTCTACAGTATGAGATTAATGACTGACACGCTTGGATTATTGTTTGGGATTTTGTCTCTTCTCTGTTTCTGGAAAGGATATGTCCAAAAAGAAAAAAAATATCTTATCTGGCTAATTGGTTTTTTTGTTGCTTTATCTTTTCTCTGTCGACTCACAGGAATCCTATATGGTGGAATTATTTTCTTTTTCTTATTTGCAACAGAGCAATTTAAATTTTTAAAAAACAAACATTTGTGGATTGCAGTTTTAGTCTTCATCCTCACAATATCTCCTTACCTTATATGGAATCAGTTTTACCACGGAAATGTATTTGCTTTCAGTCAGGGTTATGGTGATGTATCTAATCTAAGTCCTGGGTGGTATATGTTTCAGCATTTGTATGATTATCCTGAGCTCGGTTTTTTCGTATTTTTCTTAATCGGGCTGACTACTCTTTTCCCTCTTTTCTTAAGCCTCGATCTTACTCTATTCAAAAAAGATAAAAAATATTATAATGATTTATTTTCATTCCTATTAGTAACAGTCATCCTTTTCTTTTTTATCTTCTTCTTAAGAGTAGCAGAAAATAGATGGCTTATTGCAATGTCAATAGGTATCTTTATTCTTTCAGCGAAGGGCTTGGTTTTGATTTTTGACTTTGTCAAAAAAAATTTCAAGAGTCTAGCAATAATAATTTTAATTGTCGCGCTTATTTTCGGTGCTTATTTTCAATTAAATCATGCAGATATTATAATAAAAGACAAGGTAAGTAGTTATATGCCTGTAAAAGAAGCGGCGCTGTGGATGAAAGATAATTCTAATCCTAATGATATAATCATGACTGCTTCAGTTCCGCAGACAGTTTATTATTCCGAGAGAAAAGTAATTTCTTTTTATAATTCTACTGAAGGAGCATATTACACTCCAGAACAATTGGGGGGCGTAATAAATTATGAAAAGCCGAAATATGTCGTTGTTTCAGCATTTGAACCATCTAATCCTCAGTGGACTTTAACTTATCCGTCGCAATATCCCGATATATTTACTCCTGTAAAAGTATGGTTTGAAGATCAGGCACAACAAACACCTATACTAATTGTTTATGAAACTAGTTATAATTAATCACAATCTTTATTAATAAAAATATAATCGAATCAAAATGAAAGTTCTTGTTACTGGCGGGTTAGGTTTTATTGGTGCACATCTTGTAAATGCTTTAGTTAAACAAAATCATGAAGTTACTGTAATAGACAATCTTTACCATAATCAAAACCCTGAAACCTTTCCTTTTATAGAAAAGATAAAATTCATCGACGGAGATATCAGAAATTTCGAATTAGTAAATCAGGCTTGTAAGAATATTGATGTCATTTTTCATTTGGCAGCCTTGTCCAGCATTAAGGACAGCACTGAAAATCCAGAATATTGCATTTCAACAAATGTAAACGGAACTTTTAATGTTTTAAAATCTGCTTTTCAGAACAAGGTAAAAAAATTAATCTTTAGTTCCTCGAGAGAAGTTTATGGTAATGCAAAATCTCTGCCGGTAAAAGAAAACACTCCATTAAATCCAGTTAATATCTATGGCACTTCAAAAGTTTGCGGAGAATCTCTTTGTAACATCTTCGCAAAAAATTATGGAATTAATTTGACAATATTCAGACTATCAAATGTTTATGGTCCAAATGACCCAGGAAAATACAGAGTTATTCCCTCTTTTATTAGAAAGATAAAAAATAATGAAGACTTGGTTATTAATGGCGGAGAACAGGTACTCGACTTCGTCTGGATAGATGATGTCATAAAAGTTTTATTGGATTCGATAGAAAAATATGATAATGAAATTTTTAATATCGGTGGTGGAAAAGGAACTTCAATAAAACAATTGGCAGAACTTGTACTCTCTGTTTCAAAAAGTAATGTTAGTATAAAATATTCTCCTCCCATTTCTCAGGAAGTTGAAAAGTTTATTGCTGATATTTCAAAAATAGGGATAATTCCTCTTGAATTGGAAGAAGGTTTAAAGAAATTAATTCTCTAATTTTTTGTCCATCCTAATTTCCAGAATAAAAATATTTTAAGATACTTGGTGATAACAGAAAAACAAATAAAAGGGTGTGCAAACCATGCGACGTCATGAATCTTGAGATATCCCCTTGTTGCATGATAAAATGGGATAATAAATGTCCCCATAGCAAAAGTTGCATAAGCTTTTTTCCATAGGGGGGCTTCCCATTTGTACCTTCTTTTTTTATAATCTCTCATAAAAATATTTAAATTTCTTTTTAATTTCCCGATGAAATCAGAATAACTGGAAGAGTGCAGGTGAATGATATCCTGTTTTACTATCGCAAAGCGTTTTAATCCCAATTTAATTAAATCCTGCATACAGTCGAGATGAGAAAAAGCCGGATCATAATCTGTTTTTAGCAAATATTCTTTTTTTATTGTGAACCCGACAGAACCGATTGTTGGTAAATTCTTTTCATTGAATTCTGCAATAGAATAATTTTCATTATCTTTTACTAATCCCAATTTCCATTTTTTTTCCCAGAGCATTAAATGCCCTCTTTTTTCGAGATAAATTGTTAGAGGATCTGTAATTCCATATAATGTGCAGTATCTGTCAAAAAAAGGATAACTTTTATCATATTTAATCCACATCAGTTGACTTCCGATAATGCTCTTGTCTTCAATTAATGGCTGAATCATTTTTTTAAACCAATCTTTATTCGGCAAAATATTATCCCCGTCGAGAAATGTGATATATTCACCGGTTGCCTCTTTAATTCCCAAAGATTTTCCAATGTCATAATCGTGAGCACCATTTCTTACATATTTTATTTTGTACTTTTTTGCTATCTCCAGGCTTTTGTCTGTTGAATCATCGTCAACAAAAACAATCTCTATTTTATCTTGGGGATAATCCTGCTCCCTTATACTTTCCAGACATTTCTGTATCTTTTTCTCTTCATTGTAAATTGGCATTATTACACTTATTTTTGGATATTCCATTTTAGCTATTTTTATTATTCTGCAGGCGTTTTAGAAAAGGAATTTTTCTTATTTTTTTAAATTCATCCTCAATATAACTTTCATTTACTCCGCAATTTTTGCATAATGGAATTTCTTTCCTGCTGTTTAACAGTTGTATTCTGAAATTTTTTAATTTCTCATTATTCCAGATTTCCTTAAATGGTTTTTCAAAAACATTTCCAAAAACAATTTCATTATCACATGAAAAATCACATGGATTTACCCAGCCATCCCAAGTTATAAAAACAGAATACCACGGCATAAAACAAGGCATGTCTTCATTGTAGAATTCTTTGCTCCCTGAAGATTTTATATATTCCAGAAGCGGTTCAATACTCACTTTCGCTTTTGCATTTTTCACTGCTTCTTCTGTTTCTCTTACCAATTCGTCCACCTTTTCTTTGTAATCAAATATTTTATTCTTTTCATTTTTATTATCTCCGAGGTTAACAACAAAACTTCCTGCAACATAATTTACTCCAAGCTCATCAGCTAATTTTACAAAATTTGGCAATTCCTGAATATTCTTTGCTTGTAGCACAAAAAACATATGCACTTCCGTTGAAGAATTTACTTTATTTCTTTCTTCGACTAATCTTTTAACATTTTGTCTGACTGTGTCAAAATTTCCTCCAACTCTTATTTGTTCATAACTTTTTTTCGTAGTTCCGTCGATAGAAATTGATAAAACATCAACTCCTGTCTCTAAAATTTTTGTTATATTTTCTTCATTTAATAGCATAGCATTTGTATCAAATTTTACCATTGCTTTATTTTTCTTGGCGTATTTTATAATATCGAAAATATCTGGATTGAGAAAAGGCTCGCCGATACCAGTTAAATTCAGATACGCAGGTTTTATCTGGTCAAATACTTTTTTAAAATTATCAAATTTCAAAAATCCCTGTTTTCTTTTTAATCCTGAATTTAGCGGGCACATACCACATTTTAAATTGCACACAGAAGAACTTTCAAATTTTAACTTAAATGGCAATCCTGCTTTTTGGCCGTGCCTAAAGGTAGACATGCTACTGACTATAGACCTCACTGGTTTTCGTGCAATAGCACTTTTCATTATCTGTTTATATGAGACCATTTTTTATTCCTTCGGAAAATTTAACAGGATTATAGCCTAAATCTTTCCTTGCAATTTCAATATCTGCTTTGCTGTCTTCTGTCAAATTCTTGATATTTTCCATGCTTATAACCTTTGGGGATATTCTCGCAACAATTTTGCAAATTCCTATGGGAATATTAATCTCTTTCTTCGAAGTGTTTATTTCTTTTTTAAGTTCTTTTATCAAATCTCTAAACCAGATGCTTTCTCCCCCAGGCAAATCATATTCTTTTTTATCCGTTTTCTTATTATTCACACATTTGTCAATCATACAGATAACATCGTCGATATAAACAGGACTTATTGCATATTTCCCATTTCCAATTATCGGAATAAAAGGCAATTTTTTTATTTTCTCGATAATAAAATCAAAACTTTTACTTCCCTTCCCATAAACTATGCTCGGCCTTAATATTGTATAATTTATTCCTGAATTCTTAATTATCTTTTCAATTTCAAGTTTATTTTTTCCATAATCGTCAGGATAACTTCTTTTGGCTGACATTGAACTTAGTAAAATTATTTTTTTTACCTCCTCTTCTTTACAAGCCTTAATTAAATTTTCAGTCATTAGAATATTTTCAGGATAATTTTTTGAATATGCTAGGTGTATTACTTCATCAACATTTTTTGTAACGTCTTTAACCGAGTCATAATTTACCAAATCCCCCTTTACAATTTTTTCTCCATCTACCTCTCGGGAAAGAATTTTTATTTCATATTTTTTTTCAAGTAAGGGAATAAGATTCCTTCCAATAAATCCCGTTCCCCCCGTTATTAAAATTACTTTTTTCATTATTTCAACACCTTCAGTTTATATCTGATTTCATCAAATTTAAGAGGGAAAAATTTCTCCAAGATTAATTGCCATTTTCGGCTAAAATTAAACATCCTGTTTATTGGTAATTTTGACAACAAGGAAATCTCTACGGAATTATGATGAAAATATAACAATTTTTGTTCAATTATTTCGAATCTTGCTTTGCCGTATCTTTCACCATTAAATCCTTTATCGAGTCCGCTGATTTTTTTGTATATATCAAAAGTTCCTATCCCAAATTGATGATAATGAGCAAGATGTTTTGTTGCATATATCCCTGTGAAGTGGGGGACATAAATAATTATTTCAGCTCCTTTTTTTGATATTCTCCATAATTCCTCAATACACTTTAATACATTCTGAACATGTTCAAGAGCGTTGTCAATATATATCAAGTCAAATTCATCGTCTTTAAATGGGTAAGGGAATTTTTCTAAATTATGATAAACATCTGCTTTTACTTCTTTATTAAAATCAAGATTAACCCACCCCACTCTATAATCTTCCCCGCATCCGAGATTTAATTTTTTAACCGTTTCATTCAATTTTTTCATTTTTACTCTCGATAAATTCTTTCAATTTAAATGTAAATCTATTCTTAACAAGATTTCTGAAAAATTCTTCATACATATTATTCCTAAGAAAAAACTTTTGCTGGTTAATCCAGTATTTTGACTGCTGCAAAGCATTTGTTTTATAAAAATTTGAAAATAAAATTTTATCCGGAACCTCAGAAACATTTACATCATGTCCGAGAACTCCAAAACCACCCCAATCTTCAAGTCTTTCAGGAACTTTTACTCTCCCAGCCTCGACGCATATCTGAAAATAAGGAGTTCCTGGCATCGGCCTGTATAATTGAATTAAATTTTCATCTGCAGGAATTTCTTTTATGAATTGAATCGTCTGTTTTAATTCTTCTTCTGTTTCTGTCGGGTGGCCAAAAATATAAGCATTCGTGGCAAAAATTCCTTTCTTTCTGAGATATTTTGCCATCTCTTTAGCGTGTTCTAATTTTACAACTTTATTGTTCATCATTTGAATTCTCTCACTTCCGGATTCGACTCCCAAAAGGACTCTTATGCATCCGGAATCAGCAATTAAATCAATCATCTCTTTAGTCAATGTCTGATACCTCGCAGCAGTAAACCATTTTAAATTTAATCCGCTATTTTTTATTTCATCACAAAATCTTTTCGCATAATCTTCCGAAACCAGATGCAAATCTTCTCCAACATCTAAAATATCAATTTTATTTTTAATCAAATTCTGAACAAACTTATATTCCTCTATTGCTCTTTTTGGATTTGCAATTCTGTAGCAGCCGAGATATTCTTTTACATTTTTATTGCTGTTATGGCAAAAACCGCATTTGAACGCGCACCCCCTCGTCGTGCTTATTGGAAGCATATTATGTTCTTTATTAGGAAAATATTTGTTAACGTTTTCAACCAAATCCCACGCAGGCATTGGTAATTTGTCTAAATCAATATTGTGCTTCGAAGCAGGAGTTATTTTTATTTTGCCATTCGTTTTCATTCCAACTCCTTCTAATTTAATCTTTTCACCTTCGTAATATTTTAAGAGTTGTTTAAATGTATGCTCTCCTTCACCTATCACCACAGAATCAATATATTCTTCTCTCAAACTCTGCTCGGGAAGTATTGTCGGATGCGGTCCTCCCCAGACAACTGTCTTTCCCAAATTTTTTGCAATTTTGCTGACGAGAACAGCACGCGGAATCGGCGGTCCTGTTAGAACTCTCACTCCGACGATAAAAGGATTTATTTCTTCTATTATCTTTTTAACTTCTTCCCCAATAATTTCCTCTCCAGAATAATCTTTAATGCAAACTTCATATTCGTCTCTTAATACTGCAGCTAAATGCATTAATCCTATCGGTGGATATAAAGTATGTCGTGCTCCCGGTTCAATAAGGAGGATTTTCTTTTTCATTTTTATTTATCAATTTTTTTATATAACCATATATCATCCCTGTTCCATAACTTAGATGAATCATAAAATACACTACTGGAAGGACAAAAACCGATTTAAAATCTTTATTCTTAATTGATTCATATAACGAAAAAAGTATATTTAGGGCAGTATATGCAATTAACGGCAAAAATGATAAACCATCAATTATTGTAGTGCTGATAATCGCTCCTGTAATTGCTACTTCTTTAACAGATGTTCCTATCAAAAATAAGATATAAAAAACAAATAAACTCGGAATTAAAAAAGATGGTTTTTTTAATGTTTCAGAAAATTTTTCTTTCGCTGGCCTTACTTTTCCATAATTAAATATCTGCTTCATCAGACTCTTCATATCCGCTCTTCTTCTGTGATAAATTACAAAATCAGGAGAACAAGCCACCTTAAACCCCTCTCTTTTTGCATCAGCAATAAACTTGGGATCTTCCCCCGGAAAAAGTTTTGTATCAAATTTTATCTTATCCATTACTTCCTTTTTGCATGCTAAATTAGCAGAAGTTACATCACATTCATTTGCATTCAAATTCAATTTTCCCTTATATCTCCCAGCAACCTTTGCCGCTCCAAATTTAGAACTCAGGGCATAACCAGATATTTTTGCAAAACCTTTTTCGTCTTTTGGAGTTAATTGCGGCCCTCCGACAATATCTATCTCCGAATGAGAAATAAAAAAATTTTCTAGATTTTTCAGATAATCTTTTTCTACAACCCCATCATCGTCGAGAAAAACAAGTATTTCTCCTGTTGCTTTTTCTGCTCCTTTATTTCTGTTCTCGCTGGGATTGGTTCCCTTAATTACAATTACATGAAAATCTTTTTTTGGATAATCTAATTCTTTTAAACTTTCTAAAATTTCTACTTTCCTCTCCGGAGCTGCAGGAATTATTATTGAAAATTTTTTTGCCATCAATTTCTAAACTTATATTTAATTAATATATATGCTGCTTTCAACCCGTCAGAAGCTCTAAGTTTTTTCCCTTCTTTTTCTGTTCTGCTTGAATTAAAATCAATAATGACTTCATAAATTTTTATTCCTCTCTTAGCTATTTTAGCAGTAATTTCAGGCTCCCAGCCAAATCCGTCTTCTTCTGTTTTTATACTCTTAAGAAGATTAGTATCAAATGCTTTATACCCACAAGGCTCGTCTGTTAATTTTGTATGGTATAAAATATTGGCAATTTTTGTTATCAGAATTCCACCAAGATAAAATAAAGGTTGTTTATTTATTTTCCATATGCTGGGATTTCTTGAACCATAAACAACTTGTGCTTCATTATTAACAATCGGCATAATTATTTTTGGAATCTCTTTAGGGTCTAATTCCATATCTGCATCTTGTACAATAAATATGTCTCCTGTAGAATGTTCTAATCCTGTTTTTATCGCAGCCCCTTTCCCTCGGTTAACCTCATGTTTCACCAACTTAATTCCCCTTATCTTTCTTGCAATTTCATAACTCCCGTCGCTGCTTCCATCATCAACAACAATTATTTCTTTTCTTACCAGGAGCTCTAATTTTTTTGTTTTCTCAATTACCTCTGCGATAGTACCTTCTTCGTTATATACCGGAATAACAATTGAAACTTTTTTATTTTCCATTTTAGTGATATAGTGCCTTGTACAATTCATATTCCTCAAAAAGACTTTTTTGTTTATAGCAGTCAAACTGGCAAATTTTTTTGCAATTTTTCATAATTTTTCTCTGTTCATTTGCTTTTTCAGAATGCCATATATTTCTAATTGAATTCTCTTTTATATTCCCTACCCTTGGAAAATACTGGCATAATTTAACCTCTCCGTTATAATTAACAAAAATGTTCCTTGCAGTTGCAGAACATTTAAAACTAATTTTTTTATCCTTATAATAATTTTGCATCATTTTTAATTCTGCTGTTGAGTTTACAATATTTTTTTTGTGACTTATCAGAAAAGAAAAAACTCTGTCGATATCTTCGCTATTTTTTGGTTTGTATTCGCTCTCTTTTTCAAAATTTCCTTGGTAATCTATTTGCAGGTTTTCAACAACATTTCCAAAATGAATTTTTAAATTATTTTCTTCGCAAAATTTCAACAAATCTACAGCCCCATTCAAATTCTCCGAGGTTAATGTTGTTTCTACAATCAATAATGTTTTTAAGTTATTGTCTTTAAGTGCTTGTTTCATTTTGAGAATATTTTTGAGTGTTTTTTCAAAATTTCCTTTTCCCCTAAAAAAATCGTGGGTTTTTTCATTTAAACTTTCTAAAGAGATATTGATGTTGAATAGGTTCAGCTCAGTTAATTTTTCTATAATCTTCTCATTTAGCAAAGTTCCATTTGTTGTAAGACTTGTTTTAAATTCCAACCCCCTGATGAATCCCAAGATTTCAAAGATATCTTCGCGCAAAAGAGGTTCTCCCCCAGTTATTCCAATATGCTGTCCTTTCCCCACCCAATTATAAATATCTTTTAAAAATTCCTTCCATTTCTCTAAACTCATTTCTTCTTGGATATTTCCTTCTTTCCAGATTGAACAATATTTGCATTGGAGATTGCATCTTAAAGTCGGAGCAAAATAAATCATCGTGGGAAAGCAAATGGGTTTATCCAGATGGTATGATAAATTTTGAGCTAGGTGGTTTACTGTATTCTTTGCAATAAACCCCATGTCCTCTGTTTTAAGCATTATTTCTTCTTGAATAAGCGCCTTTTTATAAGTTTTTATCGGATAGAAAAATAGTTTTAAACGGGCAAAAATCAAAATTTGATAAAATATAATCCAATTTTTTTTCATTATTTTTCACTCCATAATATGTCGTGATTTTCCCAACCAAGCTAGTTTTTACTTTTGGTATTTCAGGACAAAACTCCCAGGGATGTAGGTAGAGAAAAACACTTTTCCCTCTTTCATTCATCTTTTTCATAAAAAAACTTATCAATTTTTTTGGTAGAATACGAAAATAAACTCCTCCTGAAAAAGGAATTCTTGTATTAGCAACTTCAAAAGGAGATATTGGAATCTCAATTAAATTTGAATTTTCCAATGGTTTAAATGGTAAGACTGGAAACTTTGAACTGCCATACAAACCCATATTCACTGGAAATAAACTGGAGCTGTACTTAAATCCAAGATTGTCAAGAATTTTATAGGCCCAAAATTCATCCTTTGAGATAGACCATGAAGGCGCCCTGAATCCTCTTGGGTTTTCTCCCGTAATTTTTTTTATCATCTCCCTTGAAAGTTCCATCTCTTTTTCAAAATCATCTCGCCCTAATTCATTTAGCATTGTATGGCTGTAACCATGTGAAGCAATTTCATGTCCGTTTTGAGATAAATCTTTTATTATATTGGGGTACTTTTCCATTATTTTCCCCGTTACAAAAAAAGTTGCTTTAGTATTATGAGCATTTAATATTCTTTTTATTCTGTTCACACTTTCAACAATCAAATCATTCTCTTCCGAAGCCTTTTTTTTATCTTTGATAAATTCCGAGTCGTACCAAAATTCCAAATCAAAACTTATAAAATTTCTTACTCTCCCCATTTGAACTATCTAATCTTTTTCAGAATTATCCTTAATAAATATATACACAACTATAAAGATAGATAATATTGCAATGAATACAGATAGATAAAAAATAAAGTGAGCAATTTTATCAATTGCCTCTTCCCAAATATTATGTGTTTCATAATCATCAAAAATTGGAGCAATATTTTCATCATACCCCACAGGATTAACCCAGAATATGTGAGAAGAATCTGCAGCCGCTAATGTCCCCTGTTTTAGCTGGAAGGTTCCTTTGTATATATTGTATGAATAAGACAGCCCTCCGGTGCCTTCAATACTTTCAACTAATTCTGAATTTGCTTTAAAGAAGTCTACAATTTGCTCTGTACTTTGATTAAATTCTGGCTGGTCTTTAACATTTCCCCACCCACAGTCGTCGCTCGCGCATTCAATAAAATATGTTTCAGTCGGCTGATACGAACCCGAAATTTGTTCCTGAGAATTCATCAGTTTAGAAAAATAATTTGCTTCCAAATAATGCTTATCCATAAATACATATGTCCCAATCCCCCTAAATATTCTGCTGTCCCATACAACTAAAGCATTTTCAGATATGCTCTCTTTATAACTAACTAATTCATTCATTGAAGACTTTTCAAAAAATTTCCCGTCGGTATAATGCAAAAGCCAGAACATCTGAAAAATAAAAATAGCAACTAATAAGATTGCTAGAATATGTTTTACTTTTACTTTTTCAGTAATCTTTTCTACAACTAATGATGCAAGGGGAATTATTAAAATTAATAAAAAGATATAATGTTTCGTCATTAAGAATATCATAGAGCCCATATAGAGATAGACAGTAAAAAAAGAACAGAGGAGTAAGATGGAATAATCTTTTTTCTTGCTTAGTAATATTAAAAGAAGCCCAATAATTCCCAGCAAAATTGCAAGAATATCTGCTCCCCCAATCACCTTAAAATATAGAATAAAAAATGGAATAGCACTATTTTTCCCAGGAAAAAAGAAATTCATATAATCATGTTCATAAGGGACAACCCAGGAATAGTACTCGTTAGATTTTTCTTTTCCTATACCGAGAATATTTGTAAAGATATAGTCTACAAACCCCTTATCCTGATATAATAAATAATTATACGCTAGGGGAACAAGACAAAAAATAGACGCTACAGCAATGAATATTAAGATATTTTTTCTAAATGGTTTCTTTTCTGGTTTATGTTTTATTCCGTAATAGACAGCATAAAGTAACAATGCGGGGATGAATAATGCAGAATAAATCTTGATTAGCACTGCTGCACCGATAAATGCTCCTGCCAGAATAAAAGGCAATTTTTTATTCTGTTTTAATGCCCTGACAAAAAAGAGCATTGCTAATAAAACAAAAAACATTGTTGTGACATCCATTTCCGGAATCGTTTCTGTTATGTGAAATGGTGATACAGCAAGCAAGAAAGCAGCCACCAATCCTGCTTTTTTTCCAAAAAATTCTTTCACAAAAAGGAACATTACAATTATAGATAAACTCCCAAAAAGCAGTACAGCAAATCTTGCTCCGATATCATTAATACCAAAAATTTTGTAAAATAAATCCGTTAAAAAATACCATAATCCAACCGATTGATTCCACGTCGCTAATTTATCTGAATAAATAAAATCATAAGCCATCAACGCATGTCCTGAGGCATCGATTGTTGTTGGTGCATTTAAAAGATTAATCAGCCTGAGAATAAAACCCAGGATAAAAATCAAAATAACATACAACTTTGTCTTGTCTTTAGAAAAAAAAATATTCAACATCTTCTCTAATGCCTTGTCTAATATCTTACTCTCTTTTTCCATTTTATTGAGTCAATTAGCCTTTTTTGCTTTATATATCTTAAATCCTGGAATCAACAAGCAAGGAAGCGTTTTTTTCTTTTCTATTTTTAGAAATCTCGAGGTTTTTTTCATGACATCATACACATCTGTATAATGGTCCTCTGGCTTTTTTTGTTTATACACATATTTTCTTGCTAGCCTGTAAAAGATATTTTCCGTCGGTCCGCTGACAACTAAACATCCCCCCTTTCTTAAAACTCTCTTAAATTCCTCTTGAATATAATATGAATCTTTAAAATGTTCCAGGACGTCTGCCGCAAAAATAACATCAAAAAAATCATCTTTGAAAGGCAATCGGTTAGAATCATCTCCCGTGATAATGTTCACATTTTTTAATCTATACAATTCTTTCACATATTCAATAGAAGATACTTCCAAATCCAGGCTGTAGACTTCAGGGAAATTTTTTGCTAAAGTTGGCATGAAAATTCCAGAACCAGCCCCAAAATCCAAAACTCTTTTAACTCCATTTATGCCTTCTGCCATTTTCAGCATAGTTTTAAGTCTCTTCCAGAAAAGCCATTTTATCAGCGGATTTTTATGGCAATAATCTCCCACCTCTCTGAATTTCATATCTTTCATTTTCCTTAAATTGCCGTCGGGGATTTTATTTATCTTCATCTTTGGTTTTATTAAAAATTTAAATGGTGAATTTAAAAGTCTCAATCTCGCAACTGCTAATGCCATCAGTGGCCCTGATTTCATAAAATTAATTGTCGAATATTTCTTATCGCTCCAAACAGTCGGAACTTCTTTTATCTTAAAACCATTTTTTTTCATCTTGTAAAGCAAATCAACATCAAAAGCCCATTTAGTCATTGTCAATTCATTAATCACTTTTTCAATAGCTTCTCTTCTGAACAACTTTGCACCGCACTGGGTATCCTGGTAGTTAATTACTAAAAATATCTTTATCCATAAATTAAATATTCTGCTTGCAATTATTCTCTGTATTGTTTGTTTCGGACTGATTTTTGCTCCTTTAATATATCTGCTTGCTATTACCCCACCATAATTTCCAATGTTTAAAACTAAATTATAGAATGCTTCCGGGGTTGTAGCCATATCAGCGTCGACAAATCCAATAATATTCATCTTTCTTTCTAATGCTTTTCTAAAACCCTGCATTATTGCAAAACCTTTCCCTGCTCTCTCAAATTCAAGTAGAATTAATTCTTTGCATATCTGCTGTTGAACAATTTTTTTTGTATTATCCTTGCATCCGTTTAACACAACTAAAATCTCAAAATCTTCTATTTCTTTATTCTTCTTTTTTTCTTTAAAGAACCCTAAATATGCTTTCAATGTATCTTTAATTCTAAGTTCTTCATTATATGCGGGTATTATTATACTCAAAGATTTTTTCATTTTTTTTAAGACTGGAGAAAAAAAGAAAAGCAAAAAATAAGGCATTTCCAATAATATTTATAATCATAAATTGTAAAATTGTCGAATGAAACAGACTTAACAGGGTTATTTGCATGATAACGAAAAAAATCATGAAATAGTTTATATACCTTTTGTCAGTCGATAAGTTATAATAGACAAATATATTACTCAGTGCTAAAAGAATCATTGCTGCCGACGGCAAAAGAATATATGACGAGAGCCCCAAGAATTCTTCACCATATAATAAAGATATAAGTTGCTCCGGGAACAAAAAATAAACTGCCCACGCAAGTAAAGCCAGAGTGAAAACAAGTAATATTGATTTTTTAAGAATGCCCCGTGAATCTTCTTTTTTATGGTCCCTTTCTGAGACAAGAGGGAACATAGCTTTTCCTATTGGTGAAGTTCCGAAGAATATTATCTTCCCCATCATTGAAATCACTGCGTATTGTCCTGCCAAGTCAGGGAAAAATTTCTTGAATAAGATTAAATCAATGCTATAGAAAATAGTTACAGTTGCAAGTGAAATTATTACAGGAAGAGCATAAGAGCGCATTCCTTCTGTATCTGCTTTTTCTGCCTTGCTTTTTATGATATCCTTTAGAGATACAAAAGAAATTAAAAAAGCAAAAAGTCCGCCGATAATCAGTCCAAGCAAAGCACCGTATATCTGAATCCCAATTAACATAAGCAGAACACCAAAACTAAGTTTTACAATTCCTTCAAAAAGAAAATTAACACCAAGAGAAGAAAATTTTTTCAACCCCTGCAATACTCCCCGATTTACCGACGTGAGAAATCCTGTTATAATTATAACTCCAGTTAAAATAATCAAAGGAGTTTCTATTGACAAAAATTTTCCAATAAAAGGGGATAATGCTGCAAATATAGCAAAACTAATCAGGCTAAAAAAGAAAAATTTTTTCAACCCCTTTTTTAACAGCCCTTTAATTTTTTCTTTTTCATTTGCAGACTTTATAGTATACTTGGACATAATTGTCTGGATTGCTTCCGAAGGAACATTAAAAATGTAAACTATTCCCATAATCGCCGCAAAAGTTCCGTATAAAAATTCCCCCAATAATCTCCCCGATATAAAATGAAATAATAAATTCAAAAAGTTAAATATTCCAATAGTAAACAAAAGCAGAATGCTTCCTTTTGCAAATTCACTTTTTAATATCCTATCCAGCATTTGCGAAAATACCTTCCTTGAAAATTAAAAAACCAGCGACGATAATCAATATTTGAAATCCATTAATTAGATAGACTACTTCTCTCTCATAAACTTTTTTATTTGGTTTTATTTTTTTGAGAATATAAATTGCCAGATGTTCCAATCCGTAAATTTTTCCGTAAGGCATCTCCAAACTTCCGTCTTCGTTTACCTTCGCAAAACTTTCTTTTTTTAACTTCCCCCTTATCTTCAATCCTGTTTCAATAATGTAAGGAATGAAAAAGAAAACTGCAATTTTTTCAACATTTCCCAGTATAGCTATTACCGCAATTAATGCTCCAACAGAATAGGTTAGTACATCTCCGGGAAAAACTTTTGCAGGATATTTATTAAAAACATAAAATGAAATTAATGAACTTACCATGCATAATGTAATAATGCTCAGCCATGTATTTCCCATAATAAATGTAATGATTGAAAGAGAAGACAAGATTATAATTCCCTGGCCTGTTTCCAATCCATTGTACCCGGCAAGAAAATTAAATGTCGCTGACGCTCCGATTATTCCTAAAGGAATTATAACCAGGGGGAATAATAATCCCAGTTCAATCCCCATCATTCTTGCTTCTCCGGCATTTATGACAATCAGCGGAATAGATGCGAAAAATAAAAATAAAATTCTTGTTTTCCTGTTAAGTCCGATTTTCCACCCCAATATACCGTCGATAAAACCAATAAAACAAACCATTAAAATTGTGCTCAGCAATACAAAAATTTCTATCAGATTTTCATTTGTTTTAAAATAAAATGTCTTTATTGCGACATAGCTTAAAACTCCGATGATAAATCCTATAACAACACATATTCCTCCTGCTTCTGCTACGTCCTCTTTATCAACTTTATTTACATCTTTTCCAACCAGTCCGAATTTTTTTGCTTTCCTTATCCAGAAAGGAATAGAAAAAAGAGATATTACAAATCCCAAAAAAATAGGTATTAGCAATATTATTTCCATGTTAATACTCTTCAGCTTTTGTAGTTGTTAATTGTGATGGATATTCAGTTTGAAGATAATCCGAATTCAGTTGTATGCTCGACGGATAATTTATTTCCCAAATTTTAATCGGCCCCTGCAGTCCTGCGAATGAGTAATATACAAATTCTTCCAAGTCTAATCCTTGTCTTTCAAGATCTGTATTTACAAGATTTTCTTCTGAATGCACTAATTTAAAATAATCAGACTCTTCGTTGAATAAGTACAATCTTGCAAGCTGAGAATGCAATGTCAATCTGCTTAAGTATAATGCAGCGCCTTTTTCATTGATGTCTAATCCGGTTGCAGTTTGCTCTGCTTTCGTAAAAATAAATATCCCCGCATCAAATCCGGAATTGAAATCATGCAATTCTCCGTCGATGTAGATATATCTCAAAGGCTTCGTATACTGTTTTCCGTTGTATACCAAAATAATCTGAGGTTGTTTAATTTCTTTATTTATCCCTTCCACTACCATGATTGCTCCAACCGCAGCTTGTCTTCTCGGCAATAAAATTTCCTGCCCATTTTCTTCTAGAATAATATCTTCATCTGTTGCAGCACCTACCGGATATACGTAAAAAATTTCTTTATCTGTTTCTTTAGTCTGCTTTTCATCTAAAAACACCGTCGGAATCCAGGAGTATCTGTCATAGTTTTCATCAGAGCCAATGCTTGAAAAAGCGCCATATTTTCCAATATCTGTTGAGTCGATTAATAAATGAGTAGTATTATGAGCGTATAAAAAATCTAATGCAGTTTGTTCATCTGTCCCAGTCAATACGTGCCTTCCCATTAAATGATTCCAGTAACCTACTGTATTTCCTCCGTCGAGGACTGTTGCTCTTTCTCCGATGCTCTGAATCCAGTAACCATAATCCCACCAGTGTGCAAAAACTGCATCAACAGAAGTATTTTCTCTAACCCACGCCATTGCTTTTTGCCATTGCTGCGTATAAATATTTGGAGCATAACTCTCTGCCATAACTTTATCTCCATTAAAATAACTCCAAATCGTGAATATCGACGCAATTAATATAATCAATACACTAATTCCCATAAGCAATTTTTTGACATCTTCTTTTTCCTTCAGATATTTCTGGGAACTTTTTACAATAAGGAAAGCAACAGCAATTGGGCTTATCGCCCCAAGAACCATTATCAGTCTTATAGCTCCTCTCGCTCCTATGATTGCCATGGTTAAAACAATAAAAAATAAAATATAAGAAAATTCAAATTCCTTGAAATTTTCAAATTTTCCTTCCTTGTATTTCTTGTAATAAAAAAATCCAAAGCTCGATAAGAATAATAATATTCCTATAATATAAACAGCTAAACTTAACCCATTATTTCCGTCTAATATACTGCTTTGTGAATACTTGCTGAATATCAGGCTAACCAGGAAAATGAAATAGCCAAAAGTCAAGATAATCTTTTCTTTTTTTGTTAAAGAATTTATCATTGTATAAAATAAGAAAACTGAACCGATAAAGAACAGCCAGAAAAATAGCGGAATGTTAAATACAACAGGCCCAAATTCTCCTGTCCAGTCGCTTACGAAAAAAGGCTGTTTATTTTCTGCTACTGTAACCCCAAATCTGCTAGTAACAGGATAAACTGTCTGGCTGATAATTCCTGAGATTTGATTGGGAATGTAAGAGATTCCAAAAAGTATCGACGCTAATACAGAGAAAATGCCTATTACAATCAGGAAAGAGATAACCTCCTCGGGAAGTTTTATTTTTTTTAGTTTTGTATCCAGATTAAAAATTTTCTTCTTGAAAAGCAAAAAGTGAAATAACAGGATAAAGAAAGTTAGAATTGCAAGTCCTGTTGAAATTGATGCAATTATGTCGCTGATAGTATATTTGTTGGAAAATACCAGTAGAATAATAATAAAACTGGCAATCCATATACCCAGGAAGTACATCTTATTTTTATCAACCTTCCCCAATAAAAATGCAAAAAGGACTGCTGCTGCAATTGTCATGTACACATAAATTGCTCCCCCCCAAATCAGCCCAAGTAATCCTGTTGAAATTCCTGCAAGAACTGCAAAGATAAGTCCTCTCTTTAATTTCTCCGAGGTAAATGCCTCCAGGAAAAAATAAAATGCCAGGAACATAAAGAAAAAAGCAACTCCCTCTTTTTCAGGAATTCCTGCAATGGTTCTTGGAAGTATCGACGGAACCAGCACAAAAAAAGTTGTTGCTATCAGTGCGATTATGTTTGCTGTTTTTTTGTCTTCTTTATAAAATATTTTTCTTGCAAAAAGGAAAAATGCAATTCCTGTAAGAACTGCCATGACTACCGGGAAAATAATTGCAGCATAAGTTACTGTTGACTCTTTGTCAAAAATATTCAAGAAATTGCTGAACCATGCAATCATATACGAAAGAAGTTTCATTTCTCCTGCAGTACTGACTGAATTGCACGCAGTTCCAGAGCAGATATCTGCAAGAGGGACATATCTCATTGTATCTATCAAAAATAATTTGCCATGTTCGACTATATATTTCGCCCATCGCAGGAAAAGGAATGGGTCCAAATCTGGCCCGAGTGTCCATGTTCCTGTTGTGATGTCTTTAAGTTTTGGAATCGGCCTTGTTCTTATGAACACGCTGATAGAAAGTATAAATGCTAAAATTCCATAAACAACCCAGTCTGTTTTTTTCTTGAAAAAATTAATTAAATGTTTTTTTCTCTTTTCTACTTCTTCAGATACAGATTCTTTTATCTCTCCCTTTATTTCTTCCATGATCCTCTTAAAAATTGAACTAAAAATCCTATTTAAATATTATGTATCTTTCATTCCAAAGATTTTAGCATCTTTAATACTGCTTTATCTACGAATGATTTTACACTCGGGAACTCAAATTTATTCTCTCCCTTCTGAATTAATTTTTTGATTTTTTCTAATAACTGTTCATCTATTTTTACTTCTGCCATATTTCTTCTTCCTCTTTTTATTTTTAAGTTTGTTAATCTGTCTTTTTAACATTCCAATATCTTTTTCTTCCTTTCTCTTTATTGTCCACAAGTAAAAGAATATTCCAATAATAATTATTGCAGTTATTCCGACGGCAATAATTATTTCATAATTTCTGATAACTCTGAACTCAGAACTTCCTGATGCCATGACAATATCCTGATAGCTAATCTTAACCTTGAAATTATAAATCCCCGATGGAGTATTATAATGAATTGTCAAGCTTCTTACAAATGATGCAACAGCCTCAACTGCAAGTGTATCACTTCCTTCGGCAATTGTATTATTCTCTTTATCCATAACCGCATACTCTACTAAAACATCAACCTGCCCGATGTTATTGACATTCAAAACTTCAATCTGAGCAATAACATCTCTCCCTGATTTGACTACCTTTAAAAAATTCTCAATATTAATTTTCACATCAAATAATGCTTCTTTCTTGGCTGTCTCTTCTGTTTCTTCCCTTGCGACAATATCTGCACCGGAAAGTTTACTTAGCAAAAGTTTAGCTTTTCCTAAGGTAATAGAATCCAATTTTATTTCAAAATCATTTTCTCCGTCGCTATTAATGTCAATCTGCTTTGTTTCATTAATAGTTAAAACAGCTGTAATTGGCTCTGATTCGATAATCAATTTTGCTGAAGTTACGGTTATCTCTGTTGCAGATATTTTATGTGTTGTCTCTCCATTAAAGCTAAATGTCTTTACATCTCCCTGTTTGACTTGTAAACTTCCTGAAGATACTTCTGAAAAGTCAACATCAAATTCCGGTAAAGTTTGATTAGTTTTTTTTGGAATACCCCCTCCTCCCCCGCCACCACCGCTTGGCGGATTTACAGGCGGAACAACAACTGCAGAAGTTGTGAAATTATACTGAATAGAAGTGTTGCAGTTTCCCCAGTAATCACAGCTTGAAACATTATAATAATAGAATGTCGAAGCTGTTAAAATGCTTAAAGTCACTGAATGGATTGTTCTCAACCCAGAAATTCCTGAAAAAGAAGTTGTTGCATTTGTTATTCCATAATGCACACTCGAGTTGGAATTTTCATCTGTTGTCCAAGTTATCGTCGCTGTTGAGCTTGTAACTGCTGAACTAACTCCGGAAATATTCGGAGCAGTCACATCTGCACCAACAACAATGCTCTGCCCTGCACTCCAGTTGCTTTTTGCCAATCCAGTATCAATTGTTTGAACATACCAGTAATATGTTCCCCCAGATAAATACTTGTTCAAGCTTATATTTTTCCTTTGCATCATATTTCCAAAATATCCATCTGCACCCCCCCTGCATTTCCTCCCCCAGAACTCCCTCCATAAACTCCAGAAACAATTGTATTATTCATCGTCGAATTCCCTACCATTAAATTATAATACAATCCTGTTGACACAGTTTCAGCATCACTTCCATTCCCCCAGCTCAGATTTAAAATTCCATCTGAGTAACTTGATGTGAATGTGTTTGGTGGGGTTGGTAAGGTGTTGGAAATTGTATTGTTGTTGATATAGATTTTAGCTAATAATCCTGTTGCAGTCTTAGTTCCAATATTAATCAAATCCAAATCCCCATCATTGTCTAGATCTCCCCATACTAAGCTATTCTGATGCATATCATCTTCATGTATTCCTGATCCTGCACCTTTATCTATTATAAAAAAAATGGAATTATTATTATAATAAAGAGAACTTCTTCCTTCTTCATATCCTGTAGCTACAAAATCCAAATTTCCATCATTATTATAATCTCCCAAAGCTGTTGCTCCTTCATACCTCCCCCCCCCGAGATTTCCCC
>JAQTST010000005.1 GCA_028711165.1 Candidatus Nanoarchaeia archaeon | reverse complement strand
GGCAAATGTTCCAAATAGTACCAGGACCGGCATATGAAAAAGACAGAATGAAATATGAAGATAATTTCAAACAATGGGATGCAATGATAGATAAAACCGTAGATTTATTCCTTAGATTGGATACTCAAAAAGCTGAAATCGTTGCAACTGTTTTATTTACGGAAAAAGCAATAAAGAAAAACGATCTGTCCGAAAAAGATGTGCTTGATGAAGTGATGAAATGGAAACAAAAACGCCGACCGCCTCTTAATCAGGAAGAAGTTGCAGAAACAGTCCGAAATTTAGGAATGCTGAAATGGTTTAAACTCAAACACTCTAGGAGGCTGTCCGAGAACTCCATCTTTTAAAACCAGCTTTTTGTCCGAAAACTCCCCAAAATGACAAAATCACCTCTTGAAAAAGAAATTTCGTTACCGGACAAAAATATTTTCGGCAAAAATGAGTTCTACATCCCCGAATGGAGCAGCATCCGTGGATGTCACCCCGCTAATAAACTGCTTGGGGAATCAATCTGCCCTGTTTTAAGGAGACGACCTTCTGTTTGATGGCATGAACAATCTTTTTAATGTTGTGTGCCGCACATATCAGGGAAAACTCGCCACCGGCTCGCATGATTCCCCGTACACTGAATCCCCGAAATCCCAGGTTCGCCTTTAGCTGACCAAAGACGGGTTCAACGATGGTCTTTCGTTTCTTGTATATCTTTTGTGATTCTTCTTGCTTCATCTTCTCAAACATTGCCTGGCGAAGGGGTTCTTTATCGTCAGTGGTAATCGTTCGCCCGGAACCGTCTTTGGACTTGCAACACCGGCCCCTGTAGGCGCAGCCATCACAATCAGCACTTTTTGCCTGATAGATTCTTGTCCCGTCACTGCCTGAGCTTTTCAAGGCCAGATCATGACCGGCAGGACAAACAAAACAATCTTTTTCTTCATGATAAGTAAATTGTGCTTTCTTTATCCCTTTCTCACTGTCATCAGAAAGCGCTTCACTGTCGGCTTCTCCTTTGCCGGTTGCAATATAGGCATCAATGTCTGTTTTGCTTAATGCTTCAAGATTACCGCCTGACATATAACCGTTATCTAAACTCATCCTATCGGGAAGCTTGCCCGTCGTATCCTTGATCTCCTGCAAGGCAGGTTTCACTTCCTGCTTGTCATTCGCCTTCTGCGTGATGTGCTGCCCCAAGATGATTTGATGATCCTTGTCAACAGTTATTTGCCCGTTGTAGGCATACTGGAAGTCCCCTTTCTTCCCCATGATCCGGGCCTCTTTGTCGGCAAAGCTTATCTGTTTCTTATCATCGATCGCTTTGCCCGGATTCAACGCCTGTTCTCTTTGCTCCAAGGCTTCTTTGGCCGCTTTGATCTTGGTCAATCGCTTTTCTTTGATTTTTAATTCTTCCGGTATCTCATAACCCGTCTTGTCTTTATGTTCAGCGTCCTCTTCCCGGTCACATTGTTCCGCCTTTTTCACCAGAGCTTCAATCTCTTCGGTTAATGCCTTCTCTCGTTCCTGGAGACGACCATAACTCATTGCCTTGTGCCTGGATGTATTGGCTTTGAATTTTGAACCGTCAAGACTGACATGACCAAAAGACGTCATGCCCGCTTCCATCGCCAAAAGAACGCTCTGCTTGAAACATGCCTTGAAGTATTCGTAATGCTCTTTCCTGAAATCACTCCATACCCGGAAGTCGGGACAATGTAAGTGCGAAATGAACATAAAACCCAAATCCTCATGGCACCGTTTCTTGATCTGGCGAGAACTAAAAATCCCATGACTGTATGCATAGATCAAAATACTGATGTTTAATCGGGGATGATAGGCATTCTGACCAAGAACGCTGTACTTCTTCTCGATGCTGGATGTATCAATCTGCTTGAATATATCTTCATAGATGTAGCATTCATGATCTGCCGGAAGAAGATCAAACAGGTTCGATGGGAACAGCAAACTTTGATTGAATTCTACAGGATCCTTTTTGAAGGGAATGGACATGGATAGATAACCCCTTTGTGATGATTGTGATGGCTTTTTCTACCATCATATCAAGTATTTGTCAACTGTTTTGTTGACTTGTTGACTGCTTTTTTTGTTTGTTTTTTGCATTTCTTTTCCGCGTTCTAAATTATGTTTGCCTGGGGCTGCTGGCTATTCTCGGACAGCCTCCTAGGAGGCTGTCCGAGAACTCCCCAAGGCGAAGGGGTTCTTTATCGTCAGTGGTAATCGTTCGCCCGGAACCGTCTTTTGACTTGCAACACATATCCCGGCAAGAACAGCCATGACAATCACCGCTTTGCGCCTGATAATTATCTAAACTCATCCTATCGGGAAGCTTGCCCGTCGTATCCTTGATCTCCTGCAAGGCAGGTATTCACTTCCTGCTTGTCATTCGCCTTCTGCGTGATGTGCTGCCCCAAGATGATTTGATGATCCTTGTCAACAGTTATTTGCCCGTTGTAGGCATACTGGAAGTCCCCTTTCTTCCCCATGATCCGGG
>JAQTST010000004.1 GCA_028711165.1 Candidatus Nanoarchaeia archaeon | reverse complement strand
TGCCTTACCAGACAACAGGTCCACCAGTGGCACCGTTGCACAGTTCCTCTCGTACTAAATGCAACTTACCCTCAGACCTCAAAACACCCCTAATAGATAGTAACCGACCTGTCTCACGACGGTCTAAACCCAGCTCACGATCTCCTTTAATAGGCGAACAACCTCACCCTTGGCTGCTGCTGCACAGCCAGGATGGAAAGAACCGACATCGAGGTAGCAAGCCGCCGGGTCGATATGTACTCTTGCCGGCGACGACTCTGTTATCCCTGTGGTAGCTTTTCTGTAGTCAATAGCCCTCATCAAGAGGGCTTAGTGGTTCGCTAGACCCGACTTTCGTCTCAGGATTTCTTGTTATGCGAAATCCAGTCAGGCTGACTTATGCTCTTGCACTCCACTGTGGGTTTCCGACCCACATGAGTCAACCTTTGGGCGCCCTTGATATCTTTTCAAGGGCGTGGCGCCCCACCCAAACTGCCCACCTATAGGTGTCCTCGTCTCCGAGTGAGGGTCGTAGTCTCAGAAGGGTAGTGTCTCATTGTCGGCTCCACCTTCGCCGAAGCGAAGGTTTCGACGCCTCCTACCTACACTGCGCATCCAAAACCACAACCCAGCCACAGGCTGCAGTAAAGCTCAACGGGGTCTTCACTTCCCCTTAGGGGTCTCTAGACTCTGCACTAGAATGTAAAGTTCACCGGGTTCTGACTAGGGACAGTAGAGCACTCATTGATCCATTCATGCAAGTCGCCAATTAAGCGACAAGGTACTACGCTACCTTAAGAGGGTTATAGTTACCCCCGCCGTTGACAGGCCCTTCGTCCCGTTGTACCGGGTTTTCAGGTACCTGCACTGGGCAGGATTCACTGACTGTACTTGTCCTTTCGGATTAGCAGTCAGCTATGTTGTTATTAGACAGTTAGTGCTCCCTGGTCTCTGCGACCTGCCTTCTTCAAGGCAGGCACTCCTTATCCCGAAGTTACGGAGCTAATTTGCCGAATTCCCTTAGCCAGTTTATGCCGACACGCCTTAGTCTTCTCAACTAGGGGCACCAGTGTCGGTTCTTGGTACGGACATTCAGTCCCATTTTCACGGTCCCCTGGAATCAATCGATTTACACCATCACACATTCATCCGCTTCTCACCATTACGGTACTCCACAGATTTCGGTGCTTGGACAGCGTGGTTACACTGCTCGATCTACCCTGAGGCGTCAGGCCGCTTGCGCGGTATGACTGAATGGTACAGGAATATTAACCTGTTTCCCTTTCGTCGTATTCGAGTTACGGTACGACTTAGGATCGACTAACCCTCGGCTGACAATCATTGCCGAGGAACCCTGGCCCCTACGGCGGTTCAGATTCTCACTGAACTTTGGTGCTACTATTGCCAGGATTTTCGTTCCCGATTGGTCCACAGGACTTCACAGCCCTGCTTCTATCCAAACGAGACGCCTTCCTACAGAATCACCTTTCGGTGTCCCGTGGTATCGGTGGTCGGCTTGAGCCCCGTCCATTTTCGGGGCCCCAAACCTCGACTGGTGAGCTGTTACGCACTCTTTAAAGGATAGCTGCTTCTGAGCTCACCTTCCAGTTGTTTTGGGCTTGGGACGCCCTTTTTGTGTTTACACTTAGCCGACACTCTGGGACCTTAACCACGGTCTGGGTTGTCTCCCTCACGCACTGTTAGCTTACCCACCAGTGCGGACTCCCGCTTTCTACGATGACGCCGATTTTGGAGTTTGACAGGAGAGCTAGAGGTTTCCCTCCAGTATTCCCCAATCAGTGCTCTACTTCGACGACGATCTCCAGCAAGGTCATGCTGCGACATGTTTCGGAAGGAACCAGCTATCACCCAGCTCGATTAGCCTTTCACTCCTAGACGGGGATCACGCGAATGATTTGCAAATCAAAAACGCTTGCGGTCCTCAACGCCCCTTTCGAGACGCTTCAACCTGCCTCCGCCTAGATCGCTAGGATTCGGGTCGTACTCTAGTGACTCCACGCACTTGTATACGCTGCGCCTCAACGTGTTGCGCGCATATTGCTTTCGCTTCGACTGCTCTTTCAATTAGTCTCGCCACTTGGGTACACTCCCTGGCCCGTTCTTCAAAACGTAATATACAACGCTGGCAGTATAGCCCGTACTAATGCCTCGCGACATATTCCTTCGCTATACAGATCCTTTTACGCTGTATCGCTCCATCACCATCCGGTTTCAGGCGCTTTGCACCTCCCTTCTTGGGGTACTTTTCAGTTTTCGATCACTCTACTACTACGCTATCGGTCTCAAGACGTATTTAGTTTTGGAAATTGATGACTCCCAAATTCCCGCGAGATTTCCGACCCACGGTACTCAAGAACAAACTACAGTCCTCCAGTTTACGTTTACGTGACTTTCACACTCTTTGGTCTGACGTTCCAGACAAGTTCAACTTCACTGGTTTGCACTGTATATAGCTTGCCTTATGACACTACATCTCCCTGTCCTTTCGGCAGGGATTCGGTTTAAACTATGCCGTTTTCACTCGCCGTTACTAACGGTATCTCTATTGATTTCTTTTCCTGCCCCTACTAAGATGTTTCAATCCGGGGCGTTCCCGATCCTTACGGATCAGCACTTGCGCGCTAAGAGGTCTCATTAGGAGATCCTCGGTTCAAAACCTCCTTGCGGTTCGCCGAGGCTTTTCGCAACTTGGTACGTCCTTCTTCAGCGCTTGAGCCGAGCCATTCACCGGATGG